>DATJYY010000219.1:0-5165 GCA_035499395.1 Solirubrobacteraceae bacterium
TTCGAAGACTGAGATTGGAGGCATGACGCCGTCGGAGAACGCCTGTCGCAGGCTGGCGAGGCGGCTGCGGGACAGGCCACGGCGGGGTTTGAAATTGCGATCGAAGTCCAGCTCGCGGTTAACCGACCCGACGATCCGGTCTATCGGAATCTCCTTCAGCCCCACGTAGGTCTGGCCCATCACACGTAACCGACGGCGGGTCTCGTCGAATGGGAGCAGATCCATCTGACCATGCTCGCAGAACACCGGCTCGCGGGCCCCGAGCGGGGCCCGCCCCTCGACGCCATCGCGGCCGAGACCGCCCCGCAGGTTCAACCAGTGCTCCCGGAGACGGAGCACCGTTCTCAAAGGGTCGGCGTCGCGGGAACCATCCGATCCTCCAACATTTTCATCCGTCCGTGAGCGCCTGCCGCGCTGGTACAGAGGCCGATAGACCAGCGAGCCGCGACGCGGTCAGACTGCCGCAACCCCTGACGTCCCGAGCAACTCGAAGTTGGCTGGTCGCGCTCTCGCAACGGTCGAGGAGGAGCGACGACGATCGGCGGCTCCTCTGCTTGGACGGAGCGGCACTACGTGGCGCCGCGCGACCTGTGACGTCGTGGCGGCGTCGACGGACCGCCGCTCCACGAGGAAGCAGCAGTCAGCCATCGCCGCTCCTCTTCGTCCTGAGGGGAAGCGACCGGCCCGGTCGATTCAGGGGTGGTCCGGTGTACCGATCGCACACATGTGACACGTCGACGCTCCCGAGCTCGGCCGTATCGCGCGGGACTTCCGCAAACGTTGCGAGGAGAACGGAGCGACCTCTCGGTGTAGTTCCCCAGCTCGTCCCAAGCGGGAGCGAAGACCCTCGCGACCGCATTCATGAGGGACAGGCAGCGCCGCCGCGATCCCGCACCGTCATTGCCTACTGCTGGTTGCGCAGGCGAAGCGACACCACTGGGATCGCGCGGTGCGCGATGTGAAGCGAGACATGTTCGGCCGATGCAGTGCGTGCTTGTCCGTGCGCGCAACCGGCCGTGTGATCGCCGGATCGTCTTGCGGAAGCAGCAGGACGCTGACGGGTGGCGGTGGGTAACATCGCCCCGCGGCGGGTGATGAACCGGCGGGCTTTTCGTCCCGGCGTATGGCCGGGTTGGCCGACGCTGACATTACGTTCTAACTGAATGACGGGAGGCAACCGCGATGCCGGCGCCGGAGCAGTACCTTGAAGCGTTTGTCGAGCTGACGGTTGGCTTTGGCGCCAATGTGCAGCCGGGGCAGGTCGTGGGTATCGACGCCGAGACGGGTCTAGAGCCGTACGCCCGGGCGGTCGCCGACGCCGCGTATAAGCGCGGCGCGAAGTTCGTCGATGTCTGGTACTTCGACCCGCACGTCAAGCACTCGCGGCTCAAGTACGCCGACCGCGAGACGCTCAGCTACGTGCCGCCGTGGATCGGTCAGCGGTTGCTCGACCTCGGCGAACTGCACGGCGCGCGGATCTGGCTTTACGGCGACACCGAGCCGCACCTGATGGAAGACGTCGACCCGAGCCTGCTCGGGCTCGACATCCTGCCGCGACGGGCCGAGGGGGCGGTAGTCGTCAGCAATCGGTCAACCAACTGGACGGTCGTTCCGGTCGTCACGCCTGGGTGGGCACATACCGTCTACCCCGATCTCCCGACCGAGGCGGCTTACGAAAAGCTTTGGGAGACGATCGCGGACGTCTGCCGCCTGACCGAGCCTGACCCCGTCGCGGCGTGGGAAGCCAGGTTCGCGCGGCTGCGCGCGGTGATCGGCAAGCTCTCGGCGCTGGAGCTCGACTCGCTGCACTTCGAGGGCCCAGGGACCGACCTAACGATCGGCCTGTTGCCGGACTCGCGCTGGGTGTGCGCCGACTTCGAGACCGCGTGGGGCCTGCGCCACTGCCCGAATCTGCCGTCCGAGGAGGTCTTCACAACCCCCGATCCAGACCGGACGCGGGGCGTGGTGACCGCGACCAAGCCGCTACTGGTACCCGGCGCAACTCCGATCACGGGTCTGAAGGTCCACTTCCAGGGAGGTCGCGCGGTCCACTTCGAAGCCGAGTCCGGCGCGGAGGCGCTGGCGTCGATGGCGGCCCGCGACGAAGGCGCCTGCCGGCTCGGTGAGGTCGCGCTGGTCGACCAGGAGAGCCGCGTCGGTCAGGTCGGCGACATGTTCTACAACACCCTGCTCGACGAGAACGCGGCCAGCCACATCGCGCTCGGCAACGGCTTCGCCTTCGCCGTGAATGGCGACGCTGCGACGCAGATCAACCGCAGCAGTATCCACGTCGACTTCATGATCGGTTCCGAAGCGGTTAGCGTGACAGGCGTGACCCACGGCGGCGATAGGGTCCCGTTGCTACGCGGCGGCGTGTGGGAGATCTGAGACTTGAGCGCGGCCAGGACGAGGCGTTGGCGAGCTGAGTCCGGGATCACGACGTAATCCGACCGGCCGCCCGCCAAGTGTTGTTGAGGAGATCGCTTCACTGCCGCCCGGCCGGAGTGCGAAAGTCGGCGAGCGAGCGATATGGCTGTCGGACGCTCTCGCTGGACGACTTCCACAACTCTCGGGCAGCCGACGTGGCGACCCTCGCGAGACTGTTGGAGATGGTCCGTTCCAGGAGGCAGCTCGAGACCGGCGCACACTTCTGCTCCGGCTGGGTCCTTAGCAGCGATCTTGCAAGCAGTGGGAGGGTCGGCGGGCGCGCAATTGGCGAGATGCGAGACGGACGTCGTCTACGGTGCCCAGACCTGCCTTGGTGTTGGCGCGGGAATTGGCGCCAAGGCGTTCGCATGGCTCCCTCTGGCCGGGAGCAGCAGTCGTTGGCGCGATTCGAGCTCCGGCGTGCTCCTGCTTGTAGACCCCAAGGGGCAGAGGGAAGCTGTACCCGCGCTATTGACGAGGACGAGGGAAGCCGGCGGGCGGGGGTTGCGTCTCTGTCTCAGGACTGCTGTAAATAGCCGGGTGGTGCTGCCAGAGAGACGGCGTAGCTTCCCTCCAGTCCTGAAGACGCAACCTGGCCGCGCTCGGATTACCGACGCGTCGCCAAAGCAGGTCGGGGTCTCGCACCTCGGTGACGCGTATCTGGGCGACAAACGTGGGCTGCCGGGTCAGATTGCGGTGATGGCGAGTAACTCGGCGAGCTCGGTGCCGACGTTGGCAACGGCCCTCGGTGGCCGCCCTGCTCGGCAGGCTCCGTGTATCCGCGTCATGCAAGCCCGTCGAGCCGTCGGCGAACTGCACGAGCACGCGACCGCCTCGAGCGACGACCGCTGTGTTTTCTGGTAGCGCCTCGTCTGGAGCCGAGGCCTCGGCGGCACGCAGAATCACGAGCAACAACCTGCTGGTTTGTGACGCCGAGGCGTGCGCCCGATGTCGTACACGCTCGGCTTGCCGGCGTAGCAGGTCGTGTCAAGGACCGGCCAGCCATCGCCGCTGTGAGTGCCCGTATCTACGCAGGTCATGCGGCAGCGAGCTGCGCGTATAGAGCAGTGACGTCGTCTGAGAGCCTCGACTTCACCGAGCGGGTGAGGTCGTCGGCGAGGACCTCGAAGTCGCCGGCGAGGATTGCGTCGGCGACCTGGACCGCGACATCTCGCGGGTCGGCTTTGGGGACGTCGAGGTCGGCGACCATGTCTGTGTTCATGTAGCCGACGTGTAGGGCGGTCACGATCGTGCCCTGGTCACGAAGTGCGAGGCGCAGCGCGTTCGTCGCGGACCATCCCGCCGACTTGGAGATCTCATAGCCGCGGCCGAACGAGAGCCACGACAGTCCCGAGAGCACGTTGACCATCGAGCTTCGGGGTTGCCCCGCGAGCACCGGCGCGAAGGCGCGCGCGACGCGGAGGATCCCGAACAGGTTGGTCTCGAGTTCGTCGTGGATGTCGGACAGTGGCGCCTCGAGTACCGGCGTCCTGAGATTGAGCCCGGCGTTGTTGACGAGGATCGAGATGTCGGTCGCCGTCTGTGCTGCTGCGGCCACGGAGGTGTCGTCGGTGACGTCGAGGATCAGTGGAACGATCCGGTCGTCGTCGCGTTGCGGTTGCGCTGAGCGCGAGGTGGCGTACACCTTGGCGGCTCCGCGTTCGAGCAGTTCATCGACGAGTGCGCGGCCGAAGCCGCGGTTCCCGCCGGTGACGAGTGCGACAGCGCTACTGATCGGTGTGCCGTTGGATGTGTCGCTGCTGGACATGGGTCGTTCCTCTCGTTCAATTGATTTGTGGGATGGCTTTTCGGGCTGAGGGCTGGATCACGGCGATCGAGGTGGTGGCGTGACCGACAAGCCGGCCGCGGGTGTCGCGAGCGTGCGCCTCCGCGAACGCGACTCGCCCACCGACGCGGAGCGCGTGGCCGTGGACTTCGATCTCGCCGGCATCGGCGTACAGCGGCTCGAGGAAGCTGACCTTGATCTCGATCGTGCCGTAGCCGGCGCCGGCGGGCAGCAGGGTGTGCACGGCGGAGCCGGCGGCGGAATCGAGCAGCGTGCACAGCAGCCCGCCGTGGACCATCCCGATCGGGTTGTAGGTGGATTCGTCGGGAGCGCAGCGGAACACCGCCTCGCCGTCGTCGACCGAGACGAGCTCGGCGCCGATCAGGGTTCCGATCGCCGCGCCGAGCGACCTCGACGGCGGTGGCTCGGCCGATCCCCTTGGACGCGCCGGTAATCAGGATCGAGGACATGGCGGTTGTGCCTCCTTCCTCCACGTAGCTCCGATCTGAAAGCCACCGATGTTTGTTCCCTGGGCTAAAGCTGTCGAGCAATGCTTGTTGCGCATTTCGATTCCCGTCAGGCCGCGCGCAGGAAGGCTTGGATCAGCCGGATCCGGTTGTGGTCGAAGTTGTCAAGGGGAGATTGGCTGCTTTCGTTTCGAAGTCGGGGACGAACACGTGCAAGCCGAGCGGTTGCCGCGGCGCGTTCACGCGTACGTGCATGAACCGCGAGGACGGCTCCGTGAGATCGTTCCAGGCGGCCGATCCAGGAGCAGAAGCGTCGTGGTGAAACCGGCGAGCCCATGACACGACTCAGGCTTCGTGGATGGAGCAGTCTGCGTTCGCCGGGGCGGTGCTCGTCTTGGCCGTTGCAGGCCTCCATCTGCGACGTCTCCAGTCTGGACGGATGCGATCGTGCGCTTCGGGCCGACCGGCCTGACTTGGCCCGACTG
>DATJYY010000220.1:0-6882 GCA_035499395.1 Solirubrobacteraceae bacterium
GCCTACCGGCGGCCGGACGACGCCGAGGCCACCGAGAGCGCCTACGTGCTCGCGCCCGTCGCGGACGCCGATTCGCTCGCCGAGGCGCTCGACGCGGCGCTCGGCACGGTCGTCGTCGTGTCCAAGCGGCGGCGCTTGTTCCTGTGGGAAGGCGTCCGGATCCATCTCGACGAGGTCGACGAGCTTGGGAGCTTCATCGAGTTCGAGGCGGTCCTTCCCGACGCAGGCGACCTCGCCACGGCTGCTGACAAGCTCGCCCGGCTGCGGGCTTCGCTCGAGATCGCGGACGACGCGCTCGTGGCCGTCGGCTACGCGGACCTGCTGCTGGATGGGCCGCAGGCGTTGCTGCGCGCCGCTTCCGAGGCCATGCACAATGCCTATGCGCCTTACTCGCAGTTCAAGGTCGGCGCCGCCGTGCGCGCGCCCAGCGGCGCGATCTACGCCGGCGCGAACGTCGAGAACTCGGCGTACCCCCAGGGCCAGTGCGCCGAGGCCTCGGCGCTCGGAGCACTCGTGGCCGCCGGCGAGTCGGCGATCACCGCCGCCGCGGTCGTGGCCGAGCGCCTCGAACATTGCCCGCCGTGCGGGGGCTGCCGGCAGCGGCTGTCGGAGTTCGGGGGCGCGTCGACGCCCGTCCACCTCGGCCGTCCGGGAGCGGAGCCGCAGACGATGACCTTGGGCGAGCTGCTGCCGGGGGCGTTCGACCGCGAGGCGCTCGAGACGTGAACCTCGGAGCGCCACGCGTCGGCGTCGTGCTCGGGTCGGGTCTGGGCGCGGTCGCCGACGCCGTCGAGGACCAGGTCGTGGTCGGCTACGAGGAGCTGCCGGGCTTTCCGCGCCCGAGCGTCGAGGGCCATTTAGGGCGAGCCGTGCTGGGTCAGATCGGCGGAGTCTCGGTGGCGGTGTTTCAGGGCCGGGCGCACCTCTACGAGGGCGGCGATCCCGAGGCGCTGCGCGTGCCGGTCCGGGCGTTGCACGCCGCCGGCGCGTCGGTGCTGGTCCTGACGAATGCGGCGGGGTCGCTGCGCCCGGACGTCGGGCCGGGGTCGTTGATGGCGATCACCGACCACATCAACATGACCGGAGTGAATCTGCTGGCCGGGCCGAACGACTCCGCGCTCGGGCCGCGTTTTCCTTCTCTGCGCGACGCTTATGATCCGGCGTTGCTCGAATCGCTCCGGGACTCCGCCCGGGACCTCGGCCTCCCGCTCGCCGAGGGCGTGTACCTCGCCGTCATGGGCCCGACGTTCGAGACACCGGCCGAGATCCGCGCCTACCGCGTGATGGGCGCCGACGCGGTCGGCATGTCGACGGTCCAGGAGACGATCATCGCCCGCCACTGCGGCCTGCGCGTCGCCGCGGTATCGATGATCACGAACCTCGCCGAGGGCATGACCGACGAGCCGCTCAGCCATGAGCGGACGCTGCGGGCGGCCGAGGCCGGCGCGGCCGATCTCACCCGCCTGCTCCTCGACTTCATTCCCCGATGCTGACCGCCGAGCTCATCCGGCGAAAGCGCGACGGCCTCGAGTTGTCCGCTGAGGACGTCGCGTCGCTGGTGTTCGGGATCGCGGATGGATCGGTGACCGACGCGCAGGTGGGCGCGCTCGCGATGGCGATCGTGTGGCGCGGGATGAGCGCCGCCGAGCGCGTCGCGCTGACTGGCGCGATGACCCGCTCGGGGGATGTGTTGGATTGGAGCGACGCCGGGTTATCCGGCCCTGTCCTGGACAAGCACTCGACTGGGGGCGTCGGCGACAAGGTGAGCCTGTTGCTGGCGCCGATCCTGGCGGCGTGCGGGGCTTGCGTCCCGATGATCTCGGGCCGGGGCCTCGGCCACACCGGCGGCACGCTCGACAAGCTCGAGTCGATCCCGGGGTATGACGTGGCGCCCGATTCTGCGCGGCTCCGGGAGGCCGTCGCTCGCGTCGGCTGCGCGATCGTCGGTCAGACCGCCCGCCTCGCCCCCGCCGACCGCCGGCTGTACGCGATCCGCGACGCCACCGGGACGGTTGAGTCGATCCCGCTGATCGTCGGCTCGATCCTGTCTAAGAAGCTCGCGGCCGGCCTGGACGCGCTGGTGATGGACGTCAAGGTCGGTTCGGGGGCGTTTCTGCGCGAGATCGACCAGGCACGCGAGCTGGCGCGCGCGATCGTCGAGGTCGCCGCGGGCAACGGCATGCCCACGACCGCCGTGCTGACCGACATGGACCAGGTCCTCGGGCGAACCGCCGGCAACGCGGTCGAGGTGCGCGAGTCGATCGATCATCTGACCGGCGCCGCGCGCGACGAGCGCCTGCTCGAGGTGACGCTCGCGCTGTCGGCCGAGTTGCTCGTCCTCGGGGGTCTGGAGGCTGACGTTGGCCCCGCGCGTGCCGCCGCGGTACGGGCTCTCGACAGCGGGGAGGCCGCCGAGCGGTTCGGCGCGATGGTCGTCGAGCTGGGCGGACCGGCCGGGTTGATCGACGCCCCGTCCGGATATCTGCCGACCGCGCCGGTGATTCGTGCGGTGGATCCGTCTTCGCCGGGAGTCGTCGCGGCGGTTGACGTTCGTGCGGTCGGTGTCGCGGTCGTCGCGCTGGGCGGTGGCCGGGCCCGCGAGGACGACGCCGTCGACCACAGCGTCGGTCTCGTCGAAGTGGCGGCGTTAGGTGAGCGCGTCGAGCCGGGCGGACGGCCGCTCGCTCTCGTGCATGCCCGGGACGACGACGCAGCTCGCCGCGCTGCGGACGCCGTGCGCTCGGCCTACGTCGTCGGCGACGCGCCGGCCGCGATTCCGGCGCCGGTGCTCGAGCGGCTCGGCGCCTGAGCGATGCCGAGCATTCCCAAAGCCGAGCTGCACGTCCACCTGGAGGGAACCGCGCCTCCCGAGCTCGTCCACCGGATCGCGGTGCGCAACGGCGTGGACCTGCCGGAGCGACTCCTCGGTGAGGACGGCCGCTTCCGCTACACCGACTTCCTCGACTTCCTGCGCACGTACGACCTCGCCGCGAGCGTGATGCGCACCGGTGAGGACTATCGCGACATCACCTACGAGTACCTGTGCGCGTGCGCGCGCGGTGGCGCGATCTACGTCGAGCTGACGGCCTCGCCGGACCACGCCGCGATCGTTGGGCTGAGCGATTCCGACCACCTCGGCGGCATCGCGCAGGGGATTGACGATGCCCGCCGCGACACCGGGATCGAGGGACGGATCCTGATCTCGGCCGTCCGCAATTTCGGCGTCGAGCAGGCGGTGCGCGTCGCCGAGTACGCCGCCTCGCGGCCTCACCCGTATGTGGTGGGCTTTTCCATGGCCGGAGACGAGGCCGGGTTCCCCGCGGGTGACTTCGCCGAGGTGTTTCAGACCGCCGCGGGTGCCGGGCTCGGCTGCACGATCCACGCCGGCGAGTGGGCCGGAGCGGACAGCGTCCGCGCCGCGCTCACGCTGCCGATCACCCGGATCGCCCACGGCGTCCGCGCGATCGAAGATCCGTCGGTCGTGTCCGAGCTCGCCGACCGCGGAATCGTGCTCGAGTGCTGCCCGACGTCGAACGTTGTCCTGGGCGTCTTTCCGTCGTATGAGGAGCATCCGCTCCCGGCGCTGCGCGCTGCCGGAGTACCGCTCACGCTCGGCTCCGACGATCCGCCCTACTTCGGCGCGACGATCGACGGCGAGTACGACGTCTGCGCGTCCCGCATGGGATTCAGCGACGACGACCTGCGCGAGGTCACACTGACCGCGATCGACGCCGCATTCTGCGACGAGCGCCTCCGGACGGCGCTCCGCGAGCGCCTCTAGTCCGCTTGCCGATGTTCAACGCGTTCCAGGAGGTCGGCGACGGTTACCGGATCGCCGTGCCGTTTCTCGCCGACTGGATCGTTTGCACCGAAGTGTGAATCTCAGGTGCGTCCGTGGTCATCCCTTCGTCCGTTTGCAGTATTGATCGCTTTAGGTGGGGTGTGACCTGCGCGATCCAGGCCACATGGAAACCAGAGACGACGCCGACGTCACACGCGTCCTCACTTCCGCGCTGATCCGGCGCATGACCGATGACCAGATCAATCGGGTGATCGGTGAGCTCGAGTACGTCGCGGAGGAGCGTGGCGATCGGACCGGCGAGAGCGCTCACGCGCAGGCTGCTGGTCACCTGGTCGCGGCGCTGGAGGCACGTAGGGAGCGGCGAAACGGGGCGAGTGTCCCGCCACCGTCGCTCGTTGACGCTTCGGTCAACGGTCACGAGTCCTGAGCGCCGGCGACTGCCGGCGCTCAGCGCACCGCGCCATCTGCCATGGCGAGAGGATCGAACGCTGGCGGTGTCGTCAGGCGTCGCCGCGTCTGATCGAGATCGCGACGTATTCGGCCTCGATGCGGCAGCTGCCATCGGTCGCCGTGTTCATCCGGTCGAACAGCTCACGAAGCTCCGCGCGGCAGTCATCCCAGCGCCCCTCTGGCATCAGCTTCTCCTGTGCCTTGATCGTCGGGCCGTAGCGTTGCTCGAAAAACGTCTGGTAGGCCTCGACGGTATCGAACGCGAACAGGTTCGACCCGCGCTCGAATGACACCGTCACATCGTGGCGCGCGAACAGGTCGCGCACGTGGCGCTCATCGCCCCACAGCGGGGGTGCAGTCGCGAACGCCGGCGGCGGCGGTAGGTAGCGGCCCATGATTTGGAACATCTGGCCGATCAGTCCCTCGGGAGTCCAGTTGACCAGTCCGATCGAGCCACCCGGGCGGCAGACCCGCACCAGTTCATCCGCGGTGACCTGATGGCGCGGCGTGAACTGCACGCCGAACACCGAAGTGACCGAGTCGAACGACCCGGCGCCGAAAGGCAGCGCCTCGGCATCTCCTTGCACCCACTCGATCTCAAGGCCCGTGGCCAGTGCGCGCGACCGCGCAACGTCCAGCAGTTCGGGAACAAGATCCAGACCAACGACGTGGGCGCGGGCCTCGGCGGCGCGAAGCGCAACATTGCCGCTCCCGGTGGCGACGTCCAGCACGCGAGTCCCCGGCCTGACTCGCGCGGCCGTGAGCGCGGCGCTGACGGGACTGTCGGCGATGTGTCCGGCGACGGCGGGGTAGTCGCCAGCGGCCCAGGTCGCGCGATGCGCCAGCTTGAGCGCGGCGACAGGATCGGAAGGTTGCGCGAGGGTTGTCATCGAGGCTCCTTGGTGGTTGTGTTCAATGGGTAGGCGGTGACCGCTCCGTGGTGAGCGTCGTGTGACTTCTGGTCGACCAGCAAATGCAGCCGCCGCCGTGGTTCGTTCGACGATCGCGTTGCCGTTGCGACGGAGTTCGATCACGGTGGGCGTAGTCATCGCTGCTCGCTTGCGGCTGCCGCGGGCTTGCCCGTCGCGGGGCCGTTGAGGTGCTGGATGGCCGGCAATACCGATGCTGCCCGGTGACCCCTTCGGCGAGGGACATTTCGGCTGGTCAGAGCGGCGAGCCGTCGCTGTCCGAACTTCTGCGCAGCGCGGTGCAGGTCCTCGGTGTGGGCTTGGTTGATCAGGATGTACAAGATTGGGGTGTGCATGTCGGGTCTGTTTCGATGATCGTGGTATGCGGGTCGGGGCGACGCGAATCGGGCGTGGCGCAGGCGAGTCACCGTCCCCGGTCTGCTGACGTGGGGCTCCCGTGAACGTGCGATTTGATCGCGTACACGTAGGGGTGGTTAAACGCGTCCAGGGCAGCGCGACTGTCGACGTCGAACTCGAGCCTCTCGGCGGAGCGCGAGTCAAGAACCTCGAGGGTGATCTTGTTCGTCGACTTGCTCCAGAACAGAGTCACTTCGATTCCGTCGCTCGTCCGCTGGGCTAGCTCTCGGCGGTCGGTGAGTCGTGTCAGGGTCATCGTTGGTTTCCTCGGTCGCTGGTGCGGCGAGGGCCCTCGTCAGCTGCGTCTTCAGGCCGGCCGCGGTGTTGGATGTGGTGGTTGAGGCGGAAGCGGCTCGTCGCAGCGAAGTTGTACGCGCCCGCTCTTTGCACTCGCTTAGCGCGCCGTTAGCGGCGTCGGCAAGGCCCCGTCACAGCAGCTGGTAGCGACACCAACAGGCCCGGCGCGCTCAGACAAGGCCCAGACCAGGAAGAGGCACCCGATGCAAATCGGTCCGACCTGTCAGGACCGGACGAGGTCAAACCAATTGCGTGATCGCGAACCCGCCCCAGGCGCCGGCGAGGATCAGTGCGAGGCCCGGCCAGACCGCGAGCGCGTAGCGCCGTTTCCCGATGCCGGCGGCCAGCGCGGCCTTGCTCAGCGTGTTGGTCGTCAGCGCGGTGAGCGTCGCGACGGCGGCGGTGGTGGCCGTGACGTCGCTGGTGTGCGTGAGCGTCGCGGCGGAGATGGCGGCCGATTGAGAGTCGGCAAAGCCCGCCACACCGGTGCCGATGAGCAGACCGGCACGGCCCAGGGCGGCGTTCAGCGCGCCCGCGATCAGCAGGACGACGGTGACCGTGGCCGCGAGCAGCAGCGCGACCTTGAAGTCGAAAGCGCGACCGGGCTCAACTATTTCGGGCTCGGGCCGGCTCACCGCATGGAGCGCGAACGCGATCGCGTATCCGGTGGCAGCGAGGCCGGCCAGGATCAGCGGGACCGCCAGGTCGCGCAGCACGGGCACGCTCGCCGCCCCGACGACGGCGGCGAGCAGCACGACGGTGGCCACGGATGAGGCGATCCCCGCCGCGGTGGCGAGACGCCGCATCGCCGGCTCATCCACGGCGCGCTTGCCCATCAGCGCGATGGTCGCGGTGCTCGAGACAAAACCTCCGAGGAAGCCGGTGAGGAGCAGGCCGTAGCGCGGCCCGATTGCCCGCATCGCGATGTACCCAGCGCCCTGCATCGCCATCACGATCACGACCAGACGCCAGATCGTGGCCGGATTGAGCGAATGGTTCGGCCCGATG
>DATJYY010000221.1:0-45222 GCA_035499395.1 Solirubrobacteraceae bacterium
CTGGTTCTCCTGGACACGCAGGCTCAGCGTGCACCCCACGCCGCAGTAGGGACAGATCGTGTCGGTGACCGTCTGCCGTCCTTCGTCCCAGAGACCCTGCTGCCGGAGCTCGTACTCCGATCTGAACATCAGGGCGCCCGTCGGGCACACGGCGATGCAGTTACCGCAGTAGACGCACGCGGAGTCGGGCAGCGGGTTGTCGAACTCCGTGGAGATGCGCGCGTCGAAGCCCCGGCCCGACACGGCGATGGCGAACGTGTTCTGCGCGTCCGTGCCGCACGCCTCGACGCACTTGTAACAGAGGATGCACTTCGAGTAGTCGCGCACGTACAGCTCGTTGTCGACCTTCGCCGGCGCGCGCACGGTGGCGGCGGTCTGTCCGTCAGGACGTTCGTGATGCCCGGCGTGCTTGTGGTCGCGATCGGGGTCGGGGGGCGCGGGCGGTCCATAGCGTTCGGGCTTGGCGTGGTAGCGCTCCAGGTAGTCCTGGGCTGCCGGAGTGATCGACAGGTCGACGCTCGACGCGAGAAACTCGATCACCATCTTGCGGCTGCGGCGCACGCGGTCGGAGTTGGTGCGGATCACCATGTCGGGCTCGACCTTGCGCGAGCACGCCGGCACCAGCGTCCGGGCCCCCTCGAGCTCGACGACGCAGATCCGGCACGCGTTGGCCGGCATCAGCGTCTCTCCGTAGCAGAGCGTGGGCGTGTCAATCCCGATCTTGCGGCAGGCGTCGAGGATCGTCGAGCCCTCGGGCACCTCGACCGGCTGGTCATCGATCGTGACCGTGACGTGCCGTGCCGCCGGTTGCGGCGGAGCCATGGACAGCTGGATCGGGTTCACGCGGTCGCTCCTCCATTGCCGTTGCTCGCAAATACCCCCAGCCGCGCGATCGCCGACTCAACCGCGGACGACGCCGTCTGTCCCAGACCACAGATTGAGGCGTCACGCATCGCCTCGCCGATCTCGGCGATCAGGTGCAGCTCGTCCTGGACGCTTCCGCGCGTGCGCCCTGAGATCAGCCGGGCGAGCGCTTCCTCCTGGCGTACCGTGCCGACCCGGCAGGGCACGCACTGACCGCAGCTCTCGTCGCGCATGAAACCCGCGATCGTCATCAGTAGTTCGTGAAGGTCGGCTGTCTCGTCGAGCACGAGAACCACGCCCGATCCCAGCGTCGTGTGGACCTCGCGTGCGCCCTCGAAGGTGAGCTTCAGGTCGAGGTAATCCGCCGTCACGAAGCTGCCGGCAGCGCCGCCCAGGAGCACCGCGCGCAGGCTGGCGCCCGGCGTCAGCCCGCCAGCGAGCTCGAGGAGCTCACGGAGCGTGGTGCCAAAAGGCACCTCGTACGTGCCCGGCTCGACCACCGCACCGGAGACGGAGAACAGCTTAGGTCCGGTCGAGCGCTCGGTGCCGATCGCGGCGAACGCTGGACCCCCATCGAGCACGATCGGCAGTACGTTGACCAGTGTTTCGACGTTGTTGACCACGGTGGGCTGGCCGAACAGCCCGCGCTCGACCGGGAACGGCGGCTTGTTGCGCGGCTCGCCGCGGTACCCCTCGATCGAGCCGAAGATGGCCGTTTCCTCGCCACAGATGTACGCGCCCGCGCCCTTGCGCAGCTCGATGTCGAACCGCAACACACCGCGCCCGAGGATGTCGTCGCCTAGCAGCGACTTTTCGCGGGCCTGCTCAAGCGCACCCTGAAGGCGGCGTTCGGCCAGCGGGTACTCGCCCCGGATGAAGATGTAGCCGCGCTCGCACCCGGTGGCATAGGCGGCGATCGTCATCGACTCGATCAGCGAGAACGGGTCGCCCTCCATGATCACACGATCCTTGAACGTCCCGGGCTCCGACTCGTCCGCGTTGCAGATCAGGTAGTGGGGCCGGCGCGGCTGGCGCGCCACCGCGTCCCACTTCCGTCCGGTCGGGAACGCCGCGCCGCCACGTCCCATCAGCTTTGAGTCGAGCACCTCACGGATGACGCCGTCGGGGCCGAGATCGAACGCGCGCCGGAGCGCTTGGTAGCCCCCGTGAGCCCGGTAGTCATCGAGGCTGTCCGGATCAATGACGCCGATCCGCCGCATCAGACGCAGGCCGGGCTGCCCGCGCTGGGATGGCACGGTGGATTGCGGTGGCGCCGGCGTCGCTCCGTTCACGATCTCGAGCAGGCCGCCGGTATCGACGCCGGTGATCTCGCGTTCGGTTGGGTTCTGACCCGTTTCGACCAGGAACGCGGCCGGCGCTCGGTCGCATTGACCGAGGCACGGACTGGGCAGCCAGGTGGTGCCGTCGTGGTCCGCGCCCTGAGGTCCGATCTGTTCGGTGAGGGCGTCGATCAGCTGCTGCGAGCCAGCGCAGCGGCAGGCCAGGTCGTTGCACACGTGCAGCACTCGGGGCGACCGCGGCTCGACCGAGAACAGGGCGTAGAAAGTGGCCACGCCGAACACGTCGGCGGGCGGAATGGTGAGACGCTGCGCGATGTAGTTGAGACCGCCCGGGCTGATCCAGCCGGCGTGCTCGTGAAGCGCATGCAGCGTCGGCAGGAGCTGGTGGCGCTCCGCTCGAGCCGCGTGGCCGCCGTGTGCCGAGTGACCGTTCTCGACCCGATCGGCGCCCGCCCAATGCGACACCGGCGGGCCAAGGAACGCATCCACGGCCGCTCGTTCGTCAGCCGTCGCCTCGGCGTCAAGGAGCCGGAGGTCCACGCCTAATCCAACGCCTCGCTGCCGGCGACCGCCTCGGCCTGGTGCGTGTCGCCGTTCAGCTTGTCGATCCGCACCGCGGTCGCCTTGAACTCCGCCGTCCCCGACCTCGGGTCGGTGGCGTCGATCGTCAGCAAGTTGACGTCGACCTGGTCCGGGAAGTGGAAAGTCATGAACGCGAGCCCGGGCCGGAGGCCTTGATCCAGCCGGACGGGCGCGTCGACCTGACCGCGACGAGACCTGATCCGGACGATCTCGCCCGGTTCCACCCCGAGCTCCTCGGCGTCCTCCGGGCACAGATCGAGCGTCTCGCCGCGACGAAGCGGCGAGCTGTACAGGTTCGACTGGACGCCGGTGTTGTAGGAATCGAGACGCCGTCCGGTCGTGAGCCGGATCGGAAACTCGTCGTTGAGCTCGTCGATCGGCGGCACCCATTTTGTGACCGAGAACGGCGCGAGCGGCTCTCCGGCGGGCTCATCCCACAAGCGACCGTGGAGGAACGGCGAGCCCGGGTGGTCCTCGCTCGGGCACGGCCATTGGATTCCGCCCATTTCCTCGAGCCGGCGGTAGCTCATCCCGCAATGCATCGGGCTGAGCGAACGGCATTCATCCCAGATCTCCTCGAGCGTCGGCTGGCCCCAGTCGTGGCCGAGACGGCGTGCCAGCTCGGACAGGATCCAGTGGTCGTCGCGCGCGTCCCCGGGCGGATCGAGCGCCTTGCGCATCCGCTGCACGCGTCGCTCGCTGTTGGTCACGGTCCCTCCGTCCACCTCGCACCACGACGCCGAAGCGGGGAACACGACGTCGGCCATCTCGCACGTCTTGGTCATCAGGATGTCCTGAGCGATCAGGAAATCGAGCCCCTCGAGAGCCTCGAGCGCCTTCTTCGAGTCCGCCTCCGACTGCGCGGGGTTCTCGCCCATCACGTACAGCGTCCGCAGCTCGCCGCGTTCCATCCCCTCGAACATCTGCGACAGATGCCAGCCGTACTTCGGGACGATCGGTGCGCCCCAGGCCTGTTCGAATCGGGCCCGCGCCTCGTCGTTCTTCTCGATGTCCTGGAAGCCCGGCAGCTTGTTGGGGATCGCGCCCATGTCGCCACCCCCCTGGACGTTGTTCTGGCCTCGCAGCGGATTGAGCCCCGAGCCCCACCGCCCGACGTGACCGGTCACGAGCGCCAGATTGATCAGCGACAGGACGTTATCGACGGCGGTGACGTGTTCGGTGATCCCAAGCGTCCAGCACAGGATCGCCCGATCGGCGCGCGCGTACGCATGCGCGAGCTCGCGAATCGTCTCCGCGGGAACGCCGGTGACGCGCTCGCCCTCCTCGAGCGTCCAAGGCTCGACTGCGGCGCGGAAATCCTCATAGCCCGCGGTCGCATGGTCGATGAAGTTGTCGTTGGCGAGGCCGGCGTGGATGATCTCCCGCGCCACCGTGTTGGCGAGCGCGATGTCGGTCCCGACGTCGAGCCCCAGCCACGTGTCGGCCCACTGCGCCGAGCTGCTCCGCCGCGGATCGACGACGAACAGCCTGGCGCCCCGATGGACCGCCTTCAGCACGTGGTGGAAAAAGATCGGATGCGTCTCGCGGGCGTTAGACCCCCACAGGATCAGCAGATCCGTCTGTTCGACCTCTGTATAGGACGACGTGCCGCCGCCCGCACCAAACACCGTCGCCAGACCGACGACGCTGGGAGCGTGTCAAGTGCGGTTGCACGAGTCGATGTTGTTCGACCCCATTACAGAACGCACGAACTTCTGAGCCAGGAAGTTGACCTCGTTCGAGGCCTTCGAGCAGCTGAACATCCCGAAAGAGCGCGTGGTGTCCTGTTCCCGGGCGCGGGACAGACCCGCCGCGGCGCAGTCGAGCGCCTCATCCCAGCTAGCCGGGCGAAGCGTCCCGTTCTCGCGCACGAGCGGCTCAGTTAAGCGGCCACGGTACTTACGCAAACCAATCACCTCCTCACGTCGATCCAGGCCCGCGGGCGGTGGACGAATACGTCCTAAGAGTAGAGAAAAGCGGTGACGAGCAACAAATCCGGCGAACGTTTCGTCCGCCCGCTGACGAGTTGCGAACGATTCGGGTTCACCCAGATGACCTGGGACGCTCGCGCGGTCGCGATGCGACGCCCCACGTAGGCTCGCACCCGTGACCGACGCGACCGGCGTGGCGGTCGTGATCCCGCTGCCTAGAATCGATGCCAGACCGCTCCGACGGAGCCGTCCCGGACGAGAGGGCGCGCCGTACCCGGTGTGACGACGGCGCGCACAGGAGGTCCCCTCATGTCCGGCTTTCTTCAGCTCGCAGGCGCGCTCGCCGTTCTGTCCGCGTTCGTCGCGGTTCAGTCGGGTCGCGCGGCGCCATCCTCGCGGATCACGCTCGCGACGAACCTGGCCGGCTCGAGCCTGCTGGCCGTGCTCGCGCTGACCGGGCGCCAATGGGGATTTCTGTTGCTCGAGGGCGCGTGGGCGGCGGTATCGGCCGCGGGCCTCGCGCGGCGGCTGATCCCGATGCCGTCACCCGGTTTGGGTGACGGAAACGGACAGGCGCGGAATTAGGGTCCTCTTGGACCTGGAGGTAGCCAGTGCTCACCCTGATTCCGGACCTGCCGAGCAACGTCGTCGGCGTCGAAGCCGACGGCAAGGTCACCTCGCAAGACTACGAACGCCTGCTCGTTCCGGCCGTTGAGGCGGCTCGCGCTGCTTCGGCCGACGGGAAGGTGAGAGTGCTGTACGTACTCCACGACGACTTTCCCGACTACACGGCCGGCGCGATGTGGGAAGACACCAAGCTCGGCATCGGTCACTTCAGAGCCTGGGAACGAATCGCGGTGGTGTGCGACGCGGATTGGCTGCGTAAGTCGTTGCGCGCGTTCACGTGGATGATGCCCGGCGAGGTGAAGGCGTTCGAGCTCGACGATCTCGACGACGCGCGCGAGTGGATCACGGCGGACGGCTGACGAGGCCGGAGCCACGAAACACCTGAGGCAAACGCCGAGCCAGTCAGCAGCGCGCACCGTAGGATCTGCGTTGTGGTCGGGAGCTTCGGTCAGCGGCCGGGGCGTCCCCCGGGAACCTCACGCGGGGCCGTCAGTCGAACCGCGCTGGAGATGTTCGCCGAGCGCGGGTTCGACGAGACCACGGTCGACGACATCGCCGACGCGCTCGGAGTCAGTCGTCGCACGCTGTTCCGCTACTTCGCGTCGAAGAACGACATGGCTTGGGGCGACTTTGACTGGGTGCTGGCTCGCCTGAGACGCTGTCTGGACGCGACCGGACCCGACAAGCCGCTCCATGAGGCGCTCCGTGCCGCGGTGGTCGAGTCAAACCGCTACGAAGATGAGCAGCTGCCAGAGCTCCGGATCCGGATGCGCCTGATCACCGGGGTGCCGGCGCTCCAGGCGCACTCGACACTCCGGTACGCCGAGTGGCGAGCGGTGATCGCCGAGTTCGTCGCCGCTCGGCTCGGGTGCGATGCGGACGATCTCATCCCCCAGACGGTCGCGCACGCCGCGCTGGGAACGTCGATGGCCGCGTTCCTCGTGTGGGTCGATGACCCCTCGAGCGACCTCGTGGAGAACCTCGACCAGGCCTACCGGCTGCTCGGCGCCGGCCTCGCCGCGCTCACCGCGGCCACTAGCGCCGGCTCGGTGGTGGCGCGCGTTTCGGAGCCAGGGCCCTGAAGTCCCGCGCGCACACACACGCGATCCAGATCCCGATGCCGCGCGCGGATTCGTCGGCCAGCCGGAGCGCGCCGTAGCTGAGCGGATCGAGCGCCGGCCTGTCCTCGACCCAGTCGGCGACGATCACAACCGCCACCAGCGCGGCCACCCTCCGAAGCAGTCCGCGACGTCGCGTCGCCCAGATCGCCGCGAATGCGAACGGCGCCCATGGACCGGCTACCGCTCGGCCGAGGTCGCGCGCCTCGCGAAGCGTGGTCTCGGCCGAGGCTCGGGCCGCCCAGGTGCTGGTGCCGGGTAGCCGCCCGGCCACGGTGCGGGACAGCCGGAGCGCGCGCAGTCCCGTCAGGCCGGCGAGCACCGGCCAGCGCCCGCTCAGCCACGCGCCCCAGCCGAGCGCGGCCTGCCCAGAGACGAAGAGCGCGGGCACCCGGTCGGGGTGGCGGCGGAGCAGCGGCGCCACAGATTCGTTGTACGCGACGCGGCGCCGGTACCAGGCGATCGGGTCGATGCGATCCTCGTGCGCCACCGAGGCCCGCGGCTCGTAGCGGACCTGCCATCCGGCGTCGTGCAGGCGCCAGACCAGATCGACGTCCTCCCCCAGCGTCAGGTCCTCGTCGAAGCCGGCGCCGAGCGCCTCGCGGCGCGCGACCATCGCTGCGCTCGGGACGTACCACACCCAACTGTAGGGGCGGACGAGCGACGGGTCCGGACCCATGTCGAGCGCCGAGTGGTACCGCTCGTACGCGGCGATCCGGCCGGCTCGCGCGCCTGCGGAGACGATCCGCGGCGCGACCAGCGCGACCGCCGGATCGGCGAGGTGAGGCAGTAGGTCGGCCGGGAACCTCGGTGGCGGGATGCAGTCGGAGTCGAGGAACGCAACGAGCTCGGTCGTGACGAGCCGGAGGCCCGTGTTGCGTGCGGCGGATGCCCCGCGGTTCTCCGCGTGACGCACGTAGCGCGCGCCGAAACGATCGGCGACCGCCTCGATCGCGCGGCCGGCGGGAGAGCCGTCGTCGACCACCACCACGTGGTGTTGGCCACCGGCCAGCGGCGCCAGGCAGCGCGCGAGCCGGTCGCCGTCGCCGTAGACGGGAACGACGATCGTGCATGCGTCCTCGGAGCGCGGCAAGAGCGGTGGCTCCGGATGGACCAGGCCTGCGTCGAGCAGCCGCCGTGCCAGCAACCTGTCGGCCTCATCGGCACCCACGGGCTGGCCGGCCAACCAGCCTCGGACGAGCTGCGCGCCGCGAGCGGACAGCGTCATCATCCGCATCGGCGAGCCGCCGAGCAGCACCTCTCCGTCCGGCGAGGATCGCACACCACGAGAGGGCCGCAGCCGCCAACCGGCCGGAACCGGTGTCTCGGCCGCCAGCGTCAAGCGGTCAATCCGCCGTCGACCGGCAGCACCGCGCCGGTGAGCGCCGATGCCGCCGGTCCGCACAGCCACCCGACGGTCTCGGCGATCTCGCCCGGTTCGATCAGCCTGCGGATCAGGTGCTGACCCGCGAACTCTTCCTCGCCGCTGAGGTCGTAGACCTCGGCACTCGCCGCGAGCATCACCCCCCGAGTCGACCCGGGGCAGATGGCATTGGCCGACACGCCCGTGCCCGCCAGGTCGGCCGCCAGCGCGCGGACGAACCCGACCGTGGCCGCCTTGGCCGCGGAGTAGGCGGCCAGCTGGGGCATCGCGCGCAGAGCCGCGGCCGACGCGATCGCGACGAACCGCCCGCGCCCAGCCTGCACCATGCCCGGAACGGTCGCCTCCGCGAGGCGGCGGGTTCCGTGCAAGTTGACATTTATCAGGGTGGCCCACGCCTGCTCACCCGTACCCCATGCCGGTCCCCCCGCGATCACGCCGGCGGCGGCCACCGCGGCGGCCGGGGTCCTGCCGTCAAGCGAGCTCGTGAGGACCGACGCGAACTCCGGGCGGCCGACGTCGGCCCGGAGTACGTCGGTGCCCCCGGCGCCCGCAACCACACAGCGCTCGGCGACGCGTTCGAGGTCGGCCGGTGCCGGCATCGCGTACTCGATCCCACCCTGGTCCGCGCACGCGTCGATCAGCAGCAGCGACCAGCCCTGCTCACCGAGTGTCGTCGCTACCGCGGCCCCGATCCCGCGGGCGGCGCCGGTGATCACGGCCAGACCGGGGCCGTCAGGCATGAAACGGCACCTCGGCCAGCAGCGCGTCGAGTGTCACCACGCAGTCGGCGGTTGCCTGTTCGAGCAGCCGGCGCCCCTCGGCCGCGCTCGCGCCTCCGGGATCGCCGAGCACCCCGTTCGGGCTCACGGACCGGACGCCCTTGGCGCGGAGGCATCCGATCAGCTCGGCGATCGGCCGCGTCTCCCCCGCCTCGGCGAGCTCGGCGCGCACCGCCGCCGGATCGAGGTGCATCAGCATCGAGGTCTCGGTGCGGCCGGCGTGCGCGTCGCCTTTCCGCGACGCCACGGTGTACACGCCGCACCGCCGACCCTCCGCTTTGAGTCGCTCGATCGCCGCCGAGACCGCGTCGTGGTTTCCGCCGTGGGCGTTGACGAACAGCAGAACCTCCCAATGCCGGCTCACGTCCCGGCCGAGCTCGACCAGAACCTCGGTCAACGCGGCGGTGCCGATCGACACGGTCCCCGGGAACGCGCTGTGCTCGCCGCTGGCTCCGAACGCGAGCGGCGGCGAGACCGTGACTTCTTCTCGCCCGGCGGCGGCCGCGGCGGCGACGGCGACGGCAATCCGGGTGTCAGTGTCGAGCGGCAGGTGCGGACCGTGCTGCTCGAGCGAGCCGAGCGGCACGATCATCGCCCGGCGCGGAGCGCCATCCACCTGAACCCAGTTCAAGTCAGCGAGATTTGTCACGCAGTGCTAAATTATCGCGCCCGACTACCTCGAGGAGAGGAGAATCGTATGAGCATCGTCCCTGAGCAGCTCGATCCGACGACGCCCGAACCAGGCCCCGAGGAGGACGCGTCGACCGAGCCGTCCGGCGAGGAGCTCGTGGTCGAAGACCTGTTGGTCGAGGACGTCTCGATCGATGGCATGTGTGGGGTCTATTGACGTCCGCCGAACTCAAGCGGGCCGCGCGGCTGGATCCAGAGGTCGAGCTGAGGCCCGAGCGCTTCGGCGCCCTGGCCTACCACTTCGGCACGCGGCGGCTGTCGATCGTGCGCCGTCGCGCCGACGACGCACGATCGCTGAACGATGAGCTCGAGACCGGCCTCGACGCGCCGATCTGCCTCACCTGGGAGCTCACCTACGCGTGCAACCTGGCCTGTATTCACTGCCTGTCGAGCTCGGGCCGGCGCGACCCGCGCGAGCTGACGACGGCCGAGTGCATGGGGGTAATCGACGAGCTCGAGCGGATGCAGGTCTTCTACGTCAACATCGGTGGTGGCGAGCCGACCGTCCGGCGGGATTTCTGGGAGTTGGTCGAATACGCGGTGGCGCATCACGTCGGGGTGAAGTTCTCGACCAACGGATCGCGGATCACGCCGGAGGTCGCGGCCCGGATCGCGAGTACCGACTACGTCGACGTGCAGGTATCGCTCGACGGCGCCACCGCCGAGGTCAACGATGCGATCCGCGGTCCGGGCTCCTATGCCACCGCGATCACCGCGATGGAGCGGCTGGCGGGGGCCGGCTTCGAAAACTTCAAGCTGTCGGTCGTCGTCACGCGCGAGAACGTCTCTCAGCTCGACGACTTCAAACGACTGGCTGACCGCTACCTGGCGCAGCTGCGGCTGACCCGCCTGCGTCCGTCGGGTCGCGGCGCGGACGTGTGGGACCGGCTGCACCCGACCGCGTCCCAGCAACGCGAGCTGTACGAGTGGCTGCTCGAGCATGGCGAGAGCGTGCTGACGGGAGACTCGTTCTTCCATCTCGGCGGGTACGGGTCGTCGCTGCCGGGCCTGAACCTGTGCGGGGCCGGCCGGGTGGTGTGCCTGATCGATCCGATCGGCGACGTGTACGCGTGCCCGTTCGTGATTCACGACGAGTTCCTGGCGGGCAATGTCCGCAGCCCGGGCGGATTCGCCCGCGTGTGGCGGGAGTCGGACCTGTTCGCTGAATTGCGCGCGCCGCAACACGCCGGCGCATGCTCGGGCTGCAGCATGTTCGACAAGTGCCGCGGCGGCTGCATGGCCGCGAAGTTCTTCACCGGGTTGCCGCTGGCCGGTCCCGATCCGGAGTGCGTGCTCGGCCACGGCGAACGCCTGCTCGCCGCGCGCGATGGCACCCCGATCCCGAAGCCGTCGGTTGACATGTCAAAGCGCGCACCCGCCCGGGCGTGTGACGAAAGTCCGGTCGTTGAGCAACCCCTGGTTTGAGTCGGTCGCCGTCGCGCAGCGGCGGGCAAAGCGCCGCCTCCCCAAGTCGGTCTATTCCGCGCTGATAGCGGGCTCCGAAGCTGGCGTGACGCTGGCCGACAACGTCGCCGCGTTCGCAGAGCTCGGGTTCGCCCCACACGTCGGTGGCGCCTCCGCGAGCCGCGATATGACCACGATGGTGATGGGCGAGCAGATCTCGCTGCCCGTTCTGATCTCGCCGACCGGCGTGCAGTCCGTCCACCCCGACGGCGAGGTCGCGGTAGCGCGCGCCGCCGCCGCCCGCGGAACCGCGATCGGTCTCAGCTCGTTCGCGTCAAAGCCGATCGAGGACGTCGTCGCCGCAAACCCGCAGACGTTCTTCCAGCTGTACTGGGCGGGCTCCCGCGAACAGATCGCCGCTCGGATCGAGCGCGCTCGCGCCGCCGGCGCCCGGGGCCTGATCGTCACGCTCGACTGGACCTTCTCGCACAGCCGCGACTGGGGCAGCCCCTGGATCCCGGACAAGGTCGACCTGAAGGCCATGCTGCGGATGGCCCCGGAGGCGCTCTCTCGGCCGCAGTGGTCGTTGGAATGGATCCGCGCCGGCGGACCGCCCGACCTGTCGGTTCCCAACGTCGCCCCACCCGGCCAGCCGCCGCTGACGTTCTTCGGCGCCTACGGTGAGTGGATGATGACGCCGCCACCGAGCTGGGAGGACCTGCGGTGGCTACGCGAACAGTGGCACGGGCCGTTCATGCTCAAGGGCGTGATCCGGGCCGACGACGCCCGCCGCGCCGTCGACGCGGGGTTCACCGCGATCTCGGTCTCAAACCATGGCGGCAACAACCTCGACACCACTCCCGCCTCCATCCGCGCGCTCCCGGCGATCGTCGAGGCCGTCGGCGACCAGATCGAGATCCTGCTCGACGGCGGCATCCGCCGCGGCGGCGACGTCGTGAAGGCGCTGGCGCTCGGCGCGAAGGCCGTGATGATCGGCCGCGCTTATCTGTGGGGACTCGCCGCGACCGGACAGGCCGGCGTCGAGAACGTCCTCGACATCATGCGCGCCGGGATCGAGTCGGCCCTGCTCGGTCTCGGCCGCCCCTCGACGGCGGAGATCGTCCGCGAGGACGTGATCGTCCCACCCGGATTCAGCTCTCGTGGATAACCACGCCGCGGATGTTCTTGCCGGCCAGCAGGTCGTGGTAGCCGTCGTTGACCTGCTCGAGCGAGTACCGCTGGGTGATGATCTCGTCGAGCTTGAGGTGGCCTGACTTGTAGAGGCCGAGCAGGTTCGGCATCTCGAAGATCGGGTTGGACCCGCCGGCGAGCGAGCCCTGGATCCGTTTGTGGAAACCGACCATCGGAGAGCCGGTGAGGCTGATCGACTTCTCGTCGGCGCGGCTGACCGAGGTGACTACGACCCGCCCTGCCTTTCCGATCAGACCGACTGCGTCGACGGTCGTCTGCGGCTCGAGCACGCCGACGGTGATCACCGCGAGGTCCGCCATCTGGCCGTGCGTCCTCTGAAACAACACTTCGCGGGCCGCGTCGACTGTGGTGGCGGTGTGGGTCGCGCCGAGGCGGCTCGCCATCTCGAGCTTGAACGGGTTCGGGTCGATCGCGACGACGGTCGTGGCGCCGGCGTAGCGCGCGCCCTGCACAGCGTTGATCCCGACGCCGCCGATCCCGAAGATCACCACGGCCTCGCCCGGGCGGGTCTCGCCGGCGCGGACCGCCGAGCACCAGCCGGTGGTGACGCCGCAGCCGACGAGGCAGGCCACCTCGAACGGGATGTCGTCGTCGATCCGCACGCACGAGTACTCGGACACCACGGTGTGATCGGAGAACGTCCCGAGCGCGCAGAACCCTCCGAAGTCCTCGCCGTTCTTGTGGAAACGGAACGTCTCGTCCTGGAGGCAGCCGACGCCGGCATACAGCCCGCGATCACACAGATTCTGATGACCCGTCGAGCAGTAGCGGCACTTCCCGCACGCCGGGATGTACGAGGTCACGACGTGATCGCCGGGCTGGACGCGAGTGACGCCGGATCCGACGGCCTCGACTATCCCCGCGCCCTCGTGGCCGCCGACGAGCGGAAAGCGGATATGGCTCCCGCCCTCCCGGCGAATGTGCTCGTCGGAGTGACAGAGGCCCGCCGCCTTGTAGCGGATCAGCACCTCGAACTCCTTGGGCTCGTCGAGATCGAGTTCGGTGATCTCCCAGTCCTGGCCAGGCTGGTGCAGCACCGCCGCTCGCGTCGTCATGGTCGCCATCGGGTGTCTCTCCTCATGGGTTTGGGTCTGGGGCCGCTGCGCGGCATCCATGGGGCCATTCCGCCGGGCATCCCTGCCCGGCGGTCCCATGCACAACGTGACAAAGCCCCACCCTGCTCCACCCCGTCGCCCACATGAGCCTGCTCCACATGCTCATCTGGACTCTCGGGCTGGGTGGCGGGCCGCAAACTCACGTTTTCCATGGCTAGCCCAGCTGCGGGACCACCTCGGCGCCGATCAGGCGCAGATGGTCGAGGTCGTCGATGTCGAAGATGTGCAGGTAGGCGATTTCGGCGCCCGCCGCGTTCAGGTCGTGCAGAGCGCCAACCACGGTCGGGACGTCCCCGACCGTCCCCATCGCCAGCATCCGACGCCCCGGGTCCCCCAGGCGCTCCAGCCGCGCCTCCGCTTCGGCGAGCGTGGACCCGCAGATGACCTGGGTGGTCACCGACATGCGCAGCGTCGACGGGTCCCGGCCGATCTCCTCGCAGACCCGGCGGACGTTCGCGAACCGCTCGGCAGTCCCCGCGCCGCCGCCGCTGTTGAACTCGTCGGCGTACCTTGCCGCCATCAGCGGGGTCCGGCGCGGGCCGGTGCCGCCGATGACGATCTGGGGTCGCGGCTTCTGTACGAGCACCGGGAAGTTGCGCGCCTCCTCCAGCTGCCAGAACCGGCCGTCGAAGCTGAACGGCTCGCCCTGCGGCGTCGTCCACAGCCCGTTGATGATCTGCATCTCCTCGTCGAAGCGGTCAAACCGCTCGCCGATCGTGGGGAACGGGATGCCGAACGCCCTATGCTCGCGCTCGTACCAGCCCGTGCCGATGCCCAAGATCACGCGGCCGCCCGACATCTGGTCGACGGTTGCCACGGAGTTGGCGACGACGCCGGGGTGCCGGAATGTTCCCGCCGTCATCAACGTCCCGAGCTTGATCCGGCTGGTCTCGAGCGCGACGCCCGCCAGCGTCGTCCACGAGTCGGTCGGCCGGTACTCAGGGTCGGTCGAATCGATCCCGAGGTAGTGGTCGCCGCGGAAGAACGCGTCGAACCCGGAGTCCTCGGTGGCCTTCGCCATGGCCACGACCCGGTCGTAGGTGGCGCCGTGGCGCGGCTCCATCAGCACTCGGATCTTCACTCCGCCTCCTCGGGTCGTGGCACCGGAAACGGCGCCGGCCCGCCTCCGTCGAGTACGAGCATCTGGCCGGTCACGAACTCGGCGCCGTCGCCGGCCAGGTAGCGCACGGCGGCCGCCAGGTCCGCGGGTCGGCCGACCCGGCCCACCGGCAGGCGGCGGCCGCGCTGCTCGTTCTCTGCGCGGACGTCGAGGTTCGGGTCGAGGCTGAGCACCGAGCGGCTCGTGCCGAGTGCACCGGGCGCGATCGCGTTGACGGTGATTCCGAACCCGGCCACATCCATCGACAGCGCCCGCGTCAGGCCGAGGATCCCGGCCTTCGACGCCGAGTACGGGGTGGAGCGCGGCGCCCCGATCACGCCCGCCATCGAGGAGATGTTGATGATCCGCCCCCACCGCCGGCGGCGCATCGCGGGCACGGCTGCCCGACACATGAGCCAGGTGCCGCGCAGATTGATCCGGATCAGGTCATCGAATACCTCGATCGGGATCTCGTCGATCACGTCGCGATCGAGGCCCTGGGGCGCGGCGGCGTTGTTGACGAGGATGTCCAGCCGGTCGTATCGTGCGAGCGCCGCGTCGACCATCGCCTGGGCATCGTTCTCGTCTCCGATGTCCCCGAGCACCGACATCGCGCTGCCTCCGCCCGCCTCGATCTCGGCCACGAGCGTGTCGAGGCCGCCCCACCACGCCGGCTGCTCCGATCCCACGATCTCCTGACGGCGGTTCAGCACCCCGGTCGCTACGCGGTCGCTGACCACCACGGTCGCGCCGTCGGCCGCGAGCGCGCGGGCGATCGCCTGCCCGCCGCCGTCGGGCTTGCCGCACCCGGTTATCAGCGCCACCCGGCCGTTCATAACCGCGCAACTCCCGGGTAACGGGCGCCTGGCGCACCTCCACCGTCGACCGCCGGCACCTGACCCGATATCCACCGAGCCTGACCGGAGACCACGAACAGCACCGCAGCGGCTGCGTCCCAGCAGTCGCCCTCCGTCTGGAGCGCGACCATCTGGCGGCGTGGCTCGCGTGCCTCTGGCGCCAGGTTCTCCGCCACACCGGCGGTCCACAGGGCGCCTAGCTCGACCGCGTTGATCCGGATTCCGCTCATTCGGGGTAGCGGAGGTCGATCGCGTCAGCCGGGACCGCGAGCGTCTTGCCGAGGATCGCGCGCATGACGTCGGGCGGGGCCAGGCAGTCCTCGCACGCCTCGGGCGTCGCGATGATGTCGACCACGACCCGCTCGCCGTCCTCGCGGGCGTCGAGCCCGTAGCCGTCTGCAGACAGCATGGCCTGCATCTCCTTCAAGCCCTGCTCGCTGAACATGTCAGCCTCCCTTCACGGCTGCGACCGGCGCCGCCTCGATTTCGACGGAGCTGTTCGACCACTCGCCGAACACGCGGAACACCATCGAGATCGCCGCGTTCCTCGCCCCGGCCACAACGATCGGGACCGACTGGCGCCCCGGCAGGAACGGCGTGAACACGTCTCCGGGGACCCGCTCGGCTTCCCCCGCGGAGCGGCCGCCGAGACCGCCTTCCGAGACCGCGTCCTTGCCGACTCTCCGCAGATCGGCCTCCACCCGGCCGCTGTGCTCGATCAGCCAGTCCTTGACGTCTGCCTTGGCGAAACCGGCGTCCGCGAGCATCTGGGCGTGCTCGGGGCAGAACACTATCCCGGCCGACTGGGCACGGAAGATCATCACTCCCGTGCGGGAGATCGTGTCGGCGAAGTCGTTCAGGAGGTGCTCGGGGTTCTGGGTGTGGCGGTTGTCGACGAACTCGTACGTCCGCGTGAGCGTGCACGACACCGCGTTCACCTCCGGCTCGAGGCCCATCTCGGTGGCCAGCGGCTCCCACGGGCTCTCCTCCTCGTTCTCCCCGAAGCAGATCGCCCACCGGCCCGGGATCCCCTGCGTCGTCTGATCGAAAACGTGCGGCGCGACGCCGAACGCGTTGCGCAGCATCAGCCCGAGCGCGCGCGGGACGGTGGCGTTGGGACGGAAGCCCGCGGCGAAGATCCCGCCGGTGCAGTTGATCCCGAGCTCGTGGCGGATCGGGCCGTTGACGACGATCAGCGGCGCCGGACCGCTTGTGCTCTGCCACCCGCCGCCCTTCGCCGCCCGATCGCGCATCACCGCGTCCCAGGCTGCGAGCACGATCGGGAAGTACTCGGGCAGGCATCCGGCCATCGCGGCGTTGATCGCCGCGGTCTGCACTGTGCACTCCCTCCCCAAGTGCTCCATCCGCCACAGCACCTGGCCGGGGTCGCGGTTGGTGTGGGCGAGGAACTGGTCGAGCAGCGCCTGCGAGACCGGGACCACAGGCAGCCCGTCGGTCCAGCCCTGCTCGTAGCAGTACTCGATGGCCGCGCGGGCCACGTCCGGATCGGGATCCGTGGTCATTCCGACAGCAGCCTCGCCACCTCGCCGGCGACCGCCTCCGCCCGCTCGCGCACCTGTTCGGAGGTCAGCCCCGCCACCGGGTGTGGGGTGGTCAGGTACCGGTATCCGGGGGCTCCCTGAATCTCGGCCATCGCATCGCCGGTGGCCTTGAATGCGTCCGAGCAGATCACCGCTGCCGGTGTGCCGTGACGTTCGAAAAGGACTCCGTCGGCGACCGCCGACGCGCTACACGAGCCTCAATCGCCAATGCCGACCACCACCAGGTCCGACTCGGCGCTGAGCGCGTCGATGAGCTCGGCCGGCGCCGGCGCCGCGAAGTTCTCCTTGCGGCGCAGCGTGGCCTCGCCGGCCCCGTAGCGCTCGCGCAGGATGTCGGCCACCTCGGTCAGGAACAGGCTCGCGTTCTGCTTGCCGTTCTCGAGCAACCCGACCCGCGCCCCGCTCAGCTCCCCCCGGCGCGGCGCGAGCGTCAGACCAACCTTAGTGTTTTTACGGGACAGTCCGGTCGGATCAAGAATCGAGCTGGTCATCGTCAAACCTCCTCGTCAGCGGCTTGGGAAGTAACTGGTTCCATCCTGAAGTTTCTTCCCAAGGGTCAGTGTTCGTGGATCAACACGCCGCGGATGTTGCGACCCGCGAGCATGTCCTCGTAGCCCTGGTTGATGTTGTCGAGCGTGTAACGGTTGGTGATCAGCTCGTCGAGCTTTAGGTCGCCGTTCTTGTACAGCCCGAGCAGGCGCGGCATGTCGTAAAGCGGGTTCGCGCCACCAAACAGCGACCCCTGGATGTTCTTGTGGAAGCCGGTCACCGGTGATCCATGGATCGCAATCGTGTCGCCCTCGCCGCCGACCGCGGTGACCACGACGCTCCCGCCCTTCCCTATCATCTCGACCGCGTTGCGGAGAACCTCGGGGTGCATCACGCCCACCGTGATCACCGCGTGGTCGGCCATCTGCCCGTCGGTGAGCTCCCAAACCTTCTGCTTGGCCTCCTCCGCGTCGCCCGTCGTGAACGTGGCGCCGAACTTGCCCGCCATCTCCTGCTTGAACGGGTTAGGGTCGACGGCAATCACGTTCTTCGCGCCGGCGTAGGCCGCGCCCTGCACCGCGTTCATGCCGACGCCGCCGGTGCCGAAGATGACCACGGTCTCCCCCGCGCGCGTGCCCGCGGCATACACCGACGACCCCCATCCGGTCGTCACGCCGCACGCCACGAGCGCCGCGACCTCGAACGGAAGATCCTCTTCAATCGGCACGCACGAGTTCTCGGGGATCACCATCCACTGCGAGAACGTGCCAAGCACGCACATCCCGCCGACGTCCTCACCGTTCTCGTGAAAGCGGAACGTCCCGTCGAGGAACATGCCGGTGCCTGCGTTCAGTCCGTCATTGCACATGTTCTGGTGACCGGTCGAGCAGTAACGACAGTGACCGCACACGGGGATCCACGACGTGCAGATGTGATCCCCCTCCCGCACGCGCGTCACCGACGGTCCGACCTTCTCGACCACGCCCGCGCCCTCGTGCCCGCCGACCATCGGGTAACGGTACGGCCCGCCTTCGCGCACGTGCTCGTCGGAGTGGCACAGCCCACACGCAATCACACGCACCAGGACCTCGTGCTCGCGAGGGTCGTCGAGATCGAGCTCGGTCACCTCCCAGCGCTCCCCAGGACCTCGAACGACCGCGGCGCGTGTCTTCACTGTGTCACTCCTGTCGTAGACGTGGCTACTCCCGCGCCTGCGAGCTCGGGCGCGTCGATGCCGAGGAAGCGGAACGTGTTGTGCCAGGTGATGTCTTCCTGCACATCCGGCGGCAACCCCAACGACCGCAGCGTGCGGCCGCATGGGTCCTCGCGCGGCATCGCCGGGAAGTCAGACCCGACGAGCACCTGCCGGTGGCCGACCAGATCGATCAGGAAGCGCAGCGCGCGGCGGTCGAACACGAGCCCGTCGTAATAGAAGCGCCGCGTCAGCTCGGCCGGCGACGGGCCCTCGATCTCGGAAGCCGGGGGCTCCTCGTTCCAGGTCTTACCCCAGAAGGTCATCGCACGCGGGAGCATCATCGGAAAGCCTCCGGCGCCGTGGCTGAACGCGAGCCGCAGCCGCGGATGGCGCTCGGCGAGGCCGCTGGTGATGATCCCTGCGCAGGCCAGCAGTGCGTCCGCGCCAACCGCGAACGCCGCGATCGGGATCAGGCCGGCAGGCAGCCGGTCGCCGAAATCGGCGGGCATCGCGTGGATGAATACCGGCATCTCGAGTTGCTCGGCCTCGGCCCAGAACTCCTCGTACTCCTCGCCATGTACGGCACGCCCCACCACATTGGAGGCGATCTCGACTGCGACGAGACCCGCATCCCGCACGCGCGCGAGCTCCGCACACGCCATCTTGGGCGCCTGCATCGGGACCATGCCCATGCCCATCAGCCTCCCCGGGTCAGCCGTGCACAGCGATGCGATGAACTCGTTCACCCTACGCGAGAGGTCGAGCCCCTCCGATCCGGACAGCGCGTAGTCGAGGAGCGGCGGCATCGGCGAGACGACCTCGGCGTCGACGCCGCTCCGCTCGAGCTCCTCGAGCCGGCGCTCCGCCGAATAGAACGCGTCGATCGCCTTGAACTGCATCCCGCGATCGTTCTCGAGCAGCCGAGCGTTCTCGTCGTCGCACGGTCCGATCCGCGGCCCACGATGGTCGGCGGAAGCGCCGACCGCATCCAGCGCTCCCGGGATCACGTGGGCGTGCATGTCAACCAGCATTAGCTGCCTCCTCTGTAGCCGCACCGACGCCGGCCATTCCCGAGCCGCCGTCCGGGCATACGCACGTATGGATCGCGTCTCCGTCGGCGAGCGCCTGGATCGCGGCCTCGGTGTCGGCGAGCTCGAACGTCCCCGAGGCCATCTTGTGGAGCGGGAAGCGACCCGACTCGATGATCCGGATCGCCTCGATGTAGGCGTCGGCGTTGACGCCGAACGCGCCCCGGACAGTCAGCCCCTTGTTGATCAGGCGGTCGCTCACGAGCTCGACGGACTTGCCGCCCTTAAGGCCCGCGAGCACGATCCGCCCGCTGTGCCTGACGCACTCGATCGCGTCCCGAATCGGCTGATCGGCCATCGGCGTCAGCTCGAGCACCACGTCGGCCATCGCCCCGTCGGTGATCTCGGTCACCCGCTCCACCACGTCTTCCTCTTCGACGTTGATCGTGTGGTCGGCGCCGAACTCGCGGGCCAGGGCGAGTTTCCCCGCGTCGCGCGAGAGCCCGGTGATGATGATCGTCCCGGCGCCCCGGGCTCGCGCGGCGATGACCGAGGTCAGCCCGCGCTGCCCGGGGCCGAGGATCAGCACGGTCTCCCCGAGCCCGACCTCGCCGAGGAACGCGGCCCAGCGGACGCCGGCGCCCAGCGGGTTGAACATCACGGCCAGCTCGGGCGGCAGATCCCGCCGGACCTTGTGCAGGATCGCCCACGGATGCAGATACAGGTATTCGGCGAACCCTCCCCACAGCGCCGGCGAGCGCGACAGCGGCGTCATCCCGTACGCGCCGTCGCGGTTCGGACACGACATGTAGCGGCCCGTCAGGCAGTAGTCGCACGCGCGGCACGGCCGCAGGATCTCGACCGCCACACGGTCGCCGGCCGAGACGCCCCAACGCTCGGCCGCGCGCGAACCCACCTCCTCGATAACGCCCAAAGGCTCATGCCCCGGGATCAGCGGGAACATCCCCGGGCGCACCAGATGCCCGCGGTACTGCTCGACGTCGCTTCCGCACACGCCACACGCCTCGACGCGAAGCAAACCGTCGTCGTGACCGATCGCCGGCCTCGGGAACTCCCGGATCTCGTACGCCAACGGTCCCGTCTGTACAGCGCCTCGAACCATCAAAACCCTCCCGGCATCGTCTCGTCTTCGTACAGAGGAATCAGCGGTATCGGCTCCGCCTTCTCGGCGGGCGGCGTGTAACCCCAGTACTTGGCTCTGGCGCCGCCGTCGATCACAAAGTCGCAGCCGGTGATGAGCCGCGCGTAGTCGGAGCACATCCACGCCACGCAGTGGCCGATGTCGGTCGGCGTGGACGGGGCCATCGGCATGTTGCCCCGCACGTCGATTTTCCCCGGCTCGCGCCACCAGCTCGGATGGTCCCCCGAGCGGTCGGGCCGGCGCCGCACCCCACCGGAGATCTCGGCCAGCAGCTCCGGGTTGTCCGGGCGCGGCGCCGTCGGCGAATACGAGTTCACGCGGATCCCGTACGGCGCGAGGTCCATCGCGGCGGCGCGGGTGAAGTTCGCGAGCCCGCCCTTGTGGAACGCGTACGCGATCACGCCGGCGCAGCCCTGCCAGGCGTTCGAGGAGAGGATGTTGACGATGCTCCCGCGAACCTCACGCTCGATCATCGAGATCGCCACGTGCTTGGTGTTCAGGAACGTCCCGGCGCCGGCCACCGACACCGCGTGGTTCCAGAATTCGAGGCTCTCCTCCAGCACGCCCCGGCCGCCGAGCACCGCGGCGTTGTTGATGAGGATGTCGATCCGTCCCCACGCGTCGAGCACCTCACCCACGTAGCGCGCGACGTCCTCCTCGGAGCTCACGTCGCCCACAACCGGAAGAGCCTCACCTCCGTGGCGCTTGATCCGCCGGGCCGACGCGCCGGCCGCGTCCTCGGAAACATCGTTGCACGCCACGCGCGCGCCGTACCGGGACAGCGCCAGCGCGATCCCGCTGCCGATGTTCGGCCCCGCGCCCGTGACCAGTGCGACCTTGCCTTCGAGCGAGACGTCCACGAAGCCTCAGGCCCGCCCGTCGATGATCACGCTCTTGACCTGGGTGTAGTCGAGGATCGACTCGGCGCTCACCGTCCGGCCGAACCCGCTCGACTTGTAGCCGCCGAACGGCGCTCCGATCACGCCGCCGGACCACAGCGTGTTGATCGACACCTGCCCGGCTTCGATCCGACGCGCCAGCCGCACGGCACGGCCCACGTCGCGGGTCCAGACAGACGCCACGAGCCCGTAGCGAGTCCCGTTGGCGATTGAAAGCGCCTGCTCCTCGTCGTCAGACGACAACACCGACAGCACCGGGCCGAAGATCTCCTCCTGGGCGATCCGCATCTCGGACGGCTCTCCCGCTTCAACGCCAAACCCGGTCACGACGTTGATGACACCGGACGGGATCCCCGCTTCATGAGCAAGTTTCACGAGCAGCAGACACGTCAGAGGCGCGTCCTCGGCCGGCTTGATCACGATCGTGTTGCCCATCGCGATCGCCGGCCCCGCGTCGTTCACGGTGTTCGGCCCGGGCGCGTTCCAGGGGATGATGCTTCCGCACACGCCGTATGGCTCGCGCAGCGTCATCCCGATCACATCGGGGAACGAGCTCGGCAACGTCGAACCGGTGGCCTTGTCCGCGAGACCGGCCATGAAGGTCAGGATCCCCGCCATCGGGCCGGCGGCGCCCCACCGGGGCCGACCAACCTCGAGCCGCTCCAGTAGATCAATCTCGTGCGCATGAGAGCGGCACAGCGCGGCCCAGTCGAGCAGCAACTGCCCGCGCCGGCTCGGACTCTCATCGCGCCACGCGGGGAACGCGTCCTCCGCGGCGGCCACGGCATCGGCCACGTCGTCCGGGCCCCCGCGCGGTACGTTCGCCAGCGTCTCGCTCGTGGCGGGGTTGATCACCGCGATCGTCTCGCCGGTTCGTGCCGGCACCCATTCCCCGCCGATCAACTGGGTGCCGTCGCGAAGCAGGGCCCGGATGTCGAGCATGTCAGTCGGGTGCTGCAGCGTCATGTGTTCCTCCTGCCAGGGCCGGGGCCGGGGCATCATCGGAAACCGGGAAGTGGCATGCGGCGAAGTGGCCGTCGGCGAGCTTGCGCAGCAGTGGCTCCTCCGCGGCGCAGACGTCCTGGGCGCGGGGGCAGCGCGTCCGGAACCGGCAACCGCTCGGCGGATCGATCGGCGAGGGCGGCTCACCGCGGATCGTCTTCGTCACGGGCGCCCGCGACGCCGCGGGATCGGGGTTCGGGATCGAGGCCAGCAGCGCCACCGTGTATGGATGCAGCGGCTCGCGATACAGCGATTCGGCCGGACCGATCTCGACGAGCTTTCCCAGGTACATCACCGCGACCCGATCGGACACCTGCTTGACGAGCGCGAGATCGTGCGCGATGAACAGGTAGGTGAGCGAGAGCTCAGAGCGCAGGCGCTCGAGCAGGTTCAGGACCTGCGCCCGGATGAGCACGTCGAGCGACGACACGGCCTCGTCGTAGATGATCAACGCGGGGTCGAGCGCGAGCGCTCGCGCGATCGCCACTCGCTGCGCCTGCCCGCCCGACAACGATCGTGGTCGGCGGTCGGCGTAGCGTTCGGGATCGAGACCGACCCGGTCGAGTACCTCGGTGACCCGGCGCCGGCGCTCGGCTCGCGCCGCCGTCCGGAACGCCACCAGTGGCTCCTCGACGATCCGCGCCACCGACCATTTCGGGTCGAGCGATCCAAACGGGTCCTGGAAGACCATCTGCATCTGGCGCCTCGCGCGGAGCAAGTCGCGGCCCTTCAACTTGACCAGGTCGGTGCCCTCGAACAGCACCTCGCCGGACTTCGGCGCAGGCGCCTGGAGGATCGCCCGCGCCAGAGTCGATTTGCCCGATCCGGTCTCGCCGACCAGCCCCAGCGTCTCCCCCTTGGCGAGCGTGAACGACACGTCTGACACCGCCTGCACGACGCCGCTGCGGACACCGCCCTGCGCGCGGACCTCGAACTCCTGGACGAGATGGCGGACGTCCAGCAGCTGCTCGCCGGTGCTCATAGCCTCACCCGGTCTTCACATGGATGCCAGCACGCCCACAGGTGTTCCGGCTCGTGCTCCTCGAACACCGGCGCGTGCTCCCGGCACCGGTCGGTGGCGCTCGGGCAGCGCGGCGTGAACGGGCACCCCGGCTCGCGCAGCGCCAGGTTTGGCGGCTGGCCTGGCACGGCCGCCAGCGGCGCATGGGACTCGTTCTCGAGTCGGGGGATCGCGTCCAGCAGCGCGCGTGTGTAAGGCATCCGGACGTGGGCGAACAGCATCTGCGTGGGAGCCCGTTCGACCGCTCGTCCCGCATACATCACCACCACGTCGTCGGCGAAGCTCGCCGCCAGCCCGAGGTCGTGGCTGATCATGATCAGTCCCATCCCGAGCCGCTGCTGCAGGTCGCGCAGCAGCTCCATGATCTGCGCCTGGGTCGTCACGTCGAGCGCGGTCGTGGCCTCGTCGGCGATCAGCAACCTCGGCGAGGCCGCAAGCGCGATCGCGATCATCACTCGCTGGCGCATCCCGCCCGAGAGCTGGTGCGGATACTGCTCGAGACGCTCGCGCGCGGCGGGCAGCCGCACGAGCTCGAGCAGCTCGAGCGCTCGGTCCTGCGCCGATCCGCGTGAGGCCTTTTCGTGCGTCTGGATCGCCTCGCGGATCTGAGCGCCGATCCTCATCGTCGGATTGAGCGATCTCGTTGGATCCTGGAACACCATCGCGACGCCGCACCCACGATGCGAGCGCAACGCCTTTTCCGAAAGCCCGACCATCTCGACTTCGTCGAATCGGATCGACCCGGTGACCTTCGCCGACGGCGGGAGCAGGCCCATGATCGCCCGGGCGCTCACCGTCTTGCCGGAGCCCGACTCTCCGATCACCGCCACCGTCTGCCCGGGGCGCATCGAGTAGGTCAGACCGTCGACCGCGCGCACGAGCCGTCCGTCGTGGCGGAAGTCGACCCGCAGGTCGGAGACCTCGAGGAGCGACTCGCTCATTGGCTGCCCCAGCGGGCTCTGAGTCCCTCGCCCAAGAGGTTGAAAGAGACCACCGTGATGAACAACGCGGCGCTCGGCAGGAACACATATCGGGGTGCCGCCGAAAGCGTGCTCTGCCCCTGAGCGATCATGTTTCCCCAGCTTGGCGCCGGTGGAGGAACTCCCAGACCGACGAAGCTGAGCGCGCCCTCGAGGATCATGATGATCCCCATACCCAGCAGCGCGTAGGTCAGCAACTGGGGCAGGATGTTCGGCGCGATGTGACCGAGCAACATCCGAGGGAAGCTGGTTCCCGAAAGGCGTGCGGCGGTGATGAACGTCTGCTCGCGCACACGCAGCGTGGCCGCCCGCGAGATTCGCGCGGCCGCGGGGACGCTGAAGAAGCACAGCGCCCAGATCGTGTGGAGCTTGCTCGGGCCGAGACCCTGGGCGATCGCCACCGCGAGGACCAGTCCCGGGAAGGCGATCAACACGTCGAGAACCCGCATGATCGTCGCGTCGCGCCATCCGCCCAGATAGCCGGCGATGGCCCCGATGAGGCCGCCGAGCACGAGTCCGATCGCCTGCACCGCGAGCGCGATCTCAAGCGATGCGCGACCGCCGTAAAGCAATCGCGACCACTCGTCGTTCCCGACGGGGTCGGTGCCGAGGAAGTGGCCGGGAGAGAACGCCGGCAGGTTCGAGCTCAGGATGTTGCCCCCGGTCGGTGGCGGCACCGGGCCGATGATCGGCCAGACGAAGCACAGCAGGAAGATGAAGCCGACCATCGCGGCCGGAACGATCACGCCGATGCGGCCTCGCCAGCGGCCCGCCACCCGGTCGGCGGCGGCCTCGTCGGCCCGCGGGGCGACACCCGCGACGACGAGATCACTCGGTAGGTTGGCCATAGCGGATCCTTGGATCGAGCACGGAATACAGGACGTCGGCCGCAAGGTTGGCCAGCACCACGATCACCGCGAACACGAACACGATGCCTTCGATCACGGGGATGTCGCGGTTGTCGATTGCCTGGAGCAACTCGTGGCCGATGCCGGGAATTCCGAAGATGTCCTCAATCACAACCGTGAAGCCGAGCAGCGTGCCCAGGTTCAGCGCGACGACCGTAATCAGGCCGAACAACGAGTTGCGGAGCGCGTGTCTCGTGAGCACGCGCCACGGACGCAGCCCTTTGGCGCGCGCGGTCACGACGTAATCCTCCCCCTGCATCTGCTCGAGCAGGTCCGCGCGCAGCAGGCGGGTGTAGAAACACAGCAGGCCCAGGCCGATCGACACCGCAGGCAAGATCAGGAAGCGGATGTTCTGCCACAAGCTCTGTCCGGGCGGTACCCACCCGATCGCCGGCAGCACACCCAGCTTGACCGCGAAGACGTAGATCAGGACGAGCGCCAGGACGTACGGGGCGACAGACAGTCCCGCCATGCTGAAGATCATGCTCAGCCGGTCAGCGACGCCGTTCGGGTTGCGCGCGGACACGAGCGCGATCGGCACCGCCAGTGCGAGCGAGATCAGGAACGCAAACCCGACCAACTCGAACGTCACCGGCAGATCCGAGCCAAGGATCGAGGCCACACTCTGACCACTCGACAGCGAATGGCCGAGGTGCCCGATGACCGCCTGGTGCAGCCAGTCCCAGTAGCGGGTCAGAAACGGCTTATCGAGTCCAAGCTTGGCCTCGAGCTGGTGGATCTCGGACGGCGTCGCCTGCGCGCCCAGCAGCTCCTGGGCGGCGTCGCCCGGGAGCGAGTTCATCACCACGAACGAGAGGAACGTCACCCCGAACAGCACGGGGATCGCCGCGAGCAGACGGCGGAGGATGAAACGGAGCGTGGGCGAGCCGGCGAGCCGGCCCGCCCGGCCGGCCCGCGCCGCCAGCGGAGCGCTGAGCGGCGCGGAAGCGCTACTCATCGGGCGCTATTCCTGCCCCATCGATCATCACTTGGTGTACGAGACGTCCTGCCACAACGGCGGTGTATTGACCACCACCGATGGGATCACCGTGGTCAGGCCCGGCCCCTGCACCCCGTGCACCGCCACGTTCCAGCTCGCGAGCGGGAACAGGAACGGCCCGTCGGCGTTCTTGGCGATGTACTGGGCGGCCTGCTGGTAGACCTTGTCGCGCGCTGCCGGATTGACCAAAGCCTGACCACCGAGAATCAGCGCGTCGAGCTTCGGGTCGTGGACGCCGCTGAACGGTGACGCGGACAGGAACCTGAATCCGAGACCCACTCCCGCCGCCGGGTCCCACGCTCCCGCGGTCTGGAGCGCGGCCTGCCATTTCTTGGTGTCGAACTGCTGAATCAGGCCGGCCAGGCTGTACAGGTGGATCGAGGTAGTGATATTCGCCTGCTTCCACAACGTTTGCAGAGCCTCCATGAAGTTCTGATTGACGGGTGAGGCGAGCGTGAAGAAGTTCACACTGAGCCCGCCGATCTCCTTCACGAGCGCCTTGGCCTTGCTCAGGTCGTACGTCGGGTAGCCGGGCACGTTCGGGTAATAGAACAGTCCGCCGGGCGCGGTGAACCCCTGTACCACCTGGAACTGATTGCCGAACAGCTTCTGGTCGATGATCGCCGCGTCGGTGGCGTAGTAGATCGCCTGCCGCGCCTTGATGTTGTTGAACGGCGGCGCTGCGGTATTCAGCTGGATGTCGTAAGGCGACGTCGCAGGCTGCTCGGTCGTCGTGAAGTGCGACTTGTAATTGCTCACCAGCGAGGGGGTGGCCATCCCGTCGTAAGCCTGGGCGCTGCCCGACTGCATTGCCTCGAGCGCGGCCTCGTCGTCGGCCGTCGCCTTGAACGTGAGCTTGTTCAGGTATGGCTTCCCGCTCTGCCAGTAATTCGGGTTCTTTTTCAACACAAGCGTGTTGCTGAGCGTGTCGCTGACGACCGTGAACGGGCCGGCGCCGACGGGCTTGATCTTGAACGCCTGCTCCCCCATCGTCTTCAGCGCGGTCGGCGAGGCGATCCAATTGAGGTTGGCGACCAGCAGCTGATTCTGGAACGCGCCGTCGGGGGCGGCCATGCTGATCTGCACCGTGGTCGAGTTCGGCGCTGTAATCGACTTCACCGGCGGAAGGATCGGCTTGCATGTGCACGGGTTGGCCAGGTCGCGCTTCCAGTTGGAAACAACGGCGGCTGCGTCCAGCGGCGTCCCGTCGGAGAACTTGAGGTTCGGCTGCAGCATGATCGTCCAGGTCTTCCCGCCGGCCGACGGCGTGGCCGACGCGGCCAGATCTGGGATCAGCTTCCCGCCCGAGGTGAGCTGAAACAGCTGACCGAAGATCGAGTTCATCTGATCCTGGTCGGCGGCGCCGTTCACGTTGGTCGCGGGATCGAGGCCCGTGGGCCACGCGCCGGCGTACCCCCCCAACTCGAGCACGGTCAACGACCCGCCCGGCTTGGGCGTGCCGCTCGCCGTCGTCGCCGATGCCGACGACGACGAACTCGAGGCCGTAGAGGCACTCGAATTCGACTTCGAGCCGCCGCATGCACTCACGATCGCGGCAGTGACAAACAGGCAGGCTGCAATTGCTGCAAGCCTGCTCGTACGGATGGCGTGGCTCATCCTCGGCTCTCCTCGCTTAGCGCAGCAAACTCTCCCAGCGCTGCCCGTGTGGCCAATCTGCCGCTGGACTCTGGGGCAGTGCCGGCCGCGATGTTAACACGCTTGTCAACGATTTTGAGTCCTGCAAAACGTGCAGTTAAGACACTCCGCCGAGTACTGCGCTGAGAGCCAAGTCCGGGCACGCTGGGGGGCAAATACAAGGCCTCGGCGCGTCGCTGCCACGCCTCCGATCGCACGCAGGATCACGCTTGCCTGCGCGCTCGGTCAAGCACCCTTTGATCCAAATCAAGGATGATTGCGAGCCAACACTGAGTCGGAGACACGAGGGAGCCATGCAGACGCAAGCAGCAGTCCTGTGGGAATACGGCCGTGACTGGGAGATCGACGAATTGACGCTCGACGATCCCCGGGAGGGCGAGGTGCTCGTGCGGCTGGCCGCCTCGGGCCTGTGCCACTCTGACGAACACCTCCGGATCGGCGATCTGCCGATGGAGGCGCTGCCGACGATCGGCGGCCACGAGGGCGCCGGCGTCGTCGAAGCGGTCGGGCCTGGCGTGCGGGGCGTCGCCGAAGGCGATCACATCGTGCTGAGCTTCGTTCCCTCGTGCGGCAGGTGTCACTGGTGCGCGATCGGACGCGAGAACCTGTGCGACAAGGGCATAGGCATCCAGGTCGGCCTGCAGCAGGACGGCACGAGCCGCCACCACGTGCGGGGCCAGGATGCGCGGCTGATGTGCATGCTCGGGACGTTCTCGACCCACACAGTCGTCCACGAAGACTCGGTGGTCAAGATCGACCCGGACATCCCGCTCGACAAGGCAGCGCTGGTCGGCTGCGGCGTCACCACGGGGTTCGGCACCGCGGTCTACGGCGCCGAAGTTCAGCCCGGCGACACCGTCGCCGTACTTGGCATCGGCGGGGTCGGGGCCAACGCGGTGCAGGGCGCGCGAATTGCCGGCGCCTCTCGGATCATCGCGATCGACCCGTCGCCGTTCAACCGCGAGCAGGCGGGCAAGTTCGGCGCAACGCACATGTTCGCCTCCGCCGAGGAGGCGCTCGAGCCGATCGCGGACATGACCGCGGGGATGCTGGCGGAGTCGGCGCTGGTGACGGTCGACGTCACCACCGGCAAGATCCTCGCCGACGCCATATCGCTTGTCGGAAAGGGGGGCAAGGTGGCGGTGACGGCGCTGGCACCGATGGAGCCACAAGACATGGCCATGCCGATCTTCGAGGTCATCGCCTGGGAAAAGCGGATCATCGGCTGCCTGTTTGGGCACGCCAACCCGCGATCGGACATCCCGAAGCTCCTGTCGATGTATCGCGACGGGAAGGTGATGCTGGACGAGCTCGTGACGCGCACCTACACCCTCGAGCAGGTCAACGACGGCTACGAGGACATGCGGACCCACCGCAACATTCGCGGCCTGATCCTCTACGAGTAGCCCCCGCAAGCGGTCGCCTCGCGTCGCCCTCGCGCAGGGGTCCCCGGCCGGAGCCGGTCGCGCGAATCCTGCAAAAGGGCGATGAACCTACCCAAGCCTCATGTGTTAATGTCCCGCACACTCGCGCCCGGTCGGGGACCAGGATCCGGGCGCTCTGTGGCGCACTCGAAAGGAGAGGACGTATGCGTGGACGTACTGCGGCGCTGATCGCCGCAACCGCCGTTTCCACGGGGGCGGTGGCGACCTCGGCGCTGGCGGCCGGACCGCCGCCACCGCCTAAGGCGACCAACGGCCATACGGTTCAGCTGGTCGCATCCGGACTGCACACCCCGACATCGTTCGCGTTCGGCGCGGGCCAGGTGTTCGAGGGCGACGGCGGTTCCGAATCGAACAACAAGAAGCCACCCAACGGAGGCGTGTTCGTGCTGAAGAACGGCACGGCTACGGAGATCGCCGGATCGCCTCAGTTCGTCGCGGGGCTCGCTTGGCACCATGGCGCGCTCTACGTCAGCGGCGGCGCGATCACGGCCAAGGGTCCGCAGTGGCGGCTGTGGAAGTGGAGCGGTTGGAACGGCAAGACGTTCACCAAGCAGAAGGCGATCTACACGGCGCCGAAGGGGTTCCAGGGCTTCAACGGGATCGCGTTCGGCGCGAACGGACGGCTGTATGTCGGGGTCGACGCCGGCCTCCTGAACGGGAACGACCACGGGCCGTCAACGACCTCGCCGTTCGTGTACGACATCCTGACGTTCAACGCCAACGGCAAGGACCGCCAGGTGTTCGCCACAGGCATCCGCCAGCCGTGGCAGATGGCGTTCCCGAAGGGCTCGTCGTCCCCGTTCGTGTCCGACCTCGGTCAGGATTCGGGCGTCCAAAACCCGCCCGACTTCATCCTGCGGGTGCAGAAGGGCGACAACTACGGGTTCCCCGACTGTAACTGGACGTCGACCAGCAACTGCGCGGGCTTTGCCCTTCCGTTCCAGGTGTTCGGCCCCCACACCGACCTGATGGGCATGGTCATCATGGGCAAGCGGCTGTACACGACCTCGTTCACGGGCATCGGCGCCAAGGGACAGGGTGAGGTCCTCTCGCTCCCGCTTAGCGGCGGCAACCTCAAGCCTCTGCTCAAGCGCTTCGTCGCCCCGACCGTCGGGCTCGGTGGCCACGACGGCTGGCTCTACGTCGGCGAACTGACCGGCCAGGTCTTCCGCGTCAGGCCGTAGCCGTTCCCCGTCCCGGTCCCCCTCAGGCTTGCTTCCGGGGGACCGGGACGGTGCGGCCGTCAGTGCAGGAAGCTGGGGCGTGAGGCGACGAATTCGGCCCCGATGTCGAGTCGCGCTGCGACCTCGGGCTCGTCGGGAACCGCGTCGCGCACGGCGTGCGCCAGCATCTCGAGGCACCTAGCCAGGCGGGGGATCGGGAAGTCCCGCGCCTCGAGCACCCTGGCGAGCCACGCCAACTGCGCCTCAAAGTCGAGCGCCTCGGTGAGGCTGAGAACGGCCCAGTTGAGCAGGTGCTGGCAATCGTGCCGGCACCACTCGGCTCCGGCCGGTCCATAGCGTTCGCGCTCGTCGGGAAACTCCGCGTCATAGGTCACGCAGGTGTCGCGCGCGAGGGCGACCAGATCAAGCTCCTGGCCGTGCGGGCTGATCACGGCCTCCGGTGGCGGCATGCCGCTCGGTGGCGCGACCCTTTTGCTCATTGGGCGACGACCTCGAAGGTGTGGAGATGCTCGAGCGCCTGCAGCTTTATCTCCGACTTCAGGTCCGCGGCGATCCGATCGTGCGAGATCCGATGAGCTTCGCTCTTCATGTACCTCTTGAAGCTCTCGCGATCGGTCCAGCGGCTGACCATGAAGAGCTCGCCGGCGTCTCGATCGTTCTGCCACACCTCGAGGCCGAGGAAGCCGGTGGCGCCTTCGACGAGGTGGGCGCGGTCACGAAACGCGGAGACCAGCTTGGGAGCACGGTCGGGCGCGATGTGCAATCGGGACATCGACACGTACACGCCTCAGACGATAGTCAAGCGCCGTGCATTGGTTCTGGCTCTGTGTTCCCTCATCCGCTCCTGGTCGCAGCGATCGGCGGCGGGCGCCTTGCGGTGCCTGCGGCCGCGAGCCAGTCCAGCTGACGACGCAACTCACCTGTCGGGTCACCGCGGCGCTCACGCGAGACTCCCGCGGCGGGTCGGTCCGTGAGGTTCCTCGCCCACGCGTGGCCGTCGGCGACCCACCGCGAGCGCAGTCTGCTGAAGCCTCTAACGATCCGCCGCAAGGATGAGGTCGGCGCCGCGCTCGGCAATCATCACCGTCGGCGCGTGCGTGTTGCCGCCGGGAATCAGCGGCATGATCGATGCGTCGACGACCCGGAGCCTCTCGACGCCGTGCACCCGCAACTGGCTGTCGACGACGGCCTCCTCGGCGGTGTCGCTCATACGACACGTGCCGACCGGGTGGTAGATGAGCATCAGCCGGCGTCTGAGGTCAGCCTCGAGATCCAGGTCAGACATGACATCGGGGCCGGGCTTGAGCTCGGCCGTGATGATCTCATGGAGCACGGGCTGCTCGGCGATCCCTCGCGCGAGCCTGACGCCGGCAACCAGCGATGCCACGTCTTCGGGCTCGGACAACGAATTGGTCAGGATCCGCGGCTTCGCGGTGGGATCCGAGGAGCGCAGCCACACGCGTCCGCGCGCCTTCGGCGCGACGAGCACCGGCGCGATCGCGATCGCGTGGCCGTCGTACGTCTCGGCGCCGTGGTCCTCGTAGTAGGCGGGACCCATGTGGTACTGAATGTCGGCGGCCGGAAGGCCGGGACGCGTGCGGTGAAAGGCGACGACCTCCGCGACGGGAGAGCTCAGCGGCCCGCTGCCGCGCAGCAGCCACTCGGCCACGGACCGCGGCCGCTCCGCCACGTACAGCGTGTCTTCGTCTGAAACCGAGAACAGCAAGGTCACGAACGGATGGTCCTGAAGGTTCCTGCCGACTCCAGGGAGCGCGTGGCGCACGTCGATGCCGGCGGCGCGCAGGTCGTCCGCCCCCCCGATCCCCGACAGTTGAAGCAGCTGCGGAGAGCCGATCGCACCGGCTGACAAGACGACCTCTCGTTCCGCCCGGAGCAACTCGCTGCCGCCCCGACCGTGGCCGACACGCACGCCGGTCGCGCGCTTGCCCTCGAGCTCGATATTCAGCGCCGTCGCCCCCGTGCGTATCTCGAGATTGGGTCGCTTGGCGGCAGGGCGAAGGAACGCGTCGGCGCTGCTGAACCGCCTGCCGCGCCACTGGTTGACCTGAAACATCGACACGCCGTCTTGCTCGGGGCCGTTGTAGTCGGGCGTCCACGGGATCCCGGCGGCCTCGCTGGCGGCGATCAGGCGCCGGTCGAGCGGGCGCGGTGACCGCTGGTCGCTCACGCGCAGCGGGCCGCCTGTGCCGTGCCACTCCGAAGCGCCGCGCACGTTGTCCTCGGACTTCAGGAAGTACGGCAGCACATCTCGGTAGCCCCAGCCCGGAGCGCCCTGCGCCTCCCAGCTGTCGTAGTCGAGCGGCCGGCCGCGGACATACAGCATCGCGTTCATCGAGCTCGAGCCGCCGAGGCCCTTGCCGCGAGGCACGTACAGGGACCGTCCGTCGACGAAAGGCTCCGGCTCGGTCGCGTAGTCCCAGTCGAGCCTGGTGTGGAACTGCTTGGAAAACGCCGCGGGGATCTTGATGTTCGGCGAGCGGTCCTTGCCCCCGGCCTCGAGGAGGAGCACCCTCACCGACGGGTCGGCGGACAGCCGGTTGGCGAGGACACACCCGGCCGAGCCGGCACCGACGACTATGTAATCGAAGCTCTGCACGTGCCGAGACTACGACGTTGCCAACCGACGCGGGATGTCACGATGCTCGTGGGCCGCTGATCTCGCCAGACGACCGATAGGAGACGAGCGATGGAATACGTGAACCTCGGCAGGACCGGACTTCGGGTATCTCGCGTGTGCCTCGGGATGATGAGCTATGGCAAGCACGAGAGCCGTGAATGGGCGCTCGAGGAACGTGATGCGGAGCCGATCGTACGCCAGGCCGTCGAGGGGGGCATCACCTTCTTCGACACCGCTGACGTCTACAACGGCGGTCAAAGCGAGGTGATCACGGGGAGGTTGCTGCGCAAATTGTTCGGCATGCGCGAGGAGTATGTCGTCGCCACCAAGGTCCACGGCGAGACGATGCCGGGCGAGAACGGCCGAGGCCTCTCGCGCAAGCACATCATGGCGTCGATCGACGCGTCGCTGAAGCGGCTCGAGCTCGACTACGTCGACCTGTACCAGATCCACCGGTGGGACTACCGTACACCGATCGACGAGACGATGGACGCGCTTCACGATGTGGTCAGAGCCGGGAAGGCGCGCTACCTCGGAGCGAGCAGCATGTATGCCTGGCAATTCGCCAAGGCGCAGTCGATCTCGGTCACTCCGTTCGTGTCGATGCAGGATCACTACAACCTGATCTACCGCGAAGAGGAGCGGGAGATGATCCCGCAGTGCATCGACCAGGGGGTCGGCGTGATCCCCTGGAGCCCGCTCGCGCGAGGGCTCCTCGCCGGGAACCGCACGCGTGAGGGAGAGCGACTGACCACCCGCGCGAACACAGATCGGTTCGGCGACATGCTGTACAGGCAACTCGAGGGCGACTTCGATGTGATCGAGCGCGCGAACCAGGTGGCCGGCGCGCGCGGGGTGCCGACCGCTCAGGTCGCGCTGGCGTGGCTGCTCGGCAAACCCGGGGTGACGGCGCCGATCGTCGGCGCGACCAAGCCCGAGCACCTCGAGGACGCGCTCGCCGCCGAGAAGCTGACGCTGAGCGACGAGGAGATCGCGGCGCTCGAGGAGCCGTACGTTCCGCACGCGATCGCGGGCCATTCGTAGAGGATGGCCGCCGCGCAGGCAACCACGGTCGGCGCCGGCAGTCGCGACGTGCGCGTGTCGAACCCGGACCGCGTGATCTTCCCGGAGACCGAGCGCACACGGCCGGTGACCAAGCTCGACATCGTGAACTACTACCTGTCGGTGGCCGATGGGATCATGCGCGCCCTCGACCACCGGCCGACGACGCTCGAGCGCTGGCCTAAGGGTGTGTACCCGGGCATGGTCCTGTCCACCCGCGAAGGCCGAGTCGGCGATGCCTTCTACCAGAAGCGGATTCCGAAGGGCGCTCCGGACTACGTGCAGACGGCGCAAATCGCGTTTCCCTCCGGCAGGCAAGCGGACGAGGTGTGCCCGACCGAGATTGCGGTCGTCGCCTGGGCTGCGCAGATGGGAACGATCACGTTCCATCCTTGGCCGGTCCGGAGCGGGGACGTCGACCATCCGGACGAGCTGCGGCTCGACCTGGATCCACAACCGGGCACGGACTTCGAGGACGCAGCGCGGGTCGCCGCGGGGGCACGCGCGCTGCTCCAGGAGCTCGGGATTATCGGTTTTCCGAAGACGTCAGGAGGCCGCGGAATCCACATCTATGTCCGGATCGAGCCGCGGTGGACGTTCACCGACGTCCGCCACGCGGCGATCGCGTTCGGGCGGGCACTTGAACGGCGCCTCCCTGACCAGGTCACGACCAGCTGGTGGAAGGAGGAGCGCGGCGAGCGGATCTTCATCGACTACAACCAGAACGCCAGGGACCGCACGATTGCCTCGGCGTACAGCATCCGTCCGAAGCCGGGCGCGACGGTATCAGCGCCTCTTGACTGGGACGAGGTGCCGAACGTCGCGCCCGAGGACTTCACCGTCGCGACCATGCCCGCTCGGTTCGCGCAGGGCGGGGATCGCCACAAGGCGATCAACGACCACGCCTATTCGCTTCGACCGTTGCTCGACCTGTACGAGCGTGATCTCGAGGACGGCTTGGGGGATATGCCCTATCCGCCCGACTACCCCAAGATGCCCGGCGAGCCGAAGCGGGTCCAACCCTCTCGGGACCGCGATCGCCCTCGCTAGCGGCGGAACCGACTGCGATTTTCGTTGACAGTCAGTGAAAATCGCAGTCGCGTCCACCCTCAGGGGGCTGACTGCGGCAGCTTCTTAGTGCCGCGCTTGGTCACCGGGTTCGAAGGCGGCGGTACGACCGGCCCGATCTCGCCGTCCGGAGCCTCGTCAAGGTCGACGATCACCGGCGCGTGATCGCTCGGGCCCGAGCCCTTTCGCGCCTGCCGATCCACCCAGGCGGCGCGAACGCGCTTGGACACCGAATCCCCGGCGAGGACGAGGTCGATCCGCATCCCGAGGTCCTGGTGGAACATCCCCGCTCGGTAGTCCCAATACGTGAACACCCGGCTGTCCGGCCAGCGATCGCGGACGACGTCGTGGAGTCCCACCTGCTGGAGCTCGGCGAGCGCCCTTCGCTCCGGCGGGGTCACGTGGGTGTGGCCGACATACGCCTCCGGGTCGAACACGTCCTCGTCGGTCGGCGCGATGTTCATGTCGCCGCACACGATCGTCGACTCCGGCCCTCCTGCCCCGGCGGCCACCATGTTCCGGAGCGCGGCCAGCCACTCGAGCTTGTACTCGTAGTGTTCCGAGCCGGGGGTTCGGCCGTTCGGTACGTACACCGACACCATCCGGACTCCGTCGCAGGTCGCCGACACCGCACGCGCCTCCGGGTTCGGGAAGCCGGGCGCTCCCTCGATCCCTCGGACGACGTCGTCGAGCCCGACCCGGGACAGGATCGCGACCCCGTTCCACGCCGCCTCGCCGTACAGCGCGAACGCGTACCCGCGCTGGGTAAGGTCGTCTCCGAGCAGGTCGACGAACGCGTCGTCGGCGAGCTTCGTCTCCTGCAGGCAGACCACGTCCGGCTCACGCTGATCGAGCCAGGGAAGCAGCCGCGGGACTCGCTGCTTGACGGAGTTGACGTTCCACGTGGCGATCCGCATCGACCGCTACGGTAGCGCCCGCCTACACGCGCCGGCCGGTCACGAGCACGAGAAGCTCGCTCGAGCGCACCACCCCGCCGGCGCGCTCCGCTGTTGCCCGGTTCTCGGCCTCGAGCGCCGCCCGTTGGTGGGGCTCGAGGCGCCGGTACAGCGAGGTCGTCCGCAGGTATGCGTTCAGCTGATCGCCGGTTTGCTCGGTGTCGATGGGCACGGCCGTGACCCGGACGTCTTCGAACAGGCGGGCCGCCTCGGGGATCGTCTGCGCGTGCCGGCCGATCCACGACCAAACCTCGGAGATGTTGTCGCCGCGCGCGGCCGCTCCGTTGAGGATCGTCTGCGCGTCGCGAAGCTCGGGCCACCGCGAGGCGATCTCGGGCGCGACCTTGACCAGCGCGCCATGGAGTGCCCGCCAATCGTCGACCGTGCTCGCTTTCCGCACGTCGCACTGCTGGAGGAGCGCGATGACGCCGCCGGGTTCCAGCAGCTCGGCCGCACGCGCCCACCCCACCTCGGGCTCGATCCAGTGAAACGCGGCGGCTGAGAACAGGGCGGAAAACGGCGCGTCCGGCAGCGTCAGGTCCTCGAACCGACCGCGGTGGAACCGCACCGCCGCTCCCTCCCCCACCCGCCGCCGTGCGAGTCGGATCATGTTCGCGCCAGGGTCGACGGCGTCCACTCGGAGTCCCCGCGCCAGCAGCGACGTCGTGAGAAGACCGGTTCCGCACCCGACCTCGACCACCCGGTCCCCGGCGCTCAGGTCCCCGGTTCGACACGCGGCGTCGATCAACTCGTCCGGGTAGCCACGCCGCTCGCGGTCGTATTCCTCAGCGACGTCGTCGAACACCTGGGCATATCTGCGCCTGAGCTCGTCGTCGCCGATGCCGTGCGCGGTCACGTCGGCCTATCCGCGTCCGAGGGCAGCCGCGACCACAGGCCGGCGTCAACGCGGCGGCCCTGCTTGAGGTGGATCGACCGCATCACTCCCTCTCGCACGTAGCCACACCGCTCCGCCACCCGCTCCGAGGCACGGTTCTCGACGTCGATTATCAGGTACGCGCGCATCGCGCCGATCTGATCGAACGCCCACACGGTCAGCAAGCGGAGGATTTCGGTGGCGACACCCCGCCCCCGAGCCCGCGCCGGCACGATGTAGCCGAGCTCGAGCTCCAGGTCCTTGCGGTCGATGGTCGGCGCGAGCCCGATGCCGACGAACTCGCCGTCGCCGGTGACCGCGGCGAAACCGTCGCGCGTGCCGTCCTCGCGCGCCGCCTCGTACGACGCGATCCACGACTCGGCGAAATCATCGGGCGGCGGCTCGGGGATGCGCGTGTAGCGCAGAACCTCGGGGTCGGCAACCAGGGCGCGCACGTCGTCGAGGTGGCGCGCTTGGAGTGGCTCGAGCCGGAACCCCCGCATTCCCGAAATCTCACCACACGAGCGGGATCAGGCGCTTGTGGGCGCACGCGTACGCGCGGTAGCGGTCGCCGGTCGCCGATCGCCGATCGCCGATCGCCGCGAGCAGCGCATGCTCCTCGATGTGAATCGGTCAAAACGCCACTCACCCGGATCGGGTGATGCCGGTTCGAACGGCATCCCGATCCTTCCCGGTGGCGCGACCACGAAGATCGAGACCGGAGATCGAGAGTGCCCGAGGGCTTGTCGGCGGCGGAGATAGGCAAGGAGATCGCCGAGCACAAGAAAGCACGCCGAGCACGGCGAGCACGAAAAGGCCGCACGACAGGAGCGATGGCTGTCGATCGTCGAGGCGGTGGTGCTGTCGGTGGTGGCGCTGCTCGCCGCCTACTCGGGGTTCGCGGCGGCCAAATGGAGCACGGAGTCCTCGCTGTCCCTCGCGAGGGCCTCGGCGCTGCGAACCAAGGCGAGCCGGGCGGACCTCGAGGCGCTCCAGACGAAGACTCTCGACTCCGTGTCGTTCAACGCCTGGTTCGCCGCGTTCGTCGCCGGCAACAAGCGAGCCGAGCAGCTGGCCCGGAACCGGCTTCGCCCGGGGTACCGGCCGGCGTTCGACGCGTGGCTCGCAACGGATCCGGCGCACAATCCGCACGCCCCGCCAGGTCCCGCCTACATGCCTCAGTACGTGATCGCACAGCAGACCAAGGCGAACAAGCTCGACACGCAGGCAGACGAGGAGTTCACAAAGGGCTCGGACGCGGGCGGACCGCGGACAAGTACGTGCGCGACACGGTGTTCCTCGCCACCGTTCTGTTCCTGATCGGAATCACGAGCCACGTGAAGCTGCGCCAGGCTCGCTACGGCCTCGTCGGGATCGGCGTCGTACTGCTCGCGTTCTCGGTGGTCCAGCTGATCGGGCTCCCGGCTCCGCCCTGAGCCACCGTTCGGGCGCGCACCTGAAAGAGTGCCGGATCGCATGGGCGAAGTCGTCCTCCTCTCATTCACCTCGGCGTTCAACCCGACGCTGATCGCCGTCACGACGCTGATGCTGCTCCTCCCCAACCCGAAGGGGCTGATGCTCGGCTACTGGCTCGGGGCGATGCTGACGAGCATCACGCTCGGACTGCTCATCGTGTTCTCGTTGAAGAATTCCGGGGTCGTCAGCACGACCAAGCACACGCTCAGCCCGCTGGCCGACATCGTCCTCGGCGGGCTGACGCTGATCATCGCCGCGGTTCTCGCAAGCGGCCGCGATCAGCGTTACCGGGAGCGTCGGGCGAGGAAGAAGGAGGGCAAGCCGCCACCGCGCTGGCAGCGAGAGCTCCGCCACGGGTCGCCGCGCACTACGTTCGTGATCGGGGCGCTGCTCACCCTACCCGGCGCGTCGTATCTCGCGGGGCTCGACAGGCTGACCAAGCTCAACTACTCGACAGCCGTGACCGTGATCATCGTGATCGCGTTCAACCTCGTGATGCTGGTGCTGCTAGAGGTACCGATGATCGCGTTCGCCCTCGCCCCGACCGCGACGCCGGCCGCGATCGATCGGACGAAGGCGTGGGCCGGCATTCACGGCAGGGTGTACGCCGAGCGCGGCTTCGCCGCCGTCGGCGTCCTGCTGATCATCAAGGGCATCGTCGGGCTGGTCCTGGCGAGTTAGCGCCACTACACGAGGGGGCGGGCGGGAACCTCGCCTGCCGCGACGGCCTCGAGGAGACGCTCGTAATCGCGCTCGTTCTGGTCGGCGTAGGCCGCGGAGAAACGCGCGATCGCGTTGTCGAAGTTCGCCCCACCGCCGAGATAGGCGGCGATCGCGCACCGGTCTCCCGAGCGAGCATGCGCCCGCGCCAGCGACCAGCCGCACGCGCGGCTATAGGCATGCAGGCCCCAGTACCGCATCGTCGATAGGTCGATCGAGGCCTTCCAGTCCCATAGCTGGCGGATGTAGAAGTCGTGTTCCTTGCCGTCGAGACCCTGGCTCCGCTGCCAGCCGAGGAACACGTCCGTGACGGCCTGGTCCATTCGCTGCCCGCGGACGACCCGCTCGCCGTGGTGCTCGAACTCGCTCGAGCCCAGGTACGGCTCGAGCACCGACGCCTGCGCCTCCTTCATTTGCAGGACGAGCGAGTCCTGGCCCTGGCGACCGGCGAACAGCAGCACCCAGGCACGCGTGCCGACGCTCCCGACGCCGACGACCTTGCGGGCGAGGTCGACGTACTCGTAGGTGCCGAACAGATAGCGCTTGTCGTCGTCGAGGCTTGCCACGTACTGCTCGAGCAGATCGCGGACGTAGTCGGACTCGTCGCGGGGATCGGCCGGATCGTGCAGATCGGCGAACCGGACCAGCAGTGGCGGGACGCTGCGAAAGCGGGGCTTGCCGTCGACCCTCTCGGTGAGCTTGCGCACGGCCCGCAGGCTCGTCTTTTTCCGTGCCCTGGCAAACGGCCTCGCGAACTCGATCCGGCCCTTGGGGGCGAGTCGGCCGCCGAAGCGGCCCACGAGCTCGCTCGCGTTGATCCGCTCGTACCACACGTCGAGGTGGCTGACCCGTGCGAACCCGCGCATCGCCTCCCGGTACTCGCGCACGCACGCGGCCACGATTTGCGCCCGTCGGTCTGCCCGCAGCCCGACGTCGCGGCCCGCGATCTCGACGCTCGCCGCCATCCGCTTGACATCCCACTCCCACGGACCGGGCAGCGTCTCGTCGAAGTCGTTCGGGCCGAAGATCAGCCTGCGGTCCGGAGCGGCGAAGCCGCCGAAGTTCGAGATGTGAGCGTCGCCGCACGCCTGCACGACGATGCCCGAGTTGGGCGTCCTCGCCAGGTCGGCGGCCATCACGGCAGCGGCGCCGCGGTAGAACGTGAACGGCGAGACGAGCATCCGCCCGTAGCGAATCGGGATCAGCTCCTGCACGCGGCTGGCCGCCTGAGCCTGGAGCACGGCCACGGGGTCAGGGCGATCCGGCGCCGGCGCCCACTCGCCGTGTGCCGACCGCGGCACGGCTCGGCGAGCCGCCCGACCGTTTTCGGCGGACTCCCCAGGCTGCAGAGTCGAAGAAGCCCCGGTCAACACGACCGGCAGCCTAGCGACGCGGCCGGCACAGCATCATCCGAACCGCGGAGGGCGGATGCAGGATCGATCTGGTCCTTAGCCAGTGCGATGAAGCTCGATCACGGGAAGGTCGCCGTGTAGGTCGCGGAGGCTCAGCCGTCGATCAGCGCCCGGAACTCGGGGTCGTCGCGCAGGCTCGCGAGATCCTCGTCGTCGCGAGCCCAGTCGGCCACCTCGGGCTTGACCGCCATCGCCGTCCTCAACTCGGCGAGCGCGCGCTCCCGCCACCCCTCGACTGCCTCCAGGCAGGCGAGGTTGTAGTGCAGCGACGGCGATTCCGGATGCGCTTCGAGCCCCTCGACAAGGATCTCGCGAGCACGTGCCGGATCGCTGTGGATCAGCGGGCCGGAGCGAAACGCCCACTCCCACGCCGATGGCTCGAACGTCGGCGGGCCGCCGAAGCTCAACACGGTGGTACCCGCCTCCGCCGCCACCGCGTGCCGGTGGGACGCCGGATCAGGGATGAACACGTACGTGCCGGCCGGCGCGTCGTGGGAGTCGCCGTCGATCGTGAACGTCGCCCGCCCGGCCGCGACGAAATACAGCTCCTGGTGGGCCAGGTCGGGGTCCTCGGTGTGCGGCTCGACCACGTCCTGGCCCGCCTCGCCGGCGGTGTACGCGTTGCATCCGAACGCGCGCACCCCGAGGGTCAGCCGGACCGGGTGCCAGGTCAGGCTCCCGGGGCCCGGGACTGCTTCGAGCTGATCCAGGCGGACGATCTTCGGCGACTCGGGCACAGCCGGAGACTAGTGGACCCATCGGCGAGTCCTGCGGCCCCTGCCCGGCGTCTCGGTCGGGATCACGTACTCGCTGACCGAGCGCGCTCGGGGGCCGCCGGAGCGCGAGCCCGGATGGGACCCGCGTCGCAGCGACGGTGAATTCAGCGCACGTTCGTTAGCCTCCGCCGACGTGACGGACCCCTCAAAGCCGCTCCGCGAAGAGGATGTCGATCCCGACCCCGTCCGTCAGTTCACCGCCTGGTTCGAGGAAGCCAGAAACGCCGGCGTCAGCCAGCCCGAGGCGGCCGCCCTGGCCACGGCATCGGCCGAAGGGGCGCCGTCGGTGCGGATGGTGCTCGTCAAGCAGGCGGACCAGGACGGGTTCGTGTTCTTCACGAACTACGAAAGCCGGAAGGGCGGCGAGCTGACGGAGAATCCGCGCGCGGCGTTGCTGTTCCACTGGGAGCCGTTCGGCCGGCAGGTCAGGATCGAGGGGTCCGTCGCGCGCACCACGCGCGAGCAATCCGTGGCCTATGCCCACAGCCGCGCCCGCGGCAGCCAGCTGAGCGCGGCCTCGTCCCCGCAGAGCCGGCCCGTCGAGAGCCGCGAGTTCCTCGAGCGGCGGGTCGCCGAGCTCGACGACCGCTATGCCGGCGCCGAGGTGCCGTTGCCCGAGCACTGGGGTGGCTTCCGCCTCACCCCCGGGAGATTCGAGTTCTGGCAGCACCGGGACAACCGGCTGCACGATCGTCTGGGGTACACGCCGGACGCGGCCGGCGGCTGGCGGATCGAGCGGCTCGCGCCGTAGCGGCTTCCACCAGCGTCGCGTGAGTGTGCGCCCCCCTGCGTACACATGTGCGCACTGTGGACACACACCGTCCTCCCAGAAAGCATGAACGGCTTCTCATGCCGTCCACGGCCACCGCCCCGGTTCGCGTCCTGATCGTCGACGACGGGACGTACTTCCAGGACGTCGCTCGCGAGCTGGTCGACGCGACCTCGGGCTTTGAGTGCGTCGGCGCCGCGTGCTCGGGCGAGGAGGGAGTCGACGAGGCGGAGCGCCTGCGGCCCGACCTCGTCCTGATGGACGTCTGTATGCCCGGAATCGGCGGGATGGAGGCGGCGCGGCGGATGAGCGCTCGCGGCAATCCGGCCGTCGTAGTGCTCGTGAGCGCCGATGACGCGCTGGCCGCCCACGCCGGCGCCCCCAGGGTCGTTCCCAAGTGCAAGCTGTGCCCGTCGGTGCTCCGGGCGCTGTGGGACGAGCGCCGGGCGCAGCCGGTCGCCGTACGCGCGTAATAAGTTGCCGGTCATGGAGAGAAGGCCGCTCGGCTCATCCGGCATCGAGGTGTCGCGGCTCTCGCTCGGCTCCTGGCGGACGTTCGAGCGGATCTCTCGCGAGGACGCGCTCGCGGTGATGGATGCCGCCCGCGAGACCGGGTTGAACTTCCTCGACGACGCCCGCTACAACGACGAGACCGGTACCGCGCCGATCCCGACCGGCTACTCAGAGGTGTTGTTCGGGGAACTGTTCCGCGCGGCCGGCTGGAACCGCGCCGACACGGTTGTCTCCAACAAGCTGTGGTGGGAGTTCTGGCCCGAGCAGAACGCTGCCGCCGAGCTCGAGGGATCGCTCACCCGGATGGGATTCGACCACGTCGACCTGATCTACGCGAACCCGCCCCCAGACGAGCTGCCGATTGGCGAGATGGTCGCCGCGGTGACCGAGCTGGTCGCGTCCGGGAAAGCCCGTGCCTGGGGGATCGTCAACTGGGAGGCGGTTCCGTTCGCTGAAGCCGTGCGGGCGGCGGCCGACCAGGGCCTCCCCGCTCCGTGCGCCGCGCAGCTCCCGTACAGCCTCGTCCGCCGGGACTGGCTCGAGAGCGACGAGATGACCGCGGCGCTCGAGGCGTCAGGCGCTGGCGTCGTCGCGTCGTTCGTGATGGCGGGCGGCGTGCTCACCGGCAAGTACGACGCCGGTCAGACCGGGCGCGCCGCCGGCGAGATCGACGATCCGCGGCTCGCTGCCGCTCGCGAGCGCGGGGCCAGGTTACGAGCGCTCTCCGCCGAGGCTGGCGTCAGCCCGGCTGCGATGGCGATCGCGTTCGCGCTCTCAAATCCCGCCGTCGCCACCGCGCTGTTCGGTGCCACGTCCCCCGCGCAGATCGCCGAAAACGTGGCCGCGCTCGAGGTCGACGCCGCGACGGTCGCGCGGGTCGCGGAGATCTGAGCGCGTGGATCTGCTGGAGGGGTCCGCCGGTGGTGACCCCGCTTTGGATGTCGCCCTGCCCCATGCGCTGCTCGTCCTTACCGCTGAGGGTCGTATCGGCCCGGTGCTCCGGTCCTATCGACCGCGGCCGACCGTCGCGTTCGGGCGACGGGACAGCTTCCTGCCCGGATTCCCGGGCGCGGTGGAGGCGGCTCGCGGACGCGGCTACACGCCGGTGGTGCGCGGCGCCGGCGGCCGCGCGGCGGCGTACGACGAGGGCTGTCTCGTCTTTGACGAGATCAGGCCGGCGTCCGACTCCATGGCCCAGATCCAGGCCCGGTTCTCCGACGAGGCCGAGCGGCAGGCGTGCGCGCTCCGCACGCTTGGCGTCGATGCCCGTGTCGGTGAGGTTCCGGGTGAGTACTGCCCCGGCCAGTTCAGCGTCAACGCGCGCGGCGAGACGAAGCTGATCGGCGCCGCCCAGCGCATCGTCCGCGGCGCCTGGCTCCTGTCGACCGTCGTCGTCGTCGCGCCCGCCGGTTCGATGCGCGGCGTGCTGGAGGACGTCTACTCCGAGCTCGGGCTGGAATGGGATCCGGCGACGTTCGGCTCGGTGGCGGCCGAGGTGCCCGGCATCGGCGTCGAGGACGTGCGCTCGGCGATCCTCGCGCAGTACGCCGCACTCAGCCCGCGCTCGCTGAGCGTCGCCGAGCTCGGCGCGGCCGACGCGCTCGTCGGCCGCTACCGGGTGTGATGGACCTCCTGTAATCCATACACCGGGGTGTCGATCCCCTCGGCCCGAGCCTTCAGCTGGAGCGCGAGATACAGCGAGTAGTGGCGCGACTGGTGCAGGTTGCCTCCGTGGAACCACAGCCCTTCCTGCTGGGTCGGTTTCCACAGTGGCCTGACAGACGAATTCTCTACCAGCGAAGATTGCAAGCTCAGGCTTATCAGGCTAGACTGATGAAATTCCCGAGGTTCTCGACACCGCCCAGGTAGCCACCGCGCTACGCCTGAGCATTGGCCTGCTCCTGCGCCGACTCCGTCAGGTCCCGACCGGCGACGAGCTCACGTTGTCGGAATCGTCGGCGCTCGCACGCCTCGACCGGGGCGGGCCGGCCACGGCGGCCGCGCTCGCTCGTCTCGAGCAGATCAGCCCGCAGTCGATGGGCGCGACGCTAGCGGCGCTCGAGACGCGCGGGATGGTGACGCGGGCCCCCGACCCCGAGGACGGTCGACGGGTCATCCTGTCGATCACGGACGCCGGCCTCGCCGTGCTGCACGATCGTCGCAACGCGAGAACCGAGCGGCTGGCGCAGGCTCTGTCCTCCGGCTTCACGAGCGCTGAGCTCGAGCAGCTTACGGCCGCGGCGCCGCTGCTCGAGCGGCTGGCCCAGTCCATCTGATGCCGGCCGCTGCAACGGACGACGGCTACAAGTGGGTGGCGCTGTCGAACACGACGATGGCCGTGTTCATGTCGGCACTCGACGGCTCGATCGTGATCATCGCGCTACCGGCGATCTTCCGCGGTATCAACCTCGACCCGCTCGCCGCGGGCAACATCAGCTACCTGCTGTGGATGATCATGGGCTAC
>DATJYY010000222.1:0-5753 GCA_035499395.1 Solirubrobacteraceae bacterium
GCCGCCGCCCGTCCAGCAGGCCCTCGGACTGAGCAATCCGGGCGGTCCGGTGAGCGCCTTCAACCTGCTCGGATGGACGCTGTGCGTCGCCGTCTGGTCGGTGCTCCTGTTCATCCCGCTCAAGGGCCGCGTGGTCAGTCGGATCGGCTCGGTCCCCGCCCGCCTGGCGGCAGGCAACCTCGCCACGATCGCGCTCGGATGGGCGACGTTCCGGCTGCTGTCCGGCCCAATCGGCCTGACCGTGCCGGAGATCGCGGCCGCGTGCGGCACGGTGATCGCCGCCTCGCTCGTCGCGGCCCTGATCCTCGAGGCCTGGCCGGCGCGACTCCTCACGTCCGCTCCCGCACGTGACGGTGCCCTGCTGGCGACGATCGCGGTCTTGGCCGCCGTCCTGTTCATCGCGCTCAAGGTCCTGGGCAACGCCGGCACCACGTGGCCGCCGACCAATCCGGTCTACCTTTGGATGACCGTCTGTGCGCTGAACTTCGTCGCCGCCGGCTCGATCCTCTGGTACGGCGTCTTCCGCCGCTGGCCGGTGGCACCGCCGCCGCCGGGACCGGGGGAGGCGCACTGATGGCCCCCGAGGCGGGGTCGCCCGCGACGGTCACGTTCACGCTCGACGGCCCGCTCGAACTCGCGGGGGTCCCGGCGGTCGGCACCAAGGCTGACCTCGTCTTCGAGACGCTCAAGACCCGGCTGATCGCCGGCTGGCGGGGCTACGGGGAGACCCTCAACACGGTGGAGATCGCCGAGGAATTCGGCGTCAGCCGCCGCCCGGTGATGGACGCGATGAGCCGGCTGGAGCTCGCAGGCTTCATCGAGATCATCGCCCAGGTCGGCTGTCGGGTGATCGTCCCCGAGCGTCGCGCGGTGCGCGAGCACTTCTTCACCGCGGGCGTCCTGGACGGCGCGGCGGCGCGACTCGCCGCCGCCAACGCGACCGACGTCCAGCGGCGAGCGCTGTGCGAAGCCCTGGATCAGAGCCGAGCCGCCGCGCAGGCCCGTGATCAGCACGCGTTCGAGGCGGCCAACAAGCGCTTCCATGCCACGCTGCTCGCCGCCGGCGGCAATCAGCGACTCACCCAACTCGCGCGCCAGGCGTGGGATCTCAGCGACTTCTACCTCCAACGCCGCACCGAGGACGACCTGCGCCGCTCCCACGACGAGCACGAGACGATCGCGACCGCGATCTTGAACGGCGACGCCGACGGCGCGCGGGACGCGGCCGAAGCCCACCTGACCCGCTTCGGCGAGTCGCCGATCCTGCCCGGAGAGGAGCGCGACCGATGACCGTCACCGAGACCCGTCCGGCCGCGACCGGGACCTACGTCAGCATCTGGGCCGACCTGCTGGGCGTCGGTCTGCGCCAGCACTTCGTCGACGCCAGCGGGATCCGCACTCGCGTGCTCGAGGCCGGGAGCGGTCCGGCACTGGTGATGATCCACGGGACCGGCGGGCACCTGGAGGCGTATGCACGCAACGTCCGAGCGCTGTCGGCGCACTACCGGGTCGTCCTCTACGACATGGTCGGTCACGGGTACACCGACAAGCCGGACCGCCCATACACGATCGACGTGCTGAGCGATCACCTCGTCGCGGTGCTCGACGCCCTCGGGATCGAGCAGGCCCACCTGTCGGGTGAGTCGATCGGTGGCTGGGTTGCCGCGTGGACCGCCGCACATCACGCCGCCCGCGTCGGCCGACTCGTCCTCAACACCCCCGGCAACGTCACCAACAAGCCGGAGGTGATGGCGGCGGTGCGGGACTCGAGTCTCAAGGCGGTCCGCGAGGCCTCGCCCGAAACGGTTCGTGCCCGCGTCGAGTGGCTGTTCCATGACACGACGATGGTGACCGACGAGCTCGTCGCGCTGCGCCTGGCGATCTACACCCAGCCCGGCTTCCTGACCGCGATGACCAACATCGTCGCCGTCCAGAACTGGGAGTACCGAGAGCCTTACGTGTGGTCGCCCGAGTGGTGCGGCCGGATCGGCGCCCCGACGCTCCTGCTGTGGACCGACCACGACCCGACCGGAACGGTCGAGGAGGCGGAGCTGCTTCGGGAGTGGATCCCGGACGCCCGCGTGAAGGTCATCGAGGGAGCCGGCCACTGGCCGCAATGGGAAAAGCCCGACGAGTTCCACCAGGCGCACCTGCGCTTTCTGAGTGGCGTCTAGGGCATCGAGAAGGAGAGAGAAGATGTGCATCACACAGGTGGCGTACGCGGAGCTGGCGGTCGACGACCTCGAGGGCGCGGTCGGATTTCACACCGACGTCGTTGGAATGGTGGAGCTCGGCCGGGAGAACAACCACGTCAACCTCGGCTGCGGAGTCGACGGTCGGTGCGACCTCGTCCTCCGCGGTGGCGGGACCGGCGTCCGGGTCGTCGCGCTCGAGGTCGAGTCGGCCGACGACTTCGACCGCTACACCCGGCGACTGTCGGACCGTGGCGTGGAGGCCGAGCGACTCAGCGATCCGCGCTCCGGCGTGGCGCACGCGCTGCGCTGCTCGGCTCCCGGGGGGCTCACGATCGAGCTCGTCCTGACCGATCCCGGGCCCGCGTACCTCAACCCGGGGCAAGCAACGTCCCGCGCCGGTATCGCGCCGACCGACTTCGACCACATCACGCTGAAGGTGTCCGACCCCGACGCCACCGTCGAGTTCCTCACCTCCGCCCTCGGGTTCTCGGTCTCGGACGAGATGCGGCCGAAGCCCGACGTGCTCGCCGCCGCGTGGACGCGGGCCGGCAGCCAGCACCACGACATCGCGATGTTCAAGGGACCGCCGCAGCAAACGCTCCACCACTACGCCCTGCGCCTGGAGTCCTTCGACCACCTCAAGCAGGCGGCCGATCGTCTCGCCGCGGCCGGCGTCAAGGTGGAGACAGGCCCGGGGCGCCATAGCGTCGGCGGCAACGTCTACCTGTTCTTCTGGACGCCCGGCGGCAATCGCCTGGAATTCTCGGCCGAGATGCCGCGCGTCGGGAAGGGCGAGACCAAGGTTTGGTCCGAGCTGCCGACCGCCTTCAGTGCCTGGGGAGCGACGCCGCCCCCGACCTTCGCCGAGGGTTCCTGACCAGAGAGGGAGATGAGTTCCATGACCGTTGCTGACCGACCCACCGACGTCCCCATCGAGGACCTGAGCGCCGCGGAGCTGATCGCCCGCGCGCGGGAGCTGGGCGAGTTCGCCTGGGAGCACACCGCCGCCACCGAGGCCGATCGGCGTCTCCCCGACGGCGTCATCCAGGCGCTGTTCGACTCCGGGCTGCTGCGGCTCGCCACGTCGCGCCGGATGGGGGGGCTCGAGGCCCATCCCCTCGTCCTCGTCGAGGTGGGACGAGAGCTCGCCCGTGGCTCGGCCGCCCTTGGGTGGATCTACGGGCTCACCGCTGGCCATCAGTGGTATCTCTCATTCGCCCAGGAGGAGCTCCAGCAGGAGGTGCGCGACTCCGAGCCGGGCCTGATCGTCGACTCGCTCGTCCCTGGGGGCCAGGCTGAGATCGTCGACGGCGGCTACCGGCTCACCGGCCGCTGGAGGTTCGTCAGTGGCATCGAGTGGGCGTCGTGGGCCGGCCTCGCGTTCGTGCCGCCGAACGCGGACCCGCCGCGGCCGGTCGTGGCCTTCATTCCCGCCGAGGAGCTGAGCATCGAGGACACCTGGCGGACGGTCGGTTTGCGCGGAACGGCGAGCAACGAGGTAACGCTCGACCGCGCCTTCGTGCCCCAGCACCGGATCTTCGAGCTCGCCAAGTTCGCCCACGACAACATCCCACAGGGCGAGGTCGTCGAGGAAGGAATGCTGTTCAAGCTGCCGTTCATGGGGATGGCGGCGATTCACCTGACCTACACTGCGCTCGGCGTCGCCCAGCGCGCGATCGAGGAATTCACCCACTGGACGAAGGTCCGGGTGCGCCCCTACGAGCACACCAACGCCCAGGAGGCACCGTACTCCCAGCTCACGCTGGCCGACGCGATCGCCAAGTGGGATGCCGCGCACGCGCTGATGCTGCAGTACTGCCGCGACATGTGGAACGCAGCCGAGGCCGGCCGCGGGGCGCTGCCCGACGACGTGCGGGCGCGGATGTTCGCCCAACGTGCCTTCATCGCCCGCACCTGCGCTGAGCTCACCAACCAGCTGTTCCTCGATTCCGGGGCGATGTCCCTGTTCGAGACCTCGGCGATGCAGCAGCTGTGGCGTGACGCCAACGCCGCGTCGATGCACATGGTGCTCAGCCGGGGCGACGCGCTGACGAGCTTCGGCCGCAACCTGATGGGGTTGCCCGGCCATCCGTTCGCCTAGGACGATGGGCGCGGTCACGATGAACCGATCGGCAGTGTCGGGGTCCTGTGGGACCCCGACCGACCAGCGTCGCTTCCGGGACGCTCTGGGCACCTTCGCCACCGGGGTGACGATCGTTTCCACGCGGCTGGACGATCTGGTTCACGGGATGACCGCCAACGGCTTCATGTCCGTGTCGTTGGAGCCCGCGCTCGTCGTGGTCTCGATCGCCTCGGGCGCGCGGATGCACGACATCCTGCTCCGCGCTGGACGCTACGGCGTGAGTGTCCTGTCCCGCGAGCAGGAGGCCGTCAGCCGCCACTTCGCCGGGCGACAGCAAGACGGACAGATCCGGCTGGTCGAGTCGAGAGGAGTTCCGCTCGTCCAAGGCGCAATCACCCACGTCGTCGCGTCTGTCGCCGACGCACACCCGGCCGGCGATCACACGCTGTTCATCGGAGAGGTGCTCGACTTCGAGCACAGGGCCGGGGAACCGCTGATCTTCCACTCCGGCGCCTACCGGCGCCTGATCTCCTCGCCCCTCGATCCGACCCGGACCGAGGAATGGGCAGGCGATCTGCACACATGGCGGCTCGGGGGTGGCCACGCCTAGACCAATACGCGCCGTTTTCGGCGACCAAGCGCACCGCCCGGCAGTTGCGGCAGGAGCCCTCCTCGTCGCGAGGTCTGGGTCGCTGGAGTCGTTAGACGTACCTGGCGGCTGCTAGCACCGGCCGGCAGCTGACGATCACTCTGCTCGCCTGAGACGGTCGAGGCGGGCTGGCGCTTCGCCCCACGGTTGCGGTGGCCAGGTCGCGTGCGTGGCCGTGATCGCCGGCCATCGCCGAATTGTCCGCTCCGCACAACCGATGGCTTCTGACACACGACCGCGGGGTCGCGGCGCCGCGCTTCCCGAACGGACGGTCTTCGACAGCGACGTCGAGCGACTTGACGAGACGCCCGCCTTCCTGGGCGAGCAGAAGTACGACCTGGCGGGTGCTTGTTGGGATTCGGCTAACCCTCGCTGATGCTTGGGAAGACAGTCGGAAGCGCTAAATCGCGAATCGGGACGCGACGCGACTTCCGGATTCGCGGAAAGCGACGATGCTCCCCCTTGGATGTAACTACGCTGCCGAGCATCGTCTCGGAGTACCACCGGCGACTATCCAGCTCGTTCGGTAGTCATCGACTGCGACCGCTATCGTCGCCGGCATGCCCGCAGGTGATCGTGTACGTGAACGGCGCAGGGCTGCGGCGCTTGCGCGCCACTACCGCGACGAGGAGGGGCTCTCGATCGCGGAGATCGCCCGGCGGCTTGGACGGGCGGCGGCCACAGTCAAGGCATACCTTTACGACCCAACCGGCGAGAAGGCCCAAGCGGTGAAGCGCCGCTACCAGGGGGTATGTCGCGGATGCGGTGCCCCAACCACTGCGCGCGGCGGCAAAGGCGACGCATACGAGTTCTGCAAAAGCTGCCA
>DATJYY010000223.1:0-6044 GCA_035499395.1 Solirubrobacteraceae bacterium
TTCTGCCAGCGCGTCGCGACGAGGGACGCAGCAGCGCGCCACGTTTCGAGCGCCTCAGCCCGGCCGTACGCGCCGAATATCGGGGTACTGAGATTAGTCGGGTACATGGTGCCTCCGGTCGAATCGAGCATCGGAGAGCAACCTACGCGCCGTCTAGATCCTTCGCATCGATCGGATTGACAGTCCGCGCCATCGGATTGACAGTCGCGGCGATGAGGTTGATAGTGGGGAGGACGCCCGATCGTCCGACCAGCAACGACCGAGTGCTGGCGCGACCGCGAGAGCAGGGTCGAACACCACGGAGCTACGAGCGCGGCTCACCCCGCGAGGATTTGCGTGCGTCCAGCGGGTTGAGAGCGCCATCCGCGCACCGTGCCGCGCAGTCGGAAGTATGCGATCGCGCCCGGCACAGTCGGTAGCCAGTACGAGATCGTGCGATAGGCGAGAACGGCGAGCACCGCCAGTGGTCCGTTGACGCCGAACGCGAGGAACGCGCCGATCATCCCTCCCTCAACGCCACCGATGCCGCCCGGCAGAGGCAGGGCATTGCCGAGCGTGCCCACGTAATAGCCCATGATGAGCACCGCGGGCGGCGGCGAGTGGCCGAAGGCGCGAAACGAGGCCCACAGCGCCGCGATGTCGAACCCCCATCCCGCGAGCGCGCCGAGCAGTGAAGGGTCGCGACGACGGACCATTGCGATCGCTGCCGTCAGCCCCAACCGCAACGAGCGCGGAACCGCTGCGGCCCGACGCCACCAGCGCTGCCGACGGCCGCTCGATCGATCCCCGCGAGCCGTCAGGAATCGCTCGACCGGAGCCTCGGCGAACAGCGTCGAGAGCACAATCAGGATCACGACGAGTCCGAACAGTGCCGGAATCAGCGTGACGCCGATCGGTGCCGGTCCCGCGAACACGCCGTACCACAATCCGAGGCCGAAGATCGCCAAGGCTGCCATGTAGACGCCGTACTCGAGGATCTCGAAGCACACCAGGCGAGTCGCCACCTCCGCCTCGCTCAGCCCCGACGCCCGCAGCGCCCAGACCGTGAGCGCGATGCCGCCGGCGCCAGCCGTGGCGAACAGCTTCGTCGCCGCGGTGCCCGCCAGCGTGATTTGGTAGCTCGCCTTCCATCCGATACGGGATCCGGGCCTGGAGAACACTCCGCGCAGGAGAACGATGTCACCCCCGATCGAAGCCGCCTCGACCACCACGCCGAGCCCGAGCCACCAGAGGTTGCCCGCGCGGAGCCGGCGCAGGGTTGGGGCGAGACCGGCGAACTGCGGGACCACGTAGTAGACCAGCCCGAAGAGCACAACCGCACCCAGCAGCGTGGAGGCGGCTCGGCGATGGCGCTTGAGAAAGCCGGTGGTCCCGCTGTCCGCCTCACTGGGGGCGGGAGCCGGGGTCTCCACGGCCATCAGGCGACGGCGAGCGAGAGACCGATCGTGAGCGCCGAGACCACGACCAAGATTGCGTACGTGACCAGGTATCCCCGGTAGTGACCGATTACGGCCGACGCGAGCAGCGTTATCCCGATCGAGGCCAGTATGCACGCCTCCGTGGTACCGAAGAGGAACGGGAGCGCTGGCAAGACGGATCCGACCAGCGTGGCGAGCGCCATCACCAGCGCCTTGCGCTGGTTGCGCTGCCCATCGGAGAGGTACTGACCGGCACCCATGCCGACGGTCGCGGCCACCGCGATGCCGATGGCCGCCGCCACGACGTGAGTGGCGCTCGTCTTCGTGGCCAGCAGGCCGGCCACGACGCCGAGTGTCGAAGTCATCCCGTCGAAGGACCCGAAGATCGCCTCGGTGGCATCTGACTTTTGCGCCTCCGCGCTCGCCTCGTGCGCTGGTGCACGCTTGCCGGGAACGTCGGCGTGCCGTGCGCTCTGTGCTGTCCCGGCTAAGGGCATGGCGCTCATGAGACACAAGCTAAGGCGCGCGACGAACCGGACCGAGAACCGGTTCGTATGGCGCGGCGGGGCCTTCCATCTAATGGAATCCCGCGCGCCTCGGTCATTCGTCAAACATCGCGCGCTCGGGCCGGACCGTGCCACCGGCCAGCAGCGCTAACTCGCGTTTATGAGCGGCTCGATGATCGCTTCTCGGGCTGCGCGCGGAACTGATCCAGATTGAGCCCGTACCCAATCACGAGAGGAGCATTTGTGCTCACCAACAGTCCACTGGCGGATGAAATCCTCGAGAGCCTTGATCTCGATCCGCGGATTCACGACTCGGCTGAGATCGCGGTAGCCGCCGACGGCGGCATGGTCACGCTCAGAGGAACCGTCGAGAGCTTCGCGCAACGACGTGCCGCCGCCCAGGATGCCAACAAGATCCAGGGCGTCTACGACGTCGATGATCAGATCAAGGTCAACCTCCTCGGCTCCGATCGTCGCGAGGACGACGAGATCCGTGGGGCGGCGCTTCAGGCACTGATCTGGGACGTCGAGGTGCCGTCCGACTCCGTCGACGTCAAGGTCGACGACGGCTGGGTCACCCTCAAAGGGAACGTCAGCTACCAGTTCGAGAGCGACGCCGCGTATGACGACGTCGCGAACCTTTACGGCGTGTACGGCGTCACCAACGAGATCAAGGTGACTAACCCCTAACCGGGACGCTCCATACAGGGGCTAGAAGATCACGGACTGCGTGGGCGGACTAGGCCGCCCGCGCGATCCTCACCCGATTGTCGCTCGGCTCCCACGGCATTCCGCGTTGCGCCGAGACAGGTCGCCGGTGGGTCGGCGACGTTAGGCGGCCTGCCGGAGCGGGACGACGCTGCGATCTCGGACGAGCACCTCGCGCCCGCGCCGCAGGCCCTCGCTGACCAGCTCCTCGGCATGGCCGAAATCCGTGGGCATGATCCCGCCGACCGCGGGCGCCGGCAGTACCACGAGCTCGGCGTCGTGCCGGTATCGAGCGAGGTCCTCCACCAGCCGGTACGTGAGCGCGCGGGAGACCGCGGCGACGCCGGCGGCAAGCACGCCCCTGGGCGGGCTGCGCAGCGGCGCGGCCCCGAGCGCAGGCAGCACGATGACTCGGTCGGCGCCGAGAGCCACGGCGTGCGAGATCGGTGTGTTGTTGACGATCCCGCCGTCCACCAGGACCCGTGACCCCCAGGGGATCGGAGGAAACACACCGGGAATCGCGGCGCTGGCGAGTATCGCGTCCAACGCGGGCCCTGTGGTGAGCAGCACTTCCTCGCCGCTGATGAAGTCGGTGGTCACGACATGCAGCGGCACGTCAGCGTCCTCGAGCCGGTCGACGCCGAGGTGGCGTACGAGGACTCGGCGTAATGACGCAGCCGAGACCGAGTGGTCTCGCAGCCCGAGGAGACCCAGCGATGCGGTTATTGGATTGGCGGGAAACACTTGCCCCCGCCTGAGCCCTCGCCAGATCCGCTGCAGTTCGCGAGCCGTCTGCACCGACGGCGGGCGAGATGCTACGAATGCCGCGTTGATCGCTCCGACCGACGTCCCGACCAGCAGGTCAGGCCGTACGCGTCGCTCGAGCAGGGCCTCGAGCATTCCAGCTTGACACGCGCCGAGACTGGCCCCACCGGAGAAAACAAACGCAGTACGCACGAAGGTGAGGATGATCATCCCCGCCGCCACCACCAATGCGCGTAGTTGGCGCACCGGTAAATCTGAGTTATCGACCGATCCCTACACGCGGGCCGGGGAAGTGGCGGAGGATCCAGGCGCCCATGCCGATGCTCGTAAGCGAGCCGCCGGGCAAAAGCACCCCGCCTCCGAGCTGAGCTCACGCGACCCGCGAGCCGGTCCGCCTTCCCCGGCCGTCACGCTCGAGCAGGTCTCCTGCGTCGACGATAGACCGCCACGACAGGACGTAGCCCCTTCCGAGAGCAGTGCAAGGGCGACCGCGCTGACCGGCCATCGCCAGCCGACATGCTCGAGGCTGTCCAGCGCCTGCCTCGGGTCCGGGAGCTGCTTGAGCACGTGGTAGCCGAACACCACCCCAGCTGCGCGAGCACCTTCACGGCCCGCTTCTGAAGATGTGTGCGCGCCGTACTGAGCGCGCGACGGCGTCGGGCACCGCCTGCTCACACCGACCCGTCTCCGGAGCCTCCGTTCGCGATGAGCGTCCCCAGCCCGATCAGGAGACCGACCACGCCGACGACCATGAGGATGACGCCGACGGTGCCGACGTCGATGCCTCCCAGGCTCGCCGTTACGGCGAACTTCAGGATCGCCCCGAAGGCGATGGCGAGAAGCGAGATTCCGACGCTCACGTGTGCCCCCAACCGGGCGCGGCGAACGCTCTCACGGTTGAGCATCCTGGGCGGGATGCAGTCTGTTGCATGGGCCGAAGGTATGGGCGGCGAGTGTGCTGTCCAAGAAGCGAGGCGCATGTTCGCGAGACCCGGCGTTGATGGCGGCAACCGCATGGGAGACACGAAGGGGCTGTCTCTCGCAACTCGGTTGCGGTCAAGCCATCGGCATCTCCGGCGGCGACGGATCGCGGATAACCCAAACGAATGGGGCGCCGACACGGGACTTCTAGGCGACAGCCGCTGCGGCTGTAGGTTGTCGCCATATGGCTTATAAGGACCGAGTAACCGACGAGCACCTCGAGGAGCGTGTGCGGGCGGCTCTTGAGCGGGAGCCGCGCATCGAGAACCCGAGGGACGTGGCGATAACGGTCGCCGCCGCAGCCGCCACGCTGCGCGGCACGCTCCCGAGTTTCAAGCAGCGCCACGCCGCCGTCGAAGCAGCCAAGAAGGTCAGGGGGGTGGAGTACGTCGTGGACGAGCTCACGGTCAAGTGGTTCGGCGACCAACGTTCAGACGATGAGCTTCGAGGCGCAGCACTTCAGGCGCTGATCTCGGATGCGGAGGTGCCCGACGACGCCATCGACGTCAAGGTCACGGCTGGCTGGGTCACGCTGAAGGGTGAGGTCAGACACCAGTTCGAGAGCGACGCAGCGTTTGATGATGTCGCGCGCCTCCAGGGCGTCGGCGGAATCACCAACAAGATCCGCGTCGTCACGGCCTGATCAGCACGCTCGATCTGGGCGCCGCTGCACATGAGCGGCTCTACGGCGCCTACCGCCCGGCGTGGGTATCTTCGCCTGCATCATCGCGGGCGGCTGAGGCCAGCGGGCTCGGGCCCACGAGATCCGTCGCCGAGTACTTCCAACGATGGGGCGGGAGAAGTCGAGCCCTTCGTGCCGTGAGCGCCGGTACCAGCCTCCTGGTCGAGCAACTTCCAGCCGGCATCGCTGATCGGTTCGGACGTGTCGCTCATGGCGCCGCGACTGATCGCACACGGCGGCAGTTTGCTTGTCGTCACGAAGCTCGCCGGTAGAGCGTTGTGCCCGACTCGGACGGATCTCGCAATGCCCTTGAGCAGCTACTCCGGTCTCATCGGCATCGTCAAGGTCGAACAACGAGCCCACGAGCAGTCTCGTGGCCCCGGCGATCAGCACACCCAAAAGGCCGCCAAGGACACCGATTAGTAGCCCGATCACTCTGTCGCCGGCCATGCCCTGCCAGTAACCGTCACTGACTTCGTCGTTGACGACGATCTGCCTGCCCGCGCTGCGAGTCACGACGGCGCCCCGTGACGCCGATCGGTCACAGCGAGTGACAGCGATCACCCTATTGCACATCGGCCATCGCGCGCGCTTCCCTTGAGAGAGTGACTCTCTCAACCGCGCGCCCGGATGCTCGGCGTCCAATCCTCGGCCGACGCATTTCCCAGGATGCACAGGTTATGCCGCGATCCGCGGCCGCTCGACGCCCGGTGGGTGTTCGCTGCAGTCCAGGCTCTCTACGTGTTTCGCGAACTGCTGTTCGAACTCGGGCCATCAGCCGGCCCGACCCCCGGGTCCGCCCATTCGCCCGCCGCCACCCCCACCGCCGCCGAGGCCCGGGTTATTGTCTTGATCCGTGCGCCTCGGCGGCGGTCGCGTCCATATCATCAGGCACGCCAACAACAACGCCAAGCCGAACGCAACGAGCAGCGCCAGGATGACAGAGTGGTGCGTGCCAACCGCGGGTTGGTGCGCCTTGGACGG
>DATJYY010000224.1:0-26954 GCA_035499395.1 Solirubrobacteraceae bacterium
AGCAGCTACCGAGACCGCGGGCGCGGGCCGCGAGCATGAAGCTCCACACGGCCGGACAGCTCTGTCCGAGGAAGGTCGTGGCCATGTGCGCAAGCTCGCCGTCGACGCGCATGCCGGCGAGGCAGGCCACCACGATGACCGGGGCCTCAGCGAGGTGATGGGCCAGGTAGTCGACCGAGTCACCAACTCGCTGCTGGCGGTCGGGAAGGGATTCCCCCGTGCCCGGCTGGCCCACCCGTCGCACGTAGCTCGGCGAGTTGCTGTACAGCTCGGTGTAGACCTCGTTGTAGAGAGCGGCAAGCTTGCGCCGGGTCTCCGGATCGCGCACGACCACGAAACGGGTCCGCGGAATGTTCGAGCCGGCGGGAGCCTGCATGGCCAGCCGAACGCACTCCCGAATCACGTCGTCCGGCACCGGCCGGGTGAAGTCCAAGCGCTTTCGGACGGCCCTCGTCGTCGAGAGCACCTCGTCAGGCGAAAGTGCGAGCAACCCGGTCATTGCCGCTGCCCCACACCGGTGACGACCCCAGCGGTGAACCCGCCGTCGACGGCGTAGAACCCACCGGTCACGAACGACGCCTCATCCGAACACAGAAATGCCACGACGTTCGCAACCTCCTCGGGTTTCCCTAACCGGCGGGTCGGATTCAGATCCGCCAGTTGCTGGGCGAGCTCGTCGTCGAGATGTCGCTCGAGCAGCGCGGTATGGATCACCGCGGGCCCCACCGCATTGACGCGGATCCCGCGATCGGCGTAGTCGACCGCTGCCGAGCGCGTGAGCCCAAGCACGGCATGCTTCGACGCGACGTACGCGGGATAGTTGTCGCGCGCGGCGACACCGAAGATCGACGACATGTTGACAATCGAGCCCCCGCCGGCGCTCAGCATGTGCTCGATCTCGTAGCGAAGGCAGTAGAAGACGGTGTCGACGTTGACTGACATCACCTGCCGATACTCGTCCAGGTCGAACTCGTGGAACGGCATGACCGTGCCGCTGATGCCGGCGTTGTTCACCGCAATCTGAAGCCCGCCGAAAGTGTTCACGGTGTAGTCGACCGCGGCGGCGCAGGCGCTCGGATCGGTCAACTCAGCTACGAACACGTCCGCTCGAGCCCCGGCATCGGCCACCTCGCCGCGCACGCGGTCCGCGCCCTCGCGGTCGCGGTCGACGATCAACACGCTCGCCCCGAGCTCGGCAAGCCGTTTCACGCACGCCTCGCCGATCCCGGATCCGCCGCCCGTTACCAGCGCTACGCGACCACCAAGGCCTTCAGCCATTACGGCCTGCCCGCGTCATGTCTCTTCTCCTCGCGTGCATAAACTGACGTCAATTCACACAGACGGTACCGGCTCCGCGCTGTCGTGTCAACGCCGGGCACCATGCCGTCTCGGTTGGCGGGAAGCACGCGGACGTGTTGACACCGCAGCAGTGCCGCTGGTACGGTAATGAGATGAATTCAGTTTGGCCTTGAGCGCGATCGACGGAGGCTTTCATGCGCAATGACCCGGACCAATCGACGAGCACTCCGGACGGGATCCTCCGCCGTCCAGAGGTCGAGCCGGACTTCCTGCAGGGTGCGGACTGGGATGGCCGCTGGCGCTACTCGTACGTGCCGCCGCCCGCCGCGGCGTTGCGCCTACCCCCCGAAGTGAAGCTGCACTCGGAATTCGATCTCGACATCGACCCGGTCACCTATCAGGTTCTGCGGAACCGGTTCTGGAGCATCAACCTCGATCACTCGGACACGATCCGGCGCGTCTCCGGGTCGCCGGTGATCGTGTACATGGACGACTTCAACACGGCGCTCCTCACCGAGACCGCCGACCTGCTGATGGCAGGGCCGTCGATCCAGTGGTTCGCGGCGCTCGGCGACCTCCCGATCAAGTGGACGATGGAGAACCGTGGGCAGAACCCGGGCATCGGCGAGGGCGACGTCTTCTTCCACAACGACCCGTGGATCGGCTGCACCCACGCCATGGACGTCGGCATGTTCGCGCCGGTGTTCTATGAGGGGCGGATCTTCTCCTGGATCTTCAGCCAGTGCCACGTCGGCGACGTCGGCGGCCCGTTCCCCGGAAGCTTCAACCCGCTGGCGAACGACCTGTACGAAGAGCCGGCTCTCGTCCCGCCGATCAAGCTCGTTCGCGCGGGCGAGCTCCAACGTGACGTGCTGGAGATGCACACGCGTAAGAGCCGCACTCCCGATCATCTCGCGCTCCAGATGCGCAGCCAGATGGCGGGGATCCATACGGTGCAGGAACGGATGGCGGAGGTCCTCGACGAGTACGGCGCGGCGACGGTCAAGGGCGCGATGCGCCGGATGATCCGCGACTGTTCCGCGGCGATCGGCGAGCGCTTGCTGCGGATTCCCGACGGCGAATGGTCAGAGCGCTTCTACATGGCCGGGCTCGGAGCCGAGGATCGTTCGGCGCACCGCTTCACGTGCCAGATCCGCAAGCGCGGCGACAGGCTAATCGTCAGCAACGAGGGCACCGACCCCCAGTACAAGGCGGCCAGCAGCGCGTACGGATCATGGCGCTCGGGAGTGCTCGTCGCGGTCGGCAGCTTCCTGGGCTGGGATCAGCTGCTTTGCAACGCCGGAGCGCTCGATCACGTGAGCTTCGAGCCGACCCCGGGGACGCTGAGCGTGGCGACATATCCGGCTGCCACCACCGGAGTCGGCGGCAACACGGCGGCCGTGTACCTGAGCGCGTTCACGGTCTCGAAGATGCTGATGTCCGGCCCCGAGGACCTCAGCCGCCGAGCCAACGGCGCCGGAGGCCAGTCGATCCCGAGCTTCTGGTTCGGCGCCGGCAACGACCGCAACGGGCGGTTCGTCGTCCAGCCGCCCGGCGACGTGGTGGCCGGGGCGCTCGGCGCCTTCCCCGACCGCGACGGCGTCGATGTCGGCGGGGCATGGTGGTGGCCGAACAACCCCTCGGGCAACACCGAGGAGTGGGAGGACGCACTCCCGATCATCTACCTGTACCGACGCGAGCGCCAGGGAAGCGGCGGCCCCGGACGGTGGCGGGGCGGCAACGCACTCGAGACCGCGATCGTCCTCCACAAGACCGACGAGATGATCGTCCAGCTCGTCAGCCTCGACAACGCGATCAACTGCGCGCTCGGTCTCGGTGGCGGCCTCCCCGCTCACCCCGGCGACTATCGCTTTCGCAAGGACGGACTCCACCGCGAGCGGCTCGCCGCCGGCGTCCTGCCCGGCAACCCGGCGACGCTCGAACGCGACGTGGGAGAGCTGACCCGGCTGTTCGCGAAGGAGATCACCGTGATGCACCCGGGCGACGTGTTCGTCGCCCAGTACTGCGGCGGGGGAGGGTTCGGCGATCCGCTCACGCGCGATCCGGCCCGCGTCGCCGGCGATGTGGCCAGCGCCGCGATCACCGCAGACGACGCTCGCACGCTCTACGGCGTCGTCGTCGACCAGGATGGCTCGGTCCGCGCGACCGAGACCGACGAGCTCCGAGACCGGATGCGCGCCGACCGTCTGACGCAGGCACAACCGCCGGTGGCGCCGGACGAGCTGCCCCTCGATCCGCAGAACTACTCGGGCGCGGCCGGAGGCTCGGTCGCGTTCGGCACCGCGCCGGACGGAGTGGAGCATTGGGGATGCCTCCAGTGTGGACAAGCGCTCGGCCCAGTCGACCACAACTACAAGGACGGCGCTTCCAAGCTCGAGCGGGTGCCGCATGAGATCAGCCCTCACCAGTACCTCGATCCTGGCGAGTTCTGTGACGAGGCATTCGTAGTCCGCCAGTTCCTCTGCCCCGGATGCGGCGTCACCCTCGCGACCGAGTTGTGCAAGCCCGACGATCCGCCGGTACTCGATGTGAAGCTCGACGCGCGCGCGCAGGTGACGGCATGAACCCCGCGACGCTGACCGTCGGCGTCGACATCGGCGGGACGTTCACCGACTGCACGATCATGCATGACGGCGGGCGCATCTCCACCGGAAAGTCACCCACTACGCCCGACGATCGTTCCCGCGGTTTCTTCGATGCGATCGAAAGCGCCGCGACAGAGATGGGTTCGACGCTCGAGTCGGTGATGGAGAGCTGCGGCCTGCTCGTCCACGGGACCACAACGGGCACGAACGCGATCGTCGAGCGCCGCGGCGCCTCGATGGGACTGCTGGCGACGCGCGGACACGATGACGCGATGTTCATCATGAAAGGCCAGGGACGGACCGCGGGACTGTCGCCGGACGAGGCGCTCGATGTCCACTCGACCTGCCGGCCTGAGCCGCTCGTGCCGCGGGCGATGGTCCGTCCGATCACCGAGCGGGTCGACGTCGACGGCGACGTGATCGTGCCACTCGACGAGGACGAAGTCCGCGACGCGGTGCGCGACCTCGTCGCGGCCGGCGCCCGCGCGCTCACGATCAGCTTCCTGTGGTCGACGATGAATCCGGCGCACGAGCAACGGGCGCGGGAGATCGCGGCGGAGGTCGCGCCGGACCTGTTCATCTCGTGTAGCTCGGACCTGTCGAGCCGGTCGGGCGAGTTCGAACGGACCACCACTGCGGTCATGAACTCCTACATCGGGCCGCTCATGCTCGAGTACGTCGACCGGATCCAGGACGGGGCAGAGCGGCGAGGCTTCGACGGCTCTGTCCAGTTCGCACAGTGTGCCGGCGGCGCGATCACGAGCGCCGAAGCCCGTCACGCGCCGGTCCGCACCGTCCATTCCGGGCCGGTCGCGGGCACGATCGCGATGGCGAGCATTGCTGAGCGGACCGGGCTTCGGGACGTCATCGCCGTCGACATGGGCGGCACGACGTTCGACGTCAGCGTGATCCACGACGGCCGTCCCCTGCAGCGCGACATCTCGATCTTCGAGCGGTACGCGATGGCGCTGCCGATGCTGGACATCGAGTCGATCGGCGCCGGCGGAGGCAGCATCGCTTGGATCGACGAGGCCGGACGGCTGAACGTCGGCCCTCGCAGCGCGGGCGCCCGCCCGGGCCCGGCTTGCTATGGATTCGGCGGAACCGAGGCGACGGTCACCGACGCCGACGTGGTGCTCGGCCTCGTGAACCCGGACAACTATCTCGGCGGCCGGATGCGGCTCGACGGTGACCTGGCCGAGCAGGCGGTCGACCGGCTCGCGTCGCAGCTTGGCATGACTCGGCACGAGACGGCGGCCGGGATTTCGACGGTCGTCGACGCGAAGATGGCTGATCTCGTCCGCCGCATGAGCCTGCTGCGCGGGCTGGATCCGCGGAATTTCGCGTGTGCCGCGTTCGGCGGCGGCGGTCCCGTGCACGCGCCCGCCGTTGCGGCGCAGGCCGCGATCTCAAAGGTGATCGTCCCGCTCCCGCACGCCGCGTCCGTGCTGTCGGCCTACGGCGCCGCGACGTCGGACGTCGTTCACGTCGTGCAGCGGTGGCGCGTGCTGAGGCTTCCGGTCGCGGGCGCCACCGTCGAGGAGATCTTCGCCGCGCTCGAGCGCGACGCGCTCGACAAGTTCACCGGCCAAGGGATCGACACGGCCGCGGTGACGCTCGAGCGGTCGGTGCGGATGCGGTTCTCGATGCAGATTCACGACGTCGAGGTGGCCGTACCCGCCGAGCGGATCGACGACGACGCCGTGCAGCGCATCGATCGGAGGTTCGAGGAGGTTCACGATCTACTGTTCGGCCGCGGCTCCGGCGACCGCACCGGCGGTCTCGAGTTCACGGCCTTCCAGGTGCGCGCGACCGCGACGAGCGACAAGGCCGAGCTGGCCTCGGACAGGCGGCGCGAGCCAGCGCGGCACTCGCGCGCGGTCTACTGGTCAGAGCGCCGGGACTTTCTCGAGACGCCCGTATACGACGAGGTCCCGGCGGAGCCGATCGAGGGACCCGCGCTGATCGAACTGCCGGACACGGTCATCGTCATCCGGCCCGGACAGCGCGGCGGACCCGATGCGGGCGGTAACTACGTCATCGAACTCGGAGGACAGACACGGTGAGCACGCGTTTCGAGGGTAAGACCGCCCTGATCACCGGTGGAGGATCGGGCATCGGCGAGGCGATCGTGCGCCGGCTCGCGGCGGACGGCGCGAGCGTCGTGGTCATGGACGTGCAGTCGGAGTCGGCCGAGCGCGTCGCGGCTGCCCTCCCGCACGCGAGCCCGTTCACCGGCGACGTCACCGATCCGGAAGCGTCCGAGCGGGCTGTCGCGCACGCCGTCGAGACGTTCGGTGGCCTGCACATCGCGGCCAACATCGCCGGTATCGGTGGCCCGCTGATCAGCAGCGAGGAGTATCCGATCGACGACTGGCGCAGGGTGATCGACATCAACCTCAGCGGCGTCTACTACAGCATGCGCGCCGAGCTTCGGCAAATGCTCGCGAACGGTGGTGGCTCAATCGTCAACATGGCGTCGATGTTCTCCGTCGTCGCTCGCGACTCGATGGTGGGGTACGTCGCCGCGAAGCACGGCGTCCTCGGGATCACCCGCGCGGCGGCGATCGACTGCGCCAAACGGGGCGTGCGCGTGAACTGCGTCGGCCCGGCGGTCATCAACACGCCGCTCCTGGCGGCGTCGCTGGATCAGGCCGGCGCCGACTATCTGGCGTCGCTCAACCCGTTCGACCGGCTCGGCGAACCCGACGAGGTGGCGGCACTGGTTGCCTGGCTGGCGTCCGACGAGGCGTCGTTCGTCAGCGGAAGCTTCTACGCCGTGGACGGCGCGTTCACCGCCCGCTGATGAGCCTTCATGGCCGTGTGATCGTCGTGACGGGAGCGGCGGAGGGGCTCGGAGCCGCAATCGCGACCGCGGCGGCGGATGCGGGTGCGACCGTGATCGGCGCGGACCTGACACCGACGTCGGAGGACGAGCGAATCGCGATGCGGAAACTCGACGTCACCGACGAGATGCAGTGGAACGCGTTCGCTGCGTGGCTCCGAGACGAGCACGGCGCCTGTCACGGACTCGTCAACAACGCCGGCATCACGCTGCGCAGCCGGCTCGGCGAGGTGTCACTCGATGATTGGAACCGCACGCTGGCGATCAACGTGACGGGGCCGATGCTCGGCATGCAGACGCTGATGAGCCTGATGCCGCCGGGATCTTCGATCGTCAACATCGCGTCGATCGCGGCTCTGAGCGGACACTTCGCGATTCCCTACACCGCCAGCAAGTGGGCGATCAGGGGTCTGTCGCGCGCGGCGAGCCTGGAGCTCGGTCCGCGTGGCATCCGCGTCAACGCGGTGATGCCGGGCCTGATCGCCACCGCGATGACGGCCGATGTACCGCAGACCGTGGTCGACGCGCTGATCGGCAGCGTCCCGCTGGCCCGCGCCGCTACGCCCGAGGACGTCGCGGCGACCGTCCAGTTCTTGCTCAGCGACGCGTCCTCATACTTGAGCGGGCTCGAGATTCCGGTCGACGGCGGTCAGACCGCACACGGCGGCATGAAGTTACTGTCGGACGCTGTCCGAGCGGCCGCGCCCGCCCGCTCCTGAACTGTTAGTACTGCCGATCGACCTCCTCGCCGGCGGCCGACGTGAGTGTGACTCCGTAGCGGTCCATCAGCTGCTGCGCGTCCGCCGCCATCGCCTGCCATTCGGCTGACACCGATGCCCGTTCGAACGCCGACCGATCGTCCCAGTACACCTCGGCGAGACGGAAGACGCCTGACTCGCGCGCGTCCTCGCCGCCGTCGAGCAACGTGATACGCCGGATGCCCGGGAGCTTCTCCGCGAGCGGAAAGTGAACGTTCGCGTAGTGCTCGTCGAACTCTGCGCGATCCTCGTCGCGCGGCCAGGACCACACACCTACTGCCTTATACACGGCACTCGTCCTCCGGGCTCGATGGTGAGTTTGCGGCCATTAACGTCAGGAACCCTCAAACCGTGAGCACCGTGCACGCGCTGACACCGGGAGCGCCGTACACCTGGGTGAAGCCGACCCGGCACTCCTTCGGGACCTGCCGGCCGCCGGCCTCGCCGCGCAACTGGAGCGCAACCTCGTGGACCTGGCGCAACCCGGACGCGCCGATCGGCTCGCCGCAGGCGAGGCAGCCGCCGTCGGTGTTGATCGGCAACCGCCCACCGAGCTCGGTGGCCCCGCCCTGAATCAGTGACTCTTGCTGGCCGTGCTCGCACAGCCCGGTCTCAGCGAGGTGCATGACCTCCGCCCCGGACTCGGTGTCCTGGATCTGCGCGATGTCGATGTCGCCGGGCTCGATGCCGGCCTCCTCGAACGCGAGTGCCGCGGCTTCGGTCGTCGCCGATGGCGCCGACTCGATCGGGATCGACGGGCTGAACACCTCGAACGAGCCGAACCGCCGCGTCCGAAAGGCGACCGACCGCAGGTACACGGGCGTGCGGGTCAGGTCCTTGATCCGCGCCCCGCGCGCGAGCACAAGCGCGACCGCACCCTCGCCCGGCGAACAGAACATGTACTGCGTCAGCGGGTGGTTGACCATCCGCGACGAGAGGATCTCCCCCTCGCTGAGCGGACTCCGCCGCCACGCGTTCTCGTTGAGCACGCCGTTCGCGAACGCCTTCGACGCGACCTTCGCGAGCGTCGACGGCGTGATGCCGTAGTCGGCCATATAGCGCTGGATCTTCAGCGCGAAGAACTGGGTGGTGAGCATCAGGCCGGTCTCGCCGTACCAGGAGCCGATCCCCCACTCCTCCGGCAGCGGGTTGAACGCGCCGCGCGGGTGCTTGTCGAAACCGACAACGAGCGCGACCTCGGCCGCGCCCGAGACGAGCATCGCGTGGGCGGTCGTCAGCGCGGTGCCGCCCGTGGCGCACCCGTTCTTGACGTTGATGAACGGCACACCGGTCAGCCCGAGCATGGACACCGACGTATCGGCGTTGCCGGCGGCGTCCGACCCGCCGGCGGCGAAGTCGATGTCCTGCCAGGTGATGCCGGCGCTCGCGAGCGCGCGCCGCGCGGCGATCGCGCCCATCTCGAGCCCGGTCACGCCGTCGTGGCGACCGAACTTATGGATGCCGAGGCCGACGACCGCGACGTCCTCGCCGCTCACGATTCCTCCTCGGCGGCGGCGAGGTCGTCCCCGTCCGAGGCCGGCTCGAATGCGAACGTCAGCGTGTCGCTCGCTCCCGGCACGGGGATCAGGGTCAGCTCCATCGGCATGCCGATCCGCAGCCGCTCGGGATCGCTCTCGGTCAGCCGCGCCTCGACCCTCACCTCGCCGGGCAACTCGATGTAACCGACGCCGTAGGGCTCGAACTCATCGACGCCGCCCGGGAGATACGGCGGCGCCTTGGGCGCGAAGCACTGGACCGTCCACGACCACAACGTGCCGCGGGTCGCGAGCTCGCGCGCGTGCACATCCTCGGAGGTGCACCGCGGGCACGACCGCTGACGTGGGAAAGTCACCGTGCCACAGACCTCGCACTCCGAGCCGATCAGCCTCGGCTCGAGCTCCGTGCCCCCGATCAAGCCCGAGTCGATTACCTGGAAGTGACGGACGTCGGTCATCACGTACCGCCGAACGCCAGCACGGGCGAGCGCGCGACCATGTACTTGCGCATTCGCCCCGATTCGTCGAGTTCCGCGACCGCCAGGAACGTGCCGATTCGCTCGCCCGAGTCCCAGCGTGTCTCACCGAGCGCGAACTCGATGTCCCCGCTGATGCCGCTGTGCAGTACATAGTGAGCCCAGCCGGCGGTGTCACCAGCGTCGATGAAGCCTCGCAGCTCCTCGCGCCCCCCGAGGAACTGACTGCTCTTGCGGGTGATGTCAGCGGCCCACTGGATCGAGAACTCCAGATCCTCGGCAACGAGCTCGAGCGAGCTGTGAGGATCCGGGCCGTCGAGAAGCTCGAAGTACCGCTCGAAGAACGTCATCGCGCTGCTCTCCTTCTTCACTGACACTGGCTGACCTGAACTCATTTCAGCTAAGCATACTGAAGTGGCGACCCAGGCTACGCCGTGACCGCCCCGCGCTCGAGAATCAGCGTCACGACGTCGCGCTTGACCACCTTCAGCGACGGCGTCCTCGGGAAATCGTCGAAGACCTCGACCGACTCGGGCCAGGTGTACTTGGCGACGCCCTCGCGGTCGAGGAATTGCTGCAGCTCCTCGAGCGTCGGCGCCGGCTTCCCGTCGACCGCGATGATCGCGGCGCAGGCACGCTCGCCGAGCCGTTCATCGGGAATCGGAACGATCGCGACCTCGTGCACGTTCGGGTGGCGCAGGATCACGGGCTCGACCTCGGCCGGGACGATCGTCACGCCTCCGCGGCGGATGATGTCCTTGCTACGCCCGACGTAGACGAACTGGCCGTCCTCGTCGAGGTAGCCGAGGTCACCGGTGCGGTATCCGCCCCAGTCGGTCAGCGACTGACGCGTGAGGTCGTCATTGTGGAAGAAGCCGAGGAACCGGCTCGGGCCGTTGACGATAACCGAGCCGATGGTGTTCGCCGGCACCGGACGCTCGTCGTCGCCGACGATCCGGATCTCGGTGCCGTCGTAGGGACGCCCCTCGGTCAGGTCGATCTTCGCGTCGGGCTCGTGGAGACCATGAGCCGCGTGTCCCGGTACCTCGGACAGGCCGTAGTCGCCGAGCGGCGGGACTCCGAACGCCTCTCGCATCTCGACGCGCCGCTCTCGCGTCAGTCCCGGGGCGGCGAGCACCCGCATCGACGGAAGCTCGAGATTGCTCTCGGCCTTCGCGTTGATCAGGTCCGCCGAGTGAGTCGGCATCGACAGAACGTACGTGCACTGGTGCTCGTCGATCAGCCGCAGGGCGTCCTCGGCCCGCCAGCGGTTGACCAGCACCCCGGTGGCGCCGTTGAACAGCGGCGGGAAGTAACCGAACACCAGACCCCCGACGAACCCAAACTCGCAGACCACGAGGTAGACGTCCTCGCCGGTCAGCTCCCAACGCTTGCAGATACCTTCGGTGGCGTAGCGGAGCGTATTGCTCGAGTGGGCGATGCCCTTCGGAGTCGACGTCGTCCCGGACGAGTGGAGCACCATCGCGAGTTCGTCGGCACCGCGGGCGACGTGCTCGGCCTGCGGGTCCTCCTGCACGAGGCGGTCGACGAGGTCGGGCTCGATCGGGAGGAACAGCGCCACCTGGTCGGCCACCTGCTGACACTTCGCCAGCTCCTTGTCACCGCCGAACCCCAGCAGCCCGGTCGCGTGTGTCTGCGCGATCAGCGCGGACAGCATGTTCTCGTTGAACATCGGCGGCAACGGCGCGATCACCACGCCGCGGTGCATGCACCCGAGCATCGCCACCGCCGCCTCGATCGAATGACGGCCGAGCAGGATCACGACATCGCCCGGTTCGACGCCACCCTCGGCGAGCTTGACCGATACGCCGACGGCGGCGCGCCGGAGCTGATCGAACGTGAACACACGGTCGTCGAGGATCAGCGCCGGCTTGCCGGGGCTCTCGGCGGCGTGACGCGCGAAATCACTCCACAGGTCTCCGGCGCGCCAGTACCCCTCGGCGTAGTAGCGGTCGGCCTCGGGCTGGAACGTCAGGGTCGGCATCGTGATCCTCCGGTGTCAATGTTGTCGGGTTTTGTCGCGCGAGCGCGGATGGGTCCACTAGGCAATTGCCATTCCTCCGTCGACGCTGAGCACGGTCCCGGTGACGAAGCTGCTGCCGGCGCCGAGCAGGAACAGCACGGCGTCGTTCAGCTCGCCGGCGTGGCCGCCGCGTCCAAGCGGTGTCCGCGACAACAGGAAGTCCGGAAACTGCTCGGGATCGTCTCCGAGCTCGCTGTTCATCTCGGTCGCGAAGAACCCAGGCGCCACCGCGTTCACGCGGATGCCGTAGCGACCCCATTGCGAGGCGAGCTCGCGAGTCAGGCCGATGATGCCGGCTTTCGAGGCGACGTACGCCGCGTCGGGGATCTGCCCGACCGATCGTAGGCCGAGGACGGAGGCGATGTTGACGATCGAGCGACCGCCACCGTTTCGCATCCGCTGCGCCGCCAGGCATGAGAGTGCGAACGGCGCGACCAGATTCAGGTCGAGAACGCGGGCAAAGGTCTCGGCGGAGGTGCGAAGGGCGGGCGCGGTGGCGCCGGCGCCGGCGTTGTTGATCAAGCCGTCGAGCCGTCCGTGCCGCTCGATCACGCCGGCGATCAGCCGCTCGCGATCGGCTTCGCCGGTCACGTCGCAGGTCACGGCGTCGGCGCCCGGGATCTCGTCGGTCAGTGCGGCCAGCCGGTCGGCGCGACGCGCGGCCAGAATCGGGGTCCCACCGGCCTCGCCGATCGCTCGCGCGAGCTGGGCGCCAAGCCCTGAGCTCGCTCCTGTGATGATCACGACATGACCTTCGAGCGCCTTCATAGTATCCTCTCAGCTGAAGTCAGTTCAACTGTATCGAGGCACTCCTACGAACGCAACCACATCCCGCTGAGATACCGCCCACATGGGCGGTTCGGGCTGTCCCGGCAAGCAGTCCCGGGGCCGCTGGTAGAGTTGGGATCACTTCAATCGAAAGAGGAACGGTGGCCAAGAACGAGCAGATGGGGGCGAGTCAGAAGACGGGCAGTCCGGCAAGTGCCCGCAGCAAACGTCAGGAGATTCTGGCCACTGCGATCGACCACTTCGGCCGCCGCGGTTACGAGTACACGAAGTGGGCCGACATCGCCGCCGACGTCGGGCTCGGCTCGACGGCGCTGTATCACTACTTCGAATCAAAGCTCCACTGTCTCTTCGAGATTCACGCGGACGCGCTCGAGGCCGAGCGCGACCGGTTCGAACGGCTGACCGCGGATCGAAGTGACTTCGGGCCGACACTCGTGCGTGTGCTCAACGGACTGTTCGACCTCACCGAGCTCGAGGTCCTGCGCAACCGGGTGCTCGTCGCCGAGGAGGGCCTGATCGCCGTGGCGCGCAAGTCGCCGCGGGAGGAGGAGGCACGTCGACTCGCGCGGGCACGGATGCGGGACATCGAGTTCGCCTGGGCCACGTTCCTTACCCGTGGCATGGAGCAGGGCGCGATCCCGGAAGCCGACCCCCGCCTACTCACGCACGCACTGCTCGGGCTGTACAAGAGCGTCTGGCATTGGTACCGCCCCGGCGGTGGCCTGTCGCTCGATGACGTCCGCGACTTCTTCGTCGAGCGTTGTCTCGCGGTCGCAGGTTACGCCGACACGAAGGCGCTGCCCACCAAGAAGAGCGCGCGGAAGCCGCGCGCTGCGCGCAAGGCCGCCTGAGCGTCGATGCCCCCGGGCGGGGGCCATCAAAGGCGACTACGTGATCCGCACGAGCGCCTTGCCGGTGGTGTCACCGGCCATCACGCGTATCAGCGCCTCGGGCGCTCGCTCCAAGCCGTCGATGATCGTCTCGCGGTAGCGCAGCTTGCCGTCGGCGAGCCAGCCGCCGAGTTCGCGGCTGACGTCGGGCAGGCGATGCTGGTACGCGCTGCCGCGGAATCCGCGGAGCGTGAGGTTGTTCGCCGTTGCCTGGAACAGGTTGCTCGGGCCGGGAGTGGGACCGACGGTTTCGTACTCGGAGATCGCGCCGCACAGCGCGACTCTTCCCCACCGCCGGAGCGTGGCGAGCGCGGCCTCGAGGTGATCGCCGCCCACGTTGTCGAAGTAGACGTCGATGCCGTCGGGCGCGGCCTCGCGCAGCCGGTCGACGACTGGGCCGTCGTGGTAGTTGAACGCCGAGTCGATACCGAGTTCGTCGAGCAGGAACCGGACCTTGGCCTCGGACCCGGCGCTGCCGATCACGCGGTGTCCGCGCAGCTTGGCGATCTGCGCCGCGAGGCTGCCGACCGCTCCCGCGGCTGCCGATACCCACACTACGTCTTCCTCGCGGAGCTCGGCGGCATCGATCAGACCCGCGTACGCGGTCACGCCCATCGCGCCGAGCGGACCGAGATACTTCTCGGCCGGGGCCACCCCAGTGTCGATCCGGGCGAGCGTCGCGATGCCGGCCAGCGCCGGCTCCCCGGCCGTCACGATCGCGTAGTCACGCCACCCCTTCGCGTGCCACACCGAATCCCCGGGCAGGAATCCCTCGGCGCGGGACTCGACCACCTCGCCGACCGCCCAGATGTCGTCCATGGCGGCATTCAGTGGGAACGAGTTGAAGTAGCCGGCGGGACCGCTCTCGCGCAGTCGGAGCCGCATGCCCGGATCGACCGAGGTGAACGTGTTGCGCACGAGCACCTGGCCCGGTTCCGGATCGGGAACGTCGACGTCGACAGTGACGAAATGATCGGGCGTCACCTCACCCGCGGGGTACTCGACGAGGTGAACCTGGCGCCCTGGACGTGTCATCGCGCTACCGCTTGACCTTGTAGCCGACAGACTCCCGATCCCACACGCCGTCGGCCTCGATCCCCTCGGCCTTGAGCTCCTGCTTGAGGATTCGCTGCGCGTGCGATTTTGGTAGTTCGTCGACGAACCGCAGGTACCTGGGAACCGCGAAGTGCGGCATCTTGTCCTGGCAGAAATCGAGCACGTCCTCGGGTCCGAGCGTCGAGCTGGGTTTGAGCACGATCGCCGCCATCACCTCCTGGCCGCCCATCGGCGACGGGACTCCGTAGACCGCCGACTCGAGCAACTCCTCGTGAAGCGCCAGCACCCGCTCGACCTCCCAGGCCGAGATGTTCTCGCCGCGGCGGCGGATCGAGTCGGTCTCCCGGGCCCGAAAGAAGAAGAAGCCGTCGGCGTCCCGATAGCCATGGTCGCCGGTGTGGAACCACAGATTGCGGATCGACTTCAGCGTGGCGGTGTCGTTGTTCCAGTACCCGGCCATCATCACGTTCGGGCGGGCGGGGCGAATGCAGATCTCACCCGTTTCGCCGACCGGAACCTCGAGGTCGTGCTCGTCGAGGATGCTGACCTCGTACCACGGCACCGGAACGCCCATAGAGCCGGCGCGGCGCTGTTCGTAGGTACAGAATGTGATCGGTCCGGTTTCCGTAAGCCCGTACACGTCGAGGATCGCGAGGCCGTACCGGTTCTCGAATTCGAGCACCTGGTCACGGGGCGCGGCGGCCCCGACCACCACACGGACGGCGTTGTCGGTGTCATCCGGGGCATCCGGCTGCTTCATCAGGATCCGCAGCATCTCGCCCATGCCGTTGAACGCCGTGACCTTCTCGCGGCGGCACTGCTCCCAGAAACGGCTCGCCGAGAACCGGCGGTTGACGATCGACTTCGCGCCGGCGACCATCGCGGCGACGACCGTCATGTACTTGGCGTTCGCGTGGAACAAGGGAAAGACCGATAGCAGGACGTCGTCCTCGGTGTAGCCGGCGATCTCGGCGGTGCTCACCGCGAGGTTGATGTTGTGGTTGTGCGGCAGCACTACGCCCTTGGGCGGTCCGGTCGTCCCTCCGGTGAACAGGATCGACGCGGGCTGGTGCGGCTCGACCTCAACTGTCTCCACCGATCCCGGATTGGCGAGTAGGTCGGCGAAGTCATGGAGAGGGCGTCCGCCGTTCGCGTCGGCAGTCTGCTCGCCGACGACAATCACGTGCTCGACGCTCGGCGAGTCACCTAGCCACGGCAGCACGTACTCGAGGAACACGTCCTCGACGATCACCACGCGGGCCTCGGTCGTGTTGAGGATGTGGGAGATGCCCGGACCCCTCGCGGCGTCGTGAATGGGAACCTCGATCGCGCCGAGCTTGAGGATGCCGAACCACGCGTACAGGAAGTCCGAGCGGTTACCCATCATGATCGCGACCCGGTCCCCGTGAGCGACTCCGAGGGCCTGCAGCCCCGCGGCGACTCGCCCGGCGCGCTCAGCGACCTGCGCATAGGTCACGATGTCATCATCGAAGACGGCGAGCACCCGGTCGCCGAACTGTTCCGCCTTCTGATCGACGAGCGTCGCTAGATTCATGTCTTCCTCGCGTTCACTGTGACTTTCACACTACGTTTTTGAGCAGCAGGCAGGAGGCGAGCGGGCCGGCACCGGCCGAGACGGCGACCACCTTCGCATCGGGTACCTGGCGCTCGCCGGCCTCCCCACGTAGCTGGAGGCACGCCTCATAGAGATGGCCGAAGCTGTGCAGCCGGCCGGCCGAGAGCTGGCCGCCGCTGGTCGCCAGCGGGAGCTCGCCGGTCAAGCTGATCCGGTCGCCGCCCTCGACGAACGCGCCGCTCTCACCCTTGCCGCAGAACTGAAGTCCCTCGAGCCAGTACAGGGTGAGCATGGTGAAGCCGTCGTACAGCTGGGCGCAGTCGACGTCGGCCGGGGTCATGTCCGTCCGCGACCAGAGGTGGGATCCCGCGTTCATCGCCGCAGTCGTGGTCATGTCCTCCCACTGGTCCCAGGAGGCCCGACCGTTGAGCGCGCTTCCGACGGCTTCGAAGTGGATCGCCGGGTTCGGCGTGTCCGGCGCGTATGCGGCGTCCGAGATGATCACCGCCGTCGCGCCGTCGATCGCGATATCGCAGTCGTATAGGCAAAGTGGCTCGCTGATCATGGGGGAGGAGAGGTAGTCGTCGAGCGTGAGCGGCTTGGTCAGCACCGCCTTGGGATTGAGCGCGGCGTTCCGCCGGGCGTTCAGGCTGATCTGGGCGATTTGCTCGCGGGTCGTGCCGTATTCGTGCATGTGGCGCCGCGCGTACAGCGACATCCAGTTCGGTCCGGAGAACGCGCCGAACGGGAGGATCCACTGCATCATCCCCGTGACGCCGCCCTCGTCGGTGGCCACCCGGTCCGTGCTATGTCGCCACGCCGTCGCTTCGTTGAGCGCGCGGTAGACGAGCACATGACGGCACATGCCTGAGGCGACGGCCATGCATCCCTGGATCACGGAGGCGAGCATCCCTGGCGTCTCCGGGCCACCGTAGTGCCAGTTCGTTTGCAGGCGAAGCGCGTCCATGACGGCGTGCGGCCCCGGTCCCGACGAGCCGGGTCCTGGGGGCGCAAGGCCTTCTCCGCGCGACACTGCCCCTGGCCAGGAGACCACCCCGTCGATGTCCGCCGGCTTCAGCCCGGCGTCGGCGATCGCATCGAGGCATGCGTCGAGGGTCAGCGCCAGCACCCCGCGCTCCACACGACGTCCCACCTCCGATTGGCCGATGCCGGAGATGATGCAGCGCTGCTCGAGCTCCTCGGACATCGGCTAGACGGGCCTGAACACGGGGGCGAACACGTCGCCCTGCTCGCGGAACTCCACCTGGACGGGCATGTCGATCTTCACCTCGTCGACGGGGCAACCGACGATGTTCGTCATCAGGCGCACGTCGGACTGCTCGTCGAGCTCGACGATCGCGATCACGTACGGGACCTCCAGCCCGGGCGACCACTCGCGGTCGTTGACCGTGTAGGTGTAGACGTGGCCCCGTCCGCTGACCGCGTGGGGCTCGACGTTCTCGCCGAAGCAGCGCGGGCACCGCGGCGACGGCGGATGGATGTAATAGCCGCAGTCGTTGCACCGCACGATCCGCAACTCGCCGTCGCGGCCGCCCGTCCAGAATGCTCGGTTGTCGTCGTTGACCTGCGGTACCGGGAACACGGTCGATCTCGATCCGTTTGACCTGAATTCGGGTCGAGAGCCTACCAGATCGTCGGCGGGGCGCAACCCATGGCGAACCCCGGCCTTACCGCGATGGTGAGGCGGGGCTTGACTCCGAGGCTGCGCCCACTAAGATAAACGAACCGACTTCAGGTCAACCGCGACAAGACGACCAGCCCGGCCCAGCCCAGCCCAGCCGAGACGAGGAGAGCTCTTCATGCTGCCACGCGAATTCCCGAATCTGTACATCGATGGCCGCTGGCAGGAGCCAGATTCAGGCGAGCGCTTCGACGTCATCTCGCCGGCCACGGGGGAGAAGATCGGCTACGTGCCTGCGGCGAACTCGACCGACATCGACCGCGCCGTCGAGGCCGCGCGCAAGGCCTTCTACGAGACCGACTGGCCGACACGCCCGGTCGAGGAGCGCGCCGAGATGATGGAGCGGCTCGCGGCGCTGATCGCCGAGCACCAGCCCGAGTTTCGTGACCTGATCGTCGACGAACTCGGTCACACTAAGCTGACCGCCGAGGTTTACCACTCGGTCGCGCCGACGCTTCACTGGAACTACTACGCGAAGGTCGGCCGCGAGCACAAATTCGCCGAGGTCCGCGAGGCCGACCTGTCGCCGCTGGCGGGAAACGCGGGCGGGCTGATCATGAAGTACGAGAGCAAGAGCCTGCTCGTGCGCGAGCCCGTCGGCGTCGTCGCGGCGATGACCGCATTCAACTTCCCGCTCCCGGGCATCGCGCAGAAAACGGCGCCGGCGATCGTGGCCGGGTGCACGGTCGTCGTCAAGGCGCCCGATCCCGATCCGCTGTCGCTGTTCGCGATGGCCGATCTCGTCAGCGAGGCCGGCTTCCCGCCCGGAGTCATCAACATCGTCGCCGCGGACCGCGAGGCGTCAACCCACCTGGTGTCGCATCCCGATGTCGACATGGTGAGCTTCACGGGCTCGGTCGAGGTCGGCAAGCAGATCGGCCGCGCATGCGGCGAGCTCGTCCGGCCGTGTGTGCTCGAGCTCGGCGGCAAGTCCGCGGCGATCGTCCTGGACGACGCCGACGTTGATGCGGTCCTCCCGATCCTCGTCGGCTCGAGCGCTGGGACCAGCCAGGGTGAGAGCTGCGTGTGCATGAGCCGGATCCTGGCTCCGAAGTCGCAGTACGACGAGATCGCCTCCAAGCTGACCGAGGCCTTCAAGACCCTCAAGGTCGGCGATCCGCACGAGGACGACACGGTGGTCGGCCCGCTGGTGACCGAGGCGCACCGCGACCGCGTTCTCGGGTACATCAAGCAGGCCGTCGACGAGGGCGCGACCGTCGCCGCCGGCGGCAAGGTTCCGGAGCACCTCGACAGGGGGTGGTACGTGGAGGCGACGCTGCTCACCAATGTCACGAACGACATGACGATCGCCCAGGAGGAGATCTTCGGGCCCGTAATCGCGCTGATCTCCTACGAGGACGAGGAGGACGCGATCCGCATCGCCAACGACAGCCGGTTCGGTCTGTCCGGCTCGGTATTCACGGGCGATGCCGTCCGCGGATTCCAGGTCGCCCGGCGTATTCGCACCGGCACGTTCTCGGTCAACACGATGGCTGCCGACTTCAACTCCTCGTTCGGGGGTTATAAGGAGTCCGGCGTCGGCCGAGAGCACGGCCCGTACGCGATCGACGAGTACCTGCTCGACAAGACGATCTCGATCGATCCGTCGCAGGACGTCCCCGATGAGGTTCTGCAATCGGTCCAGGCGACCCCAGCGCACGTCTGACAGATGCGCCTGTCAGACAAGGTGGTCATGGTCACCGGGGCGGCCACGGGCCTCGGCTACGCCACGGCGCTGAAGGCGGCGCAAGACGGAGCCCGGCTTGCCCTCCTCGACGTCGATGCGGCCGGGCTGGAGCGCTCGCGAACGGAGATCCTCAGTGCCGTCGCCGGCGCCGAGGTACTGACGGTGACCGCTGACGTGTCACAGGAAGATCAGGTGCGCGGGTACGTCGAGCAGACCGTCGGTGAGTTCGGGCGGATCGACGGTCTCTACAACAACGCCGGGATCGAGGGTCAGCAGAGCCCGGTCGAGGACTACACCGGCGACGGCTACGACCAGGTCGTGTCGATCAACCAGAAGGGCGTCTTCTATGGGATGAAGTACGCGTTGCCGTACCTGAAGGCACAGGGGACCGGCGCGATCGTGAACGCCGCTTCGGTCGGCGGGATCCGGGCGGTGCCGAACCTGGTGGCGTATGTCGCCGCCAAGCATGCGGTCGCGGGAATGACCAAGCAGGCGGCGATCGAATACGGCCAGTACGGCGTCAGAGTCAACGCAGTAGCCCCCGGGGCGATCATGACCGAAATGGTCAAGGGCTCGCTGATCAAGATCGCCGGCGAGGACGGCTGGGAAGCGTTCGGACAGGAGTTCGTCAGCGTGAATCCGATGAAACGGTTCGGTCAGCCCGCAGAAGTCGCCAACCTCGTGGCGTTCCTCCTCTCCGACGATGCCTCGTTCATCAACGGGGCTGTGATCCCGATCGATGGCGGTCAATCGCAGGCCTACTAAATCGGGCCGTGCGCAATGACCGCGATCCCCCATCGGGCCTTCCAGCCGTTCGCGCTCGGCTCGCTGACGCTGCGCAACCGGATCGTCGGCGCCCCGCACGGCCGGGGCATGCTCGACGACGGGCTGGCGCTCCCGGCGGACGCGGACTACTGGCGGCGCCTCGCTGCCGGCGGTGCGGCGATGATCACGGTCGGCGGCACGGTAACCGCGCCCGAATCCGCTTGGCGCCGGCGGCTCGTCACTGAGGCCTGGCGAGAGGATGGGGTCCCGGGTCTCGCCCTGCGCGCGCAGGCGATCCGCTCCGAAGGCGCCGTCGCCGCTTGTCAACTCGTACACCTCGGGCGCGAGACCACCGGGGCCGAGATGTGGTACCCACCGATCGCGCCGTCGGCGGTCCGCTCGCCCCGGGAGCCGACCCGCCCCCGAGCCGCGTCGGCGGACGACATAGACGGCGTCGTTGAGGGCTTCCGGATCTCGGCAGCGCACGCCGCCCAGGCCGGGTTTCAAGTGGTCGAGCTACACGCCGCCCACGGCTACCTGCTCGCCCAGTTCCTGTCGCCGTCGACCAACACCCGCCCCGGCGCGGACTCGGTTTCCGCCCGAGTTCAGATCGTCAGTCGGATCGCGGAAGAGATCCGGCGCTCGTCGCCTGAGGTAGTCCTCGGCGTCCGGTTGTCCGTCGACGGCGAACTCGAGGGCGGCTTCTCGATCGACGGCCTGTGCGAGCTGCTGCCCGCGATCTCGCCACTCTTTGACTACGTCAGCGTTACCGTCGGGGTGCGGACCACCTACGTCCGCGACATGGCGACGACCGAGCCGCCGCTGCTCGGGACCATCGACCGGCTGCGCCCGCTCGTCAGCGCCCCGCTGCTCGTCTCGCAAGCGTTCCGTCGGCCCGAGTCGATCGAAGCCGCGCTCGCAGCGGGAGCCGACCTCGTTGGCGTGGCCCGGCCGTTGATCGCGGACCCCGACTTCCCGGCGAAGGTCCTCGCCGGCCGCGCCGACGAGATCCGCCCTTGCGTTTCCTGCAACGAGGACTGCCGGGCGTTCGATCCCGTTCTCCTGTGCTCGGTCAATCCGGATCTCGGTCCGTCGGCGCACGGTCCGCGGCCGGCGGCTCCGCTGCTCGCCCGGCGAGGCAAGGCGGCGGCGTCGCGCCGCGTCGCGGTCGTGGGCGCGGGTCCGGCCGGGCTCGAATGCGCCACGTCGATGCCGGCTGAGCGCGAGGTGGTGCTCTTCGACGACCGCGAGCGGCTCGGAGGGCACCTGTCGATCGCCACCACCGCACCGAACCGTCGCGGGTGGCAGGCGCTGCTGCACTACTACGCGCGTGCGCTCGACCGCGCGGGCAACATCGAGGTCCGTGGCCGGACGGCGGCTGACCATGACGTACTGGCGGGGTTCGACCACGTCGTGCTGGCGGTCGGGAGCGACGAGGTGCTACCCGACCTCCCCGGAATCGGCCGCGCGCTCGGTTCGTCGACGTTCATCGCGGAGCGCGGAGGTCACGCGACGGGTTCGGATCTCGTCATCGTCGACGACGGGTTCGGCTGGTGGCCGTGCGCGAGCGCAGTCGAAACCGCGATCGCCGCGGGCTGGGCGAGCATCACCGTGCTGACGCCTGCGGATTCGTTCGGCGCGCGGCTCCCGCCCGAGGGCCACGTTCAGCTGCTCGCACGGCTGCGGGGGGCGCCGCTCCGGATCCGCCCGTTGACGCGCATCGAGTCGATCGGCGACGCATCGGTCACAGCCTGCAACGTGATGTCGGGCTCAACCGACGAGCTTCCGGCGGACACGATCGTGATCGTGGGCGAGCGGTGCGCGCGGGATTGGCAATCACTCGTGCCGGCCGGGCCGACCGTCCAAGTCGTCGGCGATGCGGTGGTGCCGCGGCGCGTGCAGCACGCGATTGCCGAGGGACGGGCCGCGGCCCGGCAGGTGTCCTCGGCTCAGGGGCTGTAGGGAGTCTTCGTCACCAGCGAGAGCACCTCGCGGTCGGCGATCGCCGCCAGCGACGCCGACGCCGCGACGAAGTCGGCGTCCTCGAACGCGGCCGCGAACGCTGACGGCACCGTGTTCGCGTCCTCGACTTCCCACAGGTCGTGCACCTCGTGGAGGTCGCCGATCACGGTGCTCCACGCCCCGACGAGCGTCCACCCATTCTCCTCCATGACCCGTTTGATCGTAACCATCGCCTCGAAGAAGGCGGGCAACTGGCCGTACTTCACCTTTACGTTCGCGTACACGTATGGCATCGACTCACTCCACGGTTGCTGTGAACTGGTCGCCGTACGTCTCGCGCAGGCGACGCTTGAGGACCTTTCCACCGGCGTTGCGAGGCAGTGCCGGCACGACGACGATCGCGGACGGCTTCTTGTACCCCGCGAGGTGTCGCCGGCAGTGGGCGATCAACTCATCCTTGCTGAGCCCGGGGTCGCCCGCCTCGCGCGCCTCCCCCGATTCGCGAGCGACGACGAACGCCACCGGCGTCTCGACCCACCGCGGGTGCGGGACCCCGATCACCGCGACCTCGGCAACCGCCGGATGATCGAGCAGCACGCGCTCGACCTCGGCCGGGTACACGTTCTCGCCCCCGCTGATGATCAGGTCCTTCTTGCGGTCGACGAGCCACAGGTAGCCCTCGTCGTCGAGGCGGGCGAGATCGCCGCTGTGGAACCAGTCGCCGGCAAACGCCTCGCGGTTCGCGTCGGGCTGTTCGTGATAGCCCGCCATCACGTTCGGGCCGCGGTAGACGATCTCGCCCACGGCACCGGTCGCGACATCCGAAAACCGATCGTCGACGACGCGCAACTCGACGCCGAGCATCGGCTTGCCGACCGAGCCCATCTTGCGCGTCGAGTCGGGCCCCTTCAGCAACGTGGTGGCGCCCGACATCTCGGTCTGTCCGTAGGCGCTGACGATCGCCGCGTGCGGGAACGCGGCTTCCATCGCCTCGAGCGTGTGGCGCGGCGACGAGGACGCCCCCCACATCGCCACACGGAGTTGGCGCGGGTCGATCCGCGCGACAGCGTCGCTCGCGCAGATCGCCGCCCACTGCGTCGGCACGAAGATGCACATCGTCACGCCGTGGGCCTCGATCAGGCGGAGCATCGCCTCCGGGTCGAACGCGGTCGTCGGCGTGATGACCTCGGTCGCGCCGAGCACGAGGAACGGGAGCAGACCGTTGATCCCGCCGATGTGGAACAGCGGCTGGCCGGAGAGCCACACATCGTCCTCGCCGGCTCGCATCTCATGGATCCAGCTGAGCGTGCTCGCAGCGAGGTTGCGGTGTGTGAGCACCGCTCCCTTCGGGCGGCCGGTCGTCCCGGACGTGTAACACATCAGCGCAGGGTCGTCCTCGCGCGCCTCCGCGCGCGCACACGGCATCGCGCCAGCGACCGCATCGTCGTAATCGGGACCGACGTCGAGCACCATGGGAATCGCACCCTCTCCGGCGACCCGCGAGCCGGCGTCAGTGATCAACGCCACCGCCCCGGAGTCCGACAGCACATACTCGACCTCGTCGGGCGCGAGGCGGAAGTTGATCGGGACGGCGACCGCGCCCAGGTGGTGACACGCGAGCAGCGCCTCGACGAACTCGATCCGGTTGTGGAGCAGCAGCGCCACGCGATCCCGCGCCCCGACGCCGTCCGTCGCGAGCACGGATGCCAACCGCGCTGCGCGGTCGTGCAGCTCCGCGTGGGTGCGGACGTCGTCGCCGAAGATCACCGCCGGACGGTCGGGATGCGACCGGGCCGCTCGGCCGGTGAGCTCCGGGAGCACCAGCCGGCGTGACTGCGCGAGCGCGGACTGCATCGGCAGCGTTAGGTTCAGGCCGGCGCGCCGCCGTCCTGCGCCACCCCCGCGACGGCCAACATGCGAGCCGTGAAGAACTCGGCGATCGTCGGAAGGAGCAGGGTCTGGTCCGGGCGGTACCAGTGCCAGATGCTGTTGTAGAGGCCGAGCATCGCGCGCGCGAGCATCCTGGGGTCGCGCTCGGGGATCACGCCCTTGCTCATCGCGTCGGCAAGGAACTGCGTCCACGCCAGCTCGAGCGCACGCGTCTTCTCGCGACCGGCGATGCGAGCCAGCTCCTCGCGCGGCGAGGAGCCCTCGCCGCTCAGCAGCGCCTGCTCGGCGACGAGCACCCGGTTGCGCAGAATCTCGTGCTCGGACAGCTCGAAGCAGTCGGCGCACACCGCGCGCAGCGCGTCCCGTGGATCGGGATGGCTCGCGGTGATCGAATCGAACCGCTCGTGCAACTCGGCCAGAGCCTCGTCGAGGATCACGTACAGGCAGTGCTGCTTGGAGTCGAAGTAGTGATACAGGGCGGTGGGCCCGATCCCGACGTCGTCGGCGATCTCGGCCCACTTCGTGTTCTCGTATCCGCCGGAGCCGAACCGCTCGATCGCCGCGCTCAGAATCTCGGCTCGCCTCGCACCCTCGTTACGCGACCGGCGCGTCGGCCGCGAGGACCTACCATTAGATGCCTGAGTCGAACTCACGTCAGTCGCACGTTACCATGCCCAGGGCATTAAATTCAATGCACATGTTTAGCAACAATGGCGTGATCGGGCCATCGGCCGTACTCGCACAACACGGTTTCCTGATACGATCTCAGTTCGATGCAGCTGACCGAAACCGCGTCTGAGCGGGCTCTCGCCGACGAGGTCCGCGCTTTTCTCTCGGGCCAGGGGGTTCGCGCCGAGGAGCTCCCACACGAGCTCGACGATCGGATGGCTTTGCTCCAGCGCTGGCAGGCCGCCTGTTACGACGCAGGTTATGTCGGGCGCACCTGGCCCGCCGAGTTCGGCGGCGGCGGCCGTCCGCCCGTCGAGCAGATCGTCGTCGATCAGGCGCTCGCGGCCGCGGGCGCGCCCGAGTTCGTCAACATCGTCGGGCTCGGAGTTCTTGGCCCCTCGCTGCTCCGGTTCGGCAACGATGAGCAGCGCCGGCGCTACATCCCCCCGATCCTGTCCGCGGAGGAGATCTGGTGCCAGGGCTTCTCCGAGCCCGAGGCCGGCTCGGATCTCGCGAGCCTGCGCACGCGCGCCGTCCAGGACGGCGACAACTTCGTGATCAACGGGCAGAAGACTTGGGTGTCATGGGGCCAGTACGCGAAGTACTGCGGGCTGCTCGCGCGCACCGACGACACCGTGCCGCGCCACCGCGGGATCTCGATGCTGATCGTCGACATGTCAGCGCCGGGCGTCGAGGTCCGGCCGACGACTCAGATCACGGGCCACGCCGAGTTCAGCGAGCTGTTCCTCGACGATGTCGTCGTCCCGCGCGAGAACCTGCTCGGCGAGCTCGGAGACGGGTGGAAGATCGCGATGTACACGCTCGGGCATGAGCGAGGAACGGCGGCGCTGCCACGGCAGGTCAAGCTGCGGACGTGGTTCGACCGGGCGGTGTCGGCCGCCCGGCGGCGCGAAGTAGACGGCCGCCCGTTGATCGATGATCCCGAAGCGCAAGCGGCGCTCGCACGAGCGCTGATCGGCATCGAGGTTCTCCGCCATCACGCGTACCGGACCGCCGGCGAGTTCCTCCAGGGCGGCGCGGTCGGACCGGAGAGCTCGAGCGTCAAACTGCTGATGGCCGACGCCGAGCAGCGGCTCGCCTCCACCGTGCTCGAGGTGCTCGGACCGACGCTACAGGGCGGCGATCCCGACGACATCCCCGAGAACGACTTCTGGTACGAGACGTACCTGTACTCCCGCGCGGCCAGCGTCTACGGCGGGACCCGACAGATCCAGCGCGACATCATCGCCGACCGCATCCTGGCGCTCCCGAAGGAGTAAACGTGGACCTTGAGCTGAGCGACGAACAGGTCTGGCTCGAGGAGTCGATCAACACGCTACTCGAGCGGCGATGGCTCGCCGCCGAGAGCGCGTGGCAGGCCGGCGAGGCCGAGCGCGCCCGGTTGTGGGAGAGCCTTGTCGAGTTCGGCCTGCTCGGCGGCGCCGGGAACGACCTCGGCGCGATCGAGCTGTGTCTCGTCGCGCGCGCCGTCGGCGGTCACCTTGCCGTGGTCCCGCTGATCGGCAGCGTCGCCGTTCGATACGCGCTGGCGCCGTTCGCGGCCGAGCTCCCCGACGACTTCCGCGCGCTCCAGACGAGCGACGCGCGGCTTGCGATCGGATTGCTCGAGCCCGGTGGCGGCTGGTCGCCCTCGGGCGTGCGCGCGACCGTGAAGGACAGCCGGCTTACCGGCACGAAGGCCGCCGTCGAGCACGCGGCGGTTGTCGATTACCTCGTGGTCGTCGCGCTCGTCGGCGCCGAACCCGGACTGGCACTCGTGCGACGCGACTCGCCGGGCGTTGAATGGGGCGACCAGCCGGCGCTTGACGGCGCCGTGCCGCTCAGCCGGGTCACCTTCGGCGACGCCAACACGGACGCGGTCCTAAGTGGGCAACTCGCGCAGACGATCATCGACCGGCTTATCAGCGTCGGCGGCCTGCTCGCCGCCGCCGAAGCCGTCGGAGCATCCGCCAACATCTTTAGCCAAGCGCAGTCGTACGCCACCGAGCGCCGGCAGTTCGGGCGGACGATCGGTAGCAACCAGGCGCTGCGGCACCTTATGGCCGACCTCCACGTGAGGCAGGCGAGCTCGTGGTCGACCACGCTGTACGCCGCCGCCGCGCTCGACGAAGGCATTCCGGGGGCGCGGCTCACCGGGTCCGTGGCCAAGGCGTACGTCTCGCGTTCCGCACGCGAAGTCGCGCACGGGTCGATCCAGGTCTTCGGCGGTATCGCGTTCACCGAGGAGCACCCAGCCCATCGTTTCCTGCGAAGGATCATCCTGCGCGAGCAGCAGTTCGGAGACGCCGCCCATCACGAGCGCGAGCTCGGCCGGACCCTGGCCGCAACTGCGAACGCGAGCGCAAGCGCGAGTGGCATCAATGAACGAGTCGCGGCATGACGACCGCCGACGAGCAGCTCGGGTTCAACGATCCGACCGCTCA
>DATJYY010000225.1:0-3588 GCA_035499395.1 Solirubrobacteraceae bacterium
GGTCGAGGACGACGTACGGCGGTTGCGGCAGCGGATCTTCACGGCGAGCAAGGCGGGGGACCTGAACAAGGTCCGCCAGTTGCAGAAATTGATGATGAGGTCGCGCGCTAACACGCTTGCGAGCGTGCGGCGGGTGACCGAGCGCAACGCCGGTCGTCTGACGGCAGGCGTTGACGGCGAGGTGGTGCTCACACCGGAAGCCAAAATGCAGTTGGCCGACAGGATCGGGCGCCGGGCCGCGCCGTTCAAGGCCCTGCCGGTCAGGCGCGTGTACATCCCCAAGGCAGGCAGTCGCACCAAGCGCCGACCATTAGGGATTCCGACGGTCATCGCATACCACGAGGTCGTGCAAACGGTCTTTGGGTTCGTTGGTGGTCACGCATCCGTTCCATCCGCTGCGGGGTGAGCGACTCGAGGTTTTGTATGTGCGGCGTGAGGCCGCTGGTCGGATGTATGTGTGTGATGCTGGCGGTGGGCGGAACGTGAAGCTGGATGAGATGGCGACCGATCGCGGGAGTGTGCCGGCGGAGCGGCCGTTGACGTTCGAGGTGCTGGTCGAGTTGAGCTGTGTGATCGCGGCGCTTGGCGGCGGGCGGGAGGATCGGTGAGCCTGTCAGCGAATCACTTACAGGCTGATGGCTTCCTCGCAGATCAGCGAGTTGGGTGTGCGGCAGCTGGTGGCGCGCCGGCGGCGGTTGGCGGCTGGATTGTCGGATCCGGAGCGGACGTTGCGGGGGGTGCTGTTGTCGGAGGGCAGGCGGTGTTCGAGCGAGGGGTGCCGGTGCCGCCGCGGCGAGCTGCATGGCCCGTACTCGTATCTGGCGGTGTATGCGGACGGGCGGAGCCGGACGATCTACGTGCCGGCGGCGTCGGTGGCGGCGTGCGAGGCGCACGTGGCGGTGACGGCGCGCAACGAGGTGCTGCTTGGGGAGATCTCGCAGATCAACTTGGAGTTGTTGAGGCGGCGGGCGCTGGAGTGAGCGGTGCCAGGCATCCTGCCCGAGGCGGTCGCGGCGCTCGCGAACATCGTCGAGTCCGCGCTGTTGGTCGGCGGTGTCGATGGTGAGCACGGGCGGGAAGATCACCGGCTCGCATCTGGAGCGGCTGGCGGTGGTGTACTTGCGTCAGTCCTCGCCGAGGCAGGTCAGGGAGAACTTCCGCTCGACCGAGCGGCAGTACGCGTTGGCCGAGGAGGCCGCGAGGCTGGGTTGGGGGGCGGAGCGGATCGTGGTCGTGGACGGCGATCTGGGGATCTCCGGCCGGTTCTCGGACACGCAGGCCCGGCAGGGGTACGCGCAGCTGGTCGCCAGGGTGTGCCTGGGGGAGGTCGGCGCGATCTTCGGGCTGGAGATCTCGAGGCTCGCGCGGTCGAACGCCGAGACGCAGCGGCTGCTTGAGTTCTGCGCGCTGACCGACACCCTCGTGGTTGACACTGACGGGGTCTATGACCTGCAGAACTTCAACGACCGGCTGCTGCTGGGGCTGAAGTCGCAGATGTCCGAGGCGGAGCTGCACATGATCACCTCGCGCTTGCAGGGCGCCAAGCGCGCGGCCGCGGAGCGCGGCGAGCTGCGCTTCCCGCTGCCGGTCGGGTACGTCCACGACGAGGAGGGCCAGACGATCATCGACCCCGACGAAGAGGTCCAGGCCGCGATCCGGGATCTGTTCTGCGCGTTCGAGCAGACCGGCTCTGCCTACGGAGTCGTCGGGGCGTTCAAGGGCAGGCGGTTCCCGAAGCGTTTCTATGGCGGGGCGTGGGCGGGTGAGGTGCGGTGGGGTGAGCTGACCCACCCGCGGGTGCTGGCGGTGCTCGCCAACCCGTGCTACGCGGGAGCGTATGTGTTCGGCCGCTACCGCTCGCGAAGGTCGGTCCGCCCGGACGGCACGATCACCACCACGATTACGGAGCTGCCGCGCGCCGAGTGGCCGGTGGTGATCGATGACCACCATCCCGGCTATGTCAGCTGGGAGCAGTATCTGGCCAACGAGCGGCGGCTGGCGTCAAATGACACTCGCTCCGGGCAGCGCCCGCCGCGGGAGGGCCCGACGATTTGCCAGGGGATCTTGCGCTGCGGCTCTTGTGGGCGGTCGATGACGGTGCTTCACCGCCGCGAGGGCAACTACTACGACTGCACGCACTCGCGCGCCGACCATGTCACTACGCCCGGCTGCCGGTCGGTCAAGGCCAACGTGGTCGACGAGCTGGTCGCCCGCCGCCTGCTCGAGGCGCTCGCGCCCGAGGAGATCAAGCTGGCACTTGCCGCCGCCGACGAGGTAGCCGACCGCCGCACGCGCTCGACCCGTGCTGTCGAGCTGCGCGTCGAGCGCGCCCGCTATGAGGCGATCCGCGCCGAGCGTGCATTCCACGCTTGCGAGCCCGAGAACCGGCTCGTCGCCCGCAGCCTCGAGACCCGCTGGGAGCAGAGACTGCGCGAACTCGCCGAAGCCGAGGCCGAGCTTGCCGAGCAGACCAAGCCCGCTCCCGAGCCCTCGCGCGAGCAGCTCGAGACACTCGCGCGCGAGCTGCCCAAGCTGTGGGCGGCCGACAGCACCGCTCACCGCGACCGCAAGCGGCTGCTCAGGGCGATGATCGCCGACGTCACGCTCACCTCCCATCCCGACAGTCGCGAGCTGCAGGTCGGGATCCGCTGGCGCTCGGGCGCTTCAGAGCAGCACACGGTTCACCGGCCGCCCAGGACCGCCGACGCCAAGCGCACCCCGTCACAGGTGATCGAGCTGATCAAGCACCTGGCCCCCGATCACACCAACACGCAGATCGCCGAGCGGCTCAACGACGCCGGACTGCGAACCAGCACCGGCCTGCCGTTCGACGAGAGGGCCATCCGGTGGCTGCGCTGGCGCTACCGGATCGGTCCCAGCCAGCCACGCGACGGAGAGCTGACCGTCACCCAACTCGCCGAGCGCTTCGGCATCTCCGACGGTACCGTCTACGCCTGGATCACCACCGGCAAGCTCACCGCTCGCCGCGGGCCAGCCAACCGGCTCTACATCCCCTACGGCCCCGACGTCGAGCAACGCTGCCGACAGCTCGTCGCCGGCTCCATTCACCTACCCACGGAAACCAAAATCAGGGCTGCAAGAGGTGCAGTTTGATGCCACCGTCCCGTCGTGGTCGGACAAACTGCTCGGCGAAGTGGTGCGCCTGCTGTTGGAGGCGTACTACGAGCCGCAGTTCTCCGAGCACTCCCACGGTTACCGGCCCGCCCGGGGTTGCCACACCGCGCTACGCGAGGTGGCGGTCGGATGGACGGGAACGACCTGGTTTATCGAGGGTGATATCTCCCGGTGCTTCGATCAGCTCGATTCTCGAGTCATGCTCGAGACGCTGGGCGAGAAGATCCACGATAACCGGTTGCTTCGGCTCATTGGCCAGATGCTGCACGCCGGGTACCTGGAGGACTGGGTGTGGAACGCCACGCTCAGCGGCGCGCCGCAGGGCGGGGTCCTCTCCCCGTGCCTGTCCAACATTTACCTGGACCGGCTGGACAAATTCGTCGAGACAGTTCTCATACCGCGCTACACGCGCGGTACTAGCAGGAGAAGTAACCCTGCGTCCAGCAGGATACG
>DATJYY010000226.1:0-6959 GCA_035499395.1 Solirubrobacteraceae bacterium
CGTCTGGGCGGTCCTCGACCTGTTCTTCAGCCACGCCAGCAACGGCGCGACGTTCACCGACGTCGACCGCCAACACCTCTACCGAATCAAGTACCGGCAAGCCGACCCAGACAGCCCCGACGAGGAGGTGACCGCCGCTTAGACTCAACCGCGGGAACCTGAACCGCGGGCGAATTTACAGCGGTTATTGGACGCGACCTTTCGCGGCAACGAGCCCGGGCCTTCGTGTTTGTACGGGTATTCGCCGCGACTCCGGTGGCATGGCTGCTGCGCCCGAAAGCGGTCGGGCTCGGATGTTCTTCGCGCGCGAAGCTGCCTGCCCGGAACTTTTTGTGCGCAGGGACTTTCACCTGGCACCGTGTGGCGCCGCTCATGGGTGCGCGTGTCGTGTCCTCTTGCGGCTCAGTTGAGCGGACCGAGCCTGTAGCCGATTCCGCGGACCGTCTCGAGCGCGCCCGCGCGGTCGCCCATCTTCCTGCGCAGCCCGCTGACGACTACCTCGACGACGTTCGAGTTTGCGCCCGTCCACTCGTGCCCCCACACCTCACGCAGCAGCTCCTCGCGGGTGACCGCGATGCCCTCGCGGCGCTGGAGGTGGCGTAGGACGTCGAGCTCGAGGCGGCTGAGGTCGACCGCTCGGCCGTCGAGCACGAGCCGCCGCGCTTCCGCGTCCACCACCGTGGGCTCCTCGGCCGCGAGCTCGCGGCCGACGACTTCGCTCAGCCAGCCGTCGATCGAGCCCGGCCCGAAGTCGTTCACGAGTGTCCAGTGAGCGTCTTCCCCGATCTGAACCGGTGCGCCCGGCAGCGCGGCGAACCCCAAGGGAGTAAGCACGGTCAGCGCGTGATCGAGGTCCGGGAAGGATGCGTACAGCCGCCGCAGGTGCGGGCGGAGCTCCAGATAGGCACGTTTGACGTCCAGCCACAGCATCGCCGTGGCGGGGTCGCCGGAGGCCAGCGCATGGCGGGCGAACAGCACGCGCTGGCCAGACGGCACCGGGTCGCGGCGCAGGTGCTCCATCCATGCGGCGGTGACGGGGTCGTTGCGCAGCAATGAACGACTGACGTCCTGCGGCTGACACAGGCTCGAGAATCCCAGCACCTCCCCCGCGGCGTCGCGCACGACGCGGAAGGTGTCCCGCGCCGAGTGCCACCAGACATCGAGAAGGGCTGTGGCCCCGGTCCCCTGGTGGGCCGCGCTGATCGTCGCTATGGCTGCGTGATCGGCGGCCTGGGCGGGTTCGATCGTGAGCTCGTCGGAGCCGCTTGGGAAGAACGCATTGCGGACGATCGGGTTCTCGACGAGGTAGAGCATGTCGGCCGTGTAGCGCCAGAGTTCGGCCCGCCCGGCGCTACGCAGCTCCGCGCGCAGGCGGGTCCACGCGGCGCGGCGGTGGGCGCGGTGACGGGCCGGGTCGGATGCTTTGAGCAGCGCGCTCGTGGCCGCGCGCACCGTGTCGTGAACGACCAGCCCCTCGGCGCCAAGCTCGGCAAACGGAAGTGATCGCAGCGCGGCGAACAGCTCGGCTGGGTCGTCGTCGGGCAGCATCGCCTCTAAGAGCGTGAGCGTCGTACGCCGCACGACCGAAGCGGCGTCGACGGCGCGGCGAGTCATCGGATCGAGCCCATCGACGTAAAGGCGCGCCAGCTCCTCGACCATCGGCCCCAGGACGGCGTCCTCCGCCGGCAGACCCGGCCGCTCCGCCAGCGCGCCCGCGGCGAGCTGGAGCGAGAGCGGGTGCCCGCGGGCGATGCGGGCGACACGCTGCGCCATCGCCGCGTCCACCCCGGCGCGGCCCAGCAGGGTCAGCGCCGCGTCCTCGCTCAAGTTCTCGAGCCGGATCGTGCGTAGCAGATCGCCGAGGTCACGTTGCCAGGCGGAGGGAGTGTCACGGCCGGCCAGTAGGAGACGCGCGTTCTCGGGCAGCGCAGGCACGAATGATTGGCGCAGCCACGCGTCGAGAAGTCGTAGCTGCTCGTGCGTGTCGATCGTCAGCAGGACGCGCGAGTCGCCCGCGAGCGCCCCGGTCGCGTCGGGAATTGTGCGCAGGGGCATGCCGAGCGCATTTCCCAGCGACGTGAGAAAGCCGCGTTCGGTCGGCTCGAACGCGCGGCCGTCGAGGGCGACGACACGCGTGCCGCGTGCGCGCGCGTCCACGGCGACGGCCTGTAGGAGCGTCGACTTGCCGACGCCCGCGATGCCGTGGACGAAGGCGACAAGCGGCATGTCGCGCTCGACGAGTTCGAGCAACGCATGCCGCTCGCGCTCGCGCTCGATCAGCGCGCTGGCGCGCTGATCGAGCGTCGACTGCAAGGTGCGCGGTCCCATCGGTCCCCTGGGCGACTCTACATCGTTAGGTGGGAGCCTACCAACCGCTGAAACAGCGTAGGCGGCTGTTCTACCGGCGGCGGGTGATCTCCGTCGGTCGTTCGAGGACTCCGAAGTCGCGTGTGGTTACGTGGGCGACTCCGGGGTTTGCGAGTAGCGCGCCGAAGATCGGGCCGCTGACATAGGCCTCCATCGCCTCGGGCGTCTCCCAGGCGTACACGCCGCCGTACGTGTTCGTGGAGGAATTCGCCAGCCACGCCTTCGCGCGCAAGCCGGGGATCTCGGCGAACGCTGGTGCCGCCGCCTCACAGTGCGCCCGGTAGGCCTCGGGCTCGAGGCCCACGAGCTGGAACGTGACGATCTGGATGTGCTCGGTGGGATTCATTGTGACCTCCTGTTTGGTGATGCACAAACCTAGGCGGTGTCCGAGCCCGTCCCGTGAGGACTCCCTGAGGGGTTCCTGAAGTCCGTCTCGCCGCGCGGCACCAGGCCCGGGCTGCCTCAGACATCCCTCAGACACGTCTCAGGAATCACCGCCAATCACGCCATACGGTGGCCGCCTCACCAACCACAAGGAGGACACCATGCAGAAACTCGACCAGAGTCGCATCGAGGCATTCGCCGGCCAGGTCGCCACAGAGGTCGGCGCCGCGCTGAACGCCGCGCTCGTCACCGTGGGCGACGAGCTCGGCCTGTACCGCGCGATGGCCGACGCCCAGCCCGTCAGCGCCGGCGAGCTCGCGGCACGCACCAAAACGCACGAGCGCTATGTGCGCGAGTGGCTCAACGCGCAGGCCGCAGGCGGGTTCGTGACCTATGACCCCGCCCAGGACAGCTACACCCTGCCCGCCGAGCATGCGTTCATCCTCGCGGACGAGACGAGCCCCGTGGCGATGGCCGGGATCTTCCAGGCCGCGACCGCAGTGATCGACGGCCGCACGCGGGTAGCGGACCGCTTTCGCACCGGCGAGGGAGTCGGCTGGCACGAGCACCACGGCGGGCTGTTCTGCGGCACCGAGCGCTCGTTCGGCGCCAACTACCGCATGCACCTCGTGTCCGAATGGCTTCCGGCCCTCACTGGCGTCGTCGAGAAGGTCGAACGCGGGGCCAGCGTCGCTGACGTCGGCTGCGGCCACGGCGCGTCGACGATCCTCATGGCGCAGGCATTCCCGGCCTCAACGTTCTCCGGCATCGACGTCCATGCCGAGTCGATCGCCACGGCCCGCACACGTGCGCAGGACGCGGGCGTCGCCGATCGCGTGCGCTTCGAGGTGGCCGACGCCACGGGATATGCGGGCGGCGGCTACGACCTGATCGCGTTCTTCGACGCCTTTCACGACCTCGGTGATCCGGTGGGCGCGGCCCGCCACGCCAGGGCGGCACTGGCCGACGATGGGTCGTGCATGCTCGTCGAGCCGTTCGCCGGCGACCGGATCGAGGACAACCTCAACCCGGTCGGGCGCATGTACTACGGGTTCTCGACGCTCGTCTGCACACCCGGCTCGCTCTCGCAACCCGGCCGCGCCGGGCTGGGCACGCAGGCCGGCGAGGCCCGCCTGCGCGGGGTGATGCTCGCCGGCGGCTTCGGCTCCGTCCGCCGCGCCGCCGAGACACCCCTGAACCTAGTGCTCGAGGCTCGCGTCTGAGCCCGCCCAGGAGGAAGCGATGCATCCCCAGCTCACATACCTCATCGCCCAGGAGCGCGTTGCGCGCCTGCGCAGGGCGGCTGAGCGCTCCAGACCGACGGCTGCGGAGCCGCTCCTGCTCGCCGACGGCAGGCGCCTGAAGATCCGGCCGATCGAGCCCCGGGACCGAGACCGGCTGAGACGGCTGTTCATGCGGCTGACGCCCGAATCGCGCTACCGGCGTTACCTCTCACCAAAGCCCGAGCTGACCGAGCATGAACTCACCTACCTCGTCGACATCGACCACGTCCACCACGAGGCTCTGGCCGCGGTCGACGAAAGCGACGGCTCATTCGTCGCGGCTGCCCGATACGTGCAGCTGCCAGATCAGCCACGCACTGCCGAGGTGGCGATCGAAGTCGCAGACGACGCCCAACGACAGGGCATCGGAACGGAACTCGCAATCCAGACGCTGCAGCGCGCCCGCGCCAACGGCATCACGCACGTGACCGCGACCACGCTGCACCAGAACGCACCCGCCCGCGCCCTGCTGCGCGCTCTGCACTTCCGCCGACGCGCGCGCAACCGCCACGAGATCGAGTTCGGACTCGAACTGACGCCCGTACCTAGTGACTGCGGGCGCCAGTTGCCGCGGCGATCCAGGCCGGCCGAACCCTCCTGCAACACGAGAGGAGCAACCATGCCGCCTTCCAGCACGGTAATCGCGGCACTGTTCGTCGCCGAGGCGCAACTCGGATTGGCTGAGCGCGTCTCGCAGCGTGCTCGCCCCGGAAGGCGAGACATGCGTCCGGTGACCGCACATCAGCGGCGGTTGGGCTTGAAGGGTGACTCGATTAGGAAGGGACCGACAGTCTCATGAATACGCATCACAACTACCCACCACCCCGACGATCCGATGGGTCGCTCGAGCATCGAGAAGATGCTGCGCGGCGCCGTGTCGGCGTGGCGTTCACGCCCTTTGAGACCCGCGCCGATCTCATTCTGCGCCTGGGCCGCCAGGCCGACGAGCTGGGTCTTGCCCGTGTCGAGGTCGCGGAGGGGTGGACGCACGACTCGATGATCCTGCTCGCTCAGCTCGCGGCGAGCACTCAGAACATCGGTCTCGGCACGTCGGTTGTCTCGGCATGGGGGCGCACACCGGCCTCCATCGCCCTCGGCGCGGCGAGCCTCCAATCATGCAGCCAAGGTCGCTTCTCGCTCGGGATCGGCGCCAGCAGCCCGCCGCTGACCGAAGGGCTCCATGGCATCCCCTGGGTCCGGCCGCTGGCGCGTCTGCGCCAGACGCTGACCGCGGTCAGGGCGCTACTCAGAGGCGACCGCCTCCCAGATGCCGCGGGCGGGGCACGACCGCTTCGCCTGGGCGTCGTTCCCGAACCGCCGGTCCCGATCGTCCTGGCGGCACTGTCGCCGGGATCGATCCGCCTCGCTGGCGAACTCGCCGACGCGTGGGTTCCCTTCCTGTGGGCACGATCCCGCCTCCACGAAGGACGAGCTCTACTTCAAGACGGCGAGTCGCGATCAGAGACCGCGAAGCGGACGCGGGTCGTCGTCGGGGTACCCGTTGCGCTGGCAGCCGAGGAGCAAGGCGCGCGCCAACGTGCCGCATGGTGGCTATCAACGTATGCGACCCGGATGGGGCCTTTGTATCCGCAGATGCTCGCGCGACGCTTCGGCATGGCCGCGGCCGTCAACGCCGTCATCGCAGCGGCCGGCGACCGCCACAATCCTAAGCTCCCGGTCGCCGCGGAGGGCCTGGCACACGAGGTCACCCTGTTCGGAACATACGAACATGCCGAAGCAACGGTCGCCGCGTGGTTCGCTGCCGGGGCCGACGAGGTGAACCTCGTGCTTCCACCGAACCGCCCTGAGCAGGAGCTGGCCGAGATTGTCGAAGTGGCCGCGCGAGTCGTCTCCACCCACCGATCTTCGGTTGGGCACGCAGCATCGGCAGCGCCTACGGCGTTCCGATCGGCGCAAGATGCACCGCGACTGAGCTCGGCCAGCGTCGCTCCCGCTCGTGCCAGCAATGGCGCCTCCGGCTAGGGAGGATGGGACCAATGTATGCGGCGAAGACGACATGGGGCGCTGGCGAGTACGCCCTAATGGCGCAGGCGCTGGAGCCGGCCAGTGCGCGGGTGATCGACGCGGTCGACGTATTGGGGGGCGAGCGGGTCATCGACGTCGCCACCGGCACCGGCAACGCCGCTCTCCTGGCGGCCGCCCGCGGCGCCGACGTCCTCGGCGTAGACACCGAACCTGCGCTTCTCGCGTTGGCACGCGGACGCGTCACCGCCGGCCTGGACGTCAGGTGGATCGAGGGTGACGCTGAGGCCCTGCCCGTAGCCGATGAGCACGCCGACGTCGTGGTGTCGGTCTTTGGAGCGATGTACGCGACCGACCACGCCGCAGCCGCCCGGGAACTCGTCCGGGTGCTCGCTTTTGGCGGCCGGATCGCGCTCGCAGCGTGGACTCCTGGGAGCGTCATGCCAGCGATGGGCGGCGTCATCGCACCTTACCTTCCGCCTCCACCTCCCGCCAGCGGGCCTCCAAGCCAATGGGGTGACCCTGAGGCCCTGCAAGTACTGCTCAAGGATGCGGGAGCGACACTTCAGCTCACGACAGTTGAGCACTTGACGCTTCGGTTCGACGACGCGCCAGGCGGCGCCGATTTCCTGATCCGAACCGCCGGACATATCGTCAGCTGCCAACACACGCTCCGTGCCGCAGGTCGCTGGCACCGACTGCGTGACGAGCTCACGGCCTTCGTCGCTGACCGAGCCCAACAGCACGCCGACGAGCTTCTGCTCCACCTTGATTACCTAATCGCTGTGGCTCGTCGCACCTGACCCGGTCAGCTCGCGCTAGGCGCTGCTGCTGCGAGGTCGCGAGCAGTGCCCCGGCATCGGTTGCGGACTCCGGGCAGAGCAGGCACCCGTCTGGTTCGACCGCGATACGCACGCTTGGATCGACCGAGCATGCTTCTCC
>DATJYY010000227.1:0-42736 GCA_035499395.1 Solirubrobacteraceae bacterium
CTGATCCAGCGCTACCCCCAGGGGACGCTGACCAAGGTCGCGGCCGTGTACGACACTCCCTTCTGGCGGTCGAACGGCCTCACCGGCGCCGTGCTCGACACCGGCGGCCCCGTCAGCGCGTCGTTCGACGACTCGCCCCCGTCCGGGTCTCCGGGCGTGCTGTTCGGGTTCGTCGGTGGCGACAACGCGCGGAGCTACAACGCGATGTCGCCGTCGGCGCGCCAGTCGGCGGTGATCAACCAGTTCACGACCTGGTTCGGGTCGCAGGCCGCGAACCCCGTTGCGTACTTCGACACGAACTGGTCGGCCGAGGTGTGGACGCGCGGTTGCCCGGTCGGGATCCGTCGCTGGGCACGCTGCTCGCCTACGGCCCCCAGATCCGGCAGCCGGTGGGCCGGATCCACTGGGCCGGGACCGAGACGTCGACGTACTGGAACGGGTACATGGACGGCGCCGTTCGCTCGGGCGAGCGCGCTGCCTCCGAGGCCCTGACCGGGTTATAGGCATCCAGAGTAACTCGGCACTCGCCCACCCCGCCGCCCTGAATGCAGCTTCGCTCGGGGTGTGGTGGGAATAAAGCGCCGCTTACCGGGGCACGCTGTAGGACTCGTGAATCTGCGCCGCCTCCTGGTCCTGTGCCGCGGACTCGCGGGCCTGGACCCGGTTGACCTGCTCGCAGAACAGCGCCCATGCGACCCGATCGTCCTTGCCCCGGTAGCGGTCGCGCCCCTGGAGGAACGCCCACGCCTCGCTGCGCAGGTATGCGGCAGCGATTCCCCGTCGAGTCGAACGCTGCGAGGGCTTCAGCCATTGGCTGATGCTCTGCAGGAGCCCGACGACAAGACCGGCGATGATCGCCCACACCTTGGGCGCGCTGAGCGCCACCGTCAGCGACGCGGCGACGCCGGCGAAGATCGAGGTCAGGTTCAGGAAGTTGTCGAGGATCGAGTAGCCGCGCAGGCTCCGCTCGTACATCCTCATCGGCCCGATGAACCGGTGGGCAAGGAAAGCGCGCTGGATCTCCAGCTGGTCGACCGCGTGAGCGTGGTCGCCCCAATCGACCTCGGCGAGCCGCCGCTCGATCAGCCGAGCGATGTCCTGCGCCTCGCCGCTCAGCTGCTCGCGCATACCGACCGCTATTAGCAGCGCATCGACCTCGTCATTTCCGGCGTGGATCAGACGGGTGACCACGCTCTCGTTGCGCGCGGGGTCGCCGCTCGCCTGCGCTTTCGTAGCCCGTGGCTTCGCCGTCGCCGCCGGCGGTGCTTCGGTCTGCTGGGTCACTTGTGCCGCCCTCCTCGGTCCGTGCCCTCGCCTGGCTCGCTCCGGAGGCGCGGAGCGTGTCAAGCGCGTGTGAACGCAGGACGAACGGTAACCGGTCCGCCTTACCTGTTGGAAAACTGCAATCAGAGGTTCACGGCGACGTACTTCGTCTCGAGGTACTCCTCCATGCCCTCGTAGCCGCCCTCGCGCCCGAAGCCGGACTGCTTGATGCCGCCGAACGGGGCGCCGGCGTTAGACACCATCCCCTGGTTCAGGCCGACCATGCCGGTCTCGAGGCGCTCGACCACGCGCAGCGCCCGTTTCAGGTTGTTCGTGAACACGTACGCGACGAGCCCGTACTCGGTGTTGTTGGCCGCGGCGATCGCCTCGTCCTCATCGGCGAATCCCTTGACCGGCGCCACCGGGCCGAAGATCTCCTCCTGCAGCAGGGTCGCATCGTCGGGGACGTCGGTGAGTACCGTCGGTTCGAAGAAGTACCCGGCGCCGTCACGCGCCCGGCCGCCAACGACCGCCTTGGCTCCGCGTCCGATTGCATCCTCGACGAGCGCGGCCACCTTGCTGCGCTGGCTGTCGTCGATCAGCGGCCCGACCTGAACGCCCTCTTCGGTGCCGCGCCCGATCTTCATCGCGCCCATCTTCTCGGCCAGCTTGGAGGCGAACTGGTCGGCGACTTTGTCGGACACGTGGAAGCGGTTCGCGGACGTGCACGCCTCACCGATGTTCCGCATCTTCGCGAGCAGAGCGCCTTGGACCGCCGCGTCGATGTCGGCGTCGTCGAACACGATGAACGGCGCGTTGCCGCCAAGCTCCATCGACAGCCGCAGCAGATTGTCCGAGGCCTGCCCCATGAGCTTGCGTCCGACCTCGGTCGAGCCCGTGAACGACAGCTTCCGCAGCCGCTGATCGGCGATGAGCGGGCTCATCGTCTCGCTCGAGGAGGACGCGGTCACGAGGTTCACGACACCGGCCGGCAGCCCGGCGTCCTCGAGGATCTTGACGAGCATCAGCATCGACAGCGGCGTCTGCTGCGCGGGCTTGACCACCACGGTACAGCCGGCGGCGATCGCCGGTCCGATCTTCCGGGTACCCATCGCCATCGGGAAATTCCACGGGGTGATCAGCAGGCACGGCCCGACCGGCTGCTTCATCGTGAGCACGCGGCCCTGGCCGTTCGAGTTGACCGAGTAGCGTCCGTCGATCCGGACGGACTCCTCGGCGAACCAGCGGAAGAACTCGGCGGCGTACGCGATCTCGGCCTTGGACTCGGCGAGCGGCTTGCCCATCTCGAGCGTCATCAGCAGCGCGAGATCGTCGGTCCGGGCCACGAGCGCCTCGAACGCTCGCCGGAGAATCTCGCCGCGCTCGCGCGGCGCGTGCGTGGCCCAGTCGGGGCCGGCCTCGACGGCGGCGGTCAGCGCCGCCTTGGCGTCGTCGGTGGAGGCGTCAGCGACTTCGCACAGGGACTCGCCGGTCGAGGGATCCTCGACTGACAGCGTGCCCTTCGCGCCGTCGCGCCATTCGCCGCCGATGTAAAGCTGCTTGGGAACCTCATCGACGATTTTCTGTTCTGCTGGGGCGGTAATCGTGCTCATGCTTCCAACCTACCACCGGCGGAGCGCCTGAACCTCAGACGCAAAAACGGGCGGGCCTCCGGTGTGGAGGCCCGCCCGCGGTGTGGGAGGAGAGAGCTTGTTGTTAGGCGGCGTGCGCGATGGCGGCCGGCTCGAGCGCGACGCCCAGCACCTCGTCGATCGTCATCGCGAAGTGGAACTTCATGGCGTCACGAACCTCTTCCGGCACGTCGTCCAGATCGCCGCGGTTGCGCTCGGGCAGGACCACATCGGTCAGGCCCGCGGCGTGCGCCGCCAGCACCTTCTGCTTGACGCCGCCGATCGGGAGCACGCGGCCCTGGAGCGTGACCTCTCCGGTCATGCCGACGGTGTGTCGCACCGGCCGTCCGCTGAGCAGCGACGTCAGCGCGGTCACCATCGTCACGCCAGCGCTCGGTCCATCCTTCGGGATGGCGCCCGCCGGGACGTGCACGTGGAACGTACGGTCGTCGAACGCCGACGGATCGATCTCGAGCTCAGGAGCGTGCCCACGCACGTACGACAGTGCGATCTGCGCGGACTCCTTCATCACGTCGCCGAGCTGTCCGGTCAGCGTCAGACCGGGGGAGCCCTGCATTCCGGTGGCCTCGACGAACAGCACGTCCCCGCCGGTGCCGGTCACGGCGAGGCCGGTCGCGACGCCGGGAACCGCGGTGCGGATCGCCGACTCCTGGAAGTGCCGCTGCCGTCCGAGCGCGTCGCGGACCGCATCGAGGTCGATGACCACGGGGGCGTCGGCCTCACCTGACGCGATCTTCGTCGCGGTTTTCCGCAGCAGCGTCCCGAGCTCGCGCTCGAGCTGGCGGACACCCGCCTCGCGCGTGTATTCGCTGGCGACCGTATTCAGCAGCTCGTCGGAGATCTCGACCTCCTCAGGCCGCAGGCCGTTCCGCTCGAGCTGGCGCTTCCACAGATAGCCACGGGCGATCGCGACCTTCTCCGAGGTCGTGTACCCGTCGAAGCGGATGACCTCCATCCGGTCGAGCAACGGGCCGGGGATCGTGTCCGCGACGTTCGCAGTCGCGATGAACAGCACGCCGCTCAGATCGAGCTCGACGTCCAGGTAGTGGTCACGGAAGCTGTGGTTCTGAGCCGGGTCGAGCACCTCGAGCAGGGCCGCGCTGGGGTCGCCACGCCAGTCGGCGCCGACCTTGTCGACCTCGTCGAGCATGATCACCGGATTCATCGTGTCGGCGTCACGCAGGGCGCGGACGAGCCGGCCCGGCAGCGCGCCGATGTAGGTCCGCCGGTGGCCCCGGATCTCGGCCTCGTCGCGCACGCCGCCGAGCGACATCCGGACGAACTCGCGTCCGGTGGCGCGGGCGATCGACTCGCCGATTGAGGTCTTGCCGGTGCCGGGAGGGCCGATCAGGGTCAGAATCGCTCCCGAACGCTTGTCCTCGGTGATCCCGCGCTCCTGGCGCAGCTTCTTGACCGCGATGTACTCGACGATCCGGTCCTTGACGTCCTCGAGGCCGGCGTGGTCGGCGTCGAGCACCTCACGCGCGTGCTGCGGATCCAGGCGCTCGTCCGAGCGCTTGCTCCACGGCACCGCGATCAGCCAGTCCAGGTAGGTGCGGATCACGCTCGACTCGGCCGACTGCTCGCCGAGACGCTCGAGCCTGCCGAGCTCCTTGTCGGCCTGCTCGCGCACCGCCTCGGGCATCCCGGCCTCTTCGATCTTGGTCCTGTACTCCTCGACGACCGACGCGTCGTCCTCGCCGAGCTCCTTGCGGATCGACTCCATCTGCTTGCGCAGGAAGTAATCGCGCTGCTGCTTCTCGGCGCCGGACTCGACGTCGTCGCGGATGCGCTTGCGGACCTGCAGCTCTGCGAGCCGCTCACGCTGCATCGTCAGCGCGAGCTCGAGCCGCTCGGTGACGTCGAGCGTCTGGAGCAGCTTGACCTTGTTCTCGTAGCTCAGGTCGGGCGAGTATCCGCCGGTGTCGGCGAGCGCGCCGGGCTCGGTGATGCCCCGCAGGAACGAAGATACGCGCGAGTCGGCACCGCGCAGCTCGAGGATCTCCTCGACCACCGCGCGATACTCGCGCTCCAGGTTGCGGGTCTTGCCGTCCACGGGGACGGCATCGGGATGCTCCTCGACCTCGACGTAGAGCCGGCCATCGGGAGCGGTGTTGGCTCCGCCGGCGACTCCACGGTGAAGACCCTGGAGCGAGACGGCGCGAGCGCCGCCCGGAAGCCGCACGCGGTCCACGACCTCGGCGACCGTACCGACGTTGGCAAATTCGGTGTCGTGTCTGGGAACGAGCAGCACCCGCTCCTCCTCGCCGGCGTCGATCGCGAGCGTGAGCGACATGCCCGGGAACGCCACGACGTCGTCGAGCGGAATCAAAAGAAGACGACTAGACATCAGTAAGGGCCATTCGCTTTCGATAGTTGCTTACTCAAGATAAGTAGAGGATACCACGCTGCCAACGCGGATCCACGAACGATCTTAGTCGGGGCGGCTGAGATCTTTAGGCCCCGCCGAGTCGACGCATTCGCACCACATCTGGGAACATCCCGCCTATGTCAGGCCCCGAGAAAACGTCAGGAGACGCGGCCCACGACGTGCTCGCCGCCGAGGCGTTTGCGATGCCGTCGGGCGACCCGACACTACGCCACGAGCCGATCGCGCTGCCCGACGATCCGAGCGGGATCGCCGAGCCCCACGACGTTCTCGCGGCTGAGGAGTTCGCGATGCCGGCAGGCCGGGGGTCGTCGGAGGGGTCCGGTGGCGGCCCGCTTGCGCTCGCGAGTCAGGCCGCGTCGCCGAAGCGCGTCGGGATCGCGGCCGCGGTGGGGTTCGTGGCGGTGCTTGTGCTGCGGCGCCGGCGCCGCGCCTAGGCCCGCGACCGCTTCCGTGGCGGCATCAGGTCCGTGATCGTGCCCTCGGCCATCTCGGACGCGAACCCGATCGTCTCGGACAGCGTCGGATGCGGGTGGATCGTGAGCGCGATGTCCTCGGCATCCGAGCCCATCTCGAGTCCGAGGACGGTCTCGGCGATCAGATCGCCGGCGTTGATGCCGACGATCCCGGCCCCGAGCAGCCGGCGGGACCCGGGCTCGAACAGCAGCTTGGTGAGACCCTCGTCACGCCCCAACGAGAGTGCGCGGCCCGATGCCGCCCACGGGAAGACGGCCTTTTCGTACTCGACGCCGTCCTCGCGGGCCGATGTCTCGGTCAGCCCCATCCACGCGACCTCGGGGTCGGTGTAGGCGACCGAAGGAATCGTCCGCGCGTCGAATTCCACGCTATGCCCGGCGATGACTTCCGCGGCGACCTTACCCTCGTGCGAGGCCTTGTGGGCGAGCATCGGGCCGCCGACGACATCGCCGATCGCGTAGATCCCCGGGACGTTCGTGCGTAGCTGGCGGTCGACCGGGATGAACCCGGCATCGTCGACGGTTACCCCAGCTTCCGCGGCGCCGACGGCGCGGCCGTTCGGCCGGCGGCCGATCGCCACCAGGATCCCGTCGAACTTGTGCGTGTCCCCGGACGACAGGGTCACGTCGAGGTGCTTCTCGTGGGCCTCGACCCCCTCGACCTTGGTGCCGAGGTGGATCGCCTCATAGCGCCCCGAGATCCGCTTATGAAGCGGCTTGACCAGATCCGGGTCGCAACCCGGGATGAGCTGATCGAGCAGTTCGACCATCGTCACCTTCGACCCGAGCGCGTCGTACACCGTCGCCATCTCGAGGCCGATGATCCCGCAGCCGACCACCAGCAACCGCTTCGGGACCGATGGCAGCTCCAAAGCCCCCGTCGAGGAGAAGATCCGCGGGTCCTCGGGAATCGTGGGGATCGAAGCCGCCTCCGAGCCGGCGGCGATGATGCAGTTGTCGAACGTGATCGTCCGATCGCCGACCTGAACCGTGTTCGGTCCGGTGAGCGAAGCGACTCCGGCGACCACGTCGATCTTGCGCTGTTTGGCCAGGCCCGCAAGGCCTCCGGTCAACCGTCCCACGACGGAGGCTTTCCAGGCACGCAGCTCGTCGACGTCCACCTTGGGCTTGGAGAACTTGATCCCGTGCTCGGCCATCTCCTCGGCCTCGGCCACCACCCGCGCGGCGTGCAGCAGCGCCTTCGACGGAATGCAGCCGACGTTCAGGCAGACGCCGCCGAGCGTGTCGTAGCGCTCGATCAGCACGGTCTTCAACCCGAGGTCGGCGGCGCGGAACGCGGCCGTATAGCCGCCCGGCCCGGACCCGATCACGACCACTTGGGCGTCGTGACGGCCGCCAGCGCCGTTCGACGGAGCGGGTGGGGGAGGGGCGGGCTCGCGCTCGACTCGCGTCTGTGGAGACTGCGCGGGCGCGTCGGAGCCGGCGTCCGAGGTCGGTCCCGCGCCATCGCTTTCGAGCGTCAGCAGCACGCTTCCTTCCGACACGCGGTCGCCGATCTGGACGCGCAGCTGCGCGATCTTCCCGGCCTCGGGGGCTGGGACGTCCATCGTCGCCTTGTCTGATTCGAGCGTGACCAGCGGGTCCTCGACCGCGACCTCGTCGCCGGGCGAGACGTGGATCTCGATCACGGGGACGTCGGTGAAGTCCCCGATGTCCGGAACGCGAATCTCGGTCACAGCAGCGCGCGCTTCAGATCGCTCAGCACCTTTACCAGGTGCACCATGAACCGTGCCGCGGCCGCGCCGTCGATCACGCGGTGGTCGTAGGAGAGCGACAGCGGCACCATCAACCGCGGGACGAACTCTCCGCGAGCGGCGTCCCAGACCGGCTTCATCGCCGATCGCGTGGCCCCGAGGATCGCGACCTCTGGTGCATTGATGATCGGGGTGAACGAAGTCCCGCCGATCCCGCCGAGCGAGGAGATCGTGAACGAGGCGCCCTGCATGTCGCCCGGCATCAGCTTGCCGTCGCGCGCCTTCCCCGACAGCTCGGTCAGCTCGCGCGCGATGTCCAAAAGCCCCTTCTGGTCGGCGTTCTTGATCACCGGCACGACGAGGCCGCCGGGCGTGTCGGCGGCGAACCCGATGTTGTAGTACCGCTTCAAAATCAGGTCCTCGCCGTCCAACGATGAGTTGAACGTCGGGAACGCTTTCAACGTCGCCACGGACGCGACCACAAGGAACGACACCATCGTGACTTTGACCCCGTCGCCGCGCGACAGCTCGTCGTTGAGCTGCTTGCGCCACGCCTCGAGGTCGGTGATATCCGCCTCGTCGTCGTGCGTGACGTGGGGGATCATCACCCAGTTGCGCGCGAGTACGGGGCCGGAGATCCGCTGGATCCGGGAGCGCTGAACGCGCTCGACCTCGCCGAACGTGGAGAAGTCGATCTGCGGCCACGGCGGGAGGTCCAGACCCAGGCCGGGTCCACCTGCCGGCGCTGACGGCGCGGGTGCGGACGGGCCACGATCCACAAACGCCTGTACGTCCTCCTTGGTAATGCGACCCTTGCGGCCGGTGCCGCTCACGTCGTGGAGGTCGACGCCGAGTTCGCGGGCGACGCGGCGGACCGCGGGGCTCGCGTAGACAGGCCCGGCACCGTTCCCATCTGAAGGGGGAGATGCCGGCGCCGGCGGCGGCGCGGCCTGCTCCTCGGCCTGAGCCGCGCTGTCGACCGAATCGGCCGCCTTGGTCGCCGCGGCTGGGGTCGGCTCCGCGGCTGGGGCGGCACCGTCGCCATCGGAAGTCTCGAGGGTCAGCAGCGCGGTCCCCTGCGAAACCTTGTCACCGATCTTCACGAGCAGCTCGCCGACGGTGCCCGCCACCGGCGCCGGCACGTCCATCGTCGCCTTGTCGGACTCGAGCGTCAGCAGAGGATCGTCGACCGCGACCGTGTCGCCCGGCGAGACCAGGATCTCGATGATCGGGACGTCCTCGAAGTCGCCGATGTCCGGGACTTCTACCGAGACTGCATCCGAGGTCGTGCTCATACGCGGGTCGGCATCGGCGCTTCGGCGTCGATCTCGTAGCGACCGATCGCCTCCTTGACCCGCTCGGCGTCGAGCTCTCCTGAATCGGCAAGCTCCTTCAAGGCAGCCACGGCGACGTAGTGGCGGTCGACCTCGAAGAACCGCCGGAGCGCGCGGCGCGAGTCGCTCCGGCCGAACCCGTCGGTCCCGAGCACCCGATAGCGGCCCGGCACCCACTGGCGGATCTGATCCGCATACGCCCGCAGATAGTCGGTCGAGGCCACAACCGGGCCTTCACCATCCCCGAGCTGCTCGGTCACGTATGCGCGGCGCGGCTCCTCGAGCGGGTGGAGCATGTTCCACCGCTCGACCTCGATCCCATCGCGGCGCAGTTCGGTGAACGAGGTGACGCTCCACACGTCCGCCGCTACCCCGAAGTCGGACTCGAGAAGCTCGGCGGCGGCCAGCACCTCGTTGAGGATCGTCCCCGAGCCGAGGAGCTGCACGCGAGCAACGTCGCCGGAGCCGGAGCCGGACCCGGGGCGCAGGAGATACATGCCCCGCAGGATCCCCTCCTCGGCGCCCTCGGGCATCGCCGGATGGTGGTAGTTCTCGTTCATCAGCGTGAGGTAGTAGAAGATGTCCTCCTGCTCGGCGACCATCCGCCGCAGGCCGTCCTGGATGATCACCGCGACCTCGTAGCCGAACGTGGGATCGTACGCCCGGACGTTCGGCACGACCGAGAACAGCAGGTGGCTGTGGCCGTCCTCGTGCTGCAGGCCCTCGCCGTTCAGCGTCGTCCGACCGGCCGTTCCTCCGAGCATGAACCCACGTGTCCGCGAGTCGGCCGCCGCCCACACGAGGTCTCCGACCCTCTGATAGCCGAACATCGAGTAGTAGATGTAGAACGGCACCATCTGCACCGCGTGGGCGCTATACGACGTCCCCGCGGCGATGAACGAGGAGATCGACCCGGCCTCCGTGATCCCTTCCTCGAGGATCTGGCCGTGCTTGTCCTCCTTGTAGAACATCAGCTGCTCGGAGTCCTGAGGCTGGTAGAGCTGGCCGACCGGCGAGTAGATCCCCACCTGCCGGAACATCCCCTCCATTCCGAATGTGCGTGACTCGTCGGGCACGATCGGGACGATGTGGCGTCCAATCTGCTTGTCGCGCAGCAGGGCTGCCAGCACCCGCACGAACGCCATCGTGGTCGAGATCTCACGGTCTCCCGTGCCCTCGAGCTGGCCCTTGAACAGGTCGAGCTCGGGCACCTCGATCGGCGAAGCCTTAGTGCGCCGGACGGGCATGCTCCCGCCGAGCGCGGCCCGGCGCTCGCGCAGGAACTCCATCTCCGGGGAGTCCTCGGGCGGCTTGTAGTACTCCGCGGCGCGCACCTGCTCGTCGGTCAGCGGCAGCTCGAAACGATCGCGGAACGCGAGCAGCGCGTCCTCGGTCATCTTCTTGGCCTGGTGGGTGATCATTTGGCCCTCGCCCGAGACGCCCATTCCGTAGCCCTTGATCGTCTTGGCCAGGATCACGGTCGGCTGACCGGTGTGCTCGACCGCCTCGTGGTATGCGGCGTAGACCTTCTGCTGATCCAGCCCGCCTCGATTCAGCAGCCAGATCTCCTCGTCGGACATGCGCGAGACGCGCTCGAGCAGCACGGGGTCGCGACCGAAGAAGTGCTCGCGCACGTACGCGCCGTCGCGTGACTTGAACGTCTGGTACTCGCCGTCGACGCACTCCTCCATCACCTTCACCAGCCGGCCGTCGCTGTCCTCTGCGAGCAGCGGATCCCAGCGCGTTCCCCATACGACCTTGATCACGTTCCAGCCGGCGCCGCGGAAGTCGGCCTCGAGCTCTTGGATGATCTTGCCGTTGCCGCGGACCGGGCCGTCGAGGCGCTGCAGGTTGCAGTTGACGACCCAGATCAGGTTGTCGAGCTGCTCGCGGCCGGCGAGCGCGGTCGCGCCCATCGTCTCGGGCTCGTCCATCTCGCCATCGCCGAGGAACGCCCACACTTTGCGCCGCTCGGTCTGTGCCATCCCGCGCGCCTCGAGGTACTTCATGAACCGTGCCTGGTAAATCGAGGTGATCGCGCCGATCCCTAGGGACACCGTGGGGAACTGCCAGAACTCGGGCATCAGCCATGGGTGCGGATACGACGACAAACCGCCGGCGACGGAGACCTCCTGGCGGAACCCGTCGAGCTGCTCCTTGGTGAGGCGCCCCTCCAAGAACGCGCGCGCGTAGTTGCCCGGGGAGGAGTGGCCCTGGAAGTAGACGAGGTCTCCTCCGTGGTCATCCGATGGCGCGTGCCAGAAGTGGTTGTAGCCGACCTCGTACAGCGTGGCCAGCGACTGGAAGCTCGCGATGTGGCCTCCGAGCTCGGAGGAGAGCTTGTTCGCGCGGACGACCATCGCCATCGCGTTCCAGCGGACAATCGAGCGCAGCCGACGCTCAATTTCGGCCCCATCCGCACCGCCGGGCAGGCGAGCCTCGCGCTCGGGCGGGATCGTGTTCACGTATGGGGTGGTGATGCTCGCGATCGGGCCGCTGCCCGCGAGCTGCGCGCGCTGCACAGCGCGCGCCAGGATCTGTCGAGCCCGGTCGGGCCCATCGTTTTCGACGACGGCATCGACGGCCTCGAGCCACTCGGTGGTCTCGACCGCGTCGATGTCAGCTCCGGCGCCGTTTGAGCTTGGGGTCTGGACTCGGTCCGTCACCTCAGAAATCCCCGCTTCTCGAGACTGACTGGGAGTGGTCACTATAGCCCGGTCGATTGCCCCGAGGGTCTCACGCACCGGCCGTTTCGCGTACGGTGACGGCATGGCACTGCAAGAAGTCGAGGGCGTGGTCGGAGCCCCCTGGGCGCGTCCGCTCGGAGGCGCGCTTGACCAGCTGGTCGTCGAGTCCGAGGCGCTGGCGGACAACCCCCTCGGCGACCCGGCGCGCCGGCCGTTGTACGTCTACCGCCCGCCCGGAGTGGAGCTCGATCACCCCCGACCGCTCCCGTCCGTATACGTCATCCAGGGATTCACCGGCCAGATCGACATGTGGCTGTCCCACGCGGCGCTCGAGCCGAACATGATCGAGCGGGTTGACGCGATGTTCGCGGCGCGGGCGTGCCCGGACGCGATCTTGGTGTTCGTCGACGCGTGGACCTCGCGCGGCGGATCGCAGTTCATCAACTCCGCCTCGAGCGGCCGCTACCTGGATTACCTGTGCGACGAGGTCGTGCCGTTCATCGACGACCGCTATCCGACTCATTCAGGGCGCGATCACCGCGGCCTGAGCGGCAAGTCGTCCGGCGGCTACGGTGCGATGGTCGTGCCGATGCTCCGGCCGGACGTGTTCGGAGCGCTCGCGTCGCACGCCGGCGACGCGCTGTTCGAGTGCTGCTACCTGCCCGAGTTTCGCCACGTCGCCCGGGCCCTGCGCGACAACTTCGACGGCTCCTACGAGGTCTTCTTCGAGCGCCTTACGCAAGCCGACCACTTCGACTTCGCGAAGTTCGGCGAGCCGTTCGAGATGTACGGGTACGCGTCCGCGTACTCGCCGGACCTGACCGCCCCGGGCCGGGCGCTGCTCCCGTTCGAGATATCGACGGGCCGGGTCATCGACGACATCTGGGCGCTGTGGCTCGAGCACGATCCCGTGCGGATGGCCCCGCACCATGCCGACGCGCTGCGCAGCATGCACAGGATCTATCTCGACGCCGGCAAGTCCGACGAGTACTACCTCGACCTCGGCGCCCAGGCGTTCGCGGAGGAGCTGTCGAAGATCGGTGCCCCACACACGCTCGAGCTGTTCGACGGCAAGCACGGCGGCATCACCTACCGGTACCCCGGGGCAATCCGCGAGCTCGTCACCGCTCTTGCGACATGACCGCCGCGTCCGAGCAGGAGTTCGCGTTCGCGGGGCCGAGCGCACTCTCGGAGATGGTCCGCCGGCGCGAGGTGAGCCCCCGTGAGCTTGTCGAGCTTTTCCTCCGGCGAATCGAGGCGATCGACCCGAAGCTGAACGCGTTCCGCGTGACGATGGCCGACGAGGCGCTCGCCGCGGCCGGCGAGATGTCCTCGCCCGACGGTCCGCTCGCCGGCGTCCCGATCGCGATCAAGGACGACATGCCTGTCGCCGGCCAGTCGATGACGCGCGGGTCGCGCTCGTTCCGGCCCCCGGAAGCGGCCGACGGCGAGGTGGTCAGGCGGCTGCGAGCGGCCGGCGCGATCCCGATCGGAATCACGAACGTACCCGAGCTCATGATCTTCCCCTGGACCGCGAGCGCGGCGAACGGGGTCACGCGCAACCCTTGGGATCCGGCCAGGACCCCGGGCGGCTCCTCGGGTGGCTCGGCGGCGGCGGTCGCCTCGGGCATGGTCCCGTGTGCGACCGGCTCAGACGGCGGCGGGTCGATCCGGATCCCCGCGGCCTGCTGCGGGCTGGTCGGGATGAAGCCGAGCCGCGGACGGGTCTCGACGCAGCCGGCCCGGGAGGGTTGGCTCGGGCTGAGCGTGTTCGGGGCGCTGGCCCGGACCGTCAGCGACAGCGCCCTGCTGCTCGACTCGATCCAGGGCTCGCTGCCCGGCGATGCGGACTCGGCCCCGCCGTTCTCGGGCAGCTATGTGCAAGCCGCCGCCACCCCACCCGGGCGGCTGCGGATCGGGATTTCGCGCAAGCTGCCGCCGGGCTTCCTGGCGCGGCTGTCGCGCGATCAGCGGGGAGCGTGGGAACGGATGGGAGCGCTGCTCGCCGAGCTCGGGCACGAGGTGATCGAGCGCGACCCCTCCTACGGTCTGGCCGGGATCGAGTTCACGCAGATGTGGATGCGAGGGATCTACGAGGAGTCGCGCACGCTGCCGGATCGCTCGCGGCTCGAGCGCTCGACCCGGCAGCTGGTCGGCGCCGGCCGTCGGCTGGTCCCGAGCCGCCGGCGCGAGAAGCTGCTCGCCGACCGTCCGGCCAGGACCGCGCGCGTACTCGAGCTGTGGAACGAGATCGACGTGCTGTTGATGCCGGTGCTCGCGACCACCGCGATCGCGGCGGAGGGGGCCTACGGCAAGTCGGCGCCGATCGCGATCGACCGCTCGACGCGGTTCATGCCATTCAACCCGCTGTTCAACCTGACCGGTCAGCCGTCGATCGCGGTGCCGGCGGGGTTCGGAGGCGACGGCCTTCCGCTCAGCGTCCAGCTGGCCGGCCGGCCGGGAGCGGAGGATCTGCTCTACTCGCTCGCCGGGCAGCTCGAGACGGCTCGGCCGTGGGCGCACCACCGTCCGCCCGGTTGCTGAACAGCTCCTTGGAAAGGTCCACGAACTCGGCCGCGGCGGGCGACAGACGGCGCCCTTCGCGGATCGCGAGCGTGATGTCGCGACGCAGCGAGGGCCGCGTGAGCCCGGCGACCGCGATGTGGCCGGCGGAGCGGTCGGCGTCGGACTGGGGGAGGATCGCGACTCCCATGCCGCGCGCGACCAGCCGCCTGATCCGCTCGCTCTCGTTCGACTCGAGCTTGATCTGCGGCTCGAAACCGGCGGTGTGCGCGGCGTACGTGAGCAGCTCGCGCAACCGCGCGCCCTCGCGATAGCTCACGAACTGCTCGTCGGACAGCTCAGCCATCCGCAGCCGGCGACGTCCCGCGAGCGGGTGGTCGTGCGGCAGCACCACCACCAGGTCCTCCGAGACGAGCTGGCGCAGGACGAGACCCTGGGTCTCGATCCGCTCGGTCACCGACAGGAAGGCCAGGTCGAGCACGTCGTCGCGGAGCATCTCCGCGAGCTCCTCGCTCGACTGCTCGCGGACGGTCAGCTCGATGCCCGGGTGGCGCTCGTGGAACACCGCGAGCGCGAGCGACACGTCGACCGGTCCCATCGTGTGCATCGTGCCGACGGACACGTGGCCGGTGCGGACGCCGGCGAGCGCCTGCATCTCGGCGTTCGCGGCGTCGACCTCGGACAGGATCCGGCGGGCGCGGGCGACGAGCGTCTTCCCGGCCTCGGTGACCGTGACCCGCCGGGTGGTGCGTTCCACGAGTGCCAGCCCGACCTCCTGCTCGAGGCGACGGATCTGCTGGGATAGCGCCGGTTGGGCGATGTGCTCGCGCGCCGCCGCCCGCGTGAAGTGCTGCTCGTCGGCGAGCGCCACGAGGTAGCGCAGCTGGCGAAGCTCCATAAGCTAAGCCTATAGATTACCCAAGCAGTTCGTCTTTGACATATGAAAGCGCCGGCGTCAGCATTGGCGCACACCCTCTCCTCCCTCAGAGAGCGCCCCGGGGGTCTGGCCAGTTGTTCCGCCAGATCCGGGGCGTTCCTGTTTCTTGGGATTCGGGGTTTCAGGGTCGGCGAGTCACCCTGGTCTCCATCGAGCGGCCTCGGGTCGCTAGGCGAGCGCCGGCGCCACCACTTCCCCGAGCAGCGTCACGGCGTCGAGATCGTCGTGCACGAGCGTCTGGCACATGACCCGGTGCAGTCCCGCCTCGCGGTAGGCCGCGAACTGCTCGATCGCCTGGTCGACCGTCGCTACCACCCAGCCGCTCGGCGGCTCGCGCACGAGCGTGTCGCCCGGCGTCCCGATGCGTTCGCCGACGCGGCGCGCGCGGTCCTCGAGGTCGCCGGCGTCGGCGCCGATCACGGTCCCGATCATCGCCGAGAACGGGATCGGATCGCGGCCGGCGCGCTCGCACGCCTCGGTGATCGCGCCGCGCATGCGCGGCACGTCCTCGAGCGACGGAAAGGGCGTGTTGTACTCGTCGGCGAAGCGAGCGGCGAGCGCAGCGCTGCGCGGTCCGGCGCTGCCGCCCATCAGCAGCGGTGGGTGTGGCTGCTGGAACGGCTTGGGCTGGGCGTTCAGGTCGCGAAGCACGTAATGCTCGCCCTCGAACGAGAACTGGCCCTCGCCCCACGTGCCCATCAGCACCTCGAGTTGCTCCTCGAGCACGTCCATGCGGGTTTTCGTGGGCAAGAACGGAAAGCCATAAGCCTCGTGCTCGCGCTCGTGCCAGCCGGCGCCGATCCCGAGGTTGACCCGCCCACCGGAGACGTGGTCGGCCGTGACCACGAGCTTCGCGAGCACCGACGGGTGGCGGAAGCTGGCCGGCGAGACGAGCGTCCCGAGCCGCAGCGTCGTCGTCAGGCCGGCGAGCGCGTTGATCGTGCCCCACGCGTCGAGCGACCCGCGCTCCGGATGCTGGCCGTCAAGGTTCTGGTAGTGGTCGGAGCGGAACAACGCGGGAATCCCGTGCTCCTCGCACGCGGCGGCGAGCGCTTGCCACTGGGGCCACGTCACGCCCTCCTGACCTTCGATCATCAAGCACAGATCCATGCCGGGCCTCCTCGGATGCGGGTGCGGCTAGACGCGATCGATGACGCAGGCACGCGCCGATCGCCGTGAGTGCAGCGTGGCGATCGTATTGCAAGCGTGCTTGCGTCCTGTTATCACCACGGTTGCCGACTTCCACTCGCGCGACACTGCAAGTTGTGAACGCGTGGCGTCGCAGCCCCTTCTTCCGGTTCGACATCGCCATCGTGTCGGTCGTGGCGACTCTGATCCTCGCGCTCGTGCTTGCCGACACGGGCGGGGGCGATCCGCCGAGCCTGAGCGCGAAGCCGACGACGGTGACCGTCGATCCGAGCCCGTCCGCGCGGGCGGTCCCGGCCGGATTCCTCGGGCTGTCGATCGAATACCCGGCGCTCGAGGCCTACGCCGGGACCGATCCGAGCTCAGTCGACCCGGTGTTCGAGCAGCTCATACGCAACCTCGCGCCCGCGCAGGCGCCGATCCTGAGGATCGGCGGCAACAGCGCGGACAGAACCTGGTGGCCGGTGTCCGGCGTGAGCCGGCCGCCTGGGGTGACGTTCGACCTCACCCATCAGTGGCTCGGGGTGACCCACGCGCTCGCACAGAAGCTCGGCGCCCACCTTATCCTCGGGGTCAACCTCGAGCAGGACAGTCCGCAGCTGGCGGCCGCAGAAGCGCATGCGCTGATCAACGGGGTCGGCGCGCAAGCGGTGAGGGCGCTCGAGCTCGGCAACGAGCCGGACCTCTACCCCGCGTTCCCGTGGTATCGCTCGGCCGGCCACGCCGTCCTTGGTCGGCCGAAGAGCTACGACGTGGCGGCGTTCACCCGCGACTTCGCCGGGTTCACCGGGGCCCTGCCGCACGTGCCGCTGGCCGGTCCGAGCCTCAGCGGAATGATGTGGACGCGCGATCTCGCGCAGTTCCTGGCCGGCGAGCCGCACCTCGGATTGGTCACGCTGCATCGCTATCCGCTGCAGGTGTGCTTGACGCCTCGCACCTCGGCGCGCTACCCATCGATCGCCCGGCTGCTGTCGGCCGCGACCTCGACGAGCGTTGCCAACTCGTTCGCGCCGTACGTTGCGCTCGCCCACGCGCATGGCCTGTCGCTCCGAGTGGACGAGCTCAACACCGTCTCGTGCGGCGCCGACCCCGCTGTGTCGGAGTCGTTCGCGTCGGCGCTGTGGGCCCTCAACACGCTGTTCGGCCTGGCCAGCGTCGGCGTCTCGGGCGTGAACGTCCACACGTTCCCGGGCGCTGGATACGAGCTGTTCAATATCAGCCACCAGGGAGGGCAATGGCGGGCGGCCGTGTCGCCGGAGTACTACGGCCTGTTGATGTTCGCGCAGGCGACGCCGCCTGGAGCACATCTGGAGGGCGTCAGCCCGACCGGGATCCCCGGCGTCAGTATTTGGGCGACGCGCGCGCCCGGCGGCACCGTTCGAGTGGTCCTGACGAACGACAGCGGTACCCCGCACGACGTCGCGGTCCGCATGTCCGGCAAGTTCAAGAGCTCGACGCTGGCTCGGCTGACCGCCCCGACTCCGAGCTCGACGAGCGGCGTGACGCTTGGCGGTCAGAGCTTCGGAGCGCAGACGAGCACCGGACGGCTCGCGGGCCGGCGAGATGACACGTCGGTGGCGTCAGAACAAGGGCGCTATGTCGTGTCGCTGCCGGCGACGAGCGCCGCGATGCTGGTGCTCGCACCGCGCTGACCGGGCGATCGGTGACAAGATGGCCCGCGATGCCGGACGTGCTCCTCTATGGCGACACGGTGCGCCACTCGGCCATGCGCCACGAGATCCCGCTGATGGTGCCCGACCCGTTCCTGTACGTCGAGGTCGGCGACGCTCGACATGTCGTGGTGAGCTCGATGGAAGGCTCGCGCATCGCGGAAGTCGACGGTGGCCTCAAGATCCACGCGTACGAGGAGTTCGGCTGGGACGAGCTGGTCACCTCCGGCGTGGCCATGGAGGACGCCATGCTCGAGGTGCTGATCCGCGCCGCCGGCTCGATCGGGCTCGAGCGCGCCGCCGTGCCGGCGGACTTCCCGCTCGAGCTCGCCGACCACCTGCGCGACTCCGGCGTGACGCTCGAGGTGCAGCGAGAGCTGTTCGAGGCCCGCCGTCGCGTCAAGAGCGATGCCGAACTCGCCGGGATTCGGCGCGCCCAGACCGCCGCGGAAGCGGGCATGCGAGCCGCGGCAGAGCTGCTGCGCCGGGCCGCACCCGGCGGACCCGGGCTGCTCGCCGACGGCGAGCCGCTCACTTCCGAGCGCGTCAAGGAGGCGATCCGCGCCGCCGTCGCACGCGCCGGCTCCAGTGCCGACGCACTGATCGTCTCCCACGGCCCCCAGAGCGCCTCGGGCCACGAGATGGGATCGGGCCCGATCCAGCCGGACGAGCCGATCATCATCGACCTGTGGCCGAACGACCTGGAGTCGGCGTGCTACGCGGACATGACGCGGACCTTCGTCGTCGGCGACGCGCCCGAAGAGCTGCGCAAGTACCACCGGTTGACCCGCGATGCCCTCGCGCGCTCCCTCGAGGCGGTTCGAGCCGGCGTGCCCGGCAAGGAGCTCCACCGTGTGTCCGCCGCGCCGTACGAGGAGGCCGGACTGCCGACGCAGCTGACCAAAGCGCCCGGACAGGTGCTCGACGAGGGGTACTTCCACTCGCTTGGGCACGGCGTCGGGCTCGAGGTACACGAGGCGCCGCTACTCGGCAGGGCTCCCGACGTGCTCGTGGCCGGCGACGTGATCACGCTCGAGCCGGGGTGCTACCGCCCGGGGTTCGGGGGCTGCAGGCTCGAGGATCTGGTGCTCGTGACCGAGGACGGCGGCGAGGTGCTGACGGACTTCCCCTACGAGCTCGAGCCGTAGGGGCCGTTGCCCACCGCGCTCGGGCGGGTGCCGTCGTCGGGGCGATATCGGTCAGAGTTCACGCCGTAGCGTTCCTCCACACGCGGGGTTTGCCTGCCTGCCTGAGTCGCCCCGATCGGCGGCCACGCGGCTCGCGGACGAACCGCTTTACACCGAATAACGGGTTGGATCCGGCGCAACTCGCGCCTAGCCGAGGATCGCCTCGAGCGGCCGCGTGTTGACGACGTTGGCCGCGGTCGCCCAGCCGCGGCGCGCAGTGGCCACCGCGAGCGTCATGTTCGAAAGCCCCGCGACCGAGTGCGCGTCGGTCGAGCAGACGATCTCGACGCCGGCGCGCAGTGCGTCGCGGACGTGCCGGCCGCTCAGATCGAGACGGAGAGGCAGGCCGTTGACCTCGACCGCGACCCGCTGCTCGAGCGCGACCTCGAAGATCCGCTCGAGGTCAAGTGCGTTCTCCGGACGCCGGTTGATGTAGCGGCCCGTCGGATGGCTGAGGCACCGCACGTACGGATTGCGCAGGGCCTCCTCGACGCGCCGGGTCATCTCGGGCCCGGGCATCCGTTGCCCGCCGTGCACGCTGGCCTGGACCCAGTCGAGCTCGGCGAGTACGTCGTCGGGGAGGTCAAGTCGCCCGTCGCCGAGGATGTCGCACTCGATTCCCCGCAGCACACGGAATGGCGCGAGGAGGTCGTTGGCGGCGGCGATCTCCTCGCCCTGCCGGCGGACATCGTCCGGCGTGAGGCCGCGAACCGCGCCGACGGCCGGCGTGTGATCGCAAATCGCGACGTACTCGTAGCCGCGCTCGCGAGCGGCGCGGCCCATCTCCTCGACGGTCGTTCGGCCGTCCGACCAGGTGGTGTGGCAGTGCAAGTCTCCGCGGATGTCGGCGAGCGTGAGCAGCGCCGGCGGCTCGCCGGCGAACGGCGCCTCGCGAAGCTCTGGCGGTAGCCAGGGAATCCCCAGCGCGGCGTACACGGATTCCTCATCGGGCGCTTCCGGCAGCGGTTCGAGTGCCTCGACGTAAGCGGCGGAGCCCGTTGCCCGCAGGAGCGCGGTTCCGAACCCGCCGGGCTCGGCCGCGATCAGCTCGACCGGCACCCCTTCGACCGTCACCCCGACCGCACGCCTGTCCGAGCGCTCGATCGCCGCGACGATCTGCGCCAGCCCGGCGAAACGGTCGAGCACCGGGGCCGGCGCGCTGGCGGCGCAGACGACCGCGAGCCGCTCGCACGAGTCGCGCCAGCGGCGGACGTCGCCGGCGGGCTCGCCGCTCACCGCGGCTGCGATGGCGCCGACGAGCTCGCGCGCGCGGCTGAGCAGAAGCCCTTGTCTCGGCTTGGGCTGCTCCTCGCGCGCGAGCGACTGGAGCAGAGCCGCCTCGGTCTTGGCGCCGATACCCGGCACGTCGCGCAAGCGCCCCGCGGCGGCCGCCTCGCGGAGCTCGTCGGCGGTGCGCACGCCGAGAGCCCGCGCGAGCTCGATCGAGCGCTTGGCGCTCAAGCCGAGGTAGCGCCCGAGACCGACGAGCCCGGGCGTGAGCTCGCGCTCGAGCTCGGCCAGCTCGGCGATCTGGCCCGTCTCGACGAGCTCGCGCAACCGCGCCTCGATGCCCTCGCCGATCCCGCGAAGCTCGCGGACCCGGTTTCTCCGCACGAGTTCCTCGATCGGGAGGGCGGTGGCGCGGATCGTCTCGGCGCCTCGGCGATAGGCGCGGATCGTGTACGGGTTCGCCTCCGCGAGCTCGAGCATCATCGCGAACGTGTCCAGGCGATCGGCGATCTCGGCGTTGTCCACCCGCCGTAGTTTCCCGGGCCGCCGATCAGGCGGGGGCGTGCGCCGGGCAGCCGGGCTCTGGCGCGTCGTCCTCGACGCCGTCGAGGCGACGCGATCCGATCAGCGCGACCGTCAGCGCGACGGCGCCGGCGAGGCCGGCGAACGCGAACGCCGCCCGCGCGCCGGCGGCCTGCACGATCGCTCCCGCCACCGCCGCGCCGAGGGCGGCTCCGGACGAGGAGGCGGTCTCGACCCACGAGAACGCCTCGGTGCGCGATCCCGCCGGCGCCGCGCGGTCGACCATCGCGTAGATGCTGGCCGCGGTCGGGGCGATCGTCGCGCCCGCGAGCAGGATCACGCCTCCGAGCGCGAGCACGCTTCCGGTCGACAGGAGCAAGGCTCCGTGGGCCACCGCGAGCGCGGCGAGGAGCCCCGCCAGGCCGCCGGCCCGCTTCGCGCCGCCGCCCAGGCGGGTAGCGGCGATCCCGCCGACCAGGGAACCGATCCCCCACAGGCCGAGCAGCGGCCCGGCCGCGGCGGTGCTCCCGAGCGCCTTCGCGGCCGCGGTGACCCCGACCTCGGTGGCGCCGAACACGACGCCGGTGCCGACCTCGATCAACGCCAGGGTGAAGATCGCCGGCGAGCGGAGCGACCGTCCGGGACGGCGCGGTCGGGCGGGGTCCGGCCGCCACGCGCGCGACGCCGGCTGGACCGCGAACGCGAGCGTGCACACGAGCATCACGATCCCGCTGGATGCGAGCGCCGCGCCGGCAGACCACAGCGCGCCGATGCCGAGCGCGAGCGGCGGGCCGAGCACGAACGTCACCTCGAGCACCGTCGACTCGAACGCGAACAGCGCGGGCAGCCGGCCCGGCTCGGAGATGAGACCCGGTAGCAGCGTCCGGACGCATGCCGACAGCGGCGGCGTCGCCAGTCCGGTCACGGCCCCGAGCGCGACGAGCACGACCGGCGAGGTGCTCGCCGGCAGGACGCCCGTCGTAACGAGCGCCAACGCCGCCACGACTGCGGTGCCGATCAGCACGGCCGTCTGCCCGCGCCGGTCGACGAGCCCTCCGAGGAGCGGCGCCGAGGCCGCGGCCGAGATCGCGTACGCGCCGCTGACCGCTCCGGCGACCGCGAACGAGCCGGTCACACGCTGGGCGTTGACGAGAAGCGCGATGCTGAACATCGCGAGCGGAAGGCGCGCGAGGATCGAGCTTCCAATCAGCGCACGGGCTCCGGGAGCCGAAAGGATGGATGAGGTTGGTCGCTGGTTCGTCGTCATCGTGTGGCCAATCTAGGTCGAAAGCGGCTCACTGATAAGAGCCAATTCCGCACCTAATTGGTGAGCCGCTTTTCGGTGGCCGCCTCAACCGGGCGGTCGCCTGGGCACGCGAGTCAGAGCAGGTCGCCGATCGCGCTGATACCCCGCGCGATCGCCGCTCCGCTCAGGTTCCCGAATCCGAGTACGAGCGCGGGCGGTCCTTCGGTTCTCGACGGCCGGTACGAGCTCATGCCGTACAACCCGATCGAGCGGGCCCTCGCCTCCGCCACGATCGCCTCCTCGTCGGCGTCGGGGCGCAGGCGAGCGACCGCATGGAAGCCGGCCGCGAGTCCTTGCAGGCGGACGTGCGGTGCGTGTCCGGTGAGGGCCGCAACGAGTGCGTCGCGCCGGCCGCCGTAAACGTCGCGCATCCGTCGTAGGTGGCGGTCGTAGTGACCGGACTCCATCAGCGTCGCCAGCGCCAGTTGCTCGAGCGTCGGCGATCCGCGGTCGCTGAGCCGCTTGTCCTCGGTCACCGACTCGAGCAGCAGCGGCGGGCACACGACCCACCCCAGCCGGAGGGCCGGCGCCAGCGACTTGCTGACCGTTCCGATCAAGGCGACCCGATCGGGAGCGAGTCCCTGGAGCGCGCCGACCGGGTCACGGTCGTAGCGGAATTCGGCGTCGTAGTCGTCCTCGACGATCGTGGCGTTCCGCTCGGCCGCCCACGCGACGAGCGCCTGACGGCGTTCGGGAGCGAGCGCGGTACCGGTGGGGAACTGGTGCGTGGGGGTGAGGATCACCGCGCGGACGCCGGTCGCGGCGAGGGCGTCGACGTCGATCCCGCGCTCGTCGATCGCGACCGGAACCGCCTCGATGCCGAGACGCGCGCAGATCTCCAGGTAATCGTCGTCCCCGGGGTCCTCGATCGCCACCTGGCGGATCCCGACGACGGTGAGCGAGCGCAGCACGAGGTTTATCCCCTGCCCGAATCCGGCGCAGATCACGATCCGCTCGGCGTCGGCGACCGTGCCCCGGACCCTTCGCAGGTAGGCAGCGAGCACCTGGCGCAGGACGTCCGCCCCGCGCGGATCGCCGTATCCGAGCTCGGCCGGGGTCGCGTTTCGGCAGCTGTCGCGCATCGCTCGGGCCCAGTCGGAACGCGGGAAGCTCGTGAGATCCGGAACGCCCGGACAGAAGTCGACCGCGAGCCTCAGCGACGGAACAGGGCCCGTCGGCTCCGGGGCCAGCGACGGCGACGGCGACGTCGTGTCCGCAAGCGCGCCCGCCGCCACCCGTGTGGCGGAGCCCGTACGCGAGGTCAAGAAACCTTCCGCCTGGAGTTGGGCGTAGCAGTCGATCACCAGCCCGCGCGAGATCCCGAGCGCCGCCGCCATCGCCCGCGACGACGGGAGCCGCTCCCCGGCCGCCAGTCGGCCCGAGCGGATCGCGTCGCGCAGCCCTCGCTCCAGCTGGACTCGCAGTGGTTCTGGGCGAGTACGGTCGAGCGCCAGCAGAACGTCCGGGCCCAAACCGGTCCACTCTATCGGCATCTGATCGCATCCTACCGGTGGACCGGTTCTCCCTCGTCGGCGCCGGTCGCATATGCTCGCGCGATGGCTGATCCCCGGTGGGCCACATTCGACTGCTACGGCACGCTCGTCGACTGGAACGCGGGCATCCGAGGCGAGCTCGGTCGCCTGTTCGTGTCACCCGGCGCGGACGAGCTGCTGGCGCGCTACCACGCGATCGAGCCGCGCGTGCAGAGCGAGCATCCGGCGTGGAGCTACCGCAAGGTGATGGCCGCTGTTCTGGCCGAGCTCGCGTCCGAGGCGGGGGTTGTGCTCCCAGACGACGAACGCGACGCGCTCGCGCGATCGCTCCCCGGATGGCCGGTGTTCGACGAGGTGCCCGCTGCGCTGGCCGAAGCCTACGACTGCGGATGGAGGCTGATGGCGCTCTCGAACACCGACCGCGACCTGATCGAGGCCTCGATCCAAGTGATCGGGGTTCCGTTCGAAGGCGCGATCGTGGCCTCTGAGATCGGGTCTTACAAGCCGGCGCCGGGGCACTGGCGCGCGTTCTACGAGTCGACCGGGGCCGCCCCCGAACGACATGTGCACGTCGCACAGAGCCACTTCCACGACATCGCGCCGGCGGACGCCCTCGGCATCCGCTCGATCTGGATCAACCGCCTAGGCGAACACGCCGAGCCGGCGCCGACGCGCGAGCTGCGGGATCTTCGCGGCCTCGCAGACGTGCTCGACGGGCTCGTCTGAGTCAGCGCAGCTGCCGTTTGCACAACTTCGGGGTGTTTGTTCGCATCGGGACCCGGTGGCACGGGGGCGGAGCGGTGATCCTCGCGATCGGTCTGGCGTTTGCTGCCCACACCGATCAGCACCAGCCGGAGCGGAGACGATGACCCCGCTGCACGACGATGTCGGCGCGGCTACGGAAGCGTACGCGGCCTACGTGAACGCGCCGCGTGAGGTTCTGGACAGCGATGAGCAACGGCTCTTCGACCAGGATGTCGTGCGGGCGCGTGCGGCGATGGAACGGGCGTGGCTCGAGGCCAAGCCCGTACGCGAGCCGACGTAGACACCGACGCGCGACTCAGCGCGCTGAGGCCAGTCCGGCAACGAGCCCGGCGAGCTCGGACCGGTGCGAAGCCGGACCCGGGACGGTGGCGTTCGGGCCCCGCGGCACGCCGCAACGTTCGCCAACGCCTCCGAGGAGGGTTCAGGCGGGGACCCTCACTGCAGCGGTCGCCGGCGGCGAGCGCTCAGTCGCGGATGGTCCCGTCGAGCGCCATCTGAAGCGGCGAGGGCTCGAGCGGCTCATCGGCCCCTCGAGGCCGGCCGCGCTTTGACCAGTGCGTTCGGACCTCGTGCGCCCGGCAGCTCCGGTAAGTGACCCGCCTGTCGAGCGGCTGGACCGCGAGGCCGCCCTCCGCGTTTTCGGTCACGATCGCGTGGAACCGCCGGCCAAGGCGATCGACCTCGACTATGTCCCCGGTCTGGATTCCCGCGAGCCGCATCGGACCGAAGATTACGTGCGGCCGGGGACGTCGCGGCTCACGAAGCCGGCGAGCGCCTGGCGCGGCGCCCCGGCGCGCACGAGCGGCCACGCGTCGTTGCGCCGACCGGCCGGTGCGCCCAAGCGACGCCGGTTGACATAGAACCTCGATACCCCGTGTGTGGCGGGCGACCGGACGCGTCAGGCGGCGAGGATCTTGGCCTTCTCGGCGGCGAACTCCTCTTCGGTCAGGATGCCCTGCGCCTTCAGGTCGGCGAGATCCTTGAGCTCCTGGATGGTGTCGCGCTGGGGCGGGGCCTGCGCGGGTGCGGCCTGCGGTTGCGCTGCGGCCGCCCGTCCCTGCTGTTCGTAGTACTGCTGCTCGTCCTGCTGAGCCCAGCGATTGGCCTGGCGCCGGCTGACGCCGTTGGAGACCGCGGTCCAGGTCCCGGCGAAGACGGCGGTTCGGGCCATTCCACGAAGTAGTCCTGGCATCCCGTGTCCTTTCGCTATGCGGCCGCTTCGGAGGCCTCGAGCGCGTCAAACAAGGCCTGCACGCCGATCCGCTCGTTGGCGATGAGCACGCCCCCATTGCGTTGGACGGCCCGGATGAACGGCGCAGCCCAGCGGTTCTCATAGACGATCATCACCGCCGCACCCCCCGGCTCGATCTCCGCCGCGGCCAGTGCCGCGTCGTCGTCGTGGAGCATTCCCGTGGACGCGCCGGCGAATGCGGTCAGGTCGCCGGCCGTGTCCTGGTCGAGGTCGGCGAGGTCGAACCCAGAGAACGTCCCGTCGTCGTCCTTACGAACGAACAGCGCGTCGAGGACGCGGATGATCCCGCGGTCGACGAGGTCGAGCAGGATCGGTATCGCGTCGCCGGTCATCGGGGCGCCGGGCGGATAGCCGATCACGGCCACGTCGATCGGGCCAAACGCTTCTTCGGCAGCTTTCATCTGGGTACCTCCCGTCGATCCAGGATGCTCAAGTCAGCGGACGTCCCGCGCGACCTGGAGTCGACCAGACCCGGTTCTCGGAGACATCACCCGTTGCGTATGACGCGCTGCGAGCCGTCGGAGCCGGGTGGGCTATCGAGCCGGAGCGAGGACCAGGCGCGGGCGATCGCGGCGCCGAGCCGACAGTTGCCACGAACGATGTCGAGGTTGACGCCGACGCTCGCGCCGCCGGTGTGTTCGTGGATGTAGTCGAGCAGGAACGGCGTGATTCCCTTACCACGGATCGACGCGGCGTCGGCGGCGCGGAGAGCATCGGCGAGCAGCCGGTCGTGCACGGCCGGGTCGAGCTGTGCCGCCTCGGGGAGGGGGTTCGCGACGAGCATTCCGCCGGGGAGGTCGAGCGTGTCGGCAGCACGCATCACCTCGGCAATCTCCTCGGCGCTGGTCACCGAGAAGTCGACCTTGTAGCCGCTGTCGGTGAGCCAGAACGCGGGGAAGCGTTCGGTGCCGAACACAAGCACGGTCACGCCCAGAGTCTCGAGCCGCTCGAGCGTGGCGCCGATGTCGAGGATCGACTTCACTCCGCCGGAGACGACCGTGATCCGGCAGCTCCCGAGGACGCCCAGGTCGGCCGACTCGTCGAACGTGCTGCCCGCGTCGCGGTGGACGCCGCCGATTCCGCCGGTGGCGAACACGCGGATGCCGGCTCGCCAGGCGAGCAGCGTAGTCGCGGCGACCGTCGTGCCGCCGGTTCCCCCACGCGCCATCGCCACCGGTAGGTCTCTGCCGCTGAGCTTCAATGCTCCGTCGGTGCCGGCCAGGCGCTCGAGCTCGCCGTCGTCGAGGCCGACGTGGGGGACTCCGTCGAGCACCGCGATCGTGGCCGGCACGGCGCCGCCGTCGGCCACCGCCCGCTCGAACTCGAGCGCCGCCTGCAGGTTGTCGGGGCGCGGCAGCCCGTGCGTGATGATCGTCGACTCGAGCGCGACGACCGGATCCCCGACTCGAAGCGCGCCGGCGACCCTGTCGGAGAGGACGATCGTCACTCGCGCACCGTACCCTGGTCGCCCGGCGGCCGCTCGATCCGGATCGCGACCTGCGTTCCCCAGACCACCGCCGCGATCCACGCGGCGCCGGTCAGCCAGCCCGCGATGACGTCGGTCGTCCAGTGGACGCCGAGGTACACCCGCGACCATCCGATGCCGGCGGCGAGCGCGAACGCGAGCCCTTTCGCCGCCCCGCCCGAACGCGCGACGAGGGCGGCGGCCACGAACGCCAACGCCACAAACGTTGCCAGCGACTGCGTGGCGTGCCCTGACGGGAACGATGTCGACGTGACCTTCGTCAACCAGAGGTCGGCCGGCGGACGGGGCCGGTGCACGAAGTGCTTGACGAGGTTGTACAGCCCGAGCGCGCCGGCCCATCCGCCGACGACCAACCCGGCGAGCACGAGGCGCCGTCGGCCGACGAGCAGCACCGCCGCCACCCCGGCAACCGGGATGAGGATCTTCTGGCTTCCGACCGTGGACAGGAACCGCGCCAGCGTCGTCAGGCTCCCGGTTCGGTGGCCGACCATCCATGTCGTGACCGAGGTGTCGAACGAGGTCGACCCGTCCGGTCGCTCGGCGAGGCGCAACAGGTCTCCGCACAAAATCGCGGCAGCCAAAATCGCGGCGAACCAGCCGAGCGTGATCAATGCCAGCAGAGCCGGCGTCGTCGTCCTTCTCGCCAGCCAGGCCACGGGACAGAAGCTATCCCAACGGCTGCCGTCGGAGCGAGAGCGGGAAGAGCCGTGGATGATGTCGGGATGGCGGGCGAACAACGACGGACCCGACCGTCGATCTGCACGATCGGCGACCTCATCCTCGACGTCGTCGTCCTGCCGCATCAGCCGCTCACGTCCGACGCCGACACGCCGGCGACGATCCGGTTCGCCGCCGGCGGTCAGGCCGCGAACGTGGCCGCGTGGGCGTGCGCCCTCGGCTCCCGGAGCCGGCTGATCTGCAAGCGGGGAAGTGACGTCTCGAGCGAGCTCGCCGCCGCCGAGCTCGCACGGCATGGCGTTGAGATCTGCGGCCCGGTGGTCGACGGTCGTGGCGGGGTGGTCGCCTCGATCCGCGACGCGCTAGGCCGCCGGACGATGGCGTCCGATCGAGGTGTCGCGGCGCTGCTGCACCCCGCCGAACTCGATCCGGCGTGGGTGCGGTCGTGCGACGTGCTCCACGTCTCGGGTTACTGCCTGTTGCGCGAACCGATGGCCGACGCGGCCATCGAGGCCGCGCGGCTCGCCCCCCGCGTCACCGTCGATCTGGCCTCGGCCCGTGACATCGAGATCGCCGGGGCGGACCGGTTCACCGCGCGTCTGAAGGCGCTGGGTGCAGATCTCGCGTTCGCCACCGAGGCCGAGCGCGCCGCCGTCCCGGACTTCGATGCGGCCTGGGTGATCAAGCTCGGCGCTCGCGGCGCGCGCTTCCCCGAGGGCCTGTACCCAGCGCCCTCGGTCGCGGTGCTCGACACCACCGGGGCGGGCGACGCGCTGGCGGCGGGCTATCTCGTGGGCGGCCCCGAGCTCGCAATGCAAGCCGCGGCGCGGAGCGTCCGGCTGATCGGCGCGATGCCGTCTGAGGGGTGAACGCGCCTACGTACCGCGTGGCGTATCGATCACGACAGGGCCAAACCGTTCGCATCGCCGGCGCCAGGTATCACCCGATCGGGGTGATGTCGCGGCGCTGGGTCCGTCCCAGACTCGTGCTGAAATTCGACCAACATGCGCGCCGCGGTTCACGGACCGGACCCGGCCTTCAAGCCCCACCAAAAGATAGGAGTCAGCTGTGGCGCTGCCCATCGCCTCTTCGTACCCGTTCCTCGACATCCTGTGGACGACGCTCATCGTCTTCGCATGGGTGATCTTCATCTGGATCGCGATCACGGTGCTGATCGACGTGTTCCGCCGCCACGACATATCCGGATGGGGTAAGGCCGCGTGGACGATCTTCATAGTGATCCTCCCGTGGATCGGCGTGCTGGTCTACCTCATCGTCAATCACGACGGGATGTCGGAGCGGCGGATGAAGGAAGTGCAGGCGAGCCAGGCACAGTTCGACCAATACGTGCGCGAGACCGCCGGCGGCGGCTCGGCGGCCGAGATCGAGAAGGCTAAGGCGCTGCTCGACAGCGGCACGATCAACCAGCAGGAGTTCGAGGCGCTCAAGGCGAAGGCCCTCGCCCATTAGCCAGACCCGCTTCGTTCTCTGAACGTACCGCGCCGGGCCGGGTGGTCAGCCGCTCGGCCCGCGCAGGCTGCCGAGGCCCAGCGAACCGTCGCCGGGCTCGGTCGCCGGCGCCTCGGCTTCGGGCGTCTGCGCGCCACCCGACTCGGCGTCACCATCAGGGGCGAGGCTCTCCAACAGGTCTCCGGACGGAACGAAGAACAGGCTCCCGGTGATCGCCGTTGAGAAGTCGAGGATCCGGTCGGTGTTCCCGGGCGGGTCTCCGATGAACATGTTGGTCAGCATCTGCTCGATCAGCTCGGAAGTCCGCGCATACGCGATGTAGTAGGTCCCGAACTCTGACGCCCCGACACTGCCGAACGGCATGTTGAAGCGCATGATCTGGCGCTCCTCACCATCGGGACCCGTGATCACGTTGAGCGCGAGGTGGGAGTTCGGGGGCTTGTCTTCGTCGGGCAACTCGATGTCGTTCAGCTTGGTGCGCCCGATGATGAGCTCCTGCTGTTCGGTCGACAGCGCGTCCCACGCCCGCAGGTCATGCACGTACTTCTGGACGATCACGTAGCTGCCGCCGGCAAACACGGGATCCTCGTCGCCGATCAGGACGGCCTCGCCGGCGGCTTCGCCCTCCGGATTCTCGGTGCCGTCAACGAAGCCGAGCACGTCCCGTTCGTCGAACGAGCGGAACCCGTGCACCTCGTCGACGACGTCGGCGTATCCATGCAGCCGCTCGGTCAGTCGCTGGGCCAGTTCGAAGCACAGGTCGAACCGGTGGGCGCGAATGTGAAACAACAGATCACCGGGCGTCGCGACCGCTTTGTGGCGCGCGCCGTTCAGCTCGCAGAACGGGTGCAGGTCCGCGGGACGCGGACTGCCGGTCAGGCGATCCCAGAAGCCGGCTCCGATTCCCACCACCAACGTCAGCTCGGCCTCGGGCACCCGAAACCCGACCGAGCGCTTCAGTCCCGCTGCATCCGCGAGCAGATCGCCGACCGCTGCCTCGGCGCCCGGCGCCACCGTGAGCACGAGGAAGATCGCGGCTTCCGTCGGGAGGCTGAGGATCGGCTGAGGCTCCGGCGCGGACACGCTCGGCGCAACATACGCCATCGCGGTCGCCCGCCGCTGGCAACCGCGCCGGGTTCAGACGAAGCTGGGGCGCGTGCGAGCGCTCAGGTCGATGGAGCCATCGGATCCTCCCCCGGGCGGAACCCGACCTCTGCTCCCTGGGTTGGATCCTCGTACTCGGCCTCGCCCACCTCGGTGCCCTGGGTGGGGTCCTCGTACAGTTGCTCACCCACCTGCGCGCCCTGCGTCGGGTCGCCCGTCGCGTCCGCGGCTCCGGATCCGACCGGGTCCTCGCCGGCGGCTGCGCCACGTTCGGCGCCCTGGGTGGGATCCTCACTGAACGACATTTGTGGCTCCTCTCGGTCGTTCGAACCCTGTCTCGCGCTCCGCGTCCGCACGAGCAGCTACGTCCCGGCTGGTTTACCACCGGCGCGCTGTCCTGGCAACACCGGACACGGAACCGTTTGTGTCGAACTGAGGGTCTCAGTGAGCATGACGACTGAACGAAAGGACCAAGACTGATGAATCACACGGAGAATCGTCTCGAGGGCCCTGGCGCCACGGCCGTAGTCGACAGCTTCGAGGCCGAGGGGTTGGAGCGCGCGACCTTCGCCGCGGGCTGTTTCTGGGGCGTCGAGGCTTCATTTCGCGAGATCGAGGGCGTCGTGGCGACCAAGGTCGGATACACCGGCGGGATCACGGCGGACCCCACCTACGAGCAGGTGTGCTCGGACACGACCGGCCACGCCGAGGCAGTCGACGTCTGGTTCGACCCGGCGTTGGTCAGCTACGACCAGCTGCTGAGCGTGTTCTGGACGATCCACGACCCGACCACGCCGAACCGGCAGGGATGGGACCTCGGCAGCCAGTACCGCTCGGCGATCTTCTTCCACGACGCCGATCAGGAGAGGCTGGCGATCGCCTCGCGCGATGCTCGTCAGGCGTCGCGGAGCCGGCCGATCGTCACCCAGATCGTCGCGGCGCCGCAGTTCTATGACGCCGAGGAGTACCACCAGCGCTACTTCGAGAAGCACGGCGGCGCGGCCTGCGCGACGACGTTGCGGTAGCCGGAGCGCGTCAGCCCTCCTCGGGCCGGAGGTATGGCTCGAGGAGGGCTCGAAGCTGCATGCGCCCCCGATGCAGCCGGCTCTTGAACGCGGCCTCGCCGACGCCGACGATCTCGGCCGCCTCGTGGGTCGAGAGGCCCTCGATATCTCGCAGGACGACCGCCGCGCGCCACTCCATCGGGAGCTGCTCGAGCGCGCGTTCGAGGGTTTGCTCGAACTCGTGATCGAGCGTTTGTGCCTCGGGGCCGAGGTTCGGCGACTCCGGTAGCGAGACGACCGGGTCGTCGCGATCCGGATCGGCCTCGGCGCGGGGAGGGGGCCGGCGCGCCAGTCGCCGCTGGGCCTCGTTGAAAGCAATTCGGTACAGCCAGGTCGAGAACTGCGACCGCCCCTCGAAGCGGGGCAGGCCGCGCCAGGCGCGCAGGAACACTTCCTGCGCGACCTCGTCGGCCTCGCTCGCGTCAAGTCCAAAGCGCCGCAACGCGCCGAGCACGCGGTCGGCGTGGAGCATCACCAGCCCGGCGAACGCTTCCTCGTCGCCCCCGCGAGCTCGTCGGATCAGCTCGTTCTCGGAGCTCGGCCCAAAGCTCACGCCGGGGTTATACCGTGCCCCGCCGCCTGCCCGGCGGGCGTCACGCGAACGTGCGCCCGCCGCACCTGCGTTCTGCTAACTCTCGTCGAACTCGAGCGAGCAGGAGTTGATGCAGTAGCGCTCCCCGGCCGTGCCTGGACCGTCGGGGAACACGTGACCGAGGTGCCCGCCGCACGCGGCGCAGTTGACCTCGATCCGGTGCATGCCGTAGCTGTAATCGTCGACGAACTCGACCTTGGCCCGGTTCGCAGGCTCGGTGAAGCTCGGCCAGCCGGTCCCGGACTCAAATTTCGTCTCCGAGGAGAACAGCTCTGCGCCGCAGCCCGCGCAGCGATAAGTCCCGTCGCGCTTCTCGTGCACGTACGCCCCGGTGAATGGCGGCTCGGTGCCCTTCTGGCGCAGCACCTCATACTGGACCGGCGTCAGCTGCTCACGCCACTCGCCGTCGGTCTTCTCGACGCGCGGCTGGACGGTCTCGTTCTGAGTATTGATGTTGTCGTTCATGCCTCGTTTGACCCGCCTGGGTCCCGGAACGGTTCAGTCAACCCTCCGGGTTGTGCAGCCGCACCCGGACCGACGCCGCGATCGCGGTCACGCCGATCCCGCCGGCCGGGGCCGGCAGGCGCCCCAGTCCATCCACGACGGCCCGCAGACCCGACAGCAGCCGGCGGCATTCCTCACACTCGCCGAGGTGGCGCGCCATCCTGTCCAGCGCACTCGCACCGAGCTCGCGGTCCAAATACTCCGACATGTGCTCCGGAGCCCACTGGTGGTCGCGCGCAAAGCGCGCTCGGTCCTCGAATGTGCCCATATCTCGTCGGACCCAGTCTATGTTCAAAGCGGTTCAGCTCCGGCGACCCGGGTCCGGCGAGCGATGAGTTTTGCGCTCGATCGCAGTCTGTAGGGGCGTGCGATCCGGGCTCATTGCGACCATCGATGGGAAGGACTCGAGATGGCCAAATTGATCTATTCGGCAATTGCCTCGCTCGACGGCTATGTCGAGGACGAACACGGCAGATTCGACTGGGCCGCGCCGGATGACGAGGTGTTTGCGTTCGTCAACGAGCTGGAGCGGCCGATCGCGACCTACCTCTATGGGCGCCGGATGTACGAGACGATGCTCTCCTGGGAGACCGTCAGCACCGGTCCCGAGCGATCGGCGGTCAGCCGGGAGTTCGCGGAGATCTGGCGAGCGGCCGGGAAGGTCGTGTACTCGCGAACTCTTCATACCGTGTCGACCGCCAGGACGCGCCTCGAGCGCAAGTTCGAGCCCGATGCGATCCGGCGGCTGGTGCAGACGTCCGCGGGCGATCTGACCGTGGGTGGCGCCGAGCTCGCCGGCGAGGCGATGCGGGCGGGGCTGGTCGACGAATGCCAGCTGCTGCTGACCCCGATCATCGTGGGCGGCGGCAAACGCGCACTGCCTGGCGACGTCCTGGCACGGCTCGAGCTGCTCGACGAGCGGCGCTTCGACGGCGGCGTGGTCCATCTCCGCTACCGCGTGGGTGCCTGACCGTGGGCGGCGATCAGCGGAGGTTCGCGTGCGGTTGACGACGGAGCGCGGGAGTGCCGGCGAACCGAGACTGGATCGCTCGGACCTGGGCCGCATACGACTCGCACGCGGATTCCTCTCGATCGAGAGCGGCCCCGTACGCCGCGAACGCTACCGCTCGATCGGCGGGGGCGGCATCCAGGAACCGCTCGTAAGCAGCGCGCACGTCCCAGCACGCGGTTCGCCAATCGCAGTACAGCTCGATCATGCGATCAACCAGCTCCGGACGGATTTCGCTACTCATGCAGGCCACACTAGGAAGTTGCTGGTTCGCGCGGAAGGTCCAATCCGCGGGGCGATCACAGGACCAACCCCTCGGCCCGCTCGCGCTCGGCCTGCTCCGCCGGGTCTTACGATCTGATCGGCAGTGGATATCCATCTCGTCTTGGATCGAGCGGCGCCCCTGCGGGCCCAGTTGGAACGCGAGCTGCGCGTCGCGATTCGCTCCGGCCGGCTGCGCGCCGGGGCGAAGCTGCCGCCGAGCAGGTTGCTGGCCGACGAGCTCCAGGTCTCGCGCGGGGTCGTCGTCGAGGCGTACTCGCAGCTTGCCGCCGAGGGCTACCTCGTCGCCCGTTCCGGAGACGGGACGAGGATCGCGGACGGGCTGGCCCAGCAGCCGCCGGCGCGGCGCGCGCCGTCGGGCGGAGTCCGACGAGTTCGGTACGACCTCCGCAGTGGCATTCCCGACCTGTCCTACTTTCCACGTCGCGAGTGGCAGTCGGCGATGACGACCGTGCTCCGCGAGCTGCCCGATGCGGCCCTGTCGTACGGGTCGCGTCGCGGCCTGCGCCGGTTGCGCGTGGCGCTAACGGAGTATCTGGGGCGCGTACGGGCGGTCGTCGCCGAGCCCGAGCGCGTGTTCATCTCCTCGGGGGCGGCGCCGGTCATGAGCCTGATCTGGCAGACGCTCCGGCAGCGTGGCGCCGCGCGGGTGGCGGTCGAGGACCCGGGGTGGCGGGCGATACCCGAGTCGATCGCGCAGGCGGGGCTCGAGGCGGTCCCAGTCGCGGTCGACGAACACGGGCTCGACGTGGCGGGGCTGGAGCGCATCGAGGTCGACGCGGTCGCGCTGTCTCCCGCGCACCAATACCCGACGGGCGCAGTTCTGGCTCCCGTCCGCCGGACCCAGTTGATCGCGTGGGCGCGGCGTCGCGGGGCGCTGATCGTCGAAGACGACTACGACGCCGAATATCGCTACGACCGCGAACCGATCGCCTCGCTCCAGGGCCTCGCTCCCGACTGCGTCGCCTATGTTGGGACGGCCAGCAAGACGCTCGCGCCGGCGGTGCGGCTCGGGTGGGGGCTGGTGCCGAGTCACCTCGTGGGCGAGATGGCCGGGCAGCAAGGAGTCGCGCGCGCGGCGCCCAGCGTGCTCACCCAGGCCACGTACGCGACGCTGCTCGAGCGAGGAGAGATCGATCGCCACCTTCGCCGCACCCGCCGCGTGTATCACTCCCGCCGGAACGCGCTGATCGACGCGCTCGCACAGTGGTTGCCCGAGGTCGCGGTCGCCGGCGCCGCAGCCGGGCTGCACGTGATCGCGTGGCTGCCAGACGGTATGAGCGAGTCGGCGATCAGCGACGCGGCGACGAGCCGTGGCGTGGCGCTCCACACCCTGCACGACGACTGTGCGGTGACAGCACCGCGTCCCCCGGCGCTCGTGCTCGGATACGGACTCACCGCGGAGCCGGCGATCCCGCGGGCCGTTCGCGAGCTGGCGGCGGCCGCCGGCCTGTAGCGGCCGGACGGAATGGTCCACCGAACGCGGGCTCACTTGGTCCTCCCCAAACCGCGGGCGCAGTCGTACGATCGCCGTCCACGGCCGCACCGGAGCGGAGGCAGCTCGTCATGGAAGTCGGAGGCACCAACCGCGCTCTCGTCATCGGGGCTCACGGCGTCCTCGGCGCCCTGACCGTCCGGGCGTTCGAAGGCGCCGGCTGGGAGGTTCGGTCGGGTGCGCGCCGACCGCGGCCGGGGGAGGTCGAAATCGACCTCGGCCGGCGGGATTCGGTAGCCGCCGCCGTCGACGAGCACGAGCTCGTGGTCAACACCGTTCCCCATCCCGAACTCCTCGCCGAACGGCACGTCCTCGAGCACGGGGGCGTGCTGATCAACGTCTCCGACCTGCCTGCCGCGGCCGGGCGATCGCTTCGCGCGGTCGCCGGCGGAGCGCGAGGAACCGTCGTGATGAACGCCGGCCTGGCCCCCGGGGTGACCACGATCGTCGCGGCGGATCTGCTCAGCCGGCATCCCTCCGCCGGGGAGCTCGAGATCGTGTTCACGCTGTCCCTCACCGTCCCCCGCGGCCCGGCGAGCGCGGATTTCATCTATCGCGGGCTGACCGCGCTGGCCCGACACCGTACCGCGGTCGTTCCACTTCCGAGACCGTTTGGCGAGCGACGATGCTTGGGCTTCGGCGAGGGCGACGCCGGCTGGCTGGGCGGCATCGCCGAAGGCCGGATCGTTCGCCAGTACGTCTGCATCGCCGAGCCGGCGGTGCATCAACAGCTGCTGGAGCTCAACGGACTGGGAGCGATGACGAACCTACCGAGATCGCTGATCGGATCGAGCAAGCAGCGCGTGAACCCGACGGCCAGCAGTGAACCGGTCGCCCATTGGATCGCCGCGATTCGCGCCGGACGGAGGTTGAGCGTTCGGACGGTTGAGTGTCTGGGGGATTTCCGCGGCGCCGCCCGCAGCACAGTTGTGTTCGCGGATGCGCTGCGGGCGCATCCGGCCGCGCGTGGATGCTTCGATCCCGAGGAGATCTGGACGCTGACCGGCGTCGAGGCCAACCTGCGTGCCGCCGGCATCACGGTCGCATCGCCGGCCGCGCCGAGTTGACGCACCCGCGTCACATCGGCAGGTCGCGGCGGGTCTTGCCTGTCAGATTGGGGCAAACACAGATGATGCGACAGGAGGTGCCCGATGGCACGGATTCAAGGAGTACCGCGCGAGGAGGCGGGTCCGATCGTCCGGGTCGTGTACCGGTTCATGCGGCGGGGCATGAAGAACATGACCGGACGCGATCCCGCCCACGGGAGCGGCATCGAGCCGGTCGAGGTCTGGGCCCACCAGCCGAAGATGATGAGCGGCATGGGCAAGTTCCAGCAGGCCGTGAGAAAGGGGAACACGGTCGACGAACGGCTCAAGTACCTCGTCGAGCTGAAGGGAGCGCAGATGATCGGCTGCGAGTACTGCGTCGATCTCGGCTCCCAGATCTGCCGGAACTCCGGCTTTTCCGACGAGGAGCTGCTGGCGCTCCCGCGCTACCGCCAGAGCGACCTGTTCTCCGAGCGTGAGAAGGTGGCGCTCGACTACGCCGTCGCAGTGATGCGTACACCGGTGGAGGTCACCGACGAGCTGTTTGCGCAGATGAAGCAACAGTTCAGCGACGAACAGATCGTGGAGATCACCGCGCTGCTGACGCTCGTAAACCTCGATCGCTTCAACGCCGCATTCCGGATCGGCTCCGCGGGGTTCTCGGAGGGCATGGTGTGCGTGCCCGCGGATCGACCTCCGGCCCCACCATCGCTCGCGAACCTCGGCTGACGCGTCGCCTTGTTAAGTTGCCGGCTCCGCTCGCGGAGGCTCGGCGACTTTGGACCACGTGATCGACAGACGGGCTCGCAACATCGCGCTGCTTGTGGCGGCGTGCTTCTTCATGGAGCTGCTCGACGGCACGATCGTGATCACCGCGATCCCGAGGATCAGCGCGTCGCTCGGGGTCTCGCCGGGAACGGCTGGGCTGGTCGTCACCGCGTACCTGGTGACGGTGGCGGTCCTGATCCCGCTCAGTGGCTGGATGACGCTCCGTTACGGATACCGCTGGGTGTTGATGTCCGCGATCGGGCTGTTCACGCTCGCCTCGCTCGGGTGTGCGGCGAGCCAGAGCTTTGGCGAGCTCGTCGCGATGCGTGTGCTCCAGGGTGCCGGCGGCGCGATGATGGTGCCGGTCGGCCGAATGGTCGTGTTCGAGCGGGCTGCGAAGTCGCAGGTCATGCGGCTGATGTCCTTCATCGTGTGGCCCGCGCTGCTCGCGCCGGTGATCGCGCCGCTCGCGGGGGGCGTGATCACCACCTACGCGAGCTGGCGCTGGCTGTTCCTGATCAACGTTCCGCTCGGGCTCGCTGGTCTGATCTGCGCCCGGCGACTGATCGACGGCCGGCCCTCGGAGGCGGCGCCACGCCTGGATGTTCCCGGGGTGCTCCTCACCTGCGGTGGGCTGGCCGGGTTCACCTACGCCGCTCACCTCGCGGCCGATGCGCGCCCGCATTGGCCGCTCGTGGCGGTACTCGGCCTGGCCTCGGTCGTTCTCCTCGTGGTGGCGACCTGGCACCTGCTCAGAACCTCGACGCCACTCGTCGACCTGCGAACCCTGAGGATCCCCACGTTCGGCAACGCGATGGCCGGCAGCAGCCTGATCTGGCTGGTTATCGGCGCGATCCCGTTTCTCTTGCCGCTGCTGTTTCAGACGGTATTCGGCTGGAGCCCGATCAAGTCAGGCGCGCTCGTGCTGTTCGTGTTCGTCGGCAACATCGCGATCAAGCCACTCACGACGGCCATGTATGGCAATTACGGGTTTCGGCGCGTGTTGGTGGCCGCGTCGGTATGCCTGACCCTGACGACGATCGGGTGCGCGTTCCTGACCGCCGGCACGCCGGTCGTCGCGATCGCGCTTCTGACCCTGGTCAGCGGCGCCGCCCGGTCGGTCTCGATGACCGGCTACACGACGCTCGCGCTCAGCGACGTGCCGCCGGCACAGATGCGAACCGCAAACGCCCTGGCGAGCACCGCCCAGCAGCTGTTCACCGGCCTCGCGGTGGTGCTGGCCACGCTGGCGCTCCGGCTCGGCGACGCGCTCGGCAACCTGTCCGCGGCGTCGCACGGCGCTCGATTCGCCTACGTGATCGCATTCCTCGTGATCAGCGTCGTCGGCGCACTCGCCACCGCGCTCGCGCTCCGACTGCATCCATCGGCCGGCGACGTGCTCACAGCGAGGGCGACCGCTCCGGCCGGGTTGCGAGGCCCGACCCGGCCGTAGCTGAGAACGTCTTCGAGAACGGCGGCCAGCAATATCGCCGGGGTTTGTCGAGGCGCGCGCGGAGCAACGAGCCCACGCGAGCGACGGCCGTGCCGATCGCGTTCACCTGGGTGAACGGCCGCCGGCAGCCAGCAGTCCGCGTGAAGCCGCCGTATTTAAACAATTCCCGCGGGCGCCGCGGTGGCGACTAGATTCCTCTTGGGTCCGCCGGGTTTCGCGAGGGGAATGGAGCAGACGATGGCTGACAACATCAGGAGGAGGCGGGCCGCGGAGTTCATCGAGCCGTTCCGGGTCAAGCCCGGATCGAGGGTCAGGCTCGGCAAGGACTTCGACCCTTCGTACAAGGCCGGGGTGAAGAAGAAGCGCGACGGCGTGGCGCTGCTCGAGGGAGGCGTGCAGCTGCTGTCCGAGTACCAAGCCCGGCTCGCCGCTCAGGACACATGGGGCGTGCTCCTGGTTCTTCAGGCGATCGACGCCGCCGGCAAGGACGGGACGATCCGCCACGTGATGAGCGGGGTCAACCCACAGGGGGTGTCGGTGCACAGCTTTAAGGTCCCGTCGGCCGAAGAGCTCGACCATGATTATCTGTGGCGCTACCACAAGCACCTGCCCGCCCGTGGCGAGATCGGGATCTTCAACCGCTCCCACTACGAGGAGGTGCTCGTCGTCCGGGTACATCCTGAGAACCTGGGGCGCGAGAAGCTGCCGCGGTCGGCAACGCGAGCCGACGTCTGGAAGCGGCGCTATCGCGAGATCAACGACTGGGAGCGGTACCTGACCGACAACGGGTTCCGGATCGTGAAGGTGTTTCTGAACCTGTCCAAGGAGGAGCAGCGGTTCAGGTTCCTGCGGCGCCTCGATCTGCCGGACCACAACTGGAAGTTCTCGAACGCCGATGTTCGGGAGCGCGAGCGTTGGGACGACTACCAGAAGGCGTTCTCCGAGATGCTCTCGCACACGAGCACCGAGTGGGCGCCTTGGTACGTGGTACCCGCCGACCGGAAGTGGTTTGCGCGGATCGCGGTGGGTGCTGTACTCGTCCACGCCCTGATGGAGATCGACCCCCGATTCCCGAAGGTCGACGAGAAACAGCGCGGGGCGCTGCACGAGGCCAAGCGGATCCTCGAAGCCCAGGCGCCCAAGGGCGCGGCGCCCGACCCGTTCGAGGAGGAGTCCAGCGCGGCGAGCGCCCACGCGAGCGATGGCCGCAATGGGCACGAGCCGGACCAGGAGGTCCGCGCCCCGTCTGACCAGCCGGCATCCGAGTAGCCGCACCAATGGCAGCGACAGCGCGTTCACAGGCACCTCACGCCGCCGACGCGGACGGTTGGTACGGCGTCTCCCCGGACGAGGTCGCGGCGAGGCTCGGCGTCGATCCGTCCGTCGGGCTCTCGAGCCAGAAGGCAGCCGAGCTGCTCGCTCAGAACGGCCCGAACGCGCTTCCCGCCGAGGCGTCGGTGCCCGGCTGGAAGCGATTCGCCGACCAGTACCGGAGCTACATGCAGATCATCCTGCTGGCTGCGGCGATCGTGTCGCTCGCGATCAAGGAGTGGAGCACCGGCGTCCTGCTGATCCTGATCACGGTGCTCAACGCGGTCGTCGGGCTGCGCCAGGAGGGCAAGGCGCAGAGCGCGATGAACGCGCTCAAGGCGATGGTCAAGGCGACCGCGCGGGTGCGCCGCGATGGCTCCGAGGCCGAGACCCCGGCCGAAGAGGTGGTGGTCGGCGACATCGTCGTGCTGGAGGCCGGCGACGACGTCCCGGCGGACGGGCGGATCATCGCGGCGAGCTCGCTGCAGATCGACGAGGCCGCTCTGACCGGCGAGAGCGTCCCGGTCTCGAAGGGCGTGGCGGTGCCCGAGGGCGACGACCTCGGGCCCGCCGACCAGACCGACATGGCGTTCATGCACACGCCGGTCACGCACGGGAGCGGCGTGATCGTCGTGACCGCGACCGGCGGCGACACGCAGGTCGGGAAGATCGCCGGGATGCTCGCGACGACGACGCGCGAGCAGACGCCCCTGACCAAGCAGCTGAACACGCTGACGCTGTGGATCGCGGCGGCGGCCGGCGTGACGATGGTGATCATGTTCGTGCTCGGAGCCCAGCGCGGCCTGTCGTCGACGGTGGTGTTCACGAGCGCGGTCGCGCTCGCGATCGCGGCGATCCCGGAGGCGATGCCGACGGTGCTCCAGGTGGTCATGTCACTCGGGGCGGCCGACCTCGCGCGGCACGGCGCGGTGCTGACGGATCTCGCCTCGGTCGAGACGCTCGGCTCGACCTCCGCGATCAACTCGGACAAGACCGGGACGCTGACGATGAACCAGATGACCGCCGTCGAGGTACTCGACCCGACCGACCGATACACGATCTCGGGTTCCGGCTACGAGCTCGAGGGCAAGGTCCAGCACGCCGCCGGCTCGACGGACACGATCGACGACGCGATCCTGCCCTACGTCGTGGCGAGCGACGCGACGCTCGTTGACGGCAAGGTGGTGGGCGATCCGACCGAGGGCGCATTGCTGGTGCTCGCGTACAAGGCCGGCCTCGACATCGACGCCACCCGTGGCGAGCACCCACGACTCGCGACGCTGCCGTTCGACCCTACGTACAAGCTGATGGCGGCGTTCACCAAGGCGACCGACGCCTCGGGCAACGACATCGTGCGCTGCTACGTGAAAGGCGCGGCACCGGCGGTGATGAGTCACGCCTCGAGCGCGCTGTCCGCTGGGACGAGCATTCCGTGGGACGATGATCTGCGGGGACGGGCGGAGGCGAACGTACAGAGGATGGGCGAGGCGGGGCTGCGGGTGATGGCGGCGGCGTACCGCGACCTCGACCCGGCCTCGTTCGATGCCGACGGCGACCTGCTCGGCTACGTCGAGGGGCTCGAGATGACGAGTCTCGTCGGCATGGTCGACCCGGCTCGCGCGGAGTCGCTGCCTGCGGTGCAGGATGCGCAGTCCGCGCACATCCGAGTGCGGATGGTCACGGGCGACGATGTCATCACGGGCGCGGCGATCGCCAAGGAACTCGGGATCGAAGGGGAGGCGATCCTTGGCGCGGAGTTCGCGGCGCTCGACGAGTCAGAGCGGCTGGAGAGGATCGATCAGATCGGCGTCGTCGGGCGGGTCGCCCCCGAGCACAAGGTGCTGCTGGTCGACACGCTCAAGAAGCAGGGTCACGTCGTGGCGATGACCGGCGACGGGGTGAACGACGCACCGTCGATCAAGGCCGCGCACATCGGCGTGGCGATGGGCAGCGGCACCGAGGTGGCCAAGAACGCGGCTCGGATGATCCTGACCGACGACAACTTCGCGACGATCGTGCGCGCGGTCTCGGAGGGACGCAAGCTCTACGACAACCTGAGCAAGTACGTCCGGTTCGTGCTGATTTCGTTGGTGGCGTTCGTGCTCACGTTCCTCGGGGCGACGATCCTGAACATCGCCGAGGGCCAGCCGTTCTCGCCGGCCCAGGTCCTCTACATCCACTTCTTCGTCAGCGCGCCGTTCGGCGTCGCGCTGGGCCTGGACCAGGCGACCCCGGGGCTGATGAGCCTGCGCCCCCGTCCGAGCACCGAATCGATCATGACGGGCGCCGTGAAACTCACCTCCGGCCTGGTCGGGCTGTACATGGCGATCTGCCTCGACGTCCTGATCTACTTCGGCAAGGAGCACTACCACAGCGTCGTGCTGGGTTCCTCGATCGGGCTGAGCGCTTTCGCGCTGATGCTCGTCGTCGCCGCCTACGAGAGCCGAGGCTCGACGCGTTCGCTGCTCATGAGCGAGACGTTCGACAACGCGAAGATGAACTGGACGGCGGTCGCCGAGCTTGCGCTGGCGGTGATGATCACCCAGATGGACCTGTTCAACCGGCTGCTCGGCACCACGCGGCTCACGGCCCCGCAGTTCGGGCTCGCGCTCGCTTCCGCCGTCCTGCTGCTGGTCCTCTGGGAGCTCGGCAAGCTGCTTGCCCGCCGACAGGAATCGGCGGCGACGTCGAGCGACACCCACTCCCCGGATCCAGCGCCGGTCACGGCCTCGTAGTCGGCAACGGCGGCTCCCAATCGACGCCGGCGTGTTCGCGAAACGCGTCGACGGCGGCTTCGATGGTCGGGAAGAAGTGGTCCGGGTCCAACGGGCCGATCAGTTTGTAGCGCTCGAGCTTCGCGCGGACGGGATCCTTGAGCTCGGCGAACACGAGCGAGGTGCCGGCGGCGTTGAGCTCCTCGTCGAGGT
>DATJYY010000228.1:0-3498 GCA_035499395.1 Solirubrobacteraceae bacterium
CCCCGCCTCGCCGTCCTCGATCCGCACCACCTTCTCGCCCCGCCGCGGCCTGCGCTGCTCCGCAAGGAACGCGAACACGTCCGCGGTTCTCACCTCCGCCGGCTCCTTGCCGACGACCTCAAAGAACACCTTCAGGTCATACGCCGTCGCCAGCCACGTATTCACGGCCCCGCGCGCGGCGACGAACTCGATGTAGTCATCCACCAACCGATGCCCCAGCGTGATTAAGCGAAGCTCACCGCCCTCTGTCGAACGCGTCAGACACGGCACGAACCTCACCGATCAGCTCCTTCCGGACAGGGACAGGGCGAAACGAAGCACCCCCTCCCGGACGGCGCGCTCGCGGTAGGCGCTCCGCTCCGGCCGCCCTCCAGGCGACCTCCGCTACGCGCCCACCGCGTAACCAGAGCCAGCCTCAATCCCGTGCCGAGACGACCGCCGACGGAAACCCTGATCGAACCGCCATATCACCCGCATATCCAACACGAGCAGGTCAAGACGACCCAGGTCTACGTGCATGCCGATCTCGCGATCAAGGAACAGGCGCTCGCCCGGACCGTCCCCGTGAATGGCAAGCCCGGCCGCTATCGGCCGCCAGATTCTCTGCTCGCCTTCCTAGAGGCGCTCTGACGCCACGCTCGCCAGTGAAACTGCGCGGCTCGAGTGCGGGTCACGCCGGCCCGTGGGGACGGGAGGCCAGAAATTTCTCGGAAAGGGGTTGACAGTGTTCGCTGGCGGCCTATTAGAGCGATCAGAGAGGATTGACATAGAAGAAGCGACTCATCAGTTGGGTGGAGGCCCGGGGCCCAGGTCGAGAAGGGTTGCCTGACGGTTTGGCACCTACCGCCTTTGGTCAAGGCTCTTTGGCTCCCGGCCTCCACCACCCTTTTTCACCTCTCTGAGCCGCCCGGTGTCCCGGAGAGGAGGTGAGCGTTCGTATGTCTGTTCGTCGTCGTTGGCGGATCGGCTGGGTGCGGCGGGGGCTTGGCCCGCCGGCGCATAGCGCGATCGTGTTGCCCCGGCTCCGGCCGGCCGCGTGAGGAATGCTGTCGGATAGATGCGGTTCCGCCGGGGGCGCGCCGGCGGAACCGCTGAGTCGTGAGCAGGTCGCGGCCATGTTGGCCAGCGTCCAAAATGGCTCCGCGCTACACACGGTGGGCGGGTTGGACGACATGGCCTCCGAATCGGACCACATCACCCACGACGAGAGCGAACTGCTCCAAGCGCAGTCGCTGGCGGCACGCGGGCTTGATGAGGACCTGGCCGCGGGGTTGCGTCACCGGCGGCTCGGCGGCGAGACGAGCTCGGCCGGTTACCTGCGTGACCTCAGCGACCGCCCGCGGCTCCCGGCCGCCGTTGAGCGGCGCCTGATTGATGCCGCCCAGGCCGGCGACCGCCGAGCCCGCGAGGAGCTGGTCGAGGCGTTCCTGCCCCTGATCGCCGGGGTCGCGCGCGTGTATCGTGGTTCGCAGGCCATCACCCGACTTGAGCTGATGCAGGAAGGCGTGGTCGGGCTGCTCCGCGCGCTCGAGCGCTACGACCCAACGCTGGGAGTGCCGTTCTGGGGATATGCGGCGTGGTGGGTCAGGCAGGCGATGCAGCAGCTGATCGCTGAGCTGACCCGGCCGCTGGTGCTCTCCGACCGGGCGCTCAGGCAGCTCTCGCAGCTCAAGCGCGCGCATGGCGAGTACGTGTCCGAGCATGGGCGGGAGCCGAGCGGAAACGAGCTGGCCGTCAGCACCGGCCTCACCCACGCGCAGGTCGCGGACATGCTCGCGCTTGAGCGTGTGCCGCAGTCGATGGACGAAGCGGTTCAGGGCGCCGAAGGGAACGTGGGGGTATTCGGGGAGCTGCTCGCCGATCCGCTCGCCGGCGACGCCTACGAGCGGCTGCTCGATTATTCAGAGATCGAGCAGGTCCGCGCGCTGCTGGGAAGTCTCAACGATCGCGAGCGGATGGTCCTGCGCGCCCGTTACGGCCTGGACGGATCGGAGGAGTCGCTGCGAGATATCGGGGAGCGGATCGGGCTGTCGGGCGAACGGGTGCGGCAGATCGAGCAGCGCGCCTTAGGCAAGCTTCGCGCCGGCGCCGCCCGCGGTGACCGCGACTGACCACACGTCCTGGACCCCGCAGGGGTTGACGGTTGGGGCGGCCGGCCTATTGACACGGAACGAAGCATTCGACAGCAGGAGGTGATCCCGGTGCATGTACTCGATCGTCCTCATCTTCTCCACACTGCGGCGATCGCGGCAGCCTGCGCGGCCCTGGCGATCGTGCTCACGCTGCTGCTCGCCGGCACGCTGAACGATCTCACGTCCACCTCGGCCAGCGGCTCGCCGACCCCAACGCCGAGCCGCGTCCACTCGACATCGACCGGTGCGGGATGGAATCTGAGCCCGTTCACGAGCCTGTTGCGCTCCCCAGTCCGGGTCCCATGGACGGCAGGCTCCTAGCCACGCCCTGCGATGCAGACGGCGATCGCTGGTGATGACTGGCGGCGGCCAGGTCGACCCCTACGCCGAGCTGGATGTCTCGCGAGACGCGTCGAGCGAGGAGATCCGTCGCGCGTACCGACAGGTTGCCCGTCGCCATCACCCCGATGTCAACCAAGACCCCGGCGGGCCAGAGCGGTTCGCCGCGGCTGCGCGCGCCTACGAGATCCTCAGTGATCCGGCCGCGCGCGCCCGCTACGACAACCGCTTCCCCCGACCTGTCCCGATCCGCCGATCGCGCAGGCCCCGACCCGCGGTCGGTCGACGCGCAGTCCTCGAGCTGACCGACCGAGAGGCGGCTCACCTCGCGCACTTCCCGCTCACACTCACCGACGCCCACGGCGGCCGCATCGTGATTCCCGCCGGGACCGGTGACGGCGACCAGCTCATGCTGCACGACCGCGGTGAGCTGATCGTCCTCCGCGTCCGCGTTCACGAAAGACTTGACAGTCCTTGACTGAGATCTATTACCGGCGATGAGCACTATCCGTTCTCTCAATGGAGGTTCACATGGCACTGATTCGCTGGGAGCCGGTCACTGAACTCAACACCATCCAAAACGAGATGAACCGGCTCTTCAACACCTTCTTCGACCAGCCCGCCTCCGCCGGCCGCGGCGGCGCACCCAGCAGGCGCTGGATCCCAGCGATGGACCTCGTCGAGACCACCGACCACTACGTTCTCCGCGCCGACCTTCCCGGCCTGTCCGACGACGACGTCAACGTCCAGCTCGAGGACAACGTGCTCACGATCTCCGGCGAGCGCAAAACCCAACACGAACAACACGAAGAGGGCTACTACCGAATCGAGCGCGCGTTCGGCAACTTCGCCCGCTCCCTCACCCTCCCCGACGGCGTCGAGCCCGACGCCGTGCAAGCCCACTTCGACCGCGGCGTGCTCGAGATCAGAATCCCCAAACCCGAACAGAAAAAGCCCCGACAGGTCCAGATCGCCCTCGGCACTCGCCCAACCGACGACACCAAGACGATCGAGAGCACCGACACCG
>DATJYY010000229.1:0-4162 GCA_035499395.1 Solirubrobacteraceae bacterium
GGATGGCGCCGGTCAAGGGCGCCCACCGCGCGATCAAGGCGGCACGACTGGCGGGCACGAATCTCGTGCTCGCCGGGCCGGTGCAACCCGGCCAGGAGCGGTACTTCCGCGAGCACATCGAGCCGCACATCGACGGCCGCCGGGTCCGGTACGTCGGCGAGGTGGCCGGGTCCGCGAAGCAGCGAATGTACGCGAACGCCCGCGCGCTGCTGATGCCGGTCCGCTGGCCCGAGCCGTTCGGGATGGTGATGATCGAGGCACTGGCGTGCGGCACGCCGGTGATCGCGTTTCCCGAGGGCGCCGCGTCCGAGATCGTGATCGACGGAGAGAACGGGATGCTCGTCTCAGACGAGCACCAGATGGCACGCGCGATCGATCAAGTGGGGGCGATGGGGGCGATCGACCCGGCGCGCTGCCGCACGAGCGCCGCCGAGCGCTACGACATCGCGATCACCGCGACCGGCTACGAGCGGGTCTACCGCCACGCGGCCGGTGTCGAGCGCGCATCGGCGGCGCTCGCGCCCCACATCCAGTCGAGCAGTTACGTTCACCCCCCACAACGGGGCGCGCGCCGATGACCTCCGAGGATCAGGGCACGAGAACCCTCCCGCCCGAGCCGGACAGCTCCTGGGGTCGTGACGCGGCACGCCTGCTGGCGCTGCTCGAAGACAACCCTGACGACGCGATCACGATCGCCGCCATACGTGAGCGCGGGATTGACACGCCCGCGCAGGTGATCTACGCGCTGCAGCTCGCCGGCTACGACATCGACCGCACTCCCGCGCCCGGGAATCCCCGCGGCCCGCTGGGCTATCGCCTGAACAGCCGCATCCCGCACGTCGACGGACGGGCGGACGCGTCAGAGGCACGAGCAGCCGATGAGCGCTGACGCCGGACCGGAGGCCCGAGAGGACATGTCGAATGACCCATGCCTAACGCGCCCGACCCGCACCACAACTCCAGCGGCAAAACCGTGAGCACAACACTCGTCCCTCCCAGCTACTACGTGGTCAAATCGGGCGGCCGCCCCGCTCGCGTGTACAACACGCTGAGCGAAGTCGCCGTGGCGATCTACCTGCTTGCGCGCACGCCGGCGACCGTCATCGCCTTGATCGGCAGCCGCCGACGCAGCCCTAGCGATGCTGAGCTGCACGACCTGGGACGGCACCTCCGGGCCGTTCGCCTTCACCCAGATGAGGCCACTCCTGCAGCCGCCGTCACGTCCGTCCATAAGCGTCGGGTACTACGCCGATGAGTGCGGCAGGCCACAGCGCGACGCCGACGCACGCCGATCCCGGCATGGTCGAGGACCATGCCGGCAAACCCTGCAGGTACCTGACCGACGGCGTCAACCTGTACCGCTACGTGGGCACGATCCCCGGCTCGATGGGGCGCATGATCGGCCTTGAGAATTGTCACTCGCTGGATCTCATCCTCTGGCCGATCGCCGAGCTGCACACGCTGCAGCTACGCAGCGTCACTCCGGCCGTCACTTTCGCCGCGTAACCCGCCGGCGCTTAGGCCTGTGAGCTGCGCGGTCACCATCGCCAGCAGACTTCTAGCGGACCGTCGGCGTGAAAGACGCACCCTCGGTGAATACCTTGGATTGCTGGTTCAGGATGGTGCCGCCCCAGAGGATCATGGAGCGCCCCGTCCAGACCGCGGTGAGGCTGGCACGTCCGGTCAGCGGCGCCGGGGGCAGTGACGACCAGCTGTTTGCGGTTGGATCAAACGCGATCCCGCTGGCGGGCGTGCTCCCACCCCAGGTCAGCAATCGCTTGCCGGTCCATATGGCGGGGAAGTTCGTACGTCCCGTGGGCATCGGCGCAACCTGTCGCCATCGATTGGTCTTCGGGTCGTACGCGAAACCAACCTTGGCCGGTGAACCCGGCTTGCCGCCCTGAGCCGCGACGACACCGCCGACGACGAGCATCTCATGGCCGTCCCAGACGACGTCAGCGTTGAACCGGGAAGCTGGCAGTGGCGCGAGCCGACGCCACGCCTTGCAGACGGGGTTGTATGCGGCGATGCGCGCGAACCTGCTCGGATACGGCTTGCCGTCAGGATCGAGCCCGCCGACCAGAACGATCAGCGCGTGACCGGTCCACACCCCGCTGGGGCTCTGGCTCGGGGCCAGCGGAGAGCTCGGCAGCTTGCGCCACCGGTTCGTGACCGGATTGAACCCCCAGCCGGTCGCGAACGCATCTCCGCAGCAGCCGCCACCCCAGTCGATCACCTCCTTGCCCGTCCAGACGACCAGACCCGCGCCGTCGACGGCCGTCGGCGGCGCTGCCGGCCGCCGCCAGCGATCACTCAATGGGTTGTAGGCCTGAAAGTCACCAGGGCCGAGGACCAGCATCTCCTGGCCGGTCCAAACGGCGTGGTATTCGCCCTGGAAGTTGCCGGCCGGGCCTTTGAGCGGGGTCAGCCGGCGCCAGGTGTTACTGCTGGGGCTGTAGGCGGCCGCGACGTCGATCCCAAGCGGTGGCTTCGGGTATGCGCGACCGAAGATCACCATCTGCCTTCCGGTCCACACGCTTACCGTCAACGCGCTCGGGCCGGGCGAGGGCGCCGTCGGCAGCCGCCGCCAGATCCCGGCGAGCACGGGGCTGGCAGCCCGCAGGGTGGCGGCGCCGCGGTGTTGGACGTCGCGGGCCTTCGCGCTCAGCATCGGCGGGTGACCGCACTGGACCCCCACGAGCACGGGTGAGGGCGCTCCACGCAGCCGGCTCGTCCGTCCGCGAGAGAACAGCTTGAGCGCCGGACCCTGCCACATGTAAACCGTGTCCTGGCGCATCCACTGATGCGTGCCGAACCTGATGAAGAAGGAGTGGTCGGTGACCGTATGTCGGTTGCCCTGAGCGCCGCAGGTGACCCCGTACAGAACGCCGTAGTCGTTCCCGTACGCGGGAAGCGTTCCCGCCCTGACCAGCCTCCCGCGCGATTCGGTGTAGATGCCGATGCTCTCCGCGGTGGTCACGTGCGCGACGTCAACGAACAGCGCCGCGCCCGCCCGCCCGTCGACGTTGCCGGTCGCGACCAGCCCCGGCAGCCACACCGCGTCAGACGGCGTGGCGACGAACAGACGCCCACCACCGCGCAACGCCACGGTGAGCTCACCCTTCGAGGCACCCGTGCGCCGCAGCGTCACCAGATCCAGCCGTCCATCGCCGTTGACGTCCGCAAACGCTCGGTAGACCACCTTCGGGTTGGCTCGCGCGTTGGAGGCCGGAAGCGCCAGCGCCTGCTGGACCAGGCAGGCCAGCGCCCCGTCCTTGGCCGACCTCGCTGCGGCCTCGAAAGAGCCGCCCTGCCCCTGCGGCGCGGTGTAGTGCAGCGTGACCCGCCAGCGCCCGATCGCCGACACCGAGCGTGACGCCAGCACAGCTCCGAAAGCGTCGCGCACAACGACGCGGAACTGGTTCTCAAACAGCCCAACGGTGCTACCGCTCGCGCTCACCGTCCCTGACGCTGCGTCCACCCGGCTGAGCGTCGGACAGCCGCCCTGCCCGCGGAAGATATTCCCCGACGACGCGAAGGTGCTCTTCCACACGTCGATCACCAGCCGGCCGGAAGCTGCCAGGCCGTAGGAGAGATACTTGAACGCCCCCGGCAGAGCACCGATCCCCACGCTGAGCGCATAGGGCACCACAACCACGCGGATGGCGACGCCGTGCGCAGTCACTAATGACACGCGACTCGCGACGTCCGGATAGGACACCAGCACACCGCCTGTGCCGTCCGACGGGTTCGGGTCGGTGGCCCGAGTCTGGCTGGGGGTCAACCCCGGTCCGCTGAAGTCGACCACGGCCTCGACATACGCAGAGTGATCTGTGATGTGCACCGCGGTCGCGGTCAAGGTCGCGGTCGACGCGGCGGAGGCGTCATAGGCGAACAACGCCAGCGCCGCACCAAATGCCGCCACCACGCTCGCGCGAACGTATCCTCGTCGCCTTCGCGGCGACCCGAAGCGGCGCCAACCTGTCATTGGTTCGAGCTCGCCTCCCACCGCCTGCTTGCTCCCTTTGCTGACTCCATCAGGGTCTGCCTGTTCGACTTGGTCACCAAGGCTGGCGAGCGCAGACGCGCCGGTCATCCGCAATCCCGCGCAGATGCGAACGGATAGCTACCGAGCAGCTGAGGCTGCAATCGGCCACCGGCG
>DATJYY010000230.1:0-6275 GCA_035499395.1 Solirubrobacteraceae bacterium
AAGGGAACCGCGAGCGGTGTACGCGCGGAGCAGTCAGACCGGAGTCCCATGACCATGGTTGGCGGGGACCTCCTCTTCTCGTCGCCCGGGTATCTCGGCGCCGTCGGTCGCGGACGCGCTTAGCGCGGAAAGCTCGCATCCTGGACCTGACCCGGTTTGCGTGACACCAGGGGTTGGGTTGTTGATGTTGATTTTGTCGTGTTCGAGTCATTGCTCTCAACCGCCCAGCGGAGAGAGCCGGAGCTGTTCGTAGTTCGTGGGCGAGAGCATGTTCAGGGTGGAGTGCCGGCGCTGGCGGTTGTAGAACGCCTCGATGTACTCGAACACCGCGGACTGCAGCTCGAGCCGGTCGGGCCAGGTGCGGCGGTTGACGAGCTCTTTCTTGAGGGTGGCGAAGAACGTCTCGGCGACGGCGTTCGCCTTCGCTGTCGACTGCGCTTGATCGGCCGGTTGCGCAGCTAACTGTCTGCGTGACGCATCCGTTCCATCCGTGGCGGGGCCGTGAGTTCGCGTTCGTGGCCGTTCGCCAGACCTGGGGCGAGGATCGGGTGTCCTTCTTCGATGGGGACGTGCAGCGCTCGCTGCCGCGCGCCTGGACCGATGCTGCTGACGTCGACCCGTTCGTGGTGCTGGCGGCCGGGCGCAGCGCGTTCCGGGTCGAGGATCTCGTGGCGCTCGTGGACTTGGTCGCCGCGTTGCACGATCACCGACTGGCGTAAAGAGAATTATGCCGTATTTGTTAGGCAGATTCTGCCGGTTCTGGCGGTCGCTCGGGTCGTGGCGGTTCACACTAGCTCGCGCGATGCTGGAGATTCGACTGGTTTCTGTTCTTTCCGTCCGAGAGTGGCGGCAGAATTAGCTTGACATTGATTTGCGAGAGGGGTGGGCGATGGCAAGAGCTGGAGAGGATCCGAAGGTGGGCGCGTTGCGGGAGGCGCGGAGCTTGAACCCGCGGCCGGAGGCGGTGCGTGATGAGCGGTTCTCCTCCTCGGAGTTCCTCGACGCGCGTGACCTGGTGCAGGTGAAGTACGAGATGGTGCGCCGCGCCCGGGTTGACGGCGAGCCGGTCAGCCAGGTCGCTGAGAGTTTCGGGTTCTCACGCCCGTCGTTCTATGCGGCGGCCAGTGCGCTGGATGAGGGCGGGCTGGCGGGGCTGGTGCCGGCGCGCCCAGGCCCGCGTGGGGCGCACAAGCTGACCGCCGAGGTCGTCGCGTTCGCGCGTGAGCAGCGGACGACGGACCCGAAGCTGTCCTCGGCCGATCTGGTGGAGTTGATCGCCGAGCGCTTCGGGATGCGGGTGCATCGCCGCTCGGTCGAGCGGGCGCTCGCGCGCTCAGAGCATGCCGAAAGCGAGGGAGACCGATGAGCCACCGGGCGCCAGAGACGAGATCGCGCGCTATGAACAGCTGCGCGCCCAGGCACTCGACGGCGACCCGGGCGGGTGGCGGCTCGGGCTTGCGGTGCTCGAGCACCGCGGTGTTGTCGCCTGGGCCCGCGCCTGGTCGACCACAGCACCCGCTCCGCCCCGTGTCCCCGCTGCCGGGCCAGCGGCGGTCACTGACGAGCTCGTTGGCGCGCTGGCGAGCATGGCGCTTGAGTGCGTCTGCGGGAGGTGAGCGACCGTGAGCGTGACTGCCACCGCGATTTCATCGAAGGTGACTGCCGAGCATCTCGCCCGCACCGCGTATCTATATGTGCGCCAGTCCACGCTGCGCCAAGTGCACACCAACACCGAGTCCGCGCAACGCCAATACGCGCTCAGACAGCGCGCGATCGCGCTCGGGTGGCCGGTCGAGCAGATCATCGTGATCGACACCGACCAGGGGCAGTCCGGCGCGAACGCCGAGGGTCGGGAAGGGTTCCAGCGACTCGTCGCCGACGTCGGGCTGGGGAAGGCCGGGATCGTGCTCGGCCTCGAGGTCTCCCGGCTGGCGCGCAACAACGCCGACTGGCATCGGCTGCTTGAGATCAGCGCGCTGGCCGGCACGTTGATCTGCGACGAGGACGGGCTCTATGACCCGGCCGATTTCAACGACCGGCTCCTGCTGGGTTTGAAGGGCACGATGAGCGAAGCGGAGCTGCACTTCATCCGCGCCCGGCTGCAAGGCGGGATCCTGTCCAAAGCGCGGCGAGGTGAGCTGCCGATGCCGCTCCCCGTCGGGCTTGTGACCGACCCGGCCGGCAACGTCGTGCTCGACCCCGACCATGCTGTCCAGAACGCGATCCGGCACCTGTTCACCACCTTCGCTCAGACCGGCTCAGCCAGGGCGGTCGTCTATGCGTTTCACCGCGACGGGCTGCTGTTCCCCAGCCGGATCCGCAAAGGGCCGCGCAAGGGCGAGCTCGCGTGGAACGAGCTGAACCACTGGCGGGTGCTGCGCACGCTGCACAACCCACGCTATGCCGGCGCGTTCGTCTATGGACAGCGCCGCACCCGCAAGACCCCCGACGGGCGCACCACCACCCGTCAGCTGCCACGCGAGCAATGGACAGCGCTGATCCCCGACGCCCACCCCGGCTACCTGTCCTGGGAGCAGTTCGAGCACAACCAGAAACTGCTGGCCTCAAACGCCTATGCGCACGGCAGCGACCGGACCGCCGGCCCAGCCCGCGAAGGACCCGCGCTGCTGCAAGGCCTCGCTATCTGCGGGCGCTGCGGCGCACGGATGACAGTCCGCTATCACCAACGCCGCGACACGCTCGTGCCCGATTACTGCTGCGCCCGCGAGAACATCCAACGCCACGGACCGATCTGCCTCCATCTCCCGGGCCACACAATCGACCAGGCGATCGAGCAACTACTGCTCGACACCGTCACGCCACTCGCGCTCGAGGTCGCACTCAACGTCCAAGCCGAGCTCGAGGCCCGCGCCCAAGACGCCGACCAGCTGCGCCGCTCGCACGTCGACCGAGCCCGCGAACACGCCGAGCTTGCCCGCCGCCGCTATCTCGCAGTCGACCCTGACAACCGGCTCGTCGCCGACACCCTCGAAGCCGACTGGAACGACACGCTCCGCGCGCTGCAAGCAGCCCAAGACGAATACGACCGCCAGACAGCAGCGGCCAACATCGCGCTCGACGAGCGCCGCAAGGCCCAGATCCGCCAACTCGCCTCAGATTTTCCGAAGCTCTGGAGCGACCCGGCAACCCCCGCCCGCGAACGCAAACGCATCGCCCGGCTGCTGATCGAGGACGTCACGATCAACAAGAGCGATCAGATCCATCTGCACGTCCGCTTCCGCGGCGGGCAGACAACCAGCCTCACGATCCCGATCCCGCTGAACTCCTGGCAAGCCCGCCAGACCGACCCCGACACCTTCAAGCTACTCGACCAGCTCCTCGACGATCACACCGATCGTGAGACTGCCCAGCAACTCAACAACGCCGGGTGCCTGACCGGGACCGGCAAACCGTTCACCGCCCACATCGTGCTGCACATCCGTCGCGCCCACGGCCTCGCCAGCCACCACCAGCGACTCCGCGCCCGAGGGCTGCTCACGATCACCGAGACCGCCACACGGCTCGGCGTGCACACCAGCACGATCAAGGCCTGGCACCGCGCCGGCCTGCTCAGCTCTCACAAAGCCAACGACAAGAACGAGCGGCTGTTCGACCCGCCCGACCCCACCGACCCACGACTCCAACGATGCATGGGCCGACCACTCCGAAACCGACAACCCGCCGAACCATCCCGACGAGGTGCACTATGAAAGCAACGCCTTGTCGTAGGCGTCTCCGCGGGAGCCCATCGAGACCGCGATGCCTGCGTCGCGGGCGGCGCGCCCGAACGCCAGCGACACATATTGGCTGCCTTGGACGCTCTCATGTTTGTCAAGTCGTTTTTGAGGTTGGTTTTGTTGTTCGAGCGAGGGTCTTCTCTTCGGCGGGGGCGCTCGTGGCGGGGGCGGTTAGGGCGTGGTAGATCTCGCGGGCGACGTAGCGCTTGAGGCAGCGCATGATTTCGCGTTTGGTTTTGCCTTCGGCGAGGCGGCGGGTGACGTAGTTGCGGGTGCGTTGGTCGGTTCGCATGCGGCAGACGACGATCATGTGAAGGGCGCTGTTGGCCTGTCGGTTTCCGCCGGGGTTGAGGCGGTGGCGGATGGTCTTGCCGCTGGAGGCGGGGATGGGGCTTGAGCCGCAGAGCATCGAGAATCCGGGTTCGGAGCGCAGCCGGTCGGGGTTGTCGCCGGCGGTGACCAGCATCTCGCCGGCGTTCTCGATCCCGACGCCTTCCTTCTCCAGCAGGTTGGGAGCGAGCTCGGTAACGAGCGGGGTGATGAGGCGGTCGAGTTCGGCGATCTCGTCGTTGAGGTCCAACAGCCGCCGGGCGAGCGACCGCAGCGCGATTTTTGTCGCCATCGCGGGGTCGCGGAACGCGAGGGTGTCTGGCCGCCAGGCGGCGCAGGTGCGTAGCAGTTGCATGCGGGTGAGGTTGCGGACCTGGTCGCGGACCTCCTCGGGCGCGGCGGTGATCGTGTTTCGCAGCTGCTGCAGCGTCGCGCGGCGGCACTTGACCGCCGTCTTGCGCGTCGTGCGCAGCACCCGCAGCGCCTCGACCTGACCGGCACGGTCCTTAGCGACCGACACGCGCTTGCCCGACAGCGCCGCCTTCGCCGCGGCGATCGCGTCGAGCGTGTCGTCCTTGCCCTTCGCGCGGCGCTCAGCCCGGTCCGGGCCGGTCACCTCGAGCACCGGGATCCCGGCGAGCGCGAGATGGCGCGTGAGCCCGGCGCCATAAGTTCCTGTCTGCTCCACACCAACCCTGATCACCTCGCCATAGCTCCGAAACCACGCCAGCATCGCCCGGTATCCGGCGCGGGTTGTGGCGAACGACCTGGTGCCGAGCAGCTCGCCGCTCAGGCTGATCACCGCGGCGTGATGGAGGTCCAGGTGCGTGTCGACGCCGGCGACGATCTCCACGACGGCGACGGCGGCTGATGCGATCCTTCCCAAGGTCGGCTCCCTTCGCTAGCTGTCGGGTGTCGGCACGCGGTCATGCTCCGGCGGCGGACACGACAGTGAAGGGACGCCTCTGGTCAGGCTCTCATCAGGTCACGACGCCGGTCATGGCCGCAGCCATGCGCCAGCCGCCCCCGGATGGTCGACAAGTCCAGGGCATGACACCACGGGTCGATCGGAGTGCGAGTCAGACCACCCGAAGACGGCCGGCTCCCGCATCCTTTCGACCCGATCGGATGCTCTCGCGTCGATCGCTGTGCGGGTCAGACCACCCGAAGGCAGCCAGCCAACACATACTCACTGTCGGAGTGGTGAATCAGCCCGGGCCCGGGACGCCGGCGCGCGAGCGCCATCTTCAGCGCGTCGACCACCAGGCTCGAGCGCATGTGGGTGGCCATCGACCAGCCGACGATCAGCCGCGAGTAGGTGTCCTGGACCGCGGCGAGATACAGCCACCCCTCGCCGGTGCGCAGGTAGGTGATGTCAGCGACCCACAGGAGGTTCGGACCCGTCGGATTGAAGTCGCGCTCGACGAGGTCGGTGGCCGGGGTGATCCCGGGGATCCGGATCGTCGTCTTCCAACGTTTTCTCGGCCTGACGCCGGCGATACCGGCGGCTTCCATCAACCGCGCGACCCGCTTCTCCCCGACCCGGATGTCGTGCTCGAGGCGCAGCTCGGCGTGGATCCGAGGTGAGCCGTACAGACCCCGGCTCTGCTCGTGGATCTGCTTGATCTTCTCGGTCAGCCACGCGTCCTGAAGCACGCGATCGGACGGCGCGCGGCGCTCCCAGTTGTGAAACCCGGTCCGGCTCAAGCCGAACACGCGGCACATCACAGCGACGGGATAGTTGCTCTTCTCCGCGGCGATAAACGAGTACCGCTCGCCTACCGCCCGTCGTCCTCCCTCGCGAAGAAGACCGCCGCTTTTCGCAGGATCTCCCGCTCCATCCGCAGCTTCGCGTTCTCATCCCGCAGCCGCGCCAGCTCCTCACGCTCGTCCGGGCTCAGCCCGCCCGGGCGCTCCCCCCGCTCGGCCTTCTCCTCCTTCAACCAGTTGCGCAACGTGACGTCGGAGATCCCTAGATCCCTCGCCAGCTTGCGCTGCGGCTTGTCGCCCATCTGAGCCAGCCGGATCGCCTCGCGGCGGAACTCCTCCGGATACGGCGGCCTCGTTCTCGGCACCTGAGCCTCACTTTCCCCGGCTTACGACCGGAAGCGTCCAAGTGTCGTCGAAAACGGGGGAACTCCATCGCTGCCGGTTCGGACGGAGGCTGTTTCTCAAAGGTGCTCGGGCTTGGCCGTGGCGGGCTCGGTG
>DATJYY010000231.1:0-3323 GCA_035499395.1 Solirubrobacteraceae bacterium
GATTCTGTGCGCGGTCGACCAGCTTGTCCAGTTTGTGCGCCACCGCCCGTCGGGCACGCGTGCGCGCGAGCTGTTCTGCGCGGGCGGTGTGGGCCTCCGACAGAGACGCTCCCATCCCGCGGGCAAGCTCTTCATCCAACCACGGCGCCAGCATGCGCGCGATCAGCCGATCCTCTAGCGTCGGCTTGCTGTGCCTGCTCACTCCGGGCAAGAAAAGCGCGCCCTGGTCCCGTTCGACTTCCACCCCCACATCATCGGCGCCATGACGTGCAAGGCCCGTGCAGAAACGCCCGTCCGGGATACAGGTTTCGTGAAGACGCGCTCGTCTCCGGCTAGAAGATTGGGCCGACCGCAGCTGTGCCTGCGGAGGCTCTCATGGGCAGGCGCACGATCAGGACTGGCGCTGGGAGTCATCCGCAGTGACAACGCGGGTGTCGTCCGGGGCCGGCCGCAGGATCATGACCTCGGCGGGAACCCGTTCGAGCAGCCATTCGATGTCCCCGCTGGTGAGGCCGTTGCGCGGGCTGTCGGTCGCGGAGACGATGATGCGGTCGAAGCGCTCCTGCTCGACGAGGTGGCGGAGCGCATCTCGGTATGTGCGACCGCGCACGACGCGCGCATCGACCTGTACGCCCTGTGAGCCGGCACCTTGCTCGATCGCCTCTAGCAGCGGCATGCCTACAGCGCATGCGGCTGGGAGGGGAGCCTCGAGTGGGAGGGTCCTGGGGACCCGCGCGAGGAACGCCGGCATGATCGTCGCGTTCTCCGCCTTCGCGAGGCGAAGCGCGGCATCGAAGGCGCGCCGAGAGATGGCCTGGCCTGTGAAGGGGAGCAGGATCCGCCGCACCGGCCCTGGCCGGTCTCCCACGGCTTGCCTGCGGTGGGGGGGAAGGAGCCAGAGGCCAGCGGCGAGGCCGCCGGCGAGGCACACCAGCGCGAGCGCGGTGGCAACCCCGACGCTCATCGAGGTCGCGCCTTGCGTGCTAGCACACTACGCGAAGGCATCGCGATACGTCTTGCAGCGTCAGGTTAGTGCGGCTGGCTACTGCGGACATAGCATGGCCCGCGGCGGTCAGCAAGGACCGCTCGCAACATCACGACCCCGCATTGACCGCGCCAGCCGGGGCGGGATGTGGCGCCCAGCGGTTCTCATGCTCCGAACAGGTTGTGGACGAGCAGATCGATCAGCTTAATCCCGACGAACGGCGCGACGATCCCACCCAAACCGTAGATCCAGAGGTTGCGTCGCAGGAGGGCGTCGGCGCCGATCGGCCGGTAGCGGACACCGCGCAGCGCGAGCGGGATCAGCAACGGGATGATGAGCGCGTTGAAGATGATCGCCGAGATCACGGCCGACCGAGGCGTGCCGAGGCTCATGATGTTGAGCACGTGCAGCGGCCCCTGTGCTCCCCGGGCGGCGGCGTAGGTGGAGGCGAAGATCGCGGGGAGGATCGCGAAGTACTTGGCGACGTCGTTGGCGATCGAGAACGTGGTCAGCGAGCCGCGGGTGATCAGCAGCTGCTTGCCGACCTCGACGATCTCGATGAGCTTCGTCGGGTTGGAGTCGAGATCGACCATGTTCCCGGCCTCGCGCGCGGCCTGGGTGCCGGTGTTCATCGTCACCCCGACGTCGGCCTGGGCCAGCGCCGGCGCGTCGTTGGTGCCGTCGCCGGTCATTGCGACCATGCGACCCTGAGCCTGCTGCTCTTTGATCAGCTCGAGCTTCTTCTCCGGTGTCGCTTCGGCGAGGAAGTCGTCGACGCCGGACTCCTCGGCGATCTTGGCCGCGGTCAGCCGGTTATCGCCGGTGATCATGATCGTGCGGATGCCCATCGCGCGCAGGTGGTCGAAGCGCTCGCCCATCCCTTCCTTGATCGTGTCCTTGAGGTAGATCACGCCCATCACGTGCGAGTCGCGTGCGACGGCCAGCGGCGTGCCGCCCTCGCGGCCGATCCGGTCGAGCACCGGCTGAAGCGCCGCCGGCGGAGTCCCTCCGTCAGCGGCGACGAACTCGATGATCGCGTCACCGGCGCCCTTGCGCAGCTGGCGACCGTCGAAGTCGACCCCACTCATCCGGGTCTGGGCCGTGAACGGCACGAACTCGGCGTGCAGGTCGGCCATGTCGTGCTCGCGAATCCCGTACTGCTTGGCCAGCACCACAATCGAGCGTCCCTCGGGCGTCTCGTCGGCCAGCGAGGCCATCTGCGCGACCTCGGCCAGCTCGGACTCCGAGACGCCCGGCATCGGGATGAACTCGCTCGCGAGCCGGTTTCCGATCGTGATCGTGCCGGTCTTGTCGAGCAGCAGCACATCCACGTCACCGGACGCCTCGACCGCGCGTCCGGACAGCGCCAGCACGTTACGGCGCACCAGCCGGTCCATACCCGCGATCCCGATAGCCGACAAAAGCGCACCGATCGTCGTCGGGATCAGCGCGACGAGCAGAGAGATCAGCGTGGTCTCGGAGACCGGCGTGTGGGCGAACAGGCCGAACGGACGTAGGGTCGCGACGACGATGATGAAGACCAGGGTCAGGCTGGCGAGCAGGATGTTGAGCGCGATTTCGTTGGGGGTCTTGCGCCGCTCGGCGCCCTCGACGAGCGAGATCATCCGGTCCAGGAACGAGTGGCCCGGCTCCTGGGTGATCTCCACCACGATCCGGTCGGACAACACGCGGGTGCCGCCCGTGACCGCGCTGCGATCGCCGCCGGATTCGCGGATGACCGGGGCGGACTCGCCCGTGATGGCGGACTCGTCCACGGAGGCAATCCCGCTAGTCACCGTGCCGTCGCCAGGGATGATCTCGCCGGCCTCGACGAAGACGATGTCCCCTTTGACCAGCTTTGAGGCCTTCTTCTCGGTTCCGTCCTCCATCCGGGCCACGGTCTCCTGGCGCATCGAGCGCAGCGTGTCGGCCTGTGCGCGGCCGCGGCCCTCCGCGAATGCCTCGGCCATGTTGGCGAACACCACGGTGAGCCATAGCCACACCGAGATCACGAACGTGTACCAGGCCGGCTCGTGCCCACCACCAAGCGGGCCGCCGCCGAATACCTGAATCAACCACGTGACGGTGGTGATCGCCGCTCCGATTTCGACGACGAACATCACCGGGTTGTGGATCTGGACGCGCGGGTCGAGCTTGGCGAAGCTGTCGATCACGGCCCGTCGGACGATGTCTCGGCGGAACAGCGAGATCGCACGGCGCTCGGAGCGCGGACGGCGATCCGACGGTGTTGTCTCGGGAGAGGTGTCGACCGACATCAGCGTGATCCTCCGGTCACGTGATCGAGCTCGAGGTTGAGATCGAGCACGTTCACGCCAGG
>DATJYY010000232.1:0-13227 GCA_035499395.1 Solirubrobacteraceae bacterium
TGGTCTCCGACCGCGCTGGCTGCCTGACCGGCGAACAGATAACGGAAGTCTCGGTGGCGCAGGATGCGCAGGTACTGATTCACGGCTACTCACTCTCGACACAACGACAACGACGAAACTGCGGGCAGCCGCGTTAGTGCGTGCGGCTGCGAACGGGCGCTAGCGGACGGCTAGAGCGCTGAGCAGATTCTTCTGTCGAGGCGTAACCAACATCAGCCTCCGCAGCCTAGCACGACAGTTGATCGGGCTCGAGCAGTCTCGACGACGGTAACGCCCGTTGAGCACGACCTGGCACGCACCCGAGTCGGCGCGCACTCTTGCATCCACCCAACAACAGCAGTCCCACGACCGCTTCGGCGAGCTTGCGACGCTGCCGCTTCCGGACGACAGAGGCACGCAATCGCTCTCGCCGCCGCGGCTGTTCTCAGCGATAGGGACTGGTGCGGCTCGCAGCAAGCGGCGGGCCGGAGCGCGAGGATTGGGCGTCCGGCTGACCGCAGCCGCGACGATTGCTTTGACTTCGGAGCCGGGCGACGGCGCGCCATCGCATAAGGCGACCAAACATATTCTCGCGACGACGCGGTGCTAACCAGCAACGAGCAAACAGACCGGTCGTGCATCCGCCGTCGCGCATCAGGCACTGGCGCAGCACGTCCTGCATCGGCTGGCCGAATCCGAGATCGATCCCGAGCGAGAGCGCGGCGATGAGCTCTGAGAGACGGACGTGGGCGCGATCGGGCTCCGCCACGATGCCAGAGGGTATCCGCAGCATCCGCGGCTCCCAGCGTCGAACACCGTCCGAAACGTGGTGCTCGGGGTTCTCGTAGTGAACCGGCAGCCGGCGTAGGCGTAGGACGACGATGGTTCGCACGACCAGCGATCGTGGACGCGGAGTCACCACTGGCTGGCGAAGCCCGGCAGCGGCGCGGGGAGATAATCAGGTCGCCATGGCGGCGGCGGACGTAGAGAGTGAGCTTGGGGCTGGAAAGGCCGCGCTGAGTGAGTGCCGTTGGGTCGAGGCGCGCGCGGCGTTCGAGCGCGCTGCAGAGGCAGGCGCCGGTCCTGAGGCGCTGGAAGGTCTCGCCCAGGCCGCTTTCTTCCTTGATGAGCCGGAGCTTGCCGTGGATGCGCATGAGCGGGCGTACGCCGCCTACCGCGGTGCGGGCTGTGCCGTGGATGCCGCCCGCGTGGCGATCGCGCTGGCGTGGGAGTACCGCGCGTATCGCGGTGAGCCGGCCGTGAGCGATGGCTGGCTGGGACGCGCGCGGCGGCTTCTCGAGGGGCTTGGCCCAACGCGTGAGGGTGGCTGGCTCGCGTTGCGTGAGGCGTCGTTTGCGCTGCCCGGCGACCCCGCTCTGGCGCGGGAGCGCTCGGCGGAGGCCGAGTCGCTGGGACGGGAGCTGGGCGATATCGACCTTGAGATGACCGCGAGCGCGCTGCGCGGCCTGGCGCTCGTGAGCCAGGGTGAGATCGTGGCCGGGATGGCGCGCCTGGACGAAGCGACAATGGCGGCGACCGCCGGGGAGATGAGCGATCCGGTCGCAATCGGCTTCTCATGCTGCTACCTGATCTTCGCGTGTGAACGGGTGCGTGATCTCGACCGCGCGGCGCAGTGGTGCCAGCGGCTGGCCACCATTTCCGCGGAACAGAACGTTCGCGCGCTGCGGGCGGTGTGCCGGGCTCACTACGGAAGCGTGCTAATGCTCCGCGGCGAGTGGGAGCAAGCGGAGGTCGAGCTGACCGACGCGGCGGCGGTACTGGCCCATACCCCACGCGAGGGGGCGGACGCGTTCGCGCGCCTTGGGGAACTGCGTCGGCGGCAGGGGCGCGCAGATGAGGCGTTGAGCCTGGCCGAGCAGGCGGAGCACCATCCAATCGCGATCCTGTGCCGAGCAGCGCTGGCGCTCGATTGCGGTGACGTGGCGGCTGCTGTGGATGGAGGAGCTCGCTATCTGCGATTGCTTGGTGCCGCGGTAATCGAGCGCGCGCCGGCACTCGAGTTGCTCGCCGAGGCCCACGGTCACGCCGGCCACGCCGCTGAAGCGGTGGCGGCCGCGCGGGAGTTACGCGCGATCGCTGATCAGGTACGGACCGACCCGCTGCTTGGAGCGGCCCGACAGGCCGAGGGCTGCGCTCACTCGGCGGCGGGTAGCTGGGAGGCCGCCCGCGAGGCGTTCGAGGATGGTGTCGGGCTGTTCTCGAGCGCGGGGCTTCCCTTCGAGGCGAGCCGCGCTCGCGTTGCGCTGGCCTGCTCCTTGCGCGCGCTGGGACGCAGGGACGCGGCTCTCGCTGAGTTTGACCGAGCGCGCGAGCGTTTTTGCAAACTCGGCGCGGTGGTCGAGGAGCTCAGGACCCGCCGCCTCCGGGCGGGGCAACGGTCCAGTGGCCTGGTGCGGCTCAGCTCGCGCGAGCAGGAGGTTCTTGGCCTCGTCGCGCAGGGGAAGACGAACCTCGAGATCGCTGCGACGCTGGTGCTCAGCGAACACACCGTTCACCGGCACGTCGCGAACATCCTGGCCAAGCTCGGCGCCTCCTCGCGCGCGGCGGCGGTCGCCACAGCCACCGAGCGGAACCTGCTTTAGCCAACCGGCCTGGCGGGCCATCTGTGCCGGATGGCCCGAACGGGCGAAGTCGACGCAATTCAGGTCGGCCAGGCTTTGTCGGCCGGCGGGCGCCGGGCGAACTCAAGTAAGTGAGGTGATGATGCATACCACGCAAGCAGTGCAAGGATCGGCTCTCGTGCAGGGCGAGCTCTGGGGGACGCGGGCACGCGACTATGCCGACTTCCAGGAGCCGCAGATGAGCGCTCTGTTTGAGGACGCCATTCGGCGCACCGGTGTCGACCTGGGCAGCACGGTGCTGGATGTTGGCTGCGGACCAGGCGGGTTCTGCCGCCTGGCCGTCGAGGCTGGAGCGACCGTGACCGGTATCGACGCCTCTCAGGCGCTCGTGGAGATCTCCCGCGAGCGCGTCCCCTCCGGTCGCTTCGACGTCGGCGACATGCAGTTTCTCCCCTACGAGGACGACTCATTCGAGGTCGTCACGGGCTTCAACAGCTTCCAGTACGCGGCTGATCGCGTCGCTGCGCTGCGCGAGGCCAGGCGCGTGGCACGGCCTGGTGGGATCGTGCACGTGGTCGTATGGGGACGCGAGGACCGCACCGAGCTCGTCGCCGCGCTCCGCGCCCTTGGGCCGCTACTGCCGCCAGCCCCACCCGGCGCCCCGGGGCCATTTGCGCTCTCCAATCCAGGCGCGCTCGAGGCACTCGTCGAGCAGGCCGACCTGACGCCTACGGACGACGGCTACATCGAGATCACGTTCGAATACCCGAACGAGACGGCGCTGCTCAAGGGCAACAACTCAAACGGCCCCGTCGTGCTCGCCGAACGGACGTCCGGCGAAGCCGCCGTCGCCAACGCCATCCGAGACGTGCTCGCCACGTTCCGTACCTCCGCGGGGGTTTACCGGATCGAAACCGAGTGGCGCTACGTAACCGCCAGGGTGTAGACGGCTGAGATAGTCGCCGCGAAACCCTCGGCTGGGCCGCGACGGATAGCTGATCCGGCTATCCGCCGCGGCTCCCAGATCAGTCGCCTGCGGAGCTCCAGTCAGGCGGCTCGTAGATACCGCCGGGTACGCCGCCGATGCAGAGGACGCGCAGCCCCTCCGGACCGGACGAGAGCACCCGAGCGGTGCCGGCGTCGACCCGCACGAGGTGGTCGTCGTCGAGCGGCAGGCGGCTGCCGTCGATGTCGACCGAGCCCGAGCCCCGCAACGCGACGTACAGCTCCTGCTGCCCGGACTCCGCCTCGTCGTGGGCCGTGGTCGAGTAGTCAGGCGGCAGGTCCATGATGTTCGCGCCGAACGCCCGGATGTCGAGGCCGGCGCGCACGAGCTTCGCGAACCCGTCCCACAGCGTCGGCAGCTCGTCGATCGGTTTCGCGGAGTAGCCGGTCATGGTCCGCATCATGACACCACCAGTCCCATGTTATTTGCGAGCGTCGCCATCGTGCGATCGTGTTCCTCGACCGGGCTGAGCTCCAGCAGCTCGACCGGCTCGAGCGTCTGGACGAAGTGCCCCGGCCGGAGGTGGTAGGCCTGGCCTGTGGTGATGATCTCCTCGTCTCCGTCGAGGTATGTGACGCGGAACGAGCCCTTGAATACGTATCCCCAGTGGTCGCACTGGCAGCGGTCGTCGGGGAGCCCCTTGAAGGGTGACTCGTCCGGCGGAAACCGCCCAGGCATGGATTCGAAAGCGATGCGGATCCCGCCGGCGTCGACCTGGCGCCCCTGGTACTCGCCGATGATCGTCGGCTCCAAATCATCTTTGGACACGTGCATGGAGAACTCTCCCTTCGTTGGTGGTTGTCATTGCCACCGCGACGCGGCGGCGGCGGTTGGCTAGGAGCAGAAGCGATGCCGTCCCGATCGCGGCGGGTCCGAGGCCGGCGAGAAGCAACGCCGCGCGGGCGCCAAGCGCGCCGACGGCGAAGCCGCCGAGTACCAGCGCCCCGAGCTCGGCTCCGTTGCGGGCGCCGTTGTAGGCGGCGAAGGCCCGGCCACGCAGGGCATCGGGTACGCGTTCGTGGATCAGCGTTCGCAGCAGCACGTTCTTCACGCCGTGGGAGACGCCGCCGAATACGAACCCGATCAGCGCGACCCAGAGAACGGGGGCCAGCGAGGCGCCCGCGATGCCGAAGCCCTGGAGCACAACTGCGGCGAGAGCGCCGGCTGCCACCTGCGCGCGACCGACGCGGTGCGCGAGTCCGGCTGACCCGGCGGCCATTCCGAGCGTCCACGAAGTGAGCAGGATGCCGTAGGCGAGGCTGCCCGCCCGAAGCGAATCGGTCACGAAGAAAGGCTCGGCTGTGGCGGAGATCGAGAAAACCGCGAGGGCGGCGATTGCACCACCGAGCGTGATCGCAATGTCGCGCTCGCGGACGAGGAACGCAAACCCCTCACGCGAGCGTCCGCTCGCCGGCGCGTCCGCGCCCTGATCCGGGCGACGGCGTGCGCGGATCGCGGCTGCCGCGGCTGCCACCAGCACGAATGAGACCGCATTCAGAGCCAACGCCAGCCACAGCAGCCCAGCCGCGCCGAGCGCCCCACCGACGACCGGGCCCGCGGTGAATCCGATCGAACGTGTCGTCTCCATCAGGCCGTTGGACCGCGCCGCGTCCGTTTCCGGCCCGGCTGCCGCGGGCACGAGCGCGAACTCAGCCGGCTGGCTCACGGCGACGCCGAAGCCGAGGAGCATCATCAGCGGCAGCAGCGCCCACAGGTTGTCGATCCCCGCGAGCATCCCGCTGACCACAGCGGCCTGGCCAAGTGAGGCAACGATCAGGACGCAGCGGTTCTCGAAGCGATCGACGAGCGCACCGGCGACTCCCGCGGTGAGCACAACCGGCCCCCAGAGGGCGAAGATGAGCGCGGAGACGGCGAACGCCGACCCGGTCCGCTGCTGGACGTGGAGGACCACCGGGAAGATCGCCATGAAATCGCCCAGGGCGGAGATGCCGGCCGCTCCGGCGAGAAGGCGCAAGTCGCGACTGTGCGAAATGGACATGCCGCCATGCTCACCGGCGACCGTTCGGGCACCGTTCGGCCAGCGTCAATCATGCGGGAGCAGGTTGCGCGAGAGCGACCGCACCGACACAGTTGCGCCTATGCTCGAGATACGACTCGCCAGCGGCTGGCAGCTTCGCCTGGATGGCAGGGAGCTCGTGCCGCCCACCTCGAAGCGAGCAAGGGCGCTACTGGCATACCTTGCGCTCAGCCCAGGCGCTCATCCCCGGCGGCGGCTGGCCGCGCGGTTCTGGCCTGACGTGCTCGACGAGTCAGCCCGCGCGAGCCTGCGGGTGGCGCTGACGGAGTTGCGGCAGGCGCTCGGGCCAGCAGCGGGGTATCTGATCGCCAGCCGGGAGTCTGTTGAGCTTGGGGGCGCGGATCTCGCGGTCGACGTCCGCGTGTTTGCGCAGGCGCTCGATGAGGGCGATCCCGTGCGTGCGCTGGAGGCGTGCAGCGGACCGATTCTCGAGGAGTTCGACGATGACTGGGCGATCGAGGCCCGCGAGAAACACTCACAGCGCCTTGGCGACGCGCTGGAGCAGGCGGCGGCTGGAGCTCAGGATTCGGGCGAGGCGATCCGCCTGACCCGAGCGCAGGTGACGCTGGACCCGCTGGCGGAGGCTGCCAATCGCCGGCTGATCGACCGCCTCGCGGCCAGCGGCGATCGCGGCGCAGCGCTCGCCGCCGGACGACACTTCGCGGAGCGGTTGCGCACGCAGCTCGGGATCGCCCCTTCGCGCGAGACACGCGCGCTGATCGAAGATCTCCGCCGCGGTGAACCGATCGCCGTCTCGCCACCCGCCGCCCTCACCCGGCAGTTCGAAACGGAGTTCGTGGGGCGCCGGGCTGAGCTGGAGCGGCTCCGTGCCTCGTGGGGAGGCGTGCAGATGCACCGCGACCGCCGGATCGTGCTGATCGCGGGCGAGCCGGGGATCGGGAAGACCCGCGTCGCCCACCACTTCGCATCGGCCGCTCTTGCCGAACACGCGATCGTGCTTGTCGGCCGCTGCTCCGAGGAGCCTCTGGCGCCGTACGAGCCGTTTACCGAAGCGTTGGCTCAGGCCGGCGCCCGCGAGGCGTTGCAGCCCGGCAACAGCGGCGATGTCGGCGCGCGGCACCGCCTGTTCGACACGGTCGATTCGGCGCTGAGCGACCTCGCGGCGCGCGCACCGCTACTGATCGTGATCGACGACTTCCACTGGGCCGATCACGGCACCCTACTGCTCACGAGCTTTCTCCTCCGCTCCACGCGACCCGGACCGATCCTGGTCGTCGGCACCTATCGTGACACCGAGCTCGGCCGCCATACGCCACTCACCGCGGCACTGGCCGAGCTGACGCGCAGCAGCGCGCCTGACCGGATCGACCTGCGCGGACTGCCGCTCGACGACGTCGCGCGGCTCGCCCGCTCGATGCTCGGCAGCGACGAGATCGCACCGCGCGTGCACGCGAGAACCTCCGGCAACGCGTTCTTCGTCGAGGAGGTGCTCAGAGAACTCGCCGAGTCCGGTCCCCAGATGGTGCCGGAGAGCGTTCGGCACGCGGTCGGCGTTCGCCTCTCGCGAATGAGCGACGACGCGAACGAACTGATCGCCGCCGCGGCGATCCTGGGCTTGGAGCACGACGCACGCGCCCTGGAGTCCACCGCCGGGCTGGCGCCCGAGGCAGCCGAGGCGGCGCTCGACGCGCTTCTGCGCGCCAGGCTGCTCCGGCCCGCCGGCACCGCGCAGCGATTCGAGTTCACCCACGCGCTTGTGCGCGAGGTCGTTCACGACGAGAGCAATGTCCTGCGGCGCGGCCGCCTCCATCGCCGAGCCGCAGAGGCGCTGAGCGCCCTCGGCGAGGACCGGCATCTCGACGAGATCGGGATGCACCTATTCGAGGCGGCGTCCGTTGCAGACGCCCGCCGCGCTGCCGATGTGCTCGAACGTGCCGGACGCCGAGCACTCGACCGGCTCGCCTACGAGGACGCCGCCGAGCGCTTCGACCGCGCTCTCGAGGCGCTCGGGCTCGCCGGGGCGGAGGACGACTCGGGACCGGTCCTGCTGGCTCGTGGCGACGCACTGGCGCGCGCCGGCGAACCCGAGGCAGCCCGCGTGTCGTTCACCGCGGCACGAGAGCTTGCGCTTCGACGGTCCGATCCCGACCTGCTGGCGTCTGCAGCCCTCGGCTTCGCAGGCCTCGGGGTGGCGATTGTCGGATTGGATACGGAGGCGATCGCGCGGCTCGAGGAGTCGCACGATCGCGTGGCCGATGCCGCTTTGCGTTCGCGGTTACAGGCACGTCTGGCAGTCGAGCTCTACTACGCACCCGACCGGGCGCGGTCCGAGGCGCTCAGCGCCGAAGCGGTGGCCACGGCCGAAGAGTCTGGTGACGCAGCTGCACTCGCGTCCGCCCTGGGCGCGCGGCACGTAGCACTGTGGCGGCCGGATCGCGTCGAGGAGCGCCTAGCCGTTGCCGACGAGATGACGGCCGCGGCACGGGCCGCCGGCGATCGCCACGCGGAGCTGCAGGCACAGAACTGGCGGGTCTGCGACCTCTTCGAGCTGGGCGACATGACAGCGTGGCGCGAGGAGGTGGCCCGGCACGCGCGCCTCGCGGACGAGCTTCGCCTGCCCGCGTACCAGTGGTACACGCCCCTCTGGGCCGCCGTTGAGGCGGTATTGGCCGGGCGATACGACGAAGCCGAGCGCCTCGCCTCCGAGGCCGAGGAGGCCGGGCGCCGCGCCGGCGATCGCAATGCCCAGCTGTTCCGCACGCTGGTGCGCTTCGGCATCCAAATCGAGCGCGCGGCTTTTGACGACGCCGACATCGAGTTCGTTCAGGACAAGATCTCAAACTCTCCCGCTGGAATCGCCTACCGGGGCGGCTACGCCTGGATCCTCGCCGGCCGCGGCGACATCGAAAGAGCGCGCTCCGAGCTCGAGGCAGTGATGGCGCTCCCGCACGCGTTCGACACCAACTGGCTGTCCCTGCAGGCCGAGTGCGCCGAGACTGCGGTGATACTCGGTGACAGCACCCACGCCGGGACGCTCTACCGGCGCCTCGCGCCCTACGCCGGTCGACCGGCCACCGCCGGTCGGGCCGTCACCAACTACGGAGCCATCGACCGGCATCTCGGCAACCTCGCAGCGGTTCTCGGGCGCAACGAAGACGCGATCCGACACCTCGAGAACGCAGTCCGCGTCAATGAAGTGCTCGGTTGCACGGTGTGGCGCGCGCAGGCCGAGCGAGACCTCTCGCGCATCGCCGCCACCGGCCCACCGGGGCTGGAACGCTCGTCGAGTCCTACTGCCTGATCTTCTGCACCGCGGTCGCCGTGCAGTACCTGACGGCCTAGGCGCGGCCCGGCGTGAGGCGGCGAGCTTCGAAAGCAAGGCTCCCTCCGCTGAGCCGACGGACCCACTATGCGCGGGTACGAGGTGACCCGTCCGCGGCGCCGATCGAGGTCTGTGCGCATACTGGTGCCCGGCTATGCCGGGCATCGCGTTCGCGCAGGTCCCGAGCTATTGCCGGGCAGGCCGTCGCCCGGGCCAAGTAATGCAGCCCGGCGGCCGAGTGGCTTCTGGACCCGGCCTCGCACGTAAATTGCCGGGCGCGACGACTCTGTTTTTCCTCACGGGTTCTGCGCGGCATCCCAGAACGCGCAGTTCCGAAGTCGTAGTCCTCGGCCCGGTACCGCGCGAGCTCCTGGAGAACGCGAGCTGGATGCCCTTCGGGGCGGCCTGGACGAGCTCGATGGTGGGCCACCGCCTCGCCTAGATACGGCGGCGCAGAGTGTCGATCTGCTCCTGCGAGATCCCGGCGCGGAACGGCCGATCCCGTGGTTGTGTCGATCGTGGAGCTGATGTCGGCTCCTCTCAGCGCAGCGACTTGAACGCCGCGCGCATCTCGTTGCTGAAGAGCTCGGGCTCCTCCCACGCGGCGAAGTGGCCACCCTTGTCGACCTCGTTGAAGTAGACGACGTTCGGGTACGACGCCTCGACCCAGCTTCGCGGCGTGCGCCAGATCTCGCCCGGGAACGTCGTGAAGCCGAACGAGATGGACGACGCTGGCAGAGGCGTCTGGCCGGCAGCAGGCGCGTCTGGCCCGTAGGCCTCCCAATACGACCGCGCTGCCGAAGCGCCGGTGCCGGCCAGCCAGTAGGTCGTGACGTTGTCGAGGATGTGGTCGCGGGTGAGGTTGCCCGACGGCTTGTCATCGGTGAAGGCGAGCGCGATCTTGTAATAGGCGTCCGTGTCGTGGTCCACCATCCACGCCGCGAGTGCGACGGGGGAGTCCAGCAGCGCGTAGCCGACGGTCTGGGGCCTGGTGGACTGCTCCACGAAGTAACCGTTGCCGCTCGTCTGGAACGTCTTGATCGCGGCGAGCGCTGCCTTTTCCTGCTCGGTGTCCGCCGGCAGGGCCGCGGGGTTGTTCAGCGCAGGCACGAGCAGGTTCGTGTGGACGCCGATCAGGCCCTCGGGCGTCAGGCGGCTCATCGCGTCGGTGACACCGGCGCCCACGTCGCCGCCCTGGGCGACATAGCTGCTGTAGCCGAGACGGCGCATCAGCTCGGCCCAGGCCCGTGCGGTCCGGAACAGGTCCCAGCCGACCTCGGCCGGCTCGACCGAGAAGCCGTAACCGGGCACCGACGGCAGCACGAGGTCGAACGCGTCCTCGGCGCGCCCGCCATGCTCGGTCGGGTCGGTCAGCGGGCCCACGGTGTCGAGCATCTCGATCACCGAGCCCGGCCACCCGTGGGTCATGATCAGCGGCAACGCCCCCTCGTGCCGCGACTTCACGTGGATGAAGTGGACTTCCACCCCATCGATCTCGGTTCTGAACTGCGGCAGCGCATTCAGCCGCGCCTCACATCGGCGCCAGTCGTACTCCATCGCCCAGTACTCCGCAAGCGCCCGGACCGTCGCCAGCTGCACGCCCTGGGACCGATCCGGGACGAGCTCCTTGCTCGGCAAACGCGTCGCGACGATGCGGCGGCGCAGGTCCTCCAAAGCCTCTTCCGGGAATTCAACGTGGAATGGCCGAATCGCCGTGGCGCCCGACTGCTCGGTCGTAGCAGACATACGCATCTCCTCGGTTTGGTGACGCCCCCAGCCTGACAGTCTTATCCATGCATCGCGCCCGTCAACACCCCGGTCTGTACGCGGGTCCGGCTCAGAGAGATTCTCGGCTTTGGGGGTTGACAGTGTCGGCGGGCGGCCTATTAGAGGGGCAGAGAGGTTTCACATAGAAGCAGCGGCTCATCAGACGGGTGGAGGCCCGGGGCCCGGTCGAGAGGGGTTGCCTGAGGGTTTTGGGCACCTACCGCCTTTGGCAAAGGCTGTGTTGGCGGTCCCAGCCTCCACCACTTTTCCCCCCCACTTTCTCTGAGCCGCCTGGTTGTCCCGGAGAGGAGGTGAAGCGTTCGTATATCTGTTCGTCGCCGTTGGCGGATCGGCTGGGTGCGGCGCGGGTCGGTGTCCTCGGCGCGTCGCGTGATCGTGTTGCCCCCGGTCCGGCCGGCCGCCTGACCGATGCTCGTGGACAGATCGCGCGCGGTCGGCGCGGCGTCGGCGGGAGCGTTGGGTCGTGAGCAGGTCGCGACCATGTTGGCCAGCATGCCGGTCGGCGTCGCGCTAAACGCGGTGGGCGAGTTGGATGAGATGGCCGTGGAATCCGACCAGATCACACGCGACGAGAGCGATCTTCTGCAGGCGGAGTCGCTCGCGGCGCGCTCGCTTGATGAGGACTTGGCGGTCGGGTTGCGTCACCGACGGCTCGGGGGCGAGACGAGCGCCGCCGGATACCTGCGCGACCTCAGTGACCGCCCGCGGCTCCCGGCTGGGGTTGAGCGACGGCTCATTGACGCCGCGCAGGCCGGCGACCGCCGCGCCCGCGAGGAACTCGTCGAGGCGTTCCTGCCTCTGATCGCCGGGGTCGCGCGGGTGTATCGCGGCTCGCGGACGATCACCCGGCTCGAGCTGATGCAGGAGGGCGTGGTTGGGCTGCTCCGAGCGCTCGAGCGCTTTGACCCGGAGGTGGGCGTGCCGTTCTGGGGGTATGCGGCGTGGTGGGTCCGCCATGCGATGCAGCAGCTGATCGCTGAGCTGACCCGGCCGCTCGTGCTCTCCGATCGCGCGCTACGTCAGCTGTCGCAGCTCAGGCGCGCGCACGGCGACTACCTTGCCGAGCACGGGCGGGAGCCCAGCGGGAATGAGCTGGCTGTTGGCACCGGCCTCACGCACGAGCAGGTTGGGGAGATGCTCGCGCTCGAGCGCGTCCCGCAGTCGATGGACGAACCGGTCCAGGGCGCCGAGGGCGAGCTCGGCGCGTTCGGGGAGCTGCTCGCCGACCCGCTCGCCGCCGACGCTTACGAGCAGCTGCTGGATCACTCAGAGATCGAGCAGATCCGGGCGCTGCTCTCAAGCCTCAACGACCGCGAGCGGATGATCCTCCGCGCCCGCTACGGCCTCGAAGGCCCCGAGCAGTCCCTCCGTGACGTTGGGGAGCGGATCGGGCTCAGCGGCGAGCGCGTGCGGCAGATCGAGCAGCGCGCGCTCGGGAAGCTCCGAGCCGCCGCGGACCGGGGCGAGCGCGATTGACAATCGACCGCTGCGGGGTTGACGACTCGCCGGCTCGGGCCTATTGAGCGCTGTGAGAACAACGCCAGGCTGGAGGTGAATGGGCATGCACGTACTTCATCGTCCTCATGTCCCCCGCGCACTGACGGTCACGATCATCGCTGCCGTCGTGGCGATCGTCCTCACGCTCGTGCTTGCGACAAGACTGAACGATCTCGCGTCGAAGCCCGCGCCGACCGGCGTGGCCGGTCCGCCAGAGGCAGCCCAAGCGTCGACCACCAGCCACCGATGGAATGTGCGCCCGTTCGCGCCACTGCTGTCAGGGCCGGCGGCCGTGCCGTGGGCGCCGACCCACCCCTAGCCAGCCGGTGGCGGGAGCGTGCTTGGGGGGGATGGACGCGATCGATCACTACGCGCTGCTGGGCATCCGGAGCGACGCGTCCGCGCGCGAGATTCGCCGCGCGTACCGACGCCTCGCGCGCCTACACCATCCCGACGTGAACCCGCGTCCCGACGGGCACCGGCGGTTCGCTGAGCTCGCCCACGCCTACGCGATCCTCAACGACCCCACCGAGCGCGCCCGTTACGACCAGACCCTCCACCGGCCCACGCCGGCCAGCCCACCGACGATGCCGCGCTCGCCGGTCCTCCAGCGAAACTTCCGGCGCGGGATCATCGAGCTCTCACCCAGCGAAGCCTGGCACCTCGCCCATTGTCCACTCACTCTCCGCGACAGCCGCGGCAGCCCGATCGTTCTGCCGGCAGGCACCGGTCACGGGGAGGAGATCATCCTGCACTACAACGGCCAGCCCGTCGTCCTGACAGTGCAGCTACCACGAAAAACTTGACAGTTCTCGACTGAGATCTATTACCGACAGTACACACCCACCGTTCTCTCGAGGGAGGTTCGCATGGCACTGATTCGCTGGGAGCCAGTCACTGAACTCAACACCATCCAGAACGAAATGAACCGGCTCTTCAATACATTCTTCGACCAGCCCGCCCCAACCGGCCGCGGCGGTGCCCCCAGCAGGCGGTGGATCCCGGCGATGGACCTCGTCGAGACCGCCGACCACTACGTGCTCCGCGCCGACCT
>DATJYY010000233.1:0-27069 GCA_035499395.1 Solirubrobacteraceae bacterium
GGCGGCTTCCGATCCAGGTTTGGCCCAATCGGGACGGGCAGGGGTACGTGCCAGAAAGGGCCGGTTAGAGTGGCTCGGACGGCGGGAGGCGCCGATGTCTGCGGCTTCGCCCGAGCCTATGTTGGGAGCCAAGGTAAAACCCGGCCCCGAGGCAATCATTCCCACTAAAGCCTTCCCGAACAATCGAACATTCGTCCAGTTCGGTTTAGAACACTAACTGGACGGATGTACTACTCCAAGCTGCAGGTATTTATAGGTGTGAATTCCGGTCTCATATACTGGAATTGATGGCCCGGTTGTTCTCCTTCCCGAATCCGGTCAACGAGAAAGCGGCTCGCGTGGTCGCCGGCACGGTGCTGGTCACGGTGCTCGTGATCCTCGCCACGGGCTGGTACTGGCTGCTGATTCCGCTGACCTACGGGTTCTGGGCGCGGGTCCTGACCGGTCCGACCCTCAGCCCGCTCGGCTGGACCGCCCAGAACGTTGTCGCGCCCCGGCTCGGCCCGAAGAAGCCGGTCCCGGGACCGCCGAAGCGGTTCGCGCAGGGAATGGGGGCGGCGATGGCGACCGCGGCGCTCGTGCTCGGCTTGATCCTCGGCCACGACACCGCCGCCGATGTGATCCTCGGCCTGTTCGTGGTCGCCGCCGGTCTCGAGTCGATCGTCGGGATCTGCCTCGGATGCCAGGTGTTCGCGGGGTTGATGCGCGTCGGCTTGGTCCCCGAGTCGGTGTGCGAGGAGTGCGCCGACATCAGCCGGCGCCTTCGCGCCACGGCCTGACGGCCCGCAGCCACCTGCAAGACACGCCAACCGGCCGCGCCCGCCGCGACGGTGGCGTGAGGTATACGGGGCATGCGCAATGCGCAACGGTCCCGGCTGCGGGCGCGCTTTGGCGCGTCATGCAGGTGGGCAGATCTCCTGGACCGACTCGAGCCACCGACGACCGCGCCCGTAGCCGCGCCGGCGACCTGCACAACACGACAATGGGCGGTGGCGAGGATCACCATGCCGACTTACGCACGATAATCGCGCGTAACGCGGCAAGGCTCGGCTGGAGCGCGACGATTGTCGCGCCACGCAGCTTCCGAAGATCGTGAGCGGCGGGCGCCGACGCGGCCTGACCGCGACCGCCGGCGCCGACTCGCGGCGCGCTCAGAACAGGCCGAGCGCCGCCCCTCGCAGGATGTCGTGCTCGGAGACCTCGAAGTCGTGCAGCCCGAACAGCGCGAGCGTCTCGAGCAGGATGATCACGCCGGCGACGATCGTCGGCGCCCGGTCGGGGTGCAGCCCGCGCACCTCGCGCCGCTCGGACAGCGTCAAGGCCGCCAGGCGGTCGAGAATCCGCCGGCACTCGTCCCCGCTCACCACGTACCCCTCGACCTTGTCCGGGTCGTAGGGCTCGAGCCCCTGGGCGATCGAGGCCATCGAGGTCGCCGTCCCGGCCACCCCGATCGCGTGGGACACCGACCGCCGGTACTCATCGGGCACGCCGTCGGCGAACACCTCCCGGACGTCACGGGCAAGCTCCTCACGCTCGCTCGGCGGAGGCGGGTCGGAATGGAGGTGGCGCTCGGTCTGCCGGACCACCCCGGCCTGGTTGGACACGTGAAAGGTCACCTCGTGCCCGGTCCCGATCACGAACTCGGTCGAGCCGCCGCCGATATCGATCACGACCGTCGGCGTGGGGTCGGCGGGATCCCGTTCGCTGGTGGCGCCGAGGAACGTGAGGTGCGCCTCCTCGTCTCCGGTCAGGACGTGGGGCTCGAAGCCCCAGCGCTCCCCGACCACGCCCGCAAACTCGCCGCCGTTGGCGGCATCCCTGACCGCGCTCGTCATAACCGCGACCGCCGGGGCGCCACCGTGGCCGTCGATCAGATCGCGGTACTCGTCGAGCACCGCATACACGCGCTCCATCGCGTCCTCGGCCAGTCGGCCGTCGGCGTCGACGCCGGCGCCCAGCCGCGTGATCACGGTCCGGCGCTCGAGCACGTCGCCGACCCGCCCGTCCTCGACCTCGGCCAGGAACAGGCGCGTCGAGTTCGTCCCGATGTCGACGACCCCGCGGCGCACGTCAGCGCGCCGCGCCGACCTGGTGCGGCATCGGCTGCCCGTCGAGGCCGGCGAGCAGATTGTCGACCGCCAGGTCGGCCATCCGCCCGCGCGCGGCCTGGGTGGCAGAGCCGATGTGCGGGACCACGATCAGGTTCGGGGCCGCGAGCAGCGGGTCTCCAGAAGGCAGCGGCTCGGGATCGGTGACGTCGAGCGCGGCGCCCGCGATCTCGCCGGCGATCAGCGCTCGCCGCAAAGCGTCGTGGTCGACGATCGGCCCGCGCGCGGTGTTGACCAGGATCGCTCCCGCCTTCATGAGGGACAGCGCCGCGTCGTCGATCAGGTGGTACGTCTCCGGGGTCAGCGGGCAGTGGAGCGAGACGAAGTCCGAGCGTTCGAGCAAAGTCTCCACCGGCTCGCCCCCGGAGCCCGTGTGCAATACGTTCATCTCGAACCCGGAGGCTCGCCGCGCCACCGCCTGGCCGATCCGCCCGAAACCCACGATCCCGAGCGTGGCGCCGAACACCGAAGCGCCCAGGTACTGCGCCGGCTCCCACGTCAGCCAGTCACCGTCGCGGACCGCGGCGATCGCCGCGGGCAGTTTGCGCGCGGCCGCGAGCAGCAACGCGAACGCCAGATCGGCGGTGGCGTCGGTGAGCACGTCGGGCGTGTTGCCGACCGGGATCCCCCGTGCCGAGGCGGCCTCGAGATCGATGTTGTCGTACCCGACCGCATAGTTGGAGATCGCCCGCAGTCGCGGGCTGTGCTCGATCAGCGAGGCGTCGATGCGGTCGGTCAGCAGCGTCAACAGCCCCTCGGCATCGGCGGCGCGCGCCACGAGCTCCTCGTAGGGCGGCGGCAGGCGCTCAGGCCACACGTCGACCTCGTGACGCGAACTCAGCCGGTCGAGCGCGGGAAACGGTAGCCGGCGGGTGACGAAGCAACGGGCCATGCCGCGCTGCATTCTCGCGTGATCGCGGCCTATGCGCCTTCGGCGGCGATCGCCTGCCGGCGCGAGGCGCGCAGCGACACCCGGGGCAGCCCCACCGCGGCGGTCACAGCGCCGATGGCCGCGAATGCGGCGGCGATCGCGAACGCGATCACGAACCCATCGTTGAGCGCGGCGTGCATCCCGACCGCATGCCGAAGTTCGCTGTTCGTGTGCGCGGTCGCGATCGCGGCGAGGATCGCGAGCCCGAGTGCACCGCCGAACAGGCGGGAAGTGTTCATGAGACCCGAGGCGAGTCCGGCCTCGTGTGGAGCGACGCCCGAGACCGCGGCGATCACCACCGGGACGAACGCCATCCCCATACCGACCGCTGCCAGGATCGACGGCCCGAGCACGTCGGCGAGATAGCTGCCGCCGGGCGAAAGCTGCGTTAGCAGCAGCATGCCGAGAGCCAGAATCGCCATCCCGGCCACCAGCAGGGGCTTGGCTCCGACGCGCGTGACCCCACGCGAGACGAGCGTCGATGTCACGACGATCGAGAGCGTCATCGGGAGGAAAGCGAGCCCGGCGCGCAACGGCGAATACCCGCTTACCTGCTGGAGGTACAGCGAGAGGAAGAACCACAGCGGGAACGTCGCGGCGCCGAGCATGAAAACGACGACATTCGACGCGCGCAGCGTACGCGAGGCGTAGATGCGAAGCGGCATCAACGGAGTCTTCGCGAACCGGCCCTCGATCACGACGAACGCCACCAACAGCAGGACGCCTGCGGCGATCAGGGTCAGCGTGGGGATCGAGCCCCAGCCGGTGACATCGGTACGGACGATGCCGAGCACGAGCACAGACAGGCCGAGGGTCGCCGTGACCGCGCCGGCGAGGTCGAAGTTCCGCTCGCTGCGCTCGGAACGGCCCGCGACGATGTAGCGCTCGGCCAGGACGGCGGCGAGCAGGCCGATCGGCACGTTGATGAACAGGATCCATCGCCAGCTCAAAAGATCGGTGAGGATGCCGCCGAGGAGCACGCCGGCGGCGCCGCCTGCGCCCCCCATCGCGCCCCAGATGCCGACCGCGCGGTTGCGCGCGTGACCCTCCTCGAACGTGGTCGTGAGGATCGAGAGGGACGCGGGCGCGACGATCGCGCCGCCAAGGCCCTGTACGGCGCGGGCGGCGATCAGCAGGACCTTGCTGTCGGCGAGTCCGCCCGCGAGCGAGGCGAGCGCGAACAGCGTCAGCCCGAAGACGAACACTCGCCGGCGCCCGAGGAGGTCAGCGGCGCGCCCACCGAGCAGCAGGAAGCCGGCGAACGTGACGGTGTAGGCGTTGACGACCCACTGCAGATCCTGCTCTGAGAACCGCAGCGAGTTCCGGATCGAGGGAAGCGCGACGTTCACCACGGAGACGTCGAGAATCACCATGAACTGGGCCAGGCAGCACAGCAGCAGCGTGGCGCGGAGATTGGGGCGTTCGGTCGAAATCGTTCTCATATAGGGGTGACGAACGGGACCGGCCCGGTTCGACAGCCTGCCTGCCAGACCTTCGCCCCGTACTACGATCGTTATCGAACGATAGCAGATGTTCGACGAACGTCGTACTATGATGGGAGCAGAACAGATGGGCATCCAGGCCGCACAGACAGAGGTTTTCGCGCCGGCGGCAGCGCTGGCGATACCGGGGGGCTTGCCCGTCGACTCGCTTCCGCATCCAGTCGCCGAGGAGATCGAGCTGGCGGCCGTGCTCCACGCCTTGAGCGACCCGATGCGCCTGCGGATCGTCGTCGGTCTCGCGGCCGGAGACGAGCGGCCGTGCGGGAGCTTCGACCTCCCCGTGACCAAGTCGACGTGCACGCATCACTTCAAGGTGCTGCGCGAGGCCGGCGTGATCCGTCAGCGGCTCGAGGGGACGACGCGGCTGAACTCGCTCCGCCGCGACGATCTCGAGCAGCGGTTCCCGGGATTGCTCGGGTCGGTGCTCGGCGCCGCCACGCAGTAACTAGCTCGACGCCCGCGCCCGGTACGGGCCGAAGTCCGGGGGTCGGTTCTCGCCGAACGCGCGAACGCCTTCGTTGGCCTCGTCGGTCTCGAGGTACAGGCCGAGCCCGCTGAACGACAGCCCCGCGATGCCGGCGATGTGCTCGGTGTCGGCGTTGAACGACTGCTTGAGGAAGCGCAACGCGGTCGGGGACAGCGCGAGCATGTCGTCCGCCCACAGTCGAACCTCGTCCCGCAGCCGGTCCAAGGGCACGACCTGGTTGACCAGCCCCCAGCGCTCGCCGGTCGCGGCGTCATAGCGGCGGCAGCGAAACCAGATCTCGCGGGCGCGCTTCTCCCCGACCACCCGTGCCAGGTACGCCGTCCCGAAGCCGCCGTCGAACGAGCCCACCCGCGGCCCGACCTGGCCGAACGTGGCGCCCTCAGCGGCGATCGTCACGTCGCACACGACGTGGAGCACGTGCCCGCCACCGATTGCGACGCCGTTGACCGCGGCGATCACGGGCTTTGGGACCTCTCGGATCAGCCGGTGGAGCCGCTCCACCTCGAACAGCCCCGACTCGCTCGGCCCGTAGTCGCCGGTCTCCGCGCGCTGCTTCTGATCGCCGCCGGCGCAGAACGCCCGGTCGCCGGCGCCGGTAAGGCAGACGACGCCGACGTCGGTGGAGGCCCACGCGCGCGTGAACAGATGGATCAGCTCGTCGACCGTCTTCGCCCGGAAGGCGTTCATCCGGTCGGGCCGGTCGATCGTGATCCAGGCCAGGCCGTTCTCGACCTCGTAGCGAGTGTCGGTCAACTCCATCCGTCTCTCCTTTTACTCAAGCCATGGTCAGCCCGCCGCTGACCGACAGCGTCTGACCCGTGATGTAGCCGGCGGCGTCAGAGGCCAGGAACGCAACCGCGGCGGCGACGTCCTCGGGCCGGCCGAGCCGTCGCATCGGGACCGCCCGGCGGAGCGCCTCGATCATCTTCGCGCTCGCCTCGCCGGCCCCGAGCATCCCGTCGAGCAGTGGCGTCTCGGTCGGTCCGGGACAAACGCTGTTGACGGTCACGCCGCGGCGCGCGACCTCGCGGGCCAGCGTCTTTCCGAACGCCACCTGCGCGGCCTTGGCGCCGGCGTACACGGCCTCCTGCGAGGACCCGACCCGGGCGGCGTCCGAGGAGATGTTGACGACGCGGCCGTACTCGCGCTCCACCATCCCCGGCACCACCCGGCGGGTGACCCGAAGGCACCCCTTGTAGTTCAGCTCGATGATCCCGTCCCAGAACTCCTCGTCGGTCTCGAGGAACAGGTGAAACTCGTCCCAGCCGGCCGTGTTGACGAGGATCTCGATCGGCCCGAGCTCGCGCTCGACGCGCGTGATGGCCGCGTCGACTGAGACGCCGTCGGTCACGTCGAGATGGACGGCGAGCGCCGCCTCGGGCGGCGCCCCGTCGGCAATGTCGCCCGCGACGACGCGGTGACCGCCGGCCGCGAGCGCGCGCACGATCGCACGACCGATCCCGCCGGCGCCGCCGGTGACGAGAGCGACGCGGGGGGGTTGTTCGGAACTCGCCATCGGCCCGAAGTATTGCGTCGGCGCGGGTACGATGGGCCTGTGGGGAGATTCGGTCCAGCCGGGCTGCCGAGCGCCCTCGTCCTGACGATCGACAATCTCGGTGAGGCTCGCGCGCTCGAGCGCGGCGCCCAGCCGGCGGACGCGCCGATCGGGAACGATCCGTCGGTGACCGTGGCCTTGCCGTGGTTGCTCGACACGCTCGAGCGCCACCGGCTGACGGCCACGTTCTTCGTCGAGGCGATCAACTGCGAGCTGTATCCGGATGCCCTGCACGAGATCGCCGCGCGCGGGCACGGGCTCGGGCTCCATGGCTGGCGCCACGAGGAGTGGACCTCGCTGTCGGCCGCAGACGAACGCGACATCCTGATTCGTTCCGTCGGCGCGTTCGCGGCGCTCGGGCTCGAAGCGCGTGGATTCCGGCCTCCGGGTGGCGAGATGAACTCCCGCTCGCCGGCGCTCCTGCGGCAGGCGGGTCGGAACTGGTGCTCCCCGGCTGGAGGCACGGCCGGTGTTCGCCATGGGCTGGCGTACGTCCCGTTCGCGTGGGAGATGGTTGACGCGTACCACCTGATGGACAGCTTCGGGGCGCTTCGCATCTCGCGCGGCGACCCGCAGGCGGCGCTCGATCCGGACGAGCTCGCCGACCGCTGGGAGGAGGAGCTCGCCGATCTGGCCAACACCGGCAGCCTCCGAACGCTGGTTCTGCACCCGTTCCTGATGCTCGACGAGCGCTGGTCCACCGCCGTCGAGCGGCTGCTCGGATTCGTCGCCGCACTCGCGCGCGAGCGGCGGACGTGGGTGGTCGCCGGTGACGCATTCGCCGACTGGCTGCACGACCCGAAGCCCGCGCTCAGGTCCTAGGTCCGCCGCGCTCGCGTCCTAGGAGCGCTTGTGGGCTCAAGTTAGAATCGGGCGGGCGGGGCACAAGTCATCACGAGGAAGAGGAGCAGGAACATGGCTCGGGGCTTCATCCGCGGTACCCACCACCTGACGTTCTGCGTCGGCGGCGCTCAGGAGGACTACGACTTCCACGTGCGGCTGCTCGGCCTGAAGAGCGTCAAGAAGACGGTGCTGTTCGACGGCGAGATACCGGTCTACCACCTGTATTACGGCAACGGCCTCGGCGACCCGAGCACGCTGCTGACGGCGTTCCCGTACCGCCAGGCCGGCTGGATGGGCAAGCGCGGAACCAACCAGGCCAAGACGCTGAACCTTGCGGTGCCGGCGGACTCGATCGGCTTCTGGGCGGATCGTCTGAGCGAACACGGCGTCGAGCACGAGCGCGGCGAGCGCTTCGGCACCGAGCGCCTGTACTTCCGCCATCCATGCGGAATCGAGTACTCGATCGTCGGCGAGGGAACCCCGGACGACCGCGAGCCCTACGAGGGTCCCGGCGTGCCCGCGCAGCACGCGATCCGCGGCGCTTACGGGACCACGACATCGGTCCGCGAGCCCGACCCGATGAGCTTCTTCGTCACACAGGGCATGGGCGGCGAGCTGCTCTCCTCAGAGGGGGCGCATCACCAGTTCCAGATCGGGGATGAGCAGGGCTACGGCCGGATGCTCGAGCTCGTCGAGGAGCCCGATCTCCCCCAGGGGACCTGGAACTTCGGCGAGGGGACGATCCATCATCAGGCGTTCGACGTGGTCTCGGCCGAGAACCAGCAGGAGGTCAAGGACTGGATCGTCGGTCTCGGCTTCACCGATTTCTCGGAGCCAAAGGACCGCGGCTACTTCTTCTCGATGTACTGCCGCAGCCCGAGTGGCCTGCTCGTCGAGATCGCCTACGGCACGCCGCAGGGCTTCCTGATCGACGAGGCCGCGGACGAGCTGGGCACGCACATGTGCATCCCGCCGCACTGGGAGGATCGTCGATCGGAGATCTCGCAGCTCGAGCCCATCGAGACGATCGAGACCGTGGTCGGATGACCGGAAAGAGCGACTTCACCGAGCAGGAGTGGGACACCGTCCGCAAGGGCCCGCCGGCCGCGGGACTGGTCGTGGCCTCGGCCGCGAAGGGCGGGACGTTCAAGGAGAGCTTCGCGATCGCGAAGTCCTACGGCGAGGCGCGCCAGCAGCACGGCGCGAGCGAGTTGCTCGACGCGATCGTGTCCGCCAAGCCCGAGGTCGAACACCACTTCTATCACTCCTACGACGAGCTGAAGCAGGCCAGCCTCGATGAGATCCGGGACGCTGTCGGCGTGCTCCAGACCAAGGCGGCGCCGGACGAGGTGAATGACTACCGCAAGTTCGTGCTGACGCTGTCCGACCACGTCGCCAAGGCCCACCGCGAGCACGGCGTCGCGGTCAGCGAAGGGGAGCAGGCGGCGATCGCCGACATCACGACCGCGCTGGGCGGCGACGGAAGCAGCTAGTCGGCGGTCCGGTACAGCGTTACGTTCCGATCCAGGCGGCCGCCCGCGAACGCCTGCGGCCGCCCGCCCTGCGCGTCGAGATACGCGAGCTCGCGCGAGATCGCGCCGAGGTCGCCCGGTGCGGTGTGGTCGAGCATCCATGTCTGGATCGCGACGCCGCCGCCGGCGGTCCTGTACACGCGGAGCGCCCGGGCCTGCTGCGGGTAGTCGATCAGGGATGCGGTGCTGATGAGCCAGTAACGGCCGCGGGGCTCGATCAGGTTGCGGTGGGTATGCCCGGACAGCGCGGCGATTACGCGCGGGTGGTCATCGAGCAGCGCCAGCAGCTGATCGCCGCCATCCGAGCTCGCCAGCGGCTGGTGGGACACGGCGACGATGTACCGCGGCCCCGCCTCATCGAGCTGGCTGGCTAGCCAGCCAGGCTGCTCAGGACGAACGAACCCGCCGGATCCCCCGCCCCGGCGGGCGAGGTCGAGCACGATCACGCGAAGCGCGCTGCCGACGTCCGCGTGATAGTCGAGGTACGGACCAGGGCGGCCAAGGCGCGCGGTTACCTCGTCTGGATCCATCTCGACGCGCCCGGCACTCCTCGGCACCGGCACCTTGGACCCGGCCAGCGCCCGGGTGAGGAACTCGTTTACCAGGCCGGGCAGCGGCGGGCCGTCGGGCGACCCGCCGGCGGTGAGCGGAGTTCCGGCAGGCGCGGTCAGCTCCCGCGGCAGCTCCCACAGCGCCTCGTCGCCGAGCGCCAGCGCCCGCGTCTCGGCGGTGGGGGGGATCTCACCCGCGACGAGGATGTCGTGGTCGCCGAGCACGTGGTACGCCGGCACGCCCGCGCCCACGCTGAGGAACGGCCGCGCGGTGCGCGACAGCAGCCCCGGGTGCTCTGGGGCGTCGAGGTCGGGCCGGTAGTAGAACGGATCCGGATCGCTCGCGAGCTGGACCCCGTAGTAACTGTCCGGGCGCACGGCCCCGCCGTGGATCGCGGCCAGCGCCCATCCGAGCTCGTTTTGCTGGTCGTTGTCGATCAGGTCCCCGCCCTGGATGACGGCGTCCGGGCCGAGCGCGCGGACCGCGCGGGCGGCGCCCGCGAGCACTTGCGCGGTCAGCGTCTCCTGGGGGCGGAAGGTCGACTCGAACGGTTCGCCGAGCCGGTCCAGGAACGGGACCCGGGCCGGGGAGGACGCGTCGAGTACGTGGGCGTCGGTCACGTGGGCGAGCGTCGCGATCACGCCCTCGGTGGCGCGCACCGGGCCGAGCTCGGTGCGGGCGAGCAGTGGCTCGCCGGGGGCCGGAGCGAGCGTGCCGGTGCCGCGTGGGTCGGCCCAGGTCGACGCGAGCGTCGACCCGCTGGCGCCGGCGCCGGTCGACCGCGAGCTCCCGCACCCGGCCGCCAGCAGCGCGCCGGCGCCGAGGACGATCGCCTCGCGCCTCGTCAGCCTCACGGCGCCCCCATGCCGGCGATCACGTCCTGGCGCGTCGTCTGCCGCGCGACCCACGCCACCGCGATCGCGCCGGCGAGCGCCAGTCCCGCCAGCACCGCGGCGATCTCGGACGAGCTCGCGGTCAGCGACAGCGTCACGTAGCTCGTGGCCAGCCGCGACAGCGCCGGGCCGAGCACGAGCCGCTCGAGCGCGACCCCGAGCACGGCAGCGGGGACGATCAGCGCGATCACCGCGCCGGCGAGCAGGCGGCGGACGGCCGCGCCCCCCGCCCCGAACGCGCGCAGCACCGACACGGTGCGCCGGCGCTCCTGGACGGTGAGCGCGCACACCTGGATCAGCGCGTATAGGCAGACGAGGCCATCGACGATCGCGATCGCGCGCAGGATCGAGCGCAGCACCGCAACCAGTGGTACGCCACGGCCGACCGCTCCCGTAGCGGGCGCGGCCGTCGACCCGAGCGCGGCGCCGATCGCGGCGGCGCTCGCGCCCGGGCGGAGCACGACCGCGAGCTGCTCCTCAGAGGCGGCCGACGGGTCCGCGGCGAGCAGCGCCGCCGCCGGGACGTAGGCGACGCGTCCGTCGTGATCGAGCGAACTGACCACGCCGGCGACCCGCAGCCGCAATTCTCGCCCGGTTGCCACCTCGATCGCGAGCGTCGACCCCGGCGACAGCCCGAGCGCCTGGGCCAGCCCGAGCCCGACTTCGGCCTGTCCGGCGCCCCGAAAGCGTTTGCCCGCTACCAGCGGAGGCGCCTCGAACACCGTGTGGTCGCCGGGGTAGGCGATCACATCGATCGTCTCACCCAGCGAGTAAGAATCGACGGCCTCCTCCTCGTACCGTGGGGCGACGGCCTGAACGCCGCGGACCGAGCGAACGCGCGCCACCGCCGAGGCGGGCAGGTTTGCGGTCAGCTGGTAGCGCTTGCCGAGCGCCTGCGGGTCGGTCTCTAGCGAGCTGAGCGCCGAGGCGAGCGCGAGCATCAGGAGGACGAACGCCGTCGAGAAGCCGAGCGCCGCGACGGTGGCGACGAGCCGGGTGCGGCGAGCGGCGACGAGCCGGGCACCGAGCGCGGTGAGACCGCCGCCGAACGTGGCGAGCCGGGCGTACCCTCGAGACCCGCGCGTGAGCTCGGCGCCGCGGAGCAGCACCACCGGCGGCCGCCCCGCCGCCCGCCACGCCGGCCACGCGGCGGCGAGCACCGGGATCGCCACGCTCGCGAGCCATGCGGCAATGAGCGCCGGGAACAGCGCCGCCCCCGGTGCGGGCTCGTTGAGCAGCGCGAGCAGCCGCCCGGTCGGGCCGTACGTCGCCAGGGCGCCCCCGACCGCTCCAACGGTCGCGGCCGGGGCGGCTACGAACAGCGCCTCGAACGCCTGGGTGGCGGCGAGGTGGGCGCGCGAGGCGCCGACGGCGCGCCGGACGCCGATCGCGGCGAGCCGGCGCTGGACCTCGGCTCGTGCGGACGCGGCCAGCATCACGCCCGCGGTGGCGAGCGCGATCAGCGACAGCGCCACGAGCAGGTCGATCACGATCCCGGCGGCCTGGTCGAGCAGCACCCGCACCCCGGAGCGCGTGACGAACCGCAATCCGTGCAGGCCGTAGCTGGTGGCGCGCGCCTGGACGAGCACCTCGTTCAGGTTGTGCGGGTCGCGCAGCCAGATGTCGGCGAGGTTGGCCGCGAGCGGTCCGACGCCCCGCTGCGAGACGTAGACGCGCGGCACCGCGAGCGGGTAGGAGACGTTGTCGGGGCTCTTCGAGAAGCCGACGATCCGCTCGGGGCCGAGCCCGTCGATGTCGAGCGTCCCCCCGACCGCGAGGCGCCAGGCGTCGGCGAGCCCCTGTTCGACGACGACCTGGCCCGGTGCCGTGACGTCGCGGCCGGCGACGATCGCGTACCCCCGCCGGCCCTGGCCGACGACCTCGACCGCTCCGTTGCCGGCGAACTGGCCGGGCGTCTGGAGTCCGACGCCGGTCACCTCGGTGCGCACGGTGTACGCCGCGATGTCGGGCAGCGCCGCGATCCGCTGGGCGACCCGGCTGGGGTTCTGGGGGTTGAAGCGGACGATGATGTCGGGCAGGTCGGCTGCGCGTGCGGCGCGGTCGAAGCCGAACCCGAGGCTGTCCGAGACGACCAGCGCCGCCACCAGCATTGCCGCCGAGAGCGCGATCCCGAGGCCGGTCAGGAAGGAGCGACGGCGCCGGACGCGGACGCCGCAGCGGGCCTCTCGGAGCGCCGCCCTCAGGCGAGCTCCCTCGGCCGGTCGGCCAGCCGCCCGTCGCGCAGGTGGAGAACGCGGTCGGCGATCGCGGCCGCGTCGGCCTCGTGGGTGACGATCACGACCGCACGGTGGGTGAGGCCGCGGAGCAGCGCCAGCACGGTGGCGCCGTTCTCTTGGTCGAGGTTCCCAGTCGGCTCGTCCGCGAGTACGAGCTCGGGGTCGTTGACGAGGGCTCGGGCGATCGCCAGCCGTTGCTGCTCGCCGCCCGAGAGTTCGTGCGGCCGGCGGCCGACGAGTTCGGACAGACCGAGCTCGTCGATCAAACGACGTGCCCGTCGCTCCCCGCCGCGGAGCGCGCCGGGGAGAAGCGCAGGCAACGTCACGTTCTCCTCGCCGCTCAGCTCCTCGATCAGGTGGAAGGACTGGAACACGAGCCCGATATGCCGGAGCCGGGTCCGGGCGAGCGCACGCGGGCGCTGGCGGGTGATGTCCTGCCCGGCGAGCCGGATCGTGCCCGCGTCCGGCCGGTCGAGGCCGCCGAGCAGGTGCAGGAGCGTCGACTTGCCGCTTCCAGAGCGGCCGAGCACGGCGACGACCTCGCCGGCGTGGACGTCCAGGCTGACGCCGTCAAGCACGCGGCGGGCTCCACGGCCGGCGCCCACGGTCTTGGTGATCCCGCGAGCCTCCAGAACGGTCACTCGTTTACGGTAGCGTGACGAGCGCGGCGCTCTCGGAGGCGGGTCCGGGCGCGCCGTGAGCGGCGCAATTTGCCACGCGGCGGCCGGTTCGATCAAATACGCAGGTGAGCGCCACAGTCCCGTTCGAACGCCGCCGCCTGGGGCGCACCGAGATCACGATCCCGCGGGTCGCACTCGGCTGCGGAAATTTCGGCGGGGTCGGCTCCGCTCCCGAGCTGTTCGGCCAGGGGCTGAACCAGGATCAGGCGTTCGAGCTGATGGACGCCGCGTGGGAGCAGGGGATCGACCACTTCGACACCGCCGACGCGTACGGCGGGGGGCGCAGCGAGCGGATGATCGGCACCTGGATCGAGAGCCGCGGTGTGCGCCCGATGCTCACTACCAAGACGTACAACCCAATGGACGAGGGCGCCGACCACGGTCTCGCGCCCGAGCGGATCGCGCGCCAGCTCGAGTCGAGCCTCGAGCGCCTCGGCGTCGACCGGTTGGACCTGTACCTCGCGCACGAGTTCGACCCGGAGGTGCCGATTGCCGAGACGATGGCGGCGTTCGAGGATCTGCTCGGAGCCGGAAAGATCGGGGCCTACGGGGTGAGCAACTTCAGCGCGGGACAGCTCGACGTGGCGCTCGAGATCGGAGCGCCCCAGGCCATCCAGAACGAATACTCGCTGCTCGCGCGGAGCGATGAGGCCGAGTTGTTGCCCCTGTCCGAACGCGAGCGGGTGTCCTACCTGGTGTTCAGCCCGCTGGCCGGAGGCTGGCTGACCGGCAAGTACCAGCGCGGCGAGCCGTTCCCGGCTGGGTCGCGGATGACCCAGCGCCCAGAGCCGTACGCGGCGTTCGTCTCCGGGCCCATATTCGATCGGCTCGAGCAGTTCGAACGCCTGGCGCGAGCGCGCGCGACCTCGATGGCCGGGCTGGCGCTGGCCTGGCTCCTGGCGGACCAGCGGATCACGCAGGTGGTGGTTGGGCCGAGTCGGCCCGACCATCTCGCCCCGGTTCGCGAGGCAATCGAGCGGCCGCTCAGCAGCGAGGAGCGCGCGATCCTCGATGAGGTGTTCGAGTGAGCTCCGTCCTGATCCTCAGCCACGAAGACGTGCTCAAGGCGCTGCCGCCCGAGCGGTGCGCGGACGCGATGGCCGAGGTGCTCGCCGCCCACGCCCGCGGGGAGGCGCAGATGCCGCTCCGGTCGATGGTCCCGTTTGAGGGCGCGGCCGGGTTCATGGGGTTGATGCCCGCCTGGCGCGGCGGCGAGGATCCGGTGTTCTCGCTCAAGGCGCTGTGCGTGATGCCGGGCAATCCGGCCCGCGGGCTCGACTCCCATCAGGGGACCGTGACGCTGTTCGACGGGGCGATCGGGGCGCCGAGGGCGATCCTCGACGCGTCCGCGGTCACCGCGATCCGGACCGCGGCGGTGAGCGCCGTCGCGACGCGGACGCTCGCGCGTCAGGATGCGCGGGTCCTGGCGATCCTGGGCGCGGGGGTCCAGGGCAAAGCCCACCTCGACGCGCTGGTGCCCGTTCGGCCGTTCGACGAAGTCCGGGTGTTCGCGCCAAACCGGTCGCACGCGGAGGAGACGGCCGGCGACAGAGCAGACGCCGCGTCCTCGGCGCAAGACGCGGTGCGCGACGCGGATGTGGTGGTTCTGGCCACGAGCGCTCGGGAGCCGGTGATCCGTCGCGACTGGCTCGTGCCCGGTGCGCACGTCAACGCGGTCGGCGCGAGCATCCCGAGCGCGCGCGAGCTTGACACGGAGACCGTGGCGGATTCCGCGCTCTACTGCGACAGCCGCGAGTCGCTGCGCAACGAGGCCGGCGAGTATCTGCTGGCCCTGGAGGAGGGCGCGATCACGGGTGAGAATCACGTCCGCGGAGAGTTGGGCGAGGTGCTGGCGGGCATCGTGCCGGGGCGGCGGAGCGACGACGAGCTGACCGTGTTCCGGTCGCTGGGACTCGCCGTCGAGGACCTCGCCGCGGCCGAGTGCGCGGTCGCCGCTGCCCGGAGGATGGGGATCGGCACCGAGGTCGAGCTGTGATCGAGCTGGCCGAGATCGAAGCCGCCCGCTCCCGGATCGCGGATGCGGCGGTGCGGACGCCGCTCGTGCGGCTCCGCGTCGAGGACGCGCCGGCCGAGATCTACCTGAAGCTCGAGACGCTCCAGCCGATCGGGTCGTTCAAGATCCGCGGCGCGACGAACGCCGTCCGGAACGCTTCTCCCGAGGCCCGGGCGCGCGGCCTCGTCACCGTCAGCGCCGGCAACATGGCCCAGGGCGTCGCCTGGGCCGGCCGCGAGCTCGGGTTGCCGGTGACGATCGCCGTCCCCGAGCACGCGCCGCAGGCCAAGCTCCGGGCGGTCGAGCGCCTCGGCGGGACGGTGCGGAAGGTGCCCTACGACGAGTGGTGGCAGGCGATGCTCACCAGCCGGGTCGACGGCGTCGAGGGCCTGTTCGTCCATCCGGTCCAGGACGAGGGCGTGATGGCGGGCAACGGCACGATCGGGCTCGAGATCCTCGAGGACCTGCCCGATCCCGACGCGGTCGTGATCCCGTACGGCGGCGGCGGTCTCACGGTCGGGATCGCCAGCGCGATCCGGGCGCTTCGGCCGCAGACGAAGATATACACCGCGGAGCCGGCCACCGGGGCGGCGCTGGTGGCCGCGCTCGGGGCGGGAGGCCCGGCGGACGTGGAGTACACCCCGTCGTTCGTCGACGGGTCGGGCAGCCGTAGAGTGCTCGACGCGATGTGGCCGCGCGTGCAGCCGCTCGTCGACGATGCGTTTTCGGTGGCGATCGAGGACGCCGCCACGGCGGTGCGCACGCTCGCCGAGCGCGCCCACGTGATCGCGGAGGGGGCCGGAGCGCTCGCCACCGCGGCGGCGCTCGCCGGCGACGCGGGCACCGGGAAGGTCGTGTGCATCGTGTCGGGTGGGAACATCGATCTGTCCAAGCTGGCCGGCATCCTGGAAGGAGGTCCCTCGTGACCGACTCGAGCCGCGATGAGCTTCGCGCACCCGTCCTGCCCGGCGAGGGCGCGAGCGACTACGAGCGCTACCTGCATACCGATGAGCTGCTGTCGCTGCAGAAGACCGCCGAGGAGCGCGTCCACCACGACGAGCTGCTGTTCCAGACCGTGCACCAGTCCTCCGAGCTGTGGCTGAAGTTCGCCACGACCGAGGTCGACGAGGCGGCCGCGCTGCTCGAGCGGAATCGCCTCGAGCCGGCAGTCCGGCTGCTGCGCCGAGCGGTGCTCGCACTGACCTACGTGACCACTCAGATCGAGATGCTCAACCAGATGGACCCATGGGAGTACTCGCAGATCCGCGTCGTGCTCGGACACGGCAGCGGCTTTGACTCGCCGGGCTTCCGGCGCGTGCCGGTCGTGACGCAGCGCGTGGCGAAGGCGTTCGACCGCCTGCTCTCCGAGGCGGGGCTCGATTTGAGCGAGCTCTACCAGCACGGCCGCGACCATGAGCAGCTGTACCAGGTCGCCGAGCTGCTGACCGAATGGGACGAGCGGATCTGGCTGTGGCGCTTTCGCCACTACGCAATCGTCGCCCGCGCCCTCGGCGAGGACACGATCGGAACGCAGGGAACGCCGGTTCAGGTGCTCGGCAAGCTCATCGCCCAGCGCCAGATCCCGAAGCTATGGGAGGTGCGCAGCCGCCTGGTGGAGCTGTTCGACGCCGAGCACAAGGGAAGCGCGGCGTAGCGAGCCTACGGTTTCGTCCGGCACGTGTTGGTGGTGGTCATCTCGCGTAGCGAGCATGGCGGCAGCTGGGGTCCGAGGCCGGCGCTCGGCGCCGGCGAAGACAGGGCACTGGGTCCGGTCGGTTGCGTCGAGACGGAGAAGCTCAAGTTGAGCGGGTCACGGACGCCGGGGGGCACGGTGATGAAGAGTTCGACCGCCTGAGCGCCGAGTCCGCTCCCTGGTTCGGCCTCAACACCCGTGAGCGTCGGCCGTTCACGCTCACCGCGAGCGGATCGGGGATGTCGCTGTCCGCGACTGTGCACACGGATTCCGATACGCAGGCCGAACGGACGCTGGTCACGATCAGGCTCTGAGCGCCCGAGCCGTTCGGCGCGGAGCCGGCGACCCACAGGAACCATCCGGCGCGTGCCGCGCGCGTCGGTCACGGACACGCTGACTTCCAGTTGCGTCGGGCGCTCGCCGATCACGTGAATTGTCGGGTTACCGAGCGTCAGGCCGCCGCCGGTGATCGCCACGGTTGCGGTGGACCCTCCCGCGGCTGAAACGTTGAACACAGCGCCCGCGACCAACGACAGTGGAAGGAAAAAACGAGAAAGCGCACGGCGTCGCCGCCGGGGCGAGAACTTCACCGCCGTGTGTTAGCCGGGATCGCTCTGTCAGAAACCGGACATCTTGCAAAGCAACGGTTCGGCCGGCGGGGTTAGCTACCGGTGACCGTTATCAACTGATCATTGCTACTCATCGGCGAACGCCCGCGTCATGATCTCCTCGACGACGCGCGTCTTCGCGTCCGCGTACTGCTGCATGTACTTCCAGTCGCGGCCGGCCAGCTCACGCTTGGTCCGGAGGTACAGCTCGCGGTCGGCGTCGTGTGACCGCAGCCAGTCGCGGAACCGCACCATTCGGTCGGTCTCCGAGCAGCCGGCCGGGAACACGTGGAGGTTGACGGAGCAGTCCTCAGGCTGGAACAGTCGGTGCTCGAACCATTCGGGCTCGCGGAATCGCAGGACGTAGCCGGCGGCCTCGAGATCGTCGACGTAGGCGACCTCGTCGGTGGTGTCGGGCACCTCGAGCGCGATGTCGATGATCGGCTTGGCGGCCAGCCGGGGGACGGAGGTGGAGCCGACGTGCTCGATGCGGACCGCTCGTTCGCCGAGCGTATCGCGCAGGCGGGAGGCATGCTCGGCGTAGCGCTCGGGCCAGCTTGGGTCGTAGTCGCGGAGCTCGATCGCCCGCGTGAGCGGCTCGGGTCCGCCGATCCGGCGCTGCTCGAGCTCGTCGTAGGCGGCAATGTCGTTCGGGTCCTGCAATTCCATCGCCAAGGTCAGCCGGACTTCTCGGCGCGGACGAACGCGTACGCCCGGCCCCAGATCGTGACGACCGATGCCCGCGCGAAGCCGACGGCGCTCAGATCGCGCATCAGCTGGGCCGGGCTCCGAAAGCCGAAATGGCTCCGCTGAAGCCGCTTCAGGGCGATGTCGGCCGCGAACACCGCCGGGTGGCGCCGGTTGGCATCCGCGATCACGACACGGCCGTGGGGAGCCGTCACCCGGAACATCTCGGCGAGAGTATCGAGCGGTTCAGGGAAGTGGTGGAACGCCGTGGTGCAGACGATCGCGGTGAACTCTCCGTCCGAGAACGGCAGCGGTCCGCTCACGTCGCCCTCGCGAAATTCGACGTCGGCGTTGCTCGCGGCCAGCTCGCGCGCCTGCGCGATCATCGCCGGCGAGAGGTCGAACCCGACCGCGCGGCGCACCGTCAGCGCCGCCTGGCGGACGGCCGCTCCCGTGCCGCAGGCGAGGTCGAGCAGTACGTCATCGCTGGTGAGTGCGAGCGACGCCACCGCCGCGGTCTGCACTTCCTGGAGCCGACGGGCACCCGGCCCGGTCTCGTACGTCGCCGACCAGCCGTCGAAGTGCGCGCGCGCCGCGGTTGTGCGCGAGTCCTCCACGCGGGCGAACGTACCACGGGGCGCGCTTAGACTGGCAGCATGGTCTCCGCGGATCGGCTGCTCGCGTTTGGCGTCACGGCGTTCGTCGTGATCGTGATCCCGGGGCCGAGCGTCCTGTTCGTCGTCGGCCGAGCGCTGGCGAGCGGCCGCCGCGTTGCGGTATTGACCGTGGTCGGCAACGCGCTCGGCGAGTACGTCCAGGTGATCGCGGTGGCGGTCGGCGTCGGGGCCCTGGCGGAGCAGTCGGTAGCCGCGTTCACGGCGTTGAAGCTCGCCGGCGGTGCCTACCTCGTGTACCTCGGGGTGAAGACGTTCCGGGAGCGCAAGTCGCTGGCGGCGGCGATCCGGGCGCCGGTCGCGGATCGGTCGGACCGGCGCTCGTTCTTCGAAGGTTTCACGGTCGGCGCGACCAATCCGAAGACGGTCGTGTTCCTGGCCGCGATCCTTCCGCAGTTCGTCAGCCGCGCCGGTGGGCACGTCGCGGCCCAGATCCTCCTGCTCGGGCTCGTGTTCGCGGCGATCGCGCTCGTCTCGGACACGATCTGGGCGCTCGCCGTCGGCGGCTTCCGGACCTGGTTCGGCCGATCCCCCCGGCGGCTCGAGCTCATCGGCGGCGCCGGCGGTCTGGCGATCGTCGGCGTGGGGGCCGGGCTGCTCCTGTCGGGGCGGAAGAACTGAGCCCACTGATGTGACGGCGCGCTCACTCGTGCGTAGCCTCGTGTGGGTATGCGTTTTCGAGCGGTTGTGGCGATCGGGATGCTCGCGGTGCTCGCCGGTTGTGGATCGGCGGCCGACGTGAAGCCGGGTACGACGCTGGTCCGCGCGGACGTCACGCGAGCCGAGCCGGCCGTGTCGCGTGGCGATGCGGAGGCGCTGCGCGACGGGAACGCGCTGTTCGCCGGGCGGCTGCTGGCGGAGGTGGCGAACGGCCGGCCGAATGTCACGGTGTCGCCGGCGAGCATCTCGGAGGCGCTGTCGATGGCGTTCGCGGGCGCCCGCGGGACGACCGCGTCACAGATGGCGGACGCGCTCGACTTCGGGTTGCCGCCCCGCCGGCTGGGTGCGGCCTTCAACGCCGCCGACCGCTCGCTCGGCGAGGTCAACGGAGCCGATGCCGTGCTCAGCGTCGCCAACGCTCTCTACGGCCAGGCCGGGCTGCGGTTCCGCCAGCCGTTCCTCCGCGTGCTCGCGCGCGCCTACGGCGCCGGCCTGCGGACCGCCGACTTCGAGCGCGCCGCAAAGGAGGCGCGCGCGAGGATCAACACCTGGGTGTCAAAGCGGACCAGACTCAAGATCCCGGAACTGCTGGGTCCGGCCGACGTCGACCCGTCGACGAGGCTGATGCTGGTCAACGCCGTGTATCTCCACGCCCGGTGGCTCTCGCCGTTCACCAAGCAGTCGACGTTCCCGGCGGCGTTCCACGCTCCAGGCGGCGCGGTCAAGGTCCCGACCATGCATCAGACCGGGACATTCGGCTACCTCCAGGGGACGGGGTACCAGGCGCTCGAGCTTCCCTACCGCGGCGGGAGGCTGGCGTTCGACATCCTCCTCCCGAGCCCTGGAGGCCTCCAGTCATTGCTGTCGCGCCTCGCCGGCGAGGGGCCGCTCGCGCTGGTGGCGGGGCTCAGCCGGCAGCAGGTCGGGATTGCGCTGCCGAAGTTCCGCCTCGACACGCGGTTTGAGCTCGCCGCCGCGCTGCAGGCGCTCGGGATGCGGCTCGCGTTCGAGCCTGGAGTCGCCGACCTGGCCGGGATCGCGGGCCAGCCTGGCGATCTGTACATCAAGTCGGTCGTCCACGAGGCTTACCTGAGCGTCGACGAGGAGGGAACCGAGGCCGCCGCGGCGACCGGTGTCGGGATCAGCGCGACCGCGATGCCGGCGCCGCCCCCGATCGAGGTCGTCGTCGATCGCCCGTTCGCGTTCGCACTCCGCGACCTGAAGACGGGCGCGGTGCTGTTCGCCGGGGTGGTCTCGCACCCCTGACCCGCGTCGGGCCGTTACAACTTCGAGGCGTGCACATCGACACCGATCGCCTATACCTGCGTCCGACGACGATCCACGACATCGACGACCTGCTCGCGTTGCACTCAGAGCCCGAGGTGCGCGAGTTCATGCCCCCGTTCGACCGCGATGAGCTCGTCGACCGCCTGCGCCACTATGACGAGGAGTGGCGCGAGTACGGTCACGGCATGTTCGTGCTGCTCGCATCCGACGACGGTCGCTTCCTCGGCCGGATTGGCCTCAAGTACTGGCCGCAGTTCGAGGAGGCCGAGGTGGGGTGGGTGCTGCGGCGCGAGGAGTGGGGGCACGGCTACGCCACCGAGGCCGCACGTGCGTGCGCCGACTGGGGCTTCCGCGAGTTCGACTACCCGTACCTCACGGCGATGATCCGTGCCGATAACACGAGATCGATCCGGGTGGCGGAGCGCCTGGGGATGACACCACGGCGCGAGGACCTGTTGTTCGACATCCCGGTGATCGTCCACTCGGTCGACCGCGAGACGTTCGCGAATTCCTAACTCGTCGTTTTCAACAGGACCTCTCCCGGGTACGCGCTTGCGCGGTCAACCGGAACGAGGGAGGGGAAGTGTCAGAACGTATCGCAGCCGCCGTTTGGGAGAAACCGAGACGGAGGTTCGGGCTTGGCGCTGTCTTAGCGGTAATCGGTATTGCCGTCGTGCTGCTCGTGAGCGGCCTGTCGGGATCGTCCAACGCCGCACCGGCGCGCCGCCGGGGGCCCAAGCCCACCGCCACGGCGGCTCAGCAGCGGTCGATCAACACGAAGGTCAACGCGCTGATCGCGCGGATGAGCGTCCAGCAGAAGTTCGGCCAGCTCACGATGGCCGGGCCCACGCCGGACAACAACGTGACCCTGGAGAACGAGGCCAGGGCCGGGGACATCGGCTCGGTGCTCGACCTGACCGGCCGCGACAACATCGACGCGGTCCAGAAGGCCGCGCTTCAGTCGCCGCTGGGCATCCCGCTGATCTTCAGCCTCGACGTGATCCACGGCTACCGGACGATGTTCCCGGTGCCTATCGGTGAGGCCTCGACGTGGGATCCGAAGCAGGTCGGGCAGGACGAGTCGGCGTCGGCCGACGAAGCGACCGCCGACGGGATCAAGTGGACGTTCAACCCGATGGTCGACATCAGCCGCGACCCCAGGTGGGGTCGCGTCGTCGAGGGCGCGGGCGAGGATCCGTTCCTAGGTTCGGCAATCGCCGCCGCCAAGGTCCGCGGCTACCAGGGCAACGACTTCTCCGCGCCCCACAAGATGGCCGCGACGATCAAGCACTTCGGAGCGTATGGCGCTCCGGTCGCGGGTCGCGAATACAACACCGTCGACATGTCGACCCAGCAGCTGTTCAACGACTACCTGCCGCCGTACAAGGCGGCGGTCGACGCCGGCGCGGCGACCGTCATGAGCTCGTTCAACTCGCTCAACGGCGTGCCGAACACCGCCAACCCGTACCTGCTCACGCAGATCCTCCGCGACGAGTGGGGCTTCGGCGGGGCCACGGTGTCGGACTATCAGGCGGTCCAGGAGCTCGAGGAGTTCGGCTACGCGTCGGACGGCGCGGATGCCGCTCGGCTGGCTCTTACCGCCGGGGTCAACATCGAGATGGCGGTGACGCTCGGGCCGACCGGGCCCGCCAACAACCCGGTCTACAACGACACGTATTACCAGTACGGGCCGTCGATGCTGCGCTCGGGCAAGATCACGATGACGCAGCTGAACGATGCCGTCCGTCACGTGCTGACGCTCAAGTACCTGGCCGGGATGTTCTCGAACCCGTACCCGGGGATCGCGAACCCCTCGACCGAATGGCTGACGCCGCAGCATCTGGCGACGGCCCGGCAGACCGCCGACGAGTCGATCGTGCTGCTGAACAACAGCAATCCGCCGGGCGCGAGCACCCCGACGCTCCCGCTCAGCACGAGCACGTCGAGCATCGCCGTGGTCGGCCCGCTGGCCGACGATCCGGTCGACCAGCTCGGGCCGGACGTGCCGATCGGTTATGACACGAGTGCCGCCGCGGCCGGGTCGGGCGGCTCGGACAAGATCGTCACGGTGTTGGACGGGATCAAGAAGGCGGCGCCGAACGCGAACGTCACGTACACGCCGGGGTGCACGTTCACCCCGACCGACACGTGCAACTCCACGAGCGGCTTCGCCGCCGCGGCGACGGCCGCGTCCGCCGCCGACGTGACCGTGGTGGTCGTCGGCGAGCCGGCATCGGACTCGGGCGAGGCGTCGTCGCGCAGCGACATCAGCCTGCCCGAGCAGCAGGACGCGCTGATCCAGGCGGTCGCCGGGACCGGCAAGCCATACGTGGTCGTGCTGATGAACGGGCGGCCGCTGACGATCCCCGAGCTCGCGAGCACACCCGCGCTGCTCGAGGCGTGGTACCCCGGGACGACCGGGGGCGACGCGGTCGCGGACATCCTGTTCGGCAAGGTCGATCCGAGCGGCAAGCTGCCGATGTCGTTCCCGCGCAACGTCGGCCAGATCCCGATCTCGTACAACGAGCTCCCGACGGGCCGGCCGTACGACCCGAACAACAAGTACACCTCGAAGTACCTGGACGTGCCGAACACGCCGCAGTACGCGTTCGGCTATGGACTGTCATACACGACGTTCTCGATCTCGAGCCCGCGGATCGTGGGTACCCCGTCGAGGACCGGCACGTTCCGGGTCAACGCGACGATCACGAACACCGGCTCGATGGCGGGCGCCGACGTCGTGCAGCTGTACCTCCACGAGGACGACACCAGCATCCTGCAACCCGTCGAGAAGCTCGAGGGGTTCAAGCGGGTGTCGCTCGCGGCCAAACAGTCGAAGACGGTCACGTTCACGCTCGGACCGCAGAACCTCGGCTTCTACAACGCCGAGGGGCGGTTCGTGGTCGAGCCGGGTCCGTTCAAGCTGTGGGCCGGCGACAGCTCGGCGGTCGGGACAGGGACGCCCACGACGTTCACGGTCGGATGAAGCTCCGGGGACTGATCGCCGCCGCGGCGACGGCGGTGGTCCTGATGGTGGCGGCGCCTGCGGGCGCCGCCACCTTCAGCGCGCGGCAGAAGGCGGTCCTGCACGGGATCGCGCAGGACACCTGGCGGTTCTACGCCGCCGATGTCGATCCCGTGACGCACCTGCCGCTCGACAACCTCGGGCCGGGGACGGTGCGCGGGGAGTACACCTCGGCGTCGAACGTCGGCGTGTATCTGTGGGCGGTCGTGGCCGCCCACGATCTCGGGCTGATTTCCGAGTCGAAAGCCGATCAGCTTGCGGCTGCGACGTTGCGCGAGGTCGCGGGTCTCAAGCGCTACGACGGATTCCTGTACCAGTGGTATGACACGAACAACGGGAACGTGCTGTCGAACCCCGGGCAGGGCGACTGCAACGAGACAACGCCGTCGCAGGACAACTGCTGGTTCGTCTCGGCGGTCGACAACGGCTGGTACGCCACCGGGCTGATTGAGGTCAAACAGGCACTGCCGGCCGTCCGGGGTCTGGCCGAGTCACTGCTCGCGCCGATGGACTTCAGCATCTTCTATGACGCGCGGGCGCAGACGGACTGCGATGTCAACGCGTCGCTCGGTGGTCAGCCGACGGGCCAGATGTACGGCGGCTACTACGTCGGCCAGGGCCCAGCCGGGTATCACAACGGCGCGCTGTACAGCGATCCCCGGATCGCGATGTACATCGGGATGGGGCGCCACCAGATGCCCGGCGACGTGTGGTGGCGGACGTGGCGAACCGACCCGCCCCAGCTCTGCGCCACAGACCCGCCGCCGGCGTTCAATCCGGGGAGCGGCTACTGGCAGACCTACACCGACCCGCAGTCGGGCAAGCAGTTCCAGGTGTGGGAGGGCCACTACACCTACCCGGGCACGTCGCTGACGTTCGTGCCGACGTTCGCCGGCGGGATGTTCGAGGGGCTGATGGCGAACCTCGTCGTCGCAGAGACGACCTGGGGACCCCACAGCTTCGGTCTGAACGACGTTCGCTGGGCCCAGGTGCAGGCTCGGTACGCGACCGACGAGCTCGGGTACCCGGTGTGGGGGATGTCGCCGTCCTCGACCGCGGATGACACCGGGGACTACAACGGCTTCGGGGCCGAGGGCCAGGCGTTCAGGACCGGCTCGCCGCTGGCGTGGTGCGACAGCACCGACTGCGCCACCGAGACCACCGTCTCGCCGCACGCCTCGGCGATAGCGCTGCCGGTGATCCCGGATCAGGCGTACGCCAATCTGGTGGCGCTACGTCAGGACTATCCGGGGGTCTACACGTCCGACGGCGGGTTCTACGACGCGGTCAATCCGATGACGGGCGCTGTCGGCCACCGGCGGCTCGTGCTCGACCAGTCGATGATCATGGCCGCGCTCGATGACGCGCTCAACGGTGGCGCGCTCCAGAAGCGGTTCGCCGCCGATCCCGAGTCGTATGCCGCCAAGCTGTATCTCGGCGCGGAGACGATGTCGATCCGTTAGCCGGTCGTCGACCCCGAAAACCCAACACTCGGCGAGCCGCCCGGCTCGAGTGGGCCGAAATGCGTGCCAGAGATGGACGAATGCGCATTCGGCCCGGGCGGCGGGTCGAGTGAGCGGAAAGTGGGGCTCGCCTCCCGTGTATCGGTGGTCGGCGCCGTGCAGCCGGGGTGGGTCGCGGCGCCGGCCGGGGTGGGTCGCGGCGCCGGCCGGGGTAGGCGGTGCCGCGGCCAGGGTGGCTGCGATGTCCGGAGTCGGTGGCTAGCCGGCCAGGGCGTTCAGCGCTTCGGCCAACGCGTCGACCTCGTCCACGGTGTTGTAGTGGATGAACCCGAGCCGGACGGCCTGGTCGTCGTAGCCGAGGCGTTGGTAGAGACCCAGCGAGTACCACGAGTCGTGGGCCCACACGCCCATGCCCTGCTCGGCGAGGCGCAGCGCCACGTCGGACGCCGGCACCCCGGCCACGTTGATGAGGAACGTCGGGACCCGGCCCTCCATCGTCGGTAGCCCGTAAACGATCACCGCGTCCGAGATGCCGGCGAGGAAGCGATCCCCGAGGGACCGCTCGTACGGGACGATCGCCTCGAACCCGCCGATCGAGTCGAGGTACTCGAGCGTGGCGCCCAACCCCGCGAGCAGCTCGTACGGCTGCGTGCCGGTCTCGAACCGCCGGCCGAGCGGTGTGCTCGGCGCGGGCCGAGCCTTGTACGGCCGCCACGCCTCGATTACCTCGGCGCGGCCGTAGGCCATCCCCAGATGCGGACCGCAGAACTTGTACGGCGAGCAGATCAGAACATCTGCGTCGATCTGTTTCACGTCGATCGGTTCGTGCGCGGCGTAGTGGACGGCATCGACCCAGGCGAGCGCGCCGGCTTCGTGCGCGAGCTTGCACACTCGCTGGGCGTCGACCACGGTCCCGACCGCGTTCGACGCCCACGCGAACGCGACCACGCGGGTCCGATCGTTGAGCTTGCTCTCGAGGTCGGCATAGTCGAGCGTGGTGTCGTCGAGCAGCTCGATGTGGCGGACAACCAGGTCGCGGTCGTAGGCGAGCTCGAGCCACGGCGCGACCCCGCCGTCGTGGTCGAGCGAGGAGACGAGGATCTCGTCGCCGGCGGCGAACTCGCGCCCGGCCGTGCGCGATAGCGTGAAGTCCAGTGAGGTCATGTTCGAGCCGAAGATCACCTCGTGCGGCTCGCATCCGAGGAACCGCGCCGCCCCCGATTCGGCCTGCTCGAGGATCCGTCCCACCCGGTGGCTGGTCTCGTACACCGCGCCCAGGTTGGCGCTCGCCTCGCGCAGCGTCCGGGCGATCGCCTCGCCGATCTCGTCGGGGACCTGCGAGCCGCCCGGCGCGTCGAAAAACTTGAACCCTTGCTGTAAGGAGGAGAAGCGCTGGCGGGCGGCGGCGGCGTCGAGGTTGTCCACCATCTGAGCCATCTGTAGGCTCCCTTTCTGTCGGGGTTCTGGAGGATCCCGCCGGTAACACGGGGCCTAACGCATAACGCAATCGCAAGGTTAGTTGGCTTACTCTCACCCGGCCATGAGCGTCCGCGTCACACGCACCGCCCAGGCGAGCTGGCAAGGTGATCTGGCCGCGGGCGGTGGCCGGATCGGCGTGGGCAGCGGCGCTTACGAAGG
>DATJYY010000234.1:0-6798 GCA_035499395.1 Solirubrobacteraceae bacterium
CCGGTGACCGGCGAGTCGACCCACTGGCCGCATCCCCACCGACACGCTCCGTCGGGAATCACGACGATCATCGGCGCCGTCCCGATCCGACCGAACACCGGATCGAGCACGTCCTCGACCGGCGGCTTCCACCGCTGCCCATCGGTTTCCGGGGTCACCTCCAACTCTGCGCTGCTGCCCAGCGCATGCAACAGGTACGCCGTCGGATACCGCCTGTCGGACTCCTCATAGCCCGCCGGCAGATACACGAACAGATCGCGCTCCGTCGGATCCCCCAACAGGTTGCCCGCAAGCTGCGTGCCCTCAATGCGCGAATGAACGATCACGATCCTCCCCCGGTAGTCGTCGCCATGTCCGCGGCAGCGAACCTACACCCACTGAGCGCTCTGATGGGAAGACCGCCACGACCAAGACCGGGCATAGCGACCTGACCGGCGTTGGCCACGAACCCGCAGAACCCCATGGACACATCCGAGATGCGCGTATTCAGCGGCGGAGGAGGTCGGCGACTGCGGCGAGGGGGTCGCGTTCCGCGGCGTTCGCGACGCCAGCTTTGTACTCCCGGCTCTCTCGGAGCGCCGGGGTGACGGTTCGCTCGTAGCGGACGCGCTCGGCGCGCAGCATCCGGAAGCCGATCTGCTGCTCGATGCGCTCGGCGAGTGTCCAGAGCCGCCCAGCCTTCGTTGCGTCGTCGCTCTGTGCCGCGACGCAGGCGAGGCCGGCGAGGCAGTAGGCCTGCAACCGTACGTCGTCCTCCTCTGGCGCAAGCGCGAGCGCCTCGTAGTAGTAGCGCTCGGCGGATGGCAGGTCCTCCTTATCGAGCGAGAGGTCACCGAGGCTGTGAAGCGCGGCGGCAACGTTGGTAAGAGCATGCTCGCGCTTGATCTCGATTGCGCGCTTGTACAGCTCCGCCGACCGTTCGAACTCGCCACTGTCACGGAGGCCTTCAGCGATGTAGTGGAGCGAGCGGGCAATCCCCTCCGAATCGTCGAGACGCTCGTAGATCGGGAGCGCCTGCTCTGACCATTCGATCATTCCCTCCGGGCAGCCGGAAATGAACTCGACGCCGCCGAGGCGCATGAGCACACGCGCCTCGTTGCGCTCATCGCCAACTTCACGGTAGAGCGTCAGGGCCTCGGCCAGTGCCGTCCGCGCCGGCTCGGGGGTATCGCTGTACGCGAGCGCAATGCCGAGGCCGGCAAGCGCGTCGGCTCGCTGTCCGGATGAGAGCCCACCTGGGTCCGCGAGGGCGCCCTCGTACCAGCGCCTGAGCTCGGCGACACGGCCTGCTCCCAACCACATGTAGAACAACGCATCGGCAAGCGGCAAGCCGGCAGCGATGTCGTGGTCCAGCGCCCAGGAGAGGGCGAGCCCGACATTGCCGGGATCCCGGCGCAGACGGCTGAGGGCCTCCGCCCGCCCGGCGTCCTGGCGGCCGGCGGCGATGCCAAGCGCTAAGTACCAGCGGGCGTGGCGAGCCCGGACCTCATCCTCGTCCTCGCCCGCATCGAGTTGCTCGAGCGCGTAATCGCGGGTCATGACCAGCAGAAAGAACCGCCCGTCCTCGCCGCGGTGCAACAGGCTCTTGTCAAGCAGGGACTGAAGCGTGTCGAGGTCGGCGTCGCAGACCTCCTCGGCTGCCTCCAGCTCGAAGCTGCCGATGAACACTCCGAGCCGGGTGAACACTTGCTGCTCGCGCTCTGTCAGCAGGTCGTAGCTCCACGCGATCGCGGCCCGCATCGTGCTCTGACGGGCGGGGAGGTCACGGCCGCCGCGGGCGAGCAAGGGCAGGCGCTGCTCGAGCCGGGCGAGTAGTTGCTGCTCAGAGAGAAGCTTGACGCGCGTGGCGGCGAGTTCGAGCGCGAGGGGGAGCCGGTCGAGACGTGCGCAGATCGCATCAACCTCCCTTCCCGGCTCGAACTCTGGTTTGACCTGTCGTGCTCGGGCGGTGAACAACTCGACCGCGTCGCCCGGTGAAAGCGGAGGGACCGGGTACTCCTGCTCGCCGGCGATGCCGAGCCGCTCCCGGCTCGTCACGATCGCTGCGCAACTCGGCGCATTTGACAGCAACGTGCCGATCGCGGGTCCGGCATCGATCACCTGCTCGAAGTTGTCGAGCACGAGCAACATCGCCCGCTCCTGGAGGTACGCATGCACGTCGTCGATCTCTCCGAGCGCCGTCGCGATCGCGGCCGGGACCAGCTCCGGATCGGTGACCGTGGCAAGCGACACCCAGACGACGCCGTCGGCGCTGCGATCAGCGATTCCCGACGCGAGCGCCAGCGACAGTCTGGTCTTGCCCGTCCCGCCGGGCCCTGTCAAAGTGATCAGCCGGTGCGAGCCAGCGAGCCCTACCAGCTCGGCAAGTTCGTGCTCGCGACCGATCAGCGCGGCAGCCTGCGCGGGCAGAGGCACGTGGCGGAACGACACCCGGGTGTTGGTCACCGTCGGCAGCGGAGAGTTGCCCGCCAGCAGCGTCTCGTCCTGAGCCAGGATCGCCTCCTGCAGCTGCCGCAGCTCCGCGGAAGGCTCGATCCCGAGCTCGTCGACTAGCACGGACCGGGCCGCGCGATAGGCCGCCAGCGCATCCGCCTGGCGTCCAGCTCTGTACAGAGACAGCATCAGCTGACCATGCAGCCGCTCGCGATAGGGGTACTCGCGCACGAGGCCCTCCAGCTCGGCAACCACCTGCGCCTCCCGACCCAACAGCACCTCGACCGCGATCCGCTCCTCGAGCGCGGCGACGCGCAGCTCGCCGAACCGGGCGATCTCGGCCTGCGCAAATGCGTCGTACTGGAAGTCGGACAACACCGGCCCCCGCCACAACTCGAGCGCCGCACCGAAAGCCGCAAGCGCCTGCTCCATTTCTCCCGCGGCGACCAGCGACCGACCCTCAGCGATCAAGTGCTCGCACCGATCCGCATCCAGCTCGTCGGGCCCGACCTTCAACAGATAGCCACCGACTGTGGTGATAAGCCGCCCGTCGTCTGGCGCGGAGCCCCCGGCTGCAAGCGACTGGCGCAACCGCGACACATGCACGTGAAGGCTCTTTGGCCCGCTCGCCGGTGGCGCGCCGGCCCACAGATCCTCCACCAGCCGATCACTCGCGACGTCTTCGTTCGCCCGCAGCAGCAACAGCGCGAGCAAGGCTCGCGGCATCCGGCCCGCGACGGGAACCTCATGCCCATCGTCGCCGACCACCTGTAGCGGTCCCAGGATCCCGAAACGCATTCGCCCTCGTGACCGAGGCTACCGGCCGCGTTTACCGGACTGCAAGCGGCCAGCAACCACTGCGGATCAAAGTGCCCCGCACACCAGCAAACAGCGAGGTCCACCCAATGCTCTCAACACATCTCACCTCCATCATCGCCCAGCAGCACATCGCCGAGCTGCACCGAACCGCCGCCCACCATCGACTCGCGCACGCGACCCGCGAGGCCCGCCGGCCCGACACCGACGCCACCCGCGTGATCGTCCGCCGGCTTCGCCGCCACCGCACCGACGCACGGCCGGTGTCGCGATAACGGCCGCTTGCGGTCGATGTCGTTGCGATACCGCGCGAAACGAAACGCGGGCAGGCCCGCCGGCGCACGCGAGAGACTCGAGTTTCGCCAAACTCGGGCATCGAGTGCGTGCAGGTTCGTGGCTAGCGATTGGGCTGAAGCGGTAGTCCGCCCCGAGCCTGACAGCGTTCCCTCAAGGGACGCGCTGCAGCAAGGCGCCCCCGGCATCCACAGACATGGCCCATCCGTGATTGAGCGGCGTCTCGGCCGCCGTCGCGACGCAGCTGATACCGGACAAGCCCAGCCACACCTCAGTCACGCGCCACGGCGGCGGCGCAGCCATCCGGGCTTCCCGTGATCCCTGACCCTCATGCACCCCAAATGCACCCTCACCCAAATGCGCGACGCTGCGAGCTAGGCCGACTCGCCAATTCTTACCCGTGTGCTTGCAGGGATTTCATCGAAATGGAGCTAGCCGGACTCGAACCGGCGACCTCCTGGGTGCGATCCAGGCGCTCTCCCAACTGAGCTATAGCCCCGGACGGCGGCGCGATGCCGCTCGGATGCGGACAGTTTAGCCCTGGGCGTGCCGACTGCTCCGCCGCCCCGCAGACAGTCCGAGCGCATGGTAGGTGGCGAGTTTGCGCCGAATCCGGGGTAGCCTCCCCGTCGGAGGCGCCAATCATGAGCTTTCGTGCACGCTTAACGATCTTCTTCGTGCTGATTGTCGTCGTGCCGATGGTCGCGATCGGGGTGCTCATGTTCAGCCTGATCAACGACAGCCAGCAAGGGAAGGCCGACGCGCGCTCCGGCGGCGTGGCGGCCGCGGCGGCGAGCCTGTACCAGAGTGAGGCGGCGTCGGCGCGCGCAGATGCCAAGACGCTCGCGCGGGCCGTCGGGTCCATGCGCGGCAATGCCCTGTCGGTCCGATTCACGGCGCTCGCAACGCAGGCGGGCTTGGCGAGGGCGAGGCTGAGCGACGGTTCGAGAACGATCGTCGACGTTGGAGACCGCACGGCCGTCGCGCCGGGGTCGGTCATCGTGAGGGATCCGGCTCCCGGCCGCTCGATGACGGTGACGGTCTCGGAGCTGACCGCCACCCAATACGCGCGGCAGCTCTCCTCGCCACGGGTCGCGGTGGTGGTGCGTCAGGGTCACAGGGTCTCGGCGTCGACCGTTGCCGTCTCGAACGCCGCTTCGGTCCCGGCTGCCGGGAACACCACGGTCGACGGCAAGGGCTACCGAGTCGTTAGCCAGAAGTTCGCCGGCTTTGGCGGCACATCGGTGACCATCACGGTCCTGTCTGCGCTGTCGGCGACGGCCACGTCACTCGGCGGCAGCCGCCTCGTTGCGGTCGTTCTGATCATCGCGTTTCTCGTCCTCGCATTCGGCTTCTCGCTACTCGCTTCGCGCGCGCTCCAGGGGCGCCTCAGCGGCTTCCTCGAGGCCGCGCGCCGACTCGGCAGCGGAGACTTTTCAGCCCCCATCAGGGTCGAGGGCAACGACGAGTTCGCCGCCCTCGGCGCGGAGTTCAACAGCATGTCGAGTGAGCTCTCTCGCCGGCTCGATGAGCTCTCCAGGGAGCGCGCGCGGCTCAGGGAAGCCATCCGCCGGATCGGGCACACATTCGCGTCCAGCCTGGATCGGCCGGCCTTGCTCGAGCTGGCATTGCAGACCGCGGTCGACGCGGTACAGGCGAGTGGGGGCCGGATCAGCGTCCGAACGAGCGATGACGAGCCGCTGGCCGAGATGGGCCGCGAGGGGTCGCTGGTAGGCCTCGAGGACGTGGTGCGGGAAGCGGAGTGCGGCGCGTTGTCTAACGGCGCGGTCGGTGAGGCCCATACCGCCGCGGTTAGCGTGGCTGCGGTCGCGCTCGGTTCACTTGAACCGAGCCAACGGGCTCACGGCGTGATCTCGGTCGCACGGCGTGGGCGGCCATTCAGCGATGACGACCTCGACGTCCTGCGGTCACTGGGGGCGGAGGCGGCGCTAGCGCTCGAGAACATCGAGCTCCATTTTCAGGTGCGCCGCCAGGCGGTCACGGACGAGCTCACCGGCCTCGCGAATCACGGCCGCTTCCAGGAGCTGCTGAACGCTGAGATCGAACAGGTCCGCCGCTACCACCATCCGATCGGCTTGATCATGCTCGACATCGATGACTTCAAGGCCGTCAACGACACCTACGGGCACCCACAAGGCGACGCGGTCCTCCGTCATGTAGCCCGCGTCTTGCAAGAAAATTCCCGCGACGCCGACTCCCCGGCGCGCTACGGTGGCGAGGAGCTGTCTTTGATCCTGCCGCACACCGACCTCGAGGGCGCTCACGCCATCGCCGAGCGCATCCGCGCCTCCGTTGAAGGCCTGCGCGTTGCCCGGACTGACGGCGGCGGCGTTCTGCGGATCACCGCCAGCCTTGGCGTCGCCGCCTCGAGGGACGGTCATAAGGACGCCCTCATCGCCGATGCCGACGCGGCACTCTACGAGGCCAAGCGGAGCGGCAAGAACCGGACGGTCAGCGCCATGGTTCGAGCTGCGGACGCGTCGGGGGCCGGGTAGGCTTAAGCGGCATGGGTTTACTCGACGACGCCATCCGCGAGCACCTCGAACTCAAGCGCCGCCGCGGCGCCGACCCCACCGAGGTCGAACGCGCTGAACGGGAGGCTCTCGGGCCGGTCCGGCGCGGACCCGAGGTCGGCGGGGACGACAGCCCTGTCGCCGGGGCGGAGGCAGCCGTCGACCGGGAAGCCGGCGTTCCGTCTACGCCAATGGAGGATTGGGAGGAGCCATTCCGCGAGGATGACGAGCTTCACGAGCCACCCGAGCTCCACGAGCCGGCGCCGGCGACGGAAGACCTCGAGGAGCTGACGCCAAACGAACCCGCCGAGTTCGTCGAGCCCGAGCCGTACGCGGAACGCTCCCCGTTCGACGCGGAGGCCGAGCCGGCTCCGCCAACACATCCCGCCGACCTGGCGCCGGAGCCCGAGCCGGATCCGAATCCAGCGCCTCACCCGGCCGACCCGCCGTCGCACCTCGACCAGGAGACCGAGGAGTACGACCTCGAGGCCGAGGGTGAGGAGGGCGACGACGTGCTCGAAAGCACCCCCGAGTTCCTCCAGGACACGCCCGACCACGACCGCCTCTGGTTCGAGCAGCGTCCCCCGCGAGACTTCGACTTCGACGGCTGAGCCCCTAGACTCGCTCCCGTAGCGGGGCCATAGCTCAGTTGGGAGAGCGCCTGCTTTGCAAGCAGGAGGTCACGGGTTCGAATCCCGTTGGCTCCATCCCGAAAAGCCTC
>DATJYY010000235.1:0-98221 GCA_035499395.1 Solirubrobacteraceae bacterium
CCGAGCACCACTTCGACGGTCCGGACCGCGTCAACCCAGAGCAGATGAACCGGTTCGACTGGTACGAGGCGCACGATTGGCGCGTCGCGTATCCGGGCGATCCGAAGATCTACACGCCGGACCAGGTGCCGGGCCGGAACCTGCCGGCCGCCTTCCTCGGCGACGACTAGAGCTCCTGGATGTGATCTGCCTCGCGCGCTCCCGAGAACGGGCGCGTGAGGCAGAACTCCTCGAGCGTGGCCTCGGGTACGCCTTCGACGCCGGGCGTGTCGGACGCCTCGCCGAGGGTGTGGGGATCGTCCGCGAAGCCGCCGACCTCGACGGAATGCTGCGGAGACCGGTAGCCGGAGATGCCGATCAGATGCAGCCCGAGCGCCCGCCCGAGCGCGTCGAGACGCGCCGCTATGACCGGCTCCTCGCCCACCGAATAGTTCGTCCCCGGCGCGGGGAAGAACCCAGTCGAGCCACCGTGCGTCGCGTACGCGGTGTTGACGCATCCGCCCTGAGGCGGGGCGACCGGCAGCGATACGTGGCGCGCGGCGGCCGCCTCGCGGTCCAGCACCGTGGCCTCGTGCGCGAGCTTCTTCCGGAGCCTGGTCAACTGGCTCCGCTTGGCGGAACGGTCATGGGCGACGCGCAGCTCGCGATCGACGATCGACAGGCGGAGCTGCGCGATGTCGTCGCGCTCGATGCGCACGGCGGTCGTGGTCTGCTGCCGGCGGATCTTGATCTTGGCGAGCCGGCGCGCTTGCGCCGCGACGGTCGTACGGGTCGTGATGACAGCCCTCATCGTCCGTGAATTGGCGGCGGCGATCTGCTTCAGGTTGCCGACCTTGTTGACCAGATCGTTCCATCCGCGTGACTCGACGATCACGTCGACGATGTTCGGCGTCGGGGACTCGTAGTCGGCCAGCAGCTGTGAGGCCAGTATCCGGCGGTCGGACGCGAGCTCCCGCTGCAGCTGAACGAGCCGTCGTTGCGCGCTCGCCAGCGCCACCGTCACCTGCTCGAGCTCCTGCTCCTGGATGTCAAGGCTCTGCTGGACCGCGGTGAGCCTGGCCTGCAGCGAGCTGATCGTGCCCTCGAATCCCCGGATCTTGGTGCTGTCCGCCTGGATCGCGGAGCGCAGCCGGCCGGCGCGCTGCTTGCCCGCCGAGTAACGGCTCGCCAGGTCCCCCCGGCTCACGCCGGCGCTCGTCACAATGGTGACAACCGCCAGCACGGATGCCACGACAACTACGTACCGCCTGCTCAACGGTCGGCGACCCTACCACGCTCCGGGCAGACTCCTCCCCCTGCAACGCACCTTGCGGTGGTGCGACAACCCCCTTACGCGAAGGCTCCAATACGCGGCCTCGGGGGCCTCAGGCGAAACGCCTGTCTCACGCAAACGCCCCGATGCCGGTGATATCGCGGCCGACGATCAGCGTTTGCATCGTCTCGGTGCCCTCGTAGGTGTGGATCGCCTCGATGTCGGCCATGTGGCGGATCACGTGGTTCTCGAGCAAGATCCCGTTGCCGCCGAGCATGTCGCGCGCCTCGGCGCACACCTGGCGGGCCTTGCGCGTGTTGTTGAGCTTCGCGAGCCCGGCGATCGTGTCGCTGAGCTCGCCGCGCTCGGCCAAACGCCCGATCTGCAGGCAGTAAAGCTGCATCGAGGTCACCTCCGCGAGCATCTTCACCAGTCGGTCCTGGATGATCTGGAAGCTCGCGAGCGGCCGGCCGAACTGCTCGCGGCGCTTGGCGTACATGAGCGCGGTCTCGTACGCCGCGACCGCATGCCCGAGCGCCGCCCACGCGCATGTGCTCCGCGTCCCGGCCAGCACGCGCCCGGTGTCCTTGAAGCTGCCGGCGCCGGGGAGCCGGCTCTCGACCGGTACCTCGACGTCCTCGATCGAAATCTGAGCCTGCCAGATCGCGCGCAGCGATCCCTTGCCCTCGATCACCTCGGCCTCGTAGCCCGGCGTCCCCTTCTCGACCAGGAAACCGTTGACCCTGCCGTCCTCGTTACGCGCCCAGACGACGACCACGTCGGCGATGCTCCCGGCGCCGATCCAGCGCTTGGCGCCGTTCAGCACATACGAATCGCCTACCAGACGCGCGCTCGTCTCGAGTCCAACCGAATCCGACCCGTGGTTCGGCTCGGTCAGCGCGAACGCGCCGAACTTCTCGAAGCGGGCCATCCCAGGCAGCCAGCGCTGTTTCTGCTCCTCGGAGCCGAGCATCGCGATCGACTTCATCGCCAGCCCAGCCTGGACGCCGAGGACCGTTCCGAGGCTGCCGTCGCCGCGGTTCAGCTCCATGTGGATCAGCCCCAGCGAGATCGGATCGAACCCGGGGCAGCCGTAGCCGTTGATGTCCTCGCCGACGATCCCGAGGTCGCCGAGCCGCCGGATCAGCGGCCACGGCATCTCCGCCCGCTCCCAGTAGCCGCCGATCACGGGCAGCACCTCGTCGTCGACGAACAGGCGCACGCGGCGGAGCACCTCGAGCTGCTGCTCGGTCAGCTGCGCCCGCAAGAAGAAATAGTCTGTGGAGAGAGAGTGTCCGAGGTCCTGGAACAGCTCATCGGGCGCGGTCAGCATGTGGATCCTCCAGTTCGGGTTCGGCGAGCGCTGCCGCGATCGCCCGGTAGGTCTTGCGGTTGAAGATCAGACCCACGTGACTGCCGGTCACCTCCACGCAGGTGCCGTATGGGACGAGCGCGGACTGCCAGCGGACGACGCCGTCGCCCTTTGAGTAGATGCTCGTCAGGCGCACGCGGTCGATCGGGAACGGCCCGGCGAAGTCGGCCGCGAACGGGCAGTCGCACCCCTCTGTGAGGCACTGCGGCGACCTCGAGCGCCCGCTTCGGAGCGCGACGCGGCGGGCGGCGCCGGCCGCCGCCTGGGTCGGATAGCTCGTCGCGAGCATCTGTCGGAGCCCGGCGCCGATCGAGATCCCGTGCGAGACGAGCTCTGGCCTGCGATGGCCGAGCGCGCGGACATAATGGCCGCCGCGACTGTGGCCGATCAGTGCCACACGGCGCCCGTGACGCCGGTGCAGCTGCAAGGCCCGGCGCTCGACTCGATCGAGACCGCGGTCCGAGCAGCCGGTGTTCGTGACGAAGCCGGCCGTGTGCGGCTCGTACCCGATACGTTTGAGCCACGCGGCGAGCACGAGCAGCGTGTAGTCACCTCCGCCGAAACCGGGCATCAGAATCACCGGGCGGCCATCCCCTCGCGTGACGCCGCGGCCGTGAAACACCGGGTCCGCGAGCAGACGGGAGAGCTCGAGGGCCCAGCGGGTCTCGCGCAGGTGGTCACCCCACCAGCGCTCATCCGGGACCGGCGGGATCTCGTCAATTCGCAAGTACATAGGTCCCTGGCGCCTTTCCGTGCGCCTTGTAGGTCGCGTTGCCGAGGGACTTCGGGGCGGGCTTCAGCCCTCCTGACCGCTCGGTCAGCCACGCGTCCCAGTCGCCCCACCAACTTCCGGGCAGCTGCGGCGCCTGGGCGGCGAACTCCTCGGCCGTGGCGGGTAGGTCGTCGGCGACGCGGAAGCTCGATCGACTGTCCGGACTCGGTGGATTGACCAGTGCTTGGATGTGCCCGCTGCGTGACAGCACGAACCGCTTGTTGCCGCCGAACAGCAGCGCGCCATGATATGCATCCTCCCAGGGGACGATGTGGTCGGTCACGCCGGCGATGAAGTACGTGTCGAGGTCGACCGCGCCGAGATCGACCGGCTCGCCGAGCACCTCGAGCGCCCCCGGATGGGCGAACGCGTTGTCGAGGCCAATGTGGATGAAGTCGCGGTGTAGTCCCGCCGCGAGACGGACCGTGTCCTGGTTCCAATAGAGGATGTCGAATGCCGGCGGCTCCTTTCCGAGCAGGTAGTTGTTCACGACGTAGTTCCACACGAGATCGTTCGGTCGGAGCCACGTGAACACGCCGGCGAGCGCTTGGCCGTCGAGGTAGCCCTTTCGTGCGGACTCGGCGACCGCGGCTGCCGCGACGTCGCGCGTGGCGAGCGCCGACATCGTGCCCTCGGCCTCGTTGTCGAGCGCGCACACCATCAGCGTCAGGCTGGCGACCTCGCCGAGCTCGCCCTTCGCGGCGAGGTTGCCAAGCAGGGCGGCCGTGATGATCCCGCCCGAACATGCAGCCGCCAGGTGGACCTTGCCCTCCGACGTGATCGAGGCCACCGCGTCGCGGGCCTCGGCGACCGCCTCGGCGTAAGTGTCGAGGTCAAAGTGACCCTGCTCCTGCCCGGGGTTCCGCCACGAGATCGCGAACACCTGCTGGCCCTGCGCGACGTAGTGCTCGACCATGCTCCGCCCCGGCGAGATGTCGAGGACGTAGAACTTGTTGATCGTCGGTGGCACGAACAGCAGCGGCACCTCGCGCACCTGGTCGGTCCTCGGCTGGTACTGGATCAGTTCGAACACGTCGGTGCGGAGGACGACCGACCCGGGCGTGGCCGCGACGTTATCGCCGATCTCGAACTTGCTGGTGTCGACCGTCGCCGGCATTCGGGATGGGGTGCCCAGGTCGTGGGCGAGATGCCTCGCGCCGCGGACGAGGTTGCCTCCGCCGGTGTCGACAATCTCCTTGATCACCGTCGGATTGGACCACGCGAAGTTCGTCGGGGCGAGCGCGTCGAGGACGTTGCCGGCGGCGAGCCTAGCCCGCCGCTCGGCGCGCCAGTCGACGTCTGCGTCGGCGATCAGCCCGTCGACGGTGTCGCCGATAGCCAGGTAGCCCTGTAAGAGTCGGCGGAACATCCAGTTGCCCTCCCACGCGGGGTCGGCGAACCGGCGGTCGCCCCTGGCCGGCGCCAGATCCGAGCGGCCGGCGGCCGTGCGGGCGAGCGTGGCGCCGAGACCGGCGGCGCGTCCGACGACGCGTCCGGGGTGCCGCGCCAGCCCGGCGCCCACCTTGACGGCCGCGCCCGGCGCAATGAATCGCGGCGGGCCGCCCGATGCGGCCTCGCTCAGCATCACGTCGAGCCCGGAGCGGGCCGCCTGGCTAGTACGCCGGACGCGGGACTGCCTGATCTCAGTTGTGGGGTTCTCGCTCATCGATCGTCTCCGGGTTGTGCTTGCACAATAAGACTCGCTCCACCGGGGCCCTCGCGCATCGGATGAGCGACCTAAGTTCGGGAGCTCGCATTGTGTGCTGCGTACAATCGCCGGTGAGGAGAGGCATGGCGTGAACCGGGACCCCGCGATCGTTGCGCTCCGCGCGGCGCTGGAGCAGCGGCTCGAAGCCATGGCGGAGGAGGCCACCGAGCGCATCGTGCTCGAGGTGCCTGCCTACCGGGCCGCTGACGCCCAGTTCCGGGGAGACATCCGCGCCCACGTGATCGCGCACCTTCGCGCCAACCTCGAGAGCCTCGACGCCGACCGCGAGGTCAGCCGCGAGGACCTGCTGTTCGTCCGCCCTCACGCGGCCCGGCGCGCAAGACGGGTCTCGGTTACCGAGTTCGTGCAGGCATTCTACGTGGGCGAGCGGGTGCTCTGGGATACTGCGCTCGGGCTGGCGCACGACGACGAGTCACGCCGCGCGGCGCTCGCGCTCGCCTCGCACTTGCCTCGCTATTTCGAGGTCGCGACGACTCACGCCGCCGAGGTCTACCTCGAGACCCAGGAGCAGCTCGCGGCCACCGGTGAGCGGATCCGCCGGGACCTGCTCGAGGACCTGCTGGCCGGCCGCGAGCTAGAGCCCGGACCGCGGCTCGACGCGGCCCGCGCGGCCGGACTCGTCGACGGGACACCGCTGGTCGTGATCTCCGCGACCCCGTCCGTGACGCCCATCGACGAGCAGCTGATGCGCGGGGGCGCGGCGGCGCTGGCTCGCACGATCGGCGGGAGAACGCTCCCGCTCGCGGTCGTCCGGCAAGACGAGATCGTGGTCGTCGTGCCGGCCGCCAATGACCTGCAGGAGACGATCGCGGGGAGGCTCGCCGACGTCCAACACCGGCTCGCCGACGCCGGCCTGCCGCTGGCCGTCGCGGTCTCGACGACGGTGAGCGGGCTCGCTCAGATCCCCGACGCCTATCGGGAGTCGAGCACGATCCGGATCGCGCGGGGATCGGCGCCCGGCGTCGTGGCGCTGGCGGAGTTGAGCGCGTTCGAGTATCTGACGCTTCGCGCGGACCCGACGACGAGCCGGTTGATTCCGCCCGCCGTCCACGAGTTCGTCGCGCAGGACCTTGCGGACGGCGGCCCACTGATCGCCACGCTGCGCGAGTACGTCGCCTGCGACCTGAACGCACGGCGCGCGGCCGAGAACCTGCACATCCACGTGAACACGGCCCACTACCGCCTCTCGAGGATCGCCGAGCGGACGGGGTACGACCTGCACAGGGTCAGCGATCTGATCGAGATTCTGATCGCGGCCCGTCTCGCCGACGCCGAGTTGGGTGCTCCGCACAATCGCGGGCGTCGGAATTAGGCCGACGCTCCCATGTTCCGAGCGCAGACGGTGAGCGACCCTCTCTCGTACCCGAAACCGACGAAAGGCACGCCGATGAACGAGAACCTCGCCCACAACCTGACCGGATCCGCCCAGCGGTACCCAGACAGCCCCGCGCTGCGGATCGACGAAGCCGTGATCAGTTACTCCGAGCTCGACGAAGCGACCGCTCGCCTGGCTGGGCTGCTGCGAGAGCGAGGCGTCGAGCCCGGTGACCGCGTCGGGATCATGCTCCCCAACGTTCCCCAGTTCGCGTTCGCTTACTACGGCGTCCTGCGGGCGGGCGGAGTGATCGTGCCGATGAACATCCTGCTCAAGCAGCGGGAGGTCGAGTTCTACCTCGGCGACTCCGGGGCGAAGGTGATCTTCGCCTGGCATGACTTCGCGGACGAGGCCGAGCAAGGCGCGGCTGCGGTGGGCACCGACTGCATCGTGGTCGAGCCCGTGTCCTTCGGCCGGCTGCTCGCCGGCGCCGAGCCGTTCGAGGAGGTCGTCGAGCGGACCGCGGACGACACCGCGGTGGTCCTGTACACGTCGGGTACGACCGGCAAGCCGAAGGGCGCCGAGCTAACGCATTCGAACCTCGCCATCAATGCGGACGTCAGCAAGGCGCTCTTCTCGCTCGACCACGAGGACGTGATCCTCGGGGCGCTGCCCCTGTTCCACGCGTTTGGCCAGACCTGCGGCCTGAACGCTGCAATCAGCGCCGGCGCTTCGCTCACGTTGATCCCGCGCTTCTCGCCCGAGGCGGCGCTCGCGGGGATGCAGCGCGACCGCGTGACGGTGTTCGAGGGCGTGCCGACGATGTTCACCGCGCTCGTCAACTATCCCGAGCGCGAGCGATTCGACACGAGCACACTCCGGGTGTGCGTGTCGGGCGGGGCGGCGCTGCCGGTCGAGGTGCTGCGCGGCTTCGAGGACGCGTTCGGGTGCGTGATTCTCGAGGGTTACGGCCTCTCGGAGACCTCTCCCGTCGCGTGCTTCAACCATCCCGACCGGGAGCGCAAGCCCGGTTCGATCGGTACGCCGATCGAGGGCGTCGAGATGCGCCTCGTGGGCGACGACCGTCAACCCGTCGCTTCGGTCGAGTTCGGTGAGATCGCGATCCGCGGCCACAACGTGATGAAGGGTTACTGGAACCGGCCCGACGCGACCGCAGACGCGATCGACTCGGACGGATGGTTCTATACCGGTGACATCGCGAGAATCGACGAGGACGGGTGCTACTTCATCGTCGATCGCAAGAAGGAGCTGATCATTCGCGGCGGATACAACGTGTACCCGCGCGAGATCGAAGAGGTCCTGTACGAGCACCCGTGCGTGCGTGAGGCCGCCGTCATCGGCATCCCGCACGCCGAGCTCGGCGAGGAGGTCGGAGCCGCGGTGGCGCTCAAGCCGGGCGCGGACGTCTCCGAGTCCGATATCCGCGACTACGTCAAAGCCAATGTCGCCGCGTACAAGTACCCGCGGTACGTGTGGTTCGTCGAGGAGCTGCCGAAGGGCGCGACCGGCAAGATCCTCAAGCGCGCGATCGAGCCACCCGTGGGGGTTGGCCCGAAGTAAGTCCTCGTCCTGAGTGAGCGTTGTGGCCGGAACACAACGCCCTCGGCTAAAGCGTGGGGTCCGTTCCCAATGACCCCACGTCACATCCGAGAGATCGTTCCGGCCACAAATTCACTCATCTCGAGGAAGGAGCTACCCGCAATGTCAAGTCGACTCAAAATGGCCGTGCCGCTCGCGCTCAGCATCGGGCTCGTCGCGTTCCTGTGGTCGGAGCTCACCCTGAACTTCAACCTGCACTGGTTCACCGTCGCCGACGGCGTGTTCGGCAAGTTCGGGCTTCCCGAGAAGTTCCAGCTCGTGCTGCCGGCGACGTTCGTTACGTGGGGTCTCTACTACGTGCTCGGCGCCGATCGCGTCGCGCTGCGCAAGACGATGCTCGCCGCCACTACCGGTACGGTCGGCGCGATCGTGATCATGACCCTCGGTCCGGCGCTCGCGGGGCTCCCGAGTCTGTGGGGGATCTCGCTGGCGATCGCGATCGCCGGGGGCGCCCTGGTCCTGGTGTCGGCGCTGTCGGCGAGTGACTCGCTTCCGGCCGCTCCCGCGTTCGCGTGCGCCGCCTCGGTGCTGTTCTGGTGGTTCGCCACCGGCCTCGACAACTACGTCCCGGGAGCGGCCGGCCCGCACACCGTCGCCGGGCTCGGCCTCGCGCTGACCAAGCACCCGCTGGCGGCCGGAACCGGCGCACTCGGCGGTCTGTTCTCGACGCCGTGGCCGTGGGTTGCGCTCAGCGTGTGGGTCTCGCTGCTGTGCGGTCCGGTCCTCGGGCTCGTCTCGCGGGCACTCGCCGACGTGCCGGGGCGGATTGGCACAACTACGTCACCCGCGGAGCAGGTCGGCCCTCGGGTGGCCGCTTGAGGTCATTGCTCGTGCCCGGCGTCGTCGCCATCGACCGCATCGCCGCGATGCTGGCGAGGCGCCGGGCGGAGCTCGCCACCAAGAGCCTGCGCGAGATCCGAGCCGCGATCCCCGCGTACTCGGAGATCGACGACCCGGTGATCCTGGCGGACGTGACCGAGCACGTCGCCGAAAACCACGACGCGCTGCGGTCAAGCCTGCTGCGCGGAGAGGCGGTCACCGCACAGGAGCTCGCGTTCATCGGGCCACACGCCGCCCTGCGCGCACGGCGCGGCGTGCCACTCGCCGACTTCCTCCAGGCGTTTCGGATCGGTCACCGCGTGATCTGGGACGCGATCGTCGAGCTCGCCGCCGAGGACGCACAGGCCGGGGCCGCCGCCCTCGAGGCGGCGCGCCTCGTGATGGAGTTCATTGACCTCGCGAGTACTCACGCGGCCCAGGCCTACCTCGAGGCCCAGCAGCTCCTCCTCGCCGAGGGCGACCGCGTCCGCCGCGATCTGCTCGAAGACCTCCTCGACGGACGCGAGCCCGCGCCCGGCCCGCGTCTCACCGCCGCTCGCGCCGCCGGCCTCGACGCTTCGGGCCGGTGCCTGCTGATCGCCGCGGTGCCCGTTTCCCCGGCGGACGACGAGCTCGCGCTCCGGTCAGCGGCGTCGGCGCTGGCGCGCGCCGCGGGCGGCGTGCTCCGCCCCTTGACCGTGGTCCGCCAGGACGAGATCGTGATCGTCCGCGCGCTCGACGGCGAGGATCCGCGCCGGCTCACCGAACCGGTGGAGCGCGCTCAGCTCAAGCTCGCCGGCGCCGGCGTCCGTCTCGCGATCGGGATCAGCACGCCGCTCGAGACCACCGCGGGCCTACCGGACGGCTACCGCGAGGCGTGTGCGGCGATCGAGTCGATCGGACCCGGTGGCGGGGTGATGGCACTTCCCGATCTCAGTGCATTCGAGTACCTCACGCTGCGCCGCGACGGGACCGTGCTGCGGCTGCTCGCGCCGGCCGTGCGCCGGTTCGTCGAAGAGGACACCGCCGGGGGTGGCGCGCTCACGACCACGCTGCTGGCGTACGCGGCGGCGAACCTCAACGCGAAGGTCGCGGCACAGCGGCTCTACATCCACGTCAATACGGCGCACCACCGGCTCGCGCGCATCGAAGAGAAGACGGGCTGCAATCTCCGCGACCTGACCGACGTGCAGGAGCTGCTGATCGCGATCCGCCTCGCCGGCGCACGTTCGTGACTGACTCGTGCGCCGGACCGCTTGGGAAGAAACCACTTCTATATGGAGGTTTCCTTCCACGCGCGGCTGAGGCATCACCCGATTCGGACGACGCGGTTCGCCGCCGGCTCCCTATCGTCGGCGGCCATGGAAACGAACGGCCTCGATTTCGCATTCATGGTGTTCGAGCACACCGGCGGCGCGGAGGAGGCATATTCGCGCGCGCCGCGGTCGGTGGACGGCGTTGCCTGGGCGGACCAGGTCGCGTTCGTCGAGCACCACCGGCGCAACCGGATCATCGTCCGCGGAACGTTCGCCGGGCGCTATGTGGACGCCGACGACGAATCCGAGTTCGTGGGCAAGAAGACCGCCGAAGGCGCCATCGCCGGCGGCGCGATTGGTCTTTTCGCCGGCCCGCTGGGCCTCGCCGTGGGCCTGGTCGGGGGTGGACTTGCCGGCGGCGTAGCTCAGGAGCGGAACTCCCCGCACCTGCGGAGCGCATTCTTCGATGAGGTGCGCCGCGAGGTGCCCGAGGGCTCGTCGGCCGTGATCATGATGGCCTCCCCCGATCGTGTCGATGCGATGGTCCGCGCGCTCGAGGGACGGCACGGCCGGCTCGTCCGCCACCACCTGACCGCCGAGGACGCCAAGGCGCTCGAGGAGGCGGTCGCCGGAGATCCGACCGCGGTCCCGCCGCATGCGACGTAAGTGCGGATCGTTCTCAACATCATCTGGTTGATCTTCGGCGGACTGTGGCTGGCGATCCTGTACACCTTTTTCGGACTGATCGCGTTCATCCTGATCATCACGATCCCGTTCGGGTTCGCGGCGCTCCGAATGGCCAGGTTCTGCCTGTGGCCGTTCGGCCGGACGCTCGTGAAGAAGGAGGAATCCGGGGCCGGATCGCTGATCGGCAACATAATCTGGGTGGTGCTGTTCGGCTGGGAGCTCGCGCTCGCCCACCTGCTCACGGGGATCGCGCAGTGCATCACGATCATCGGCATCCCGCTCGGCCTCGCGAACTTCAAGCTGATCCCGGTATCGCTGTGGCCGCTCGGACGGGAGAACGTATCGGTCGAAGAGGCCCAGCGGATGGGGTACTCGGGCCTCGGCATCCCGTCGTAGCGGCCATCCGCCTCTAACCTTCCGCGCCATGCCTGGGAACGGTGCTCGTCGCGCGCGGTCGGCGCGGTCGGCGGGGATGATCCGAGCGCGCCGCCTGTTCGCCGCGCACGACCAGGCCGCTCGGACGGGCGCGCCTGTTGACGACGTGCTCGGACGCGCGGCCGACGATGCCCGTGGTAGCACCCGGCGCGAGCTGCTGATCGGCGCCGGCGGCCTCGCGGCCGGCGCGGCGCTGACGTCGAACCCTGCCGCGGCGCTGGCGTTACGCATCTCGAGGCTGCAGGGCCACCCGCGGATCGCGATCGTCGGCGCGGGTCTGGCCGGTCTGCGGTGCGCGCACATGCTGTGGACGCAGAGCCCCGGCGACCCGGTGATCTCGACCGTCTACGAGGCTAACCCCGACCGCGCGGGGGGTCGCTGCTGGACGCTCCGAGATTACTTCGCCGGCGGTCTCGTCACCGAGCACGGCGGATCGTTCCTGAACAGCGACCAGACCGCGATCCGCCGGCTCGCGACGAGCCTCGGCCTGGAACAGGTGGTGGTTAACGGAGGCGACCTGCCGCGCGGTGACGAGGTGTTCTTCATCGACGGCCGGGTGTACACGTATGCGGAGGCGAACGCCGACTGGCACGACGTCGGCTTCCCGGCGTTTCGTGAGGCCGCACGGGAGATGAACACCGCGTCCGGCACGGCCCGGCTCGACCAGATGTCCGTCCCCGAGTGGCTCGAGGGCACGGAGATCGGCGCGGGGAGCCGCTTCGGCAGGCTGATGCTGGCTGACACGGTCACCGAGAACGGCGGCGACCCCGACGACCAGTCGGCGCTCGATCTGATCGTGCTCCTGACCGGCAACTCGCGCTCGTCGCTCCACCCGCTTCCCGGCGACGACGAGCGGTTCACGATCGTGGGCGGAAACGACCAACTCGTCTCAGGCATGATCGAAGCCCTGCCTGAGGAAACCGTCCGCCACGACCACGCGCTCGTCGCGATCCGCGAGCGCGCGGACCACTCGATCGGACTCGTGTTCGAAGTCGCCGGCAGGAGCGTCGAGAAGACGGCGGATCTGGTCGTACTCGCGCTGCCGTTCAGCACGCTCCGCTGCGTCGACCTCGCGCGCTCCGGACTGTCGCCGACCAAGCGCCGAGTGATCCGGACGATGGGCATGGGGACCAACGCCAAGATCCATCTCGAGCTGACCCACAAGACATGGCCGGCGCTCGGCTACAGCGGTGCGACGTACGGCGAGTGGCAGCGCCTCGCCTGCGGCTGGGACGACACCGTCCAGCTCGGCCCCGATGCCAGCCCTGCGCTGTACCTGGCCTTCCCCGGGGGCCGGGTCGGACGCACGGGGCTCACCGGAAAGGCTCACGGCCCCGCGCCGGCGCGCGACGTCCGGTGGGCGCTCGAGCAGATCGATCACCTGTTTCCGGGCACGTCCGCCGCCCACACGGGTCGCGCCTACGAGGACCACTGGTCGCAGGATCCGTGGGTGCACGGCGCGTACTCGTACTACCGGGTCGGACAGGCCGCAAGCTACGGTGAGCTTGCCGGCGCCGGCGACGGCCGGTTCGTGTTCGCGGGCGAGCACACCTCGATCGACAACATCGGTTTCCTCGACGGAGCCGTCGAGACCGGCGAGCACGCCGCCCAGCGGCTGTTCCGCCGGATCGGCCTCTGATCGGTCGCGCCGACCGCAGAGCCACTCGCGACATTAGGTGTGAGTTTTCACAATTACGTCACGGAAGGTTCTGGCCGACCTCGGGGTCTTCGTAGGTAACCGTTCACAAAACGGAACCCCGAAAACCACGAACCGGGAACGAACAAATGAGTAGTCTGAGAACTGCGAAGTTCCGCATTGGCGCGGTCGCCGCACTGGCGACCGCAGCCTTGATCATCGCCGGATGTGGCAGCTCGAGCTCGACCTCGACCTCGAGCACGCCCGCAGCGGCCGCCGCGACAAACGCAGCGGCTTCCTCGTCGTCGACCACGTCGGCGGCTGCGGCGGCCACCGGTGTCACCATCAAGACCGCGAAGGGCTCGAGCGGCACCTACCTCGCGGGCCCGAACGGGCATGCGCTGTACTTGTGGGTCGCCGACAGTGGCGGTAAGTCCGTCTGTTCGGGAGCGTGTGCCCAAGCGTGGCCGCCGCTTCTCACCAAGGGCAATCCAACCGCAGGCGCCGGCGTGAACGCGTCGGATCTCGGCACGACGATGCGATCCGACGGGACGCAAGAGGTGACCTATAAGGGTCACCCGCTGTACTACTTCATCGCCGACAACAGCGCGGGCAGCATCGACGGGCAAGGGAGTGACGACTTCGGCGCCAAGTGGTGGCTGGTTGCGCCGTCGGGCGCCGCGATCACCTCCAGCGCGACCACGTCCGCCTCCAGCGGTGGCTCGTCGAGCGGCGGATCCTCCTCGTCTTCCTCGGGCGGCGGCTGGGGGTAGCCGCCGCCGGGGGACAGGCGAGCCGCCGGCGCTTGGGTTGGCGCCTGCGGAAGGTTCTTCGCCCGCCGGGCGTCCTAAGGGGTCGAAATGATGAGACAGGCTCGCGTGTTACTGGCGGCGGCGGTTGCCGTTGCGCTAATGGCGACGCCAGTGCAAGCCCTCGCGCATCACCGGCCGGCACACCGCAGACACAGCGCGCACGCCCACCGTCGTCACCGGCACCGAGTCGCGCACGCCCAGAGCCAGCGCTCCGCCGCCGGCCGCGCGGGCACCGCGATCGTCGCCCTCTCCCCCCGTGTACACCACCAGACTGCCCACGCCGCGAGTGGCGCCACGGTGACAATCGCGGACTTCAATTTCAGCCCGGCGACAATCACTATCCACGTGGGTGACACGGTCACCTGGACGAACCACGGTCCGAGCGCCCACACAGCGACCGCCAGCAACGGCAGCTTCAACACCGGTGTCCTCCAGAAAGGACAGAGCGCGTCGCATACGTTCACCAAGGCAGGAACGTTCGCCTACATCTGCTCGATCCATCCGTTCATGCACGGCACGGTCGTCGTACTGGCGAGCACGACGTCGACCACGACCGCGCCGGCGTCAACTACGCCAACGTCGACGACGCCGGCGAGCACCACTCCGGCCGCGACGACGAGCGCGGGAACGACCGCCGCGCAGTCGACTGCGAACACCCTGCCTATGACCGGCTTCGCCGTGACGGGCACCGTGCTGGCCGGCGTGCTGCTGGCCGGCGTCGGCCTCGCGCTCCGCCGGAAGATCCGCGCCTGACCGCGCCTCCCTCCTGCGAGCCCCAGCATAGATGGGGGTTTGCCCCCATTTCTTAGACGCGCCTCCTCCGCGATCTTGGTATGGCAAACCCAGATCGAGGAGACGTCAGATGATCACCGTTCAAGACCATCGCGAGCGCGCGACTGCCCCGTTGGCGCTCCCATCGAATGGCGTTCCGTCCCGGCTTCGCGTGCTTGTGGTCGACGATCACCCCGCGATCCGGCTCGGATTGCTGCAGCTGCTCGATGATCAGCCCGACTTCGACGTCGTCGACGCGGCGTGCTCCGCAGAGGAGGCCAGATCGTTGGCCGAGCGCGAGCCGATCGACGTGGCCGTCGTCGACTACCAGCTCGGCGCGCGCAGCGGGCTGTGGCTGACCCGGATGCTGAAGCGACTCGAGCGGCCGCCCAGGGTAGTGATCTACTCCGCGTTCAGCGACGGTCCGCTCGCGGCCGCGTGCGTCGTCGCGGGCGCCGACGGACTCGTGAGCAAGGGCGGCACCGGAGCCGAGCTGTGCCACGCGATCCGCGCCGTGTCCCGCGGGCAGTCGCGACTTCCGCTCGTCCCCCCTACGCTCGCCGGCGCGATGCGCCGGCGGCTCGGGTCTGAGGAGCAGGCGGTCTTCGGCATGCTCCTTGCCGGAATCGACCCTGACGAGATCGCGATCACGCTGGGCATCTCCGAGCAGTCGCTCGACTCACGCCGCTGGGCGATGCTGCACAAGCTCGAAGGCCTGCGGCCCGACCCCGCCGGCGCGCATGTCGCAGCGGGAAGGATCAAACGCAGACGCGCCCCCGGGTGCTGAGCGTTGCTGCTTCACTCACGATGAGCGCGATGAACGGCAACAGCTCTTCGCCCGGGCGTCCCGCGCGGCGGCGTTACATCCCGCTGCTATATCGAGTGGCTGGCGTCAACGCGCTGCTGCTGGTGGTCGCGGTAGGGGTCACGATCGTCGTGCTCGATCCCAACCGAGTGTCGTCGTTTCGCGTCGACGCCGAGGGCGCGGCGCTGATCGTAGCGCTGCTGCTGGTGGTGGCGATCAACGTCTACCTGGTTCGGCGCCTCGTCGGTCCGGTACAGGCGCTGACGGCGCTGGCCAGGCGGGTCGACCTGTCCGACCACGAGGAGCGTATGCCGGTTTCCGATCCCGCGTCCGAGGCGGGTGAGCTGGCGTCGACGTTCAACGAAATGCTCGCCAGGCTCGAGGCAGAGCGGCGCGAGGCGACGGGCAGGGTGCTCGCCGGCCAGGAGGCCGAGCGGCTTCGGATCGCGCAGGAGCTGCACGACCAGGTAGGCCAGGAGCTGACCGCGGTGCTGCTCGGGCTCGCGCGGGTCGAGGCGCGCGCCCCCGATGAGCTGCGGGGCGACGTCGCCGACGTCCAGCGTGCGGTTCGCGGCAGCCTCGAGGACGTCCGGCGAATCGCGATCGAGCTGCGCCCCGAAGCGCTCGACGACCTCGGGCTCCAGAGCGCGCTAGCCGTCCTGTGCGAGCGCTTCACCGAGCGCTTCGGCCTCCAGGTCAAGCAGCAGCTCGGACCGCAGCTCCCTGAGCTCTCGCCGGACGCCGAGCTGGTCGTGTACCGCGTCGCGCAGGAGGCACTGACGAACGTCGCGCGCCACTCCGGCGCGCACGAGGCCGAGCTCACGCTCGCGCCCGAGAACGGCTTCCTGACGCTGACCGTCACCGATGCCGGCAACGGCCTCCCCGAGGGCGTCGTCCCGGGAACCGGGATGCGCGGCATGCGCGAGCGCGCCACGTTGATCGGCGCGAACCTGACGATCGACGGAGACCGAGTGGACGGCGGCACCCGCGTGCGCCTCGAGGTGCCGACCGAGCACCGAGTGAGCCTCGAGGTCCGGACGGAGAACGGGCGATGACGCCGCTGAAGAGCCGCGTGCTGCTCGCCGACGATCACGCACTCGTACGGCGCGGGCTGCGCCTCGTGCTCGACGCCGAGCCGGACCTCGAGGTCGTGGCCGAGACCGGCGACGGCGCCGAGGCCGTTCAGCGAGCGCTCGAGCCCGAGGTCGACCTCGCGATCCTCGACATCTCGATGCCGCGGATGACCGGCCTGCAGGCGGCCCGCGAGCTCCACCGCCGCCGGCCCGAGCTGCGCATCCTGATGCTGTCGATGCACCAGAACGAGCGGTACCTGTACGAGGCGCTCAAGGCCGGCGCCGCCGGTTACGTCCTTAAGACCGTCGCCGATCGAGACCTGGTCGAAGCCTGCCGCGCCGCCATGCGCGGCGAGAAGTTCCTGTACCCCGGCGCGATGACGCCACTCATCCGCGACCTGCTCCAGAGCGCGCGCAACGACGCTGACGTGCGCGAGGACCCGCTGACCCCGCGCGAGACCGAGATCGTCAAGCTGATCGCCGAGAGCTACAGCACCAGGGAGATCGCGGAAGCACTCGTGATCAGCGAGAAGACGGTCGATCGCCACCGGACGAACATCCTCGAGAAGCTCGGCATGCACGACCGGGTCGAGCTGACCCGGTACGCGATTCGGCACGGGCTCGTCGAGCCCTGACCGGCGATGAGTTTTCGCTCAGCGGCCGTCTGGTCGGTGATCTACGTCGCCGTCGCGCTCGTGTTCGGCGTGGTCCTGGGCCTGCTCGCGGGGTGGGACCTCGGGACTGAGTTCCTCGCCGGCTACGTCGTCGAGCGAAGCCTGTCGGTCGACAACCTGTTCGTATTCGTGATCATCCTGAGCACATTCGCAGTGCCCGCCGAGTACCAGCCGCGCGCGCTCGCGATCGGGATCGCGCTGGCGCTGGTGCTGCGGGCGATCTTCATCGCGCTCGGCGCGGCGCTGCTGTCTGCGTTCTCGTTCATGTTTCTGGTGTTCGGGATCGGGCTGATCGCGACCGCAGTCCAGCTGTTCCGCCATCGCGAGGATGACCCGTCGGTCAGCGACAACGCCGTGGTCGCGCTTGCGCGCCGGCGGCTGCCGCTGACCGATCGCTACGACGGCAATCGGGTCGTCACCAGCGTCGACGGGCGCCGGATGCTCACGCCCCTGTTTATCGTGCTGATCGCGATCGGGACGACCGACTTCCTGTTCGCGCTCGACTCGATCCCCGCCGTGTACGGGGTCACGACTCACCCGTACATCGTGCTCGCCGCGAATGTGTTCGCGCTGCTAGGGCTTCGTCCGCTGTTCTTCCTCGTCTCAGGGCTGCTCGACCGGCTCGTGTACCTGTCGACGGGTCTGTCGGTGATCCTGACCTTCATCGGCGTCAAGCTCGTCCTGCATTTCGCACACCTCCAGCACCACTCGATCCCCGAGATCTCGACCGGAGCATCGCTGGTGGTAATCGTCATCGTGCTCGCGATCACGACGATCGCGAGCCTCTCGCGCGTACGTCGTGAGCCGCGCCTTCGCGCGCACGCCGGATCGCTGCGCGCGCCACGCCGCGAGGCCGAAACCATAGATACACGCTAGGCCCCATGGTGTGGCCCGGGCTCGCAGGCGATCCTGATCGAAACCATTCGAAAGGACCGCCCGATGAACGCCGCCGCCCAGGCGCCCGCGCTCCAGATCGAGCCGGGGAGCGCGCCGATGTGCGTCGCCAACCCGCTCGCAGGCGCAAGCGTCGCGACGCTGTTTTCCACCCATCCCCCGATCCGCGAGCGCATCCGCGGGCTTCGCGCCTTCGGTAAGCGCGCACGCACCCAGCGGACGGCGAGCACTGCCCGTCTGTCGGGCGCATGAAGCCACTGCCGCTGATCGGCGGGGGCCTGCTGCTGGCCGGCGTGATCGCCGGCCAGCGGCGCTTCTCGCGAACGGTCAACGCGCTGATGGCCGTCGCCGCACTCGCGCTCATCGCGGTCGGCACTGGGCTCGTCGACCCGCCCAACCTGGAGCACGCCATCCGCGACCTCGCCGGGGCGCTCGGATCGTGGACGTACGCGCTGGTCGGGGTGATGGCGTTCCTCGAGACCGGGGCCGGTATCGGCCTGATCGCCCCGGGCGAGCTCGCGGTGATCCTCGGCGGCGTCGCCGCCGGACAGGGAGAGGTCGAGCTCGGGCCGCTGATCGCGCTCGTGTGGATCTGCGCAGTCGCGGGCGACACGCTGTCCTACATCCTGGGGCGCCGGCTCGGCCGCGGATTCCTGCTCGAGCACGGCCACCGCGTCAAGCTGACCGAGGAGCGGCTCGAGCAGGTAGAGCGCTACTTCGCCAGACACGGCGGCAAGACGATCCTGTTCGGACGCTTCATCGGCTGGGTGCGCGCGCTAGCTCCATTCATCGCCGGTGCCTCGCGGATGCCGGCCCGGCGGTTCGTGCCGGCAACGATCGTCGCCGCCGGGCTGTGGGCGGTCGCCTGCACACTGCTTGGCTACGTGTTCTGGAACTCGCTCGATCACGCGGTCGAGCTCGCCCGGCAAGGCTCGTTGGCAATCGCCGGAGTCGTCGCGCTGGTCGCGCTCGGGACCTACGCGGTCAAGCGGCGGCGCCGGCGCATGGCCGCTGATACCGGGCGTTAACTTGGGTCCGCCCCATCGGGGCGGTCAAGTAGGCTCGCCCCAATGACTCCCTTGAACGCACAGTGGCGGCTGGCGGCGCGACCGCTCGGCGTGCCGAAGCCATCGGATTGGGAATACGTCGAGGAACCCGTCCCCGAGCCGGCGGATGGGCAGTATCTCGTCAAGCTCGAGTACCTGTCGCTCGATCCCGCGATGCGCGGGTGGATGAACGAAGGACGCTCGTACGTGCCGCCGGTCGAAATCGGCGAGGTCATGCGTGCCGGCGGACTCGGCCGCGTGGTCGAGTCGCGCCATCCCGACTACGGCGCCGGCGAGCTCGTCTCAGGCGTGTTCGGCGTCCAGCAGTACGCGCTCTCGGACGGAAAGGGTGTGCAGCGCGTGGACCCGACGCTCGCTCCGGCGCCGGTGTATCTCGGGACTCTCGGCATGACCGGGCTGACGGCGTACTTCGGGCTGCTCGACATCGGGCGTCCGCAGCCAGGACAGACCGTGGTCGTGTCCGGCGCGGCCGGCGCGGTCGGAAGCGTCGCGGGGCAGATCGCGCGGATCAAGGGTTGCCGCGTGGTCGGGATCGCCGGGGGCCCGGAGAAATGCGAGTGGATCACCGAGGAGCTCGGGTTCGACGCCGCGATCGACTACAAGCGCGGTGACCTTCGTGCCCAGCTTCGCGAGCAGACACCCGACGGCGTCGACGTGTACTTCGACAACGTCGGCGGCGAGACACTCGACGAGGTCCTGCGCCGCCTCGCGCGCGGCGCCCGGGTCGTGATCTGCGGCGCGATCTCCCAGTACTGCGCCGAGCAGCCGCCCAAGGGGCCTGCCAACTACATGCAGCTGCTCGTGATGCGCGCCTCGATGACCGGCTTTCTCGTGTTCGACTTCGCCGAGCGCTACCCCGAGGGGATCGCCCAGCTCGGACAGTGGCTGGCAAGCGGCGAGCTCCGCTCGCGCGAGGACGTCGTCACCGGCGGCCTCGAAAGGTTCCCAGAAGCGTTCCTGATGCTGTTCCGAGGCGAGAACACGGGCAAGCTGATACTGCAGCTGACCGAGGCCGCGGCGTGAGCGCGCCGCTCGGGTACGAGCTCCGGTTCTGGCCCGAGTTCGCCCGGCTCCTCGCCGATGTGCGGTTCTGGACCCCCGACCACGCCAACCGGCGCCACCCGGTGCTGCTGATCCCCGGGTTCCTCGCCGGCGACGCCTCGTTGATCGTGCTCGCCGGATGGCTCCGGCGGCGCGGTCACGACGTGCACACGAGCGGCATCCGGCTCAACGTCGGATGCGCCGGCCGCGAGCTCGACCGGCTCGGCACGGTGCTCGAGGCGTTGGAGGAGCGTGTGGTCGTCATCGGCCAGAGCCGCGGCGGGACGCTCGCCCGAGCGCTCGCCGCGAGGCATCCGGACCGGGTAGCGGCGGTGATGACGCTCGGGTCGCCCGTGCTCGACCAGCTCGCGGTGTCGCCGTCGGTGCTGCGCACGGTGCGCTCCGTGGCATGGCTCGGGGACTTCGGTGTCCGCGGCCTGTTCACGAACGAGTGCCGAGACGGCGGGTGCTGCTCGGAGTTCCGCGCGTTGCTCCAGGCGCCGCTCCGCGAGGACGCTCCCGCGGTCGCGGTGTACTCGCGCAGTGACGCGATCGTCGACTGGCGCGCCTGCCTCGATCCGGCCGCGGAGTGGGTCGAGGTCGACGGAAGCCACTGCGGTATGGCGGTCAACGCCGGTGTCTACCGCGAGCTCGAGCGCCTGCTCAAGCGCTCCGAGGGGGCCACGTGCAGGCGATGAGCGTGCAGGACGCGACGTTCCTGCACGTTGAGAACGACGTGACTCCGATGCACATCGGTGGCGTGAGCATCTTCGAGGGACCGCCACCGTCGTTCGACGAGCTGTCCGACATGGTCCGGGGGAAGCTCCATCACACCCCTCGCTACCGTCAGAAGGTGCGGTTCGTGCCGCTCGGGGTCAGCGAACCGATGTGGGTCGACGATCCGTATTTCGACGTCGCCTACCACCTGCGCCACACCGCCGTGCCGGCGCCCGGCACCGCGGAGCAGCTTCGGACGATGGCCGCGCGCGTGTTCTCGCAGCACCTCGATCGGGCCCGGCCGCTGTGGGAGATCTGGATGGTCGAGGGACTGAAGGACGGGCGCTGGGCGCTCCTGTCGAAGGTCCATCACTGCATGGTCGACGGCGTCGCGGCCACGGATCTGATGTCGGTGATGTTCGGCGACGAGGCCGAGCGGGCACCTCCGGACAGCTGGCGCCCCGGTCCGGAGCCGTCCGGCGTCGAGCTGTTCGTGCGTGGCGCCTACCACCGGGCGCGCCACCCCGCTGAGCAGGCCAGTGCCGCAGTTAGGGCCCGCTCCGAGCTCCTGAGGGGCACGGTCAGGATCATGCGTGCGATCGCTGCCGCAGCGCCGGCGCTCCGTCCGTCGACGTCGTCGCTGACGGGTCCGATCGGACCGCACCGCGTGTGGAGCTGGGCGACCGCCTCGCTCGGCGAGGTCAAGGACGTCCGCTCGAGCCTCGGGGGCACCGTCAACGACGTCGTGCTGGCGATCGTCACCAACGGATTCCGCGAGCTCCTGCTCGAGCGGGGCGAGGAGCTTTCGCCCCGTCGCACGGTCCGCACCATGGTCCCGGTGTCGGTCCGCCTGCCCGGCGAGCGCGGTGTCTATAACAACCGCGTGTCGGCGGTGTTCGCCAGGCTCCCGGTCGGGGTCGAGGATCCCGCCGAGCGCCTCGCGCTGATCCGGGACGAGATGGACGAGCTCAAGGCGTCGGGACAGGCCGTTGCCGGGGACGTGCTCGTCCGCATGTCGGGGTTCGCGCCGCCCTTGCTTCTCGCGCTGGGCAGCCGGGTCGCCACCCGCTCCGCCCATTTCAACATGGACACGGCGACGACCAACGTTCCGGGTCCACAGCGACCGGTTCACGCCCTCGGCCGGCGGCTGCTCGAGTCCTACCCGTACGTCCCGATCGTCGGCACGATCCGGATCGTGGTGGCGATCTTCTCGTACGACGGGCGGTTGTACTTCGGCGTCACCGGCGACCGCGATCACGCGGCGGACATCGATGCGTTGACGGCCGGCGTCGAGTCGGGCCTCGCCGAGTTGCGCGAGCGCGCCACGGCGGTGCCGGCGTAACCGGGACCTGCATCACGCGACGGTCGGTGTGTCGACGGGCCACGTTGTCGCGTCACGCACGTATGCCACGCGTAATGCGGCACGGTTCGAGGAGTCCGCGCCTCGTGACGCGTTATGCATGATCGGCACCATCCAGCCCTCTCCCAGGTGCCCGCCGGTCGGGTGCTGAGCAGGTCCCCGGCTTCTCGTTGACGGCCGTCTCCTTTCCGGCCCGAGATTGCGGATTCCGGGCCAGTGCGAAAGGAGGCCACAGTGCCACCCTGCGGTCTTCCCGGCAACGCCAATCTCAAGCAGCTGAAGAATGGCGCCAAGTCGTTCCAGCGCGCGGTCCGCGCCGGTGACGCCGGCGCGGCCGAGGTCGTCCGCGAGTTCCACCCGCGCCTCGGACACGCGCAACCCGGCTCGCCCGAGCTCGCCACGTTCAAGCTCGCGGATGCACAGCTCGTGGTCGCCAGGTCGTTCGGCTTGCCGAGCCGGGCGAGGATGAAGCCTTACATCGAGCTCACCAAGCGGTACTCGCGGTCGCCGGCCGACCAGCCAATCGGCGAACCGATCGCCAATGCGCGCGACCTGGTCGACGAGTTCCTGCGGCTGGCCTGCCTGAATTACGGTCAGGACGACTCCGGGCGGTGGGAGCACGCCAGCTACTCCCGTCGAACCCCGAGCTCGCCGGCGCGACGATCCATACGATCGCCGCGGTCGGTGACGCGGCGGCGGCGCGTGACCTGCTCGCCCGAGCGCCCCGTCGCGACGTTGCCTCGCGGCGGCCGGCTTCCGGGTCCGATCGAAGCGGCCCGACTTCGAGGGGATGCTCTACTACCTCGCGTGGAGCACCGACCTCGGCCCGCTGACATGACGTCCCTGCCAGAGCGCTTCTTGCGGGTCGCGACAGCGTGGAGGCTCGAGCTCGGCGAGCCGTACGTGCGGAGCGGACAGGTCGCGTGGGTAGCGCCCGCCACGAACGCCGCGGGCGACGAGCTCGCGCTGAAGGTCGGCTGGCGCCACTGGGAGGCCGAGCACGAAGCCGACGCGCTACGCCTCTGGGACGGCGACGGAGCCGTACGTTGCCTGAAGGCCGAGACGTTCGAACATGCGACCGCGCTCCTGCTCGAACGGTGCGTACCCGGCACCCCGCTCAGGGACGCGATGCCCGAGCGCGAGCAGGACGTGGTCGTCGCCGGCCTGCTGCGGCGCCTGTGGGATCACGAGCTGCCGACGGCTCACCCGTTCCGCGCGCTCGCCCACATGTGCAACGAGTGGGCCTCCGAGCTCGAACATCGCGCACCCATCGCAGACCGCAGCTTCGACGGCGGACTCACGCGAGCCGCCATCGAGCTTCTCCGAGAGCTGCCGAGCACCGCCACCGCCAACGTGCTGCTCGCAACCGATCTCCACGCCGGCAACATCCTCGCCGCCGAGCGCGAGCCATGGCTCGCGATCGACCCCAAGCCGTTCGTCGGGGACCCCGCATACGACCCGATCCAGCACATGCTCAACTGCGGCGAGCGCCTGGCTACCGACCCGGGCGGCCTCGCCCGCCGGATCGCGGAGCTGCTCGATCTAGACCGCGCCCGAACCGCCCTCTGGCTGTTCGCCCGCTGCGCCCAAGAGTCCGCGGACGACCCCTCGATGCGTGAGCCGGCACGGAGGCTCGCCCCGTGACCTGGCATATACGCTGAACGCCAGATGACCCCAAGTGACTGGCTCCCGAAGTGGTCGGTCCCGGCTGCGATGCGCGCGATTCGCGCGATGGTCTGCGTCTGCGGGCTGTTCGCGTTCACCGACAAGGTGCTCGGGAATCCGCAGATCGCTACCTTCGCCGCGTTCGGCAGCTTCGCGACGCTCGTGCTGGCGTCGTTCGCGGGGACGTGGCGCGACAAGCTGCTCGCCCATCTCGCGCTCGCGATCACCGGGAGCGTGCTGCTGAGCATCGCCACGATCGTCAGCTCCTCGACGGTGCTGGCGGCGATCGTGACCGTGCCCGCGACCTTCGCGGTGTTCTTCGCGGGCGTCACCGGCCCGAACGCCGCCTCGGGGACTTTCGGTGCGCTGCTTGCGTGGGTCCTGCCGGCGGCGTCCGTCGGCACCGCCAGCATGATCCCCGACCGCCTGATCGGCTGGTGGATGGCGTCGGTCTGCGGCACCGCCCTCGTGCTCCTGTTCTCGCCGCGATCGAGCGGCGGCAACCAGCTGAGCGCCGCGGCGTCGGCACTCGCGGGGAAGCTCGCGGACGTGCTCGACGCAGCGGTCCGTGGCGGACCCACCGAGGACGACCTCTCGACGATGGTCGAGGCCAAGCACGACTTGATCGCCCAATTCACGTCCACGCCTTACCGCCCCACCGGACTGGCAGCGACAGACCAGGCGCTCGCCAACTGCGTCGAGCTGCTCGAGTGGACCGAGGCGCTGATCTCTGACGCAGTCGAGGAGCAGCACAACCTCAGCGAAGCTCCGGAGCCAGACCTCGAGCTCATCGCCATTTCAAGCTCGGTGCTGCGAGACACGGCCTCGCTCCTCGCCGGCGGCCATGCGCGTCCCGACATCGACGAGCTCGAGCGCTGCCGCTCGGCGGTCCTGACTCAGATTGAGAACTCGGGCCCGCGGCCCGGCGAGTTCCGGCAAGCCGCCCAGATCTCATTCCACGCGAACGCGGTCGCAGTCGCCGTCCTCGGGGTCGCCTACGAGACGTTGGTCGCATCGCGGCTCGCGGATCCCGAGTGGCTTGGAGCCAGGCGCGCTCGCTGGTACATGGGATCAACCGCCGCGGCACGAACCGTGCAGCGAGTCTCGAGCGTGGCCACGGCCGCCTACACCCACGCGAGCTTGCGCTCGGTCTGGTTCGTCAACAGCCTCCGCGGTGCCGTGGCGCTGGCGGTGGCCGTCGCCGTGGCAGATGTGACCACCGTCCAGCACGGCTTCTGGGTCGTGCTCGGAACCTTGTCGGTCCTTCGCACGAACGCGTCGGCCACCGGCGCCACCGCGATACGGGCGCTCGCTGGTACCGCGGTCGGGTTTGTGATCGGCGGTGCGCTCGTGGTCGTGATCGGTGGCGACGAGACCGCACTCTGGATCGTGTTCCCATTCGCGGTGCTCGTAGCCGCGTACTCGCCGGGGACCGCGCCGTTCGCCGTCGGCCAGGCGGCGTTCACCGTGCTGATCGCGATCCTGTTCAACCTGATCGTTCCGGTGGGATGGAAGGTCGGCGTGGTCCGGATCGAGGACGTGGCACTGGGCTGCTTAGTCAGTGCGGTGATCGGCACGCTGTTCTGGCCACGCGGAATCTCGTCCGTCGTCGGTGACGACCTCGCCGACGCGTTCCGCCTCGGCGCCGCGTATTTGACCGAGGCGGTGCAGTGGGCGACCGGCACGCGCCGCGACGAGCCCGACGACGCTGTCGCCGCGGCAAGCGCCGGCGACCGTCTCGACGAGGGCCTGCGCGGCTTCCTCTCCGAGCAGGGAAGCAAGCGCATCGCCAAACAGGACCTGTGGCGACTGGTCGGCGGATCGATGCGGCTCCGTCTCACGGCGCACGCTGTGGCGGAGATGCCCGGCGATGCCATCGGCCTGGACGAGGCCCGCGCCGTGCTCGAGCGTCGTACCGCCACGCTGGCATCCTGGTACGACGAGCTCGCCGATCAGGTCGGCAGGCCGAATCAGCGAGCCGTGTCCGCGCTCCAGCCGCCCTCGCTGGCCGCGGCGGGCGTCGTCGACGAATCCTCCGGCTCCTACTACGGCGTGTGGCTGTGCGAGCACCTCGACCATCTGAGCCAGCACACCGTCGACCTTGTCAAGCCCGCTGTCGCGGTCGCGGACCTACGCAGACGTCCCTGGTGGCGTTAGGCCTGGTCGATCGAGGCGCCCCAGCGTTCTTCGATTCGGCCGTAGCGCCACACCGAAAAGGCGATCGCCCACGTGAGGGCGAACATCCCGACGATCACGAACCCGAGGACGTTGATGTTGATGTTCTCGAACCAGTTCCAGAACGAGCCGGAAAGGTTCAGCTCGGCTGCGAGCAGGCCGCCGAGTTCGATCGTTCCGACCACGACCGCGACGGCCACGGACAGCCCGGTGATCGTGATGTTGTAGAAGACCTTGCGCACCGGCTTGGAGAACGCCCAGCCGTAGGCGAAGTTCATGAACGACCCGTCGATCGAGTCCATCAGTGACATGCCGGCGGCGAACAGGATCGGGAGGCACAGGATCGCGTACCACGGCATGCCGGCTCCGGCGGCGCCGCCCGCGAGTATCAACAGCGCGACCTCGCTCGCGGTGTCGAAGCCCAGCCCGAACAGCACGCCGATCGGGTACATCTGGGCCGGCTTGGTCACCGTCTTCGTCAGGCGGCCGAGGAGCCGATTCATCAGTCCGCGGCGGCCCAGCTGCTCCTCGAGTTCCTGCTCGTCGTAGAGCCCCGAGCGCATCTCGCGGAACACGCCGACGATCCCGAGGAAGATCCCGATGTTGATCGCGGCGATCACGAACAGGAACGACCCGGATACGAGCGTCCCGATCCAGTTCGTGACCTGGTGCAGGTTCGACCCGTCGTTCTTGACCGGCCGGTCGAGCGCACGGACGCCGATCGAGATCAGCAGCGCGAGCGCGAACACGATCGTCGAGTGCCCGAGCGAGAACCAGAAGCCGACGCTCATCGGACGCTTGCCCTCGGCCATCAGCTTGCGCGTGGTGTTGTCGATCGCCGAGATGTGGTCTGCATCAAACGCATGCCTGAGACCGAGGGTGTATGCCGTCACCCCGATCCCGATTGTGAATGCGCCCGCAGTCCCGAGCCGGTAGTGCCTAGGCGCCACCAGCGCGAACAGCGACGCGAACCCGAGCACGTGCAGCCCGCCGACGACCACGATCATCATCACCAGCGTGCGCCGCTGCGCGGCGCTCAGTGAGGACCAGAACTGCCGCAGGCCCTGCAACCTAGTCCGACCCTCTGCCCGAGTCAATCACCGCGTGCTCTCGATTACCGGCGCGTCCCGGGGGCCGCCCGCGTTAAGAACCGGGCGCGCCGAACGTCGAGCGAAGCGCGCGGACCAGCGCTCGGGCGCGGTCGGTTCCGCGCCGTCCGGCCCACGGATGCGGCCCCTTGGCCCACGGGTGCCACCCGAGCGTCCCATAGTGCTCGCGCACGAGCGCCTTGAGCTCGCCGCGGTGCGCGCCGCAGGCATAGCGCTGCGGCCCGTACATGCCTCGCCCGTGCCACGTCAGCCACCGGCCGGGTTCGGCGTCGACGTACTCGCCGTGGCGCAGATCGAGCAGCTGGTGCTCGAGCGAGACCTGCGTCTCCGGATCCGGCCGGGCGCCGCAGATTTCGCACACGAATACGACCGTGACCGGCACCTCACCACCTCGGCTCGTAGCCGCTCTTGAGTTCGCCCAGGGCGCGCCAGGCGGGTTCGCGATCATAGCGGCGCCGGATCGCGCGGCGGCGCAGCCGCCGAATCACCGGCCCGTGCGTCAACCGCGCCCCCTTTGCGTACACCAGCCCCAGCGGGTCCGCGTCCATGAACGGCATGAATTTGTCCGGGAATCCGGGCATCGTGCACGCGTTGCAGATGCCGCCGACGTTCGGACAGCCTCCAACGCCTCCGACCCACCCGCGCAACGGCACGTTGCACTTTGCCACCGGTCCCTTGCACCCGAGCTTGACCAGGCAACCACGTTGGTCGGCCGGGGTCCGGGCGAACTCGCCCTGTTCGGCGAAGCCGGCGCGACCGCAGCCCTGCTGCACCGTCCGTCCGAACAGCCACGTGGGGCGGCCGTGCTCGTCGACGTCAATCATCGGCCCGGCGCCGGCGACAAACAGCGCCAGGTGCAGAAGGGTCTCGGTGATGTTGTCGGGCTGCACCGGACAGCCCGGGAGATTGATGATCGGGACGTCGAGGCGCGAGGTCCAGCTCCAGCCGAGGTAATCGCGGAGCCCCATGGCGCCGGTCGGGTTGTTCCTCATCGCCGGGATCCCGCCGAATGTCGCGCACGTGCCGAGCGCGAGTACAGCTGCGGCACGCGGCGCGAGCCGGTCGATCCACGTGCATGTCGAGATCGGAGCGCCGTTGGCGGGATCGACGCCCATCGTCGCCCAGTACCCGTCCCCGCTGATCTGCTCGTTGGGGACCGAGCCCTCGAGCACGAGGATGAACGGCTCGAGCCTGCCGGCTACCGCGTCGAACCATGCCCGCATGAACTCGTCTCCGGTCTCGTACGCGAGCAGCGGGTTGTAGATGACGAGCGGCGGCGCGCCCGGGAAGCACCCGCGGATCAAGTCCTCGAAGCTCGGGTTGCGCGCGGCCGTCATCGCGACCGAGTCGCCGTCGCAACCGAGCCCGCTCGTGAGCCACAGCACGTGCACCGGATGCCGGTCGGCGGCAACCATGGCTAGCCGATCGGTCGGCGAGCCCTTCGTGGATGGGCCACCGGTCGCGGGGTGGTCACCTGCTCGCGTTCGGCGAGCACTTCGAGCTGGTGCTCGAGGCTGCCGTTCAGGTGCAGGTCGTCGGTCGTGCCGGTCACGAGCCCGGCCTGGGCGAGCCGCTTGAGCGCGTGCGAGATCGACGGTCGCTCGGCCGCCACAAGCTGGCCGAGCAGCCGGTGCGTGAGCGGCAGCGACAGCCGCACGCCGGTGGGCTCGACGCGGCCCCACCGGTCGGCAAGATGCCACAGCAGCAGAACGAGCCGAACCTCGAGCCGCGGCTGCGACGTGATCGCCCTGAGCACGTCGAGCTCGAGCGGGCGACGGCAGGCGCGGCGCGCGAGGATCCGGACGATCTGCGGGAACGGCCGCACGCGGTCGGCGAAATCGCCGTCGAGCACCGCGAGCCTTGTCGGGCGCAGGGCGCGCCAGCCCGACGTGCGCACGACCATCTGATCGGGCCCGGGCTCGAGCGGCTGGAGCAGGTCTCCGGGGCCGACCAGTTCGGCGGCGGTGCGGCCACCGACCCGGATCTCGAGCGCAAGCAGGCCGTTGAGGATCAGCAGCCCGAGGCCCTGCCCGGTGGCCTCGAACCAAGGCCCGAGCTCGCATGCCCCGACCGCGACCTGGAGGACCCTGGCGGTCGCCAGCTGGCGCGCGGCGATCCGTGCGCGTACGTCGAACTCGTCTGCCAGCTCTCCATCTGAGTCGAGCAGGTAGGTGTACAGCGCGATCGACTCGGGAGCGTCGCCTGCCAGCTGCGGATGACGCGGCCACCGCAACGGCCCGGGCTGGACAACCCCTCGGTCTTCGACGGACACAGCACAGCCTCTCGTAGAACTGGGGGCCAGTCTATGCCTCGCGGATCGTGGCGCACACCAGGGCCGATGTTGCTTGGTAACCCCCGTTACCGGCCTTCACAATTGCCCGCAATCGAGTGATAGAACACCAGGCGTGTGCCTGGCGATCCCTGGTCAGGTCATCGAGATCGTCGACGACCCGAATAGGCTGGCCAAAGTCGACGTCGCAGGAGTGCGCCGAAACGTCAACGTGGGCCTTCTCGACGACGAGGACGGAGGCGTCGCGCCGGGAGACTGGGTCCTGATCCACGTCGGGTTCGCGATCTCGAAGGTCGACGAGGAGGAAGCGCGGGCGACGCGCGATCTGCTCGTGCGGATGGGCGCCGACTACGAGCAGGAGCTCGAGGAGCTCAAGGCCAGCGTGATCGAGTGACCCGCGCCGACACTTGCGGATCCGAGCACTGCATCACCTGCGGCGACGACGGCGTGGCGATGCACGTGGTGCGCGTCGACGAGGCGCGCGGGCTGGCGCTCTGTGAACACGAAGACGGGGCGCGGGAGACCGTCGAGACGGCGCTCGTCGACCCGGTGGCGCCAGGCGACGTGCTGCTCGTACACGCTGGGACGGCACTCACGCGGCTGGAGCCCGTGGCATGAAGTTCGTCGACGAGTTCCGCGATGCCGAGCTGGGGCGCGCGGTCGCGACGCAGATCATGTCGCTCGTCGAGCCCGGCCGGCACTACAAGCTGATGGAGGTGTGCGGCGGTCACACGCACTCGATCTACAAGTACGGGATCGACGACCTCCTGCCGGCCAACGTCGAGCTCGTGCACGGCCCCGGCTGTCCGGTATGCGTGATCCCGATGGGCCGGGTCGACGACGGGATCGCGGTCGCCCACGAGGAGGGTGTGATCTTCACCTGCTTCGGCGACATGATGCGCGTACCCGGTTCGGACGGCAGCCTGCTCGACGCCAAGGCCGCGGGCGCCGACATCCGGATGGTCTATTCGCCGCTCGATGCACTGCGCATCGCCAAGCAGAATCCCGATCGCGACGTCGTTTTCTTCGCGATCGGGTTCGAGACCACCGCTCCGTCGACCGCGTTGACGCTGAAGCGCGCGCGGGCCGAGGGCGTCCGGAACTTCTCGGTCATGTGCTCCCACGTGACGATCGTGCCGCCGCTGCGCGCGCTGCTCGAGTCGCCAGACCTCCGCCTCGACGGGTTCATCGGCCCGGGCCACGTCTCGACCGTGGTCGGCGCGCGCCCGTTCGAGTTCATCCCCGCCGATTACGGGAAGCCAGTGGTGATCGCGGGGTTCGAGCCGCTCGACATCCTCCAGGCGATCGAGATGATCCTCAAACAACTCGCGGACGGTAAATGCGAGGTTGAGAACCAGTACAAGCGGGTGGTCCCATACGAGGGCAACCTCCGGGCGCTCGAGGTGATGGCCGAGGTGTTCGAGCTCCGTCCCCACTTCGAGTGGCGCGGTCTCGGCTTCATCTCCCACAGCGGCCTCAAGCTGTCCGAGCGCTACGCGGACCTCGACGCCGAGGTCCGCTTCAGCGTCCCGGGGGTCCGCGTCGCCGATCCGAAGGCGTGCCAGTGCGGTGAGGTGCTCAAGGGGGTCATCAAGCCCTGGGAGTGCAAGGTGTTCGGTACCGCATGCACGCCCGAGCGCCCGATCGGCACGTGCATGGTGTCGTCCGAGGGGGCCTGCGCCGCGTACTACAACTTCGGGCGTTTCGCCCGGGAGCGGGAAGTGGTCTGATGAGCGATCCCGCGGTCGTCTCGGAGCGTGAGCAGAAGATCCTCGGGATCATCGAGACGGCCCGGGCCAAGCGCGCGAAGTTCCGCGACGAGCGGATCAACATGGCCCACGGCGCCGGCGGTAAGGCGACCCAGGGGCTGATCGAGGGGCTGCTCGTGCCGGCGTTCGGCTCTGCGGCTTTGAACGAGCTCGCCGATGCCTCGACGATCACGGTCGACGATGTCGAACTGGCGTTCACGACCGATTCGTACGTGGTCAAGCCGATGCGGTTCCCGGGCGGCTCGATTGGCGAGCTCGCGGTCAATGGGACGGTCAACGACCTGGCCGTGGCCGGCGCCCGGCCGCTCGCTTTGAGCCTGTCGCTGATTCTCGAGGAGGGCCTGACGGCCGAGGATTTGAAAGCCGAAGTCGAGGCGATCGCACGCGCGGCCCGGAATGCCGGCGTCGAGATCGTCACCGGGGACACCAAGGTCGTCGAACGGGGCCACGCCGACGGCATGTATGTGTGCACAACCGGGATCGGCCGCCGCGACCCGCGGGCTCGCCTGTCACCCTCGGCCCTGAAACCCGGGGACCGGATCCTGCTGTCGGGGAGCATCGGCGAGCACGGGACGGCGATCATGCTGGCCCGCGGCGAGTTCGACCTCGACGCGGAGATCGAGTCCGACACGCGGTCGCTGTGGCCCGTGGTCGATGCGCTGCTCGAGGCCGTGGGCCCCGAGCTTCGGTGTCTTCGCGACGCGACCCGTGGCGGCGTCGCGTCCGTCCTGAACGAGCTGGCGCGTGCCTCCTCGGTGGCGATGATCGTGCGCGAGCGTGAGGTCCCGGTGCGACCCGAGGTGGCGGGCGCGGCCGAGATCCTCGGGATCGACCCGATGTACGTCGCGAACGAGGGAAAGCTTGTCGCTTTCGTCGCCGCCGATGCGGCCGGGCGGGCTTTGCACGCAATGCGGTCAGTACCCGGATGCGAGGCCGCGGCCGAGATCGGCGAGGTGCGGACCGAGCCGCCCGGGATGGTCCTGGTGGAGACGAGCTTTGGCGGCAAGCGGGTGATGGATCAGCTGGTCGGCGACCCGCTGCCGCGCATCTGTTGAGTGAGATCGAGAGGAGACGGAATGTCGGCGTTGGCGAATCCGTATGCGAAGCAGAAGGAGACCGAGGCCGTCACCGCGCATGTGCTGTGGATGACCACCGGCCTTAGCTGCGAAGGCGATTCCGTCGCGATGACCTCGGCGACGAATCCGAGCCTCGAGGACATCATCCTCCAGGCGATCCCCGGCATGCCGAAGGTCGTCGTCCACAACCAGGTGGTCGACTACGCCGTCGGGCAGGAGTACGCGCAGGCCTGGTTCGACGCCGAGAAGGGAGAGCTCGACCCGTTCGTGCTCGTGATCGAGGGCTCGCTCGGCAACGAGGAGATCAACGGCGAGGGCCACTGGACCGGCTTCGCCGTGAACCCCGACAACGGCCAGCCGATCACGATGAACGAGTGGCTCGACCGGCTCGCGCCGAAGGCGGCCGCGGTCGTCGCCGTCGGGACGTGCGCGACGTACGGCGGCATCCCGGCGATGAAGAACAACCCGACCGGCGCCATGGGCGTGCCCGACTACCTCGGCTGGAGCTGGAAGTCCAAGGCCGGCCTCCCGATCGTCTGCATTCCCGGATGCCCGGCGCAGCCGGACAACATGACCGAGACGCTGCTATATCTCGCGCTGCATCTCGCGGGTCTGGCGCCGGCGCCGGAGCTAGACGAGGCGCTCCGCCCGAAGTGGCTGTTCGGGCGCACCGTTCGCGAGAGCTGCAATCGCGCCGGGTTCACGGAGCAGGGCCAGTTCGCCACCGAGTACGGCTCCGACCACCGCTGCCTGGTCAAGCTCGGGTGCAAGGGCCCGGTGGTCAGATGCAACGTTCCGGTCCGCGGCTGGGTCAACGGCGTGGGCGGCTGCCCGAACGTCGGCGGGATCTGCATGGCGTGCACGATGCCGGGATTCCCCGACCAGTTCATGCCGTTCATGGACGAGGACAAGCTGGGCGCGCTCAACGCGAACATCACCAAGTACACGTACGGCCCAATCGTCAAGTACTTCCGTCACCGCATGGCCAAGCAGCACGACGTCGAACCGGAATGGCGCCGGCGCGGCAAGACACTGACCACGGGCTACGTCAAGCGCTGGTAATCGACCTCATCACCCCCCGAAATCCAATCCTGAGGAGATAGACAGATGGCGACTGAGACGCCTGAACAGCACAGGGTGATGGTCAAGGAGATGTCCTGGGATCCCATCACGAGGATCGTGGGCAGCCTCGGCATCCACACCGAGATCGACTTCTCGAACCAGCGGGTCAACAAGTGCTACAGCACCTCGATGATCTTCCGCGGATTCGACATCTTCATGAAAGGGATCGACCCGCGCGACGCTCACTTCATCACGAGCCGCATCTGCGGGATATGTGGTGACAACCACTGCACGTGCTCGTGCTTGAACCAGAACATGGCCTACGGGGTGAAGCCGCCGGCGCTCGGCGACCTCGCGTTCAATCTGGCCGAGACCGCGGATTACATCTTCGACCACGCAATCTTCAACGACTGCATGGCGAACGTCGACTTCTGCGAGCAGATGGTCAAGGAGACCAACCCGACGCTGCTCGCGAAGGCGGAGAACACCCCGGCTCCCGGTCAGGACATCCACGGTTACAAGACGATCGCGGACATCATGCGAGCGCTCAACCCGTTCACGGGTGAGTTCTACCTCGAGACGCTGCATGTGGCGCGCTACACCCGCGAGATGTACTGCCTGTTCGGTGGCCGCCACACCCATCCGTCGACGATCATGCCGGGCGGCTGCAGCGCCGACATCACGCATCAGACGTGCACCGACTACTACGTGCGCCTGATGCGGTATTTCGACTACGTCAAGCGCAGCGTGCCGATGCACGACGACCTGTACGACTTCTTCCTCCAGGAGTTGCCGGGTTACGACATGGTCGGTTTCCGCGAGACGAACCTCGTCAACTGGGGCTCGTTCGACGACCCCGACTACGTCGACTACGACTACCGGAACATGACCAATTGGGGTCGCAAGCGCTACATCACCCCGGGTGTGGCGATCGGCGGTGAGCTGATCTCCACCGACCTCGTCGAGATCAACCTGATGATCCGGATCCTGCTCGGCTCCTCGTACTTCGACGGCTGGGAGAACGAGCCGACGTTCGTCACCCACGACCCGCTTGGCAACCCGGTCGACAAGAACCACCCGTGGAACAAGGTCACGCTCCCGCGCCCGCAGAAGCGCGACTTCGCTGACAAGTACACGTGGGTCGTGTCGCCGCGGATCTACGACAAGCGCACCGACACCCACGTCTGCTGCGACACAGGCGGCGGCCCCTTCGCGCGCCAGTGGTGCACGGCCAAGGCCGGCCTGGTCGACTTCGGCTACGCGAAGGCGACCGGTCACTCGATTCAGATGGTGCTCCCCCGTTCCCCGAACATGCCCGAGATGGAGCTCGAGTGGAATGTCCCGGAGAAGTCCAACGCGGTCGAGCGCGATCGGGCGCGGACCTATCACCAGGCGTACAGCGCGCTGATCGCGCTGCACAACCTCGAGCGTGCGTTGAAGGAGGTTCAGGCGGGCCGGACCAAGAGCTGGAACAGCTTCAAGGTCCCCGACAGCGCGGTCAGCTGCGGCTTCCACGAGGCCGCGCGCGGCGTGCTATCGCACCACATGGTGATCCAGGAGGGCAAAATCGCGAACTATCAGCCGTATCCGCCGACACCATGGAACGCGAGCCCGCGCGATGTGTACGGGACGCCCGGCCCCTACGAAGACGCGGTCCAGAACACCCCGATCTTCGAGGAGAACGGACCCGAGAACTTCAAGGGGATCGACATCATGCGGGCGGTGCGGTCGTTCGACCCGTGCCTGCCGTGCGGCGTGCACATGTACACCGGTAAGGGCAAGGTGCGGAAGGTCATGCACACCCCGACCGCGCTGGCGTAGGCGAATGGACACCGAGGAGCTGGTCGAGCGAGTCGAGGAGCTCCAGGCTGCGCTCGAGGCCTGCGGCGAGTCCGTCCCGCGCGGGCTCGCCGAGGAGCTGGTCTCGGCGATCGTGCAGATGTACGGCGCCGGGCTCGAGCGGATCCTCGGCTCGCTGTCCGGGGCCCGGCCGCAGGACGAGCAGATCGCCGCCTCGCTACTGGATGACCCGTTGGTCGCAACTCTGCTCCTGATCCACGACCTGCACCCGGTGCCGCTCGAGCAGCGGGTACAGCAGGCGCTCGACTCGGTCCGGCCGTACATGGAGTCCCACGGCGGCAACGTCGAGCTGCTCTCGCTGGAGAACGGCATCGCGCGGATCCACCTCCAAGGGAGCTGCTCTGACTGCTCGGCGTCCTCGGTCACGCTCGAGCTGGCGATCAAGCGAGCGCTCGAAGAAGCTGCGCCCGATCTCGAGGGCCTCGAGGTCGAAGGCGTGAACGCCCAGACCACCGCGGGCACGGAATCCATGTGGATCGACGTCGAGTCGGTCGCCGAGCTCGCCGACGGGTCACTGGCGGCGGTCAACGTCGTCGGCCGCGAGCTGGTCGTGGCCAACGTGGACGGTGCCCTGCTGGCCTACCGCGACCGCTGCGCGAACTGCGACGCACCGCTGCACGGTGGGCTGTTGCTGGCCGGAGCGCTGTCGTGCCCGGAATGCGCGCGATCGTTCTTCCTTCCTCGCGCCGGCCGGTCGATGGATGACGATCGTCTCCAGCTCGAACCAGTGCCGCTGCTGCGCGAGGAGGGACGCGTGAAGGTGGCGCTCACGCAATGAACGACGCGCGCCGGCGCGCGGGGGTGGTGTCCGGGCTCCGCGGCCTGGCGCGCACAACCGCCCGTGCCGCACCCGCGTCGCCCTCGCCAGACACCGAGGCATGCGATCTGTGCGGCATTGGGATTTCGGAGGATCACCGCCACCTGCTTGCGCTCTCAGAGCGCCGGATCGTGTGCGCGTGCGAGGCGTGCTGGGCTATGCGGTCCGGCGAGGGCGACTACCGCCCGACTGGGAACCGAACGCTCTGGCTCCCCGGCCTCGACATCCCCGATGATCTGTGGGCGAGCTTTCAGATCCCGATCGGCCTGGCGTTCTTCATGGAATCGACGGTCACCGCGTGCGTGGTCGCGATGTACCCGAGTCCCGGCGGCGCGACCGAGAGCGAGCTCCATTTCGACTCGTGGACCCGGATGCTCGAGCTCAATCCGGTCCTGGCCAGCCTCGAGCCTGACATCGAGGGCCTGATCGCGAACCGGCTGGCCGATCCCCCGATGTACGTGATCGCGCCGATCGACCGCTGCTACGAGCTCACAGGCACGGTCAAGGCGCACTGGGAGGGCATTTCGGGAGGCTCCGGCGTGCACGACGCGGTCGAGCGCTTCTTCGACGGCCTCCGAGCCAAGGCAACGACGGCTTGACGGTCGAGCCCCGGATCGAGCCCACCTTGCCGGACGCGCCGCCGGACCTCGAGTTCGCCGTGCTCGGCGCCCGCCCGGTCAAGTACGCGGCCACGCCGATGCTCACCATCGACCTCGAGGTGAGCGAGGCCGACGGTCGCGAGGTGTACATGGTCGCGCTCACGATCCAGCTGATGATCGAGCCGGCGCGGCGCCGCTATGACGACGACACGCGCGAGCGGCTCGTCGAGCTGTTCGGCGCCCCCGAGCGATGGGCGGTCACCACCCGCAGCCTCGTGTGGGCCAAGCTCGATGTGCTCGTACCCGCCTTCGCCGGGACGACGACGGTCAGCGTCCCGATCGCGTGTCACTACGACCTCGAGCTCGCCGCGGCCAAGTACCTCCACGCACTCCCCGGCGGCAAGGCACCGATGGCACTGCACTTCAACGGGATGATCTATTACCCCGGCGCCGACGGGGGTCTGCAGATGGCGCTGATCCCGTGGTCGACGTCGATTGACTACCGCATGCCGGTGTCAGTCTGGCGAGAGACGGTCGAGCACTACTACCCGGGCACCGCGTGGATCGCGGTCCGCTCCCAGACGTTTGAAGCGCTCCAGCGGGAGAAGCTCGCGCGCGGTCTTGCGACACTCGACGCGTGTGTCAGCGATCTGTTGAAACATGACTGACCGCCTCGAGGAGCTCGTCACGTCGCTGTTGTGGGAGGGCTACGCGCTGTACCCGTACACCCCGGGCGCCACCAAGAACGCCACGCCCACCCCATTCGGGATCGTCTACCCGCCGGCGTACGCGGCCGAGTGCGCGGGCGCGTTCGACCACGCGCGGCTGGAGTGCGTTGCCGATCCCGCGGACTCGAGCGCAACGCTTTCGGCGACGCTCCGGTACCTGGCTCCGAGCGGCGACCGCCACCGGGCCACGGAGTGCCGTCTCGAACTCGGACCGGTGTCCGCCGGTGATCGGGTCACGACGGAGTTCGACGGCGGCCGGCTCACGCTGCGTTCGGACGTGCTCGGCGACGGTTCGGCGGTGGTGCGCTGCTGCGTCCACAACACGCGCGACGCGCCCGCCGGGCTCGACCGCGCAGGCGCGCTCGCCCGATCGCTCATCTCCACTCAGCTCGTCGTCCGCATCTCGGCCGGGCGGTTCCGGTCGCCGCTCGACTCCGCCCCGACCAGCGTCAACACGTATCCGGTGCTGGCCTCCGAGACCGACGACGCCGTGCTCGGAACGACATACGTGTTGCCCGACCACCCCCAGATCGCTCCCGAGAGCCGCGGCGGGCTATTCGACTCGACCGAAATCGAGGAGGCGCTCCTGCTTCACGTGCAGGTGCTCTCCGACGAGGAGCGCGCAGAGATCGAGCGGGCCGATCCGGCCGTGCGTGAGATGATCGAGCGCGCCGCGGCGGCGACGCCGGAGGACATCATGGCGCTCCATGGGCGCGTCGAGCTCCGCGACCCTGAGACTCTGGCGCCACCGACCGAGCCGCCTGGCCTGCCTGACCCGGCGGCCGGGCAGCCTTACGCAATCGTCGACGGCGTGCGATTCACGCGCGGGTTGAAGGTCGTGATCCGACCGGGCCCGGACGCTGATTTGCACGCGCGGATGCTCGACGGACGCCGCGCCACGATCGAGCGGATCCTCACCGACTACGACGGCAAGACGCACCTGGGAGTGACGATCGACGACGACCCGGGCCAGGACCTGATGCGCGATACCGGGCGCTTTCTGTATTTCTTTGCCCCCGAGGTGGAGGTGATCGACACATGACCGACGAGCCACTGCGGAGCATCCTGATCGCCGGCGTCGGCAACGCCTGGCTCCGGGACGACGGCTTTGGAGGCGAGGTCGCGCGGCGCCTCGGCGAGCGTTCGCTGCCGGCCGGCGTCGACGTGATGGACGCCGGAACCGGCGGGCTCGATCTCGCCTACGAGGTCATGCGCGGCTACGACGCGCTCGTGATCGTCGACGTGTCCAAGCAGGGCGGGGAGCCCGGGACGCTGTACGTGATGGAGCCGGACGAGGAGTCGGTCCCGGGCGGAATCGAGGACGGCGATGTGATCAACCCGCACGCGATGGATCCACAGACGGTGCTTCGGTTCGTCAAGTCGGTCGGCGCATGGCCGGGGCGCGTCGTCGTCATCGCGTGCGAGCCTGCTGACGTTGAGGAGATGGGTTGGGGTTTGTCGGACCAGGTGTCGGCCGCGGTGTCGCGCGCGGTCGATCTCGTCGTCGACACGGTGGCGGAGCTGCGCGCGGGTGCACGAGCTCTCCCTTAGCAGCGCGATCGTCAACACGGTGGTCAAGCACGCCCGCGGCCGCCGCGTGACGGTCGTCGAACTCCGCGTTGGCAAACTTCGGCAGGTGATCCCGGACACGCTCGCGTTCTACTTCGACTTCGTCGCGCGCGGGACGGTATGCGAAGGGGCGCGGCTCGAGCAGCAGGTGATCGACGCTCGGCTTGCGTGTCGGTCCTGCGGCCACGCGTGGGAGCTCGAGATTCCCGCGTTCCGCTGCCCGGCGTGCGGCGGCAGCGACGTCGAGATCGCCGCGGGCAACGAGTTCGAGGTCGAAGCTATTGAAGTTGAGGAGGCCGAATGCATCGCACCAAGGTGAGGATCGTCGAGGACGCGCTCGACGCCAACAACACGATCGCGAGCGCGAATCGGGCGGATTTCGACCGAGCCGGAGTCAAGGTCGTCAACTTCATGAGCGCGCCCGGCGCCGGGAAGACGACGCTGCTCGAGCGCGTGGTGACCGACCTGCCCGGGGTCCGGGTCGGCGTGCTCGAGGGTGATGTCGAGGGCTCGATGGACGCCGACCGCCTGGCTTCGCTCCATGTGCCGGTGACGCAGCTGAATACCGGCGCGGGCTTCGGCGGCGAGTGCCATCTCGACGCGAACATGGTGCGCTCGGCAATCCCCGCGCTGCCGCTCGACGAGATCGACCTGCTGCTGGTCGAGAACGTCGGCAACCTCGTCTGCCCGGCCGAGTTCAGGATCGGGGAGGACGCACGCGTGATGGTGAGCGCGGTCACCGAGGGCGAGGACAAGCCGCTCAAGTACCCGTTGATGTTCCGGGCGTGCGAGCTTGTGATCGTCAACAAGATCGACCTTCTTCCCCATCTCGACTTCGATCTCGACAAGCTGCTCTACAACATCGACGTGGTGCATCCCGACGTCGAGCGGATCGTTCTCAGCGCGCGGACCGGTGAGGGCATCGACGCCTGGCGCGACTGGTTGTTGCGGATCGCGGCCCGCGCCCAGGAGGGAGTGGTTGCTTGACGGTCGCCGCGCTGCTCTCGGAGCGTACGGAGTCGGGTGCGCGCTTCTTCGAGGACTCGGCCGAACGGCTGGCGCGCGTGTGTCATCTGATGGCCGAGCGGTTCGCCCGCGGCGGGCGGCTGATCGCGTTCGGCGGCACGCCGGCGGCGCGGTCGGACGCGCGCCACGTCGCGGTCGAGTTCGTGCACCCGGTGATCGTCGGCAAGCGCGCGCTGCCGGCCCTTGCGTTTGCGGGAGAGGGAGGCGAACCGGCAGCGCAGGTCTCGCTCATCGCCGCGCCGGATGACATCGCGATGGGTTTCGGCCCGGACTGTGGCGAAGGGATCGCGGTCGCGTGCGGCCGCGGATGTCTGACGATCGCGTTCGCGCCGGCGGGCGCCGAGTGGGAGTTCGAGCCGCCGACTTCCGATCCGTATGTCCGCCAAGAGCTGATCGAGACGCTCTATCATGTGCTGTGGGAGCTCGTGCATGTGTTCTTCGAGCACCGGGGGCTGCTTTCAGGGCGAACCGAGCGCCGGGCGCATGATGCCGGAGCGTCGAGCTTCCTCTATCCGTTCCTCGACGAGCGCGAGAGCGATCTCGACGCGGTCCTCGAGGATGTGCGCCGGTCGGTGCTGATGAAGGCCCAGGAGGTTGGCGCGTTGCGCGAGCAGACGCTTACCGACAACGCGGCGGTACTTGAGAGCGCAGCCGCTGCGGTGCGAGCGAGTTTCGACGGAGGCGGCAAGCTGCTGGCGCTCGGGAACGGCGGATCCGCGACCGACGCGATGGATGTCGTCGCGGACCTCCGCGCCCGCGGCCACCCCGCGATCGATCTGACCGAGGATCCGGGAATCCTGACCGCGATCGCGAACGACATCGGCGTCGAGGCGATCTTCTCCCGACAGGTGATCGCGTACGGCGGGAGCGGCGACACGCTGCTGGCGCTGTCGACGTCGGGGAACTCCGGCAACGTGATCCACGCGCTGGACGAAGCTCGGCGGCGCGGTCTCGTGACGATCGCGATGGTGGGCTACGACGGCGGCCGAGTCGCCGGCGAGGGCCTCGCGGACCACGTCGTGATCACCCGCTCCGAGCACATCCCGCGGATCCAGGAGGCCCAAGCGAGCGCTTACCACGCGCTCGTGGAGCTGGTGGGATGACCGCGATCGGTCGCGCGCGGCTGAGGGTGCGCGTGACCGGCACCGTGCAGGGCGTCGGGTTCCGTCCCTACGTCTACAGGCTCGCGGACGAACTCTCGCTCGGTGGGTTCGTGCTCAACGATGCTCATGGAGTGCTGATCGAGGTAGAGGGCAGCACGGCGGCGCTAGACCGCTTCGTTGCGCGCTTGCCGTCCGAGGCGCCACCGTTGGCCGTGCTCGAGGACGTGCTGGTGGAGGACCGCTCGCCGTGCGGAGACGCCGGGTTCGCGATCCGCGAGAGCGTCGGCGGCGCAGTGCCCGACGCGCCGGTCACCCCGGACACCGCCACGTGCGACGACTGCCTCCGCGAGCTGTTCGATCCTGCCGACCGCCGCTTCCGCTACCCATTCATCAACTGCACGAACTGCGGTCCGCGGTTCACGATCGTCCGCGGTGTGCCCTACGACCGGCCGCTGACGACGATGGCGTCGTTCGCGATGTGCGCGGCGTGCCGAGCCGAGTATGACGACCCGGCCGACCGGCGGTTCCACGCCCAGCCGAACGCGTGCCCCGTCTGCGGACCCTCGGCTCGACTGATCGGAAGCTCTGCTTCAGGCGATCCCGTCACCGCCACCGCCACCGCGCTCGCCGACGGCGCGATCGTCGCGATCAAGGGCGTCGGCGGCTATCACCTGGCGTGCCTGGCCCGGGACGAGCGCCCGGTGGCAGCGCTGCGGGCACGCAAGCACCGCGAGGACAAGCCGTTCGCGCTGATGGCGCCCTCGGTGGCGGTGGCCGAGTCGCTGGTCACGCTCGGGGCCCGGGGGCGGGCGCTGCTCACCTGCCCTGAGCGCCCGATCGTGCTCGGTTCGCGGCGGCCCGATGCCCAGGTCGCGGAGTCGGTGGCGCCGGGGGCGCCGGAGCTCGGCGTCATGCTCCCCTACTCCCCTCTCCACCATCTGCTGCTCGCGGACATCGGCGAGACGCTCGTGATGACGAGCGCGAACGTGTCGGACGAGCCGATTGCGTTTATCGATGACGACGCGCTCGAGCGACTGCGCGGGATCGCCGACCTCTTTCTCGTCCACGACCGCCCCATCCAGACCCGCACCGACGACTCGGTCGTGCGCGCACGCACCATCCTCCGCCGGTCGCGGGGGTACGTGCCCGCCGCGCTGTCGCTGCCGGGGGCCGGCACGCGGCGGCCGCTGCTCGCCTGCGGCGCCGAGCTCAAGAACACGTTCTGCCTGGCGCGTGGCGCCCGCGCCTGGGTCAGCCACCACATCGGCGACCTGGAGAATTACGAGACGCTCCGCTCGTTCACCGACGGCATCTCGCATTTCGGCGCGCTGTTCGCGGTCGAGGCCGAGGTCGTGGTCCACGACCTCCATCCCGAGTACCTGTCGACTAAGTACGCGCTCGATCTGGACGGGGTCGAGCTCGTCGGCGTCCAGCACCACCACGCCCATCTGGCAGCGTGCCTGGCCGAGTACGGCGAGGACGGACCGGCGCTCGGCGCGATCTTCGACGGCACCGGCTACGGGCTCGACGGAACCGTCTGGGGCGGCGAACTGCTGCTCGGCGACCTGCGCTCGTTCCAGCGAGTGGGGTCGCTGCTGCCGGTCGCACTGCCTGGCGGAGCGCGCGCGATCAAACAACCGTGGCGAATGGCGTGTGCCTGGCTCGTGGCCAGCGGAATCGAGCCGCCGGCGGCCTGGCGGCCGATCGCCGAGCTGGCGCGCTCCGGCCTCGCGTCGCCCCGCACAACGAGCATGGGCCGCCTGTTCGACGCGGTCGCGTCGCTCGCCGGCATCCGCGCGGAGATCAACTACGAGGGCCAGGCCGCGATCGAGCTCGAGGCCGCGTGCGACCATGGCGAGCGCGGCTCGTATCCGATCGCGGTGTCGGGCACCCCCCTCGTGATCGACCCACGCGAGACAATCCGCGCGGTGTCCGCGGATGCCCAGGCCGGCGTTCGCGCGGGCGTGATCGCGCGCCGCTTCCACCGCACAATCGCCCGCGCCACCGTCGAGGCGTGCACCACACTCGCCGCCGCCCACGCCACCGAGGTCGTGGTGCTGTCCGGCGGCGTGTTCCAGAGCCGGCTGCTGCTCGAGTCGGTCTCGACGGAGCTCAGCGCCACCGGGTTACGAGTGCTCGTGCCCGAACGCCTCCCGGTCAACGACGGCGGGATCTGTTTCGGCCAGGCCGCGGTGGCGGCGTCGTTGCTCTCATGAGCGACATCGAGCGGATCCTCGAGCAGCAGGTGTACATCGACGGCGCCAACCGCCCGTTCGGCTCGCTCACGACCGACGACGTGCGCTCGCGCGCCGACGAGCTCCGAGCCGCGATCGGCTGGGGGCCGACCGCGCGCGTCGCCCCGGTGGCGCAGGCGTGGCGCGAGCTCTCGCTCGCGCTGGACCGCTCAGGCGCCGCCACCGTCCGCGACCTGGATCCCGAAGCCCTGGTCAAGCTCGCGCCCCGGCTATGGGTGACCCTGCCGGGCTGACGGGCAGCCCCGATAACCGCACACTCGGCGCCCAGCCTGACGGGCAACCCCGATAACCGCACACTCGGCGCCCAGCCCGGCTCGAGTGTGCCGGCGTCGGTGTCATAGCGGCACGAATACGCATTCGGCCCACGCGGTGTGCCGAGTGAGCGGTTATCGGTCCTGAAATCCGCGTGTATTTGAGTGAGAAGGCGGCGAGGCGCCCCGCGGAGCCCAACCCAGCGCGCCCCTCCCAGCCGCCCGCCGTTCAACAAGCCCCGCGGCGACGCCCGTCCAACGCGGCCAGCGTCAACCACGCCGCCGCCGACGCCAGCACCGCCGCCGATACCGTGTCCGCCCCGTTGTGACCCACCAACAGCGCCGAGAACACGATCGGCGTGAGTATCAACCGCGAAGTGGCCGTCATCCCAGCGGCGGTTCCGACGGCGACCGCCAGCGTGGGCGAGATCCCGAACCACACCTCGCAGAGCGTGGCCAGCGCAACGCCCAAAAATATGGCCGGGAACACCGGCCCGCCCCGGAACCCGCAGCCGAGGCTGATCGCGTAGCCGACGCCCTTCGCCACCAGCAAGATCAGGACGATCTTGGTCGAGGTCTGGGCGATGAGGTCAGGGATCCCGGACTGGCCGGAGAACAACACGTCCTGGGAGTTCGCGCCGAGCCACTGCGCGATCTGCGCCAGCAGCCCAACCGCGAGCCCGCCGAGCAGCAACATGGCCGGCATGCTGAACCGCGACGGACCGCGCAACTCGACAACGCCCGCATACCGCCGCACAGACGAAACCACGACCGCCGCACAAACGCCGACGCCGATCCCGACGAGCAGGTCGAGCACGTGCGTGCCCTGGTACAGCGGCAGCCCGGGCACCGCGATCGCCTGCGAGCTCAGGCCGCCCCAGCTTCCGAGGCCGATAAACAGCACGTAGCCGCTGGCGGCGGCGACGAACCCCGGGATCAGCGTGGGGATCAGCGCCGCGCCGAGCCCGACCCCGCCCTCGACCATCATCAGCCCGCCGACGATCGGACCGCCGAACAGCGCCGCGATCGCCGCGAACGATCCGGCGGCCGCCAGGACCGCGCTCTCGCGCTTCCCCGCACGAGCCAAGGTCGCGACGGCCAGCCCCGCGACCGAGCCGAGCGCGATCAGCGGACCCTCGGGCCCCAGCACGGCTCCGAACGACAGCGTGCCCAAAGCCGCCAAAGCGATACCCGGCGCATACGCGAGTGGCGTCGGCCCGTCTCCGGTCAACCCTTTCAAAGGTGACCGCCCGCCGTCCCCGGGTAGGACGATCCGGGCCACGGCGCATACCGCCGCGCCCACGACCGGCAGGCCGATCACGAGGTACCACGGTGGCGTCGTGGTCCCGATGTCGTTCGGCAGGTCGGTCCACAGCCAGTGCTCCAGATCGTGGACGATCGCCAGAAACACCGCCGCGAGCAGCGCCGCCGGCACGCCGAGCAGGCCGCCCACGACGACCAACCGAAGAACCTTGGCGCCCGAGCCGGGCGGCGCATCCGGCGACGAGGCCACGGCGCTCATCGCCGGTCTTCCATCAACCGCTTCGGATAGCGCCCTCGCCGCGCGCCACCTCAGCGGCGAGCTCTCGCAACCGCTCCAGCGTCGGCAGATCGTCGCCGCGGCGCCACGCGATCGCGATCCCCATCGTCGGCTCCGGTGGCGCGAAACGGCGGTACACGGCGCCCGGAATCCGCAGGCTCCGCGAGCGCTCGAGCATGATGAACGAGATGCCGGCGCCCTCGGCGACGGCGGACACGATCCGTTCCTCCTCGGGCTCGGCTCGGGCGAGCGGTGGCCACGGGGGATCGCCACAGACTTCGCGGCGGACCTCCCGCCATGCGCCGGGGCCGTGCTCCTCGGGCCACCACACGAGCGGCTCGCCACGCAAATCCCGCGGGCGAACGGTCGTTCGACGCGTGAGCCTGTGCCCACGCGGGAGGACGCAAACCATCGGCTCGCGCCCCAGCCACAACTCGTCGAGTCCCGGTTCCTCCAGGGGCGGCCGGACGAAGCCCACGTCGATCTCGCCGGCGCGCAGCTGCTCGACGTGCAGCATCGTCGTGCCGAGGCTGAGGACCAATTCGACGTCCGGGTACTGTGCGCGAAAGGCGGACACGATGGCGCCCGCGACGCCACCGGTCAGCGACCGCGTCAGGCTCATCCGCAGGCGTCCCCGCTCGCCGGCGCCGGTGGCGCGCACGACCGCCGCGGCTCGGTCCGCGCGAGTCAGCAACTCGCGCGCCTCGCCGAGCAGAGCAGCTCCCGCCGGCGTCAGCACCGCGCCACGGCGGTTGCGCTCGAACAGCTGCACGCCGAGCTCGGCCTCGAGCGTCCGGATCTGCTGGCTCACGCTCGGCTGGGCGAGGTGGAGCCGGTCGGCCGCGCGGCGGAAATGAAGCTCCTCCGCGACCGCGACGAACGAACGAAGCTGCCGGAGTTCCATGCCGGCGCATGATAGGCGCTGCCTCTCACAGCAGCGAGAATCTCTCTTGGCCGTGTCACGCTGACGTCCGTAAGGTCGGTCACCGGCCCAAGAGAGAGGAGAGGCAGATGGCGACTACAGAACCCGGGGTCCGCGGCTTCTCGAGCCCGTTCGAGCTGCCGGTCCCCGAAGGATGCGACGGATGGGAGTCGATGTACCCGTACTACGCGCTGTTCAGCGAGGAACGGCGTGAGTCCGAGGAGGCGCGGGGCTGGTTCCGGGACGGCATGCACTTCCCCGAGCCGATGTTCCCGTTCGACTTCGTGACCGCCGATTCGCCGTACATGTGCCTCGGCCAGGCCAACACGCGCATCTTCGCGGTCCCCCCCGCGCTCGGGATCGACCATCGGGTGCTTTACGGCTGGGTCTACATGAGCGCGAACGCCGTGACCGACGAGGCCGAGATCGGCCGGCGCGCGCAGCTATTCGGCGAGCGTGCCGGGTTCTACTTCCAGAACTGGGACGAGCTCTACGAACGCTGGCAGACGAAGGTGCAGGAGACGATCGCCGAGATCGGGGCGCTCGAGGTTCCGGACCTGCCCGAGATCGAGGACGCAGCGGTCGTCACCGAGGGACGCGGGATCGGCTCAGCTCACACGCTGCTGGTGGCCTATGACCGCCTGCTCGAGAGCGTCGACCGGATCTGGCAGTACCACTTCGAGTTCCTGAACCTTGGGTACGCGGCGTACCTCGTGTTCTACGAGCTGTGCAAGCAGAGCTTCCCCGACATCCCCGATCAGACGATTGCGAAGATGGTCAGCGGGATCGACGTCGTCCTGTTCCGCTCCGACAGCGAGCTCGGACGTCTCGCCGCCGCGGCGGTCGAGCTGGGGATCGCCGACGCGATCAAGACCGCCGAATCGGAGGACGCGCTCCGCACCGCTCTCGCGAGCAGTGCGCCGGGCCAGGAGTGGCTCGCCGAGTGGGAAGCGGTCAAGACTCCGTGGTTCTACTACTCCAACGGCAACGGCTTCTACCACCATCACCGCTCCTGGATCGACGATCCAGCTGTCCCGCTCGCCTATCTGGGGAACTACATCGAGCGCCTCGAAGCCGGCGACGACCTGAGCCGCCCGCTCGCGGAAGTCAGCGCCGAGCGTGACCAGATCAGCGCCGACCACCGCGCGCTGCTCGACGACGACGAAGTGATCGCGGCATTCGACCAGAACCTCGGCCTCGCGCGCCTCGTGTTCCCCTACGTGGAGAGTCACAACTTCTACGTCGAGCACTGGTACCACACGATCTTCTGGAACAAGGTCCGGGAGTTCGGGGCGCTGCTCGCGCGCCACCGGTTCATCGACGACGCCGAGGACATCTTCTACCTCCAGCGCCACGAGATCTCGGATGCGCTCGTCGATCTCCGGCTCGCGTGGGCCGCGGGATCCGAGGGCCGCGGGCCTGGTTACTGGCCACCGATAGTGGAGAAACGCAAGCGGATCATGGAGGCGATGCGACGGTTCACGCCACCGCCGGCGCTCGGCGCCGTCCCCGATGCGATCACCGAGCCGGCAACGATCATGCTGTGGGGGATCACAACCGAACGCGTGCACGAGTGGGCAGCGCGCGACAAAGATGCCGGCGCGACGATCACCGGGTTCGCCGGCTCGTCCGGGACCGCCGAGGGACCGGCGCGGGTGATCCTCGACGTCGAACGGCTAAGCGACTTACAACCTGGAGAGATCCTTGTGGCCCCCGTGACCTCGCCGAGTTGGACGCCGGTCTTCGGCACGATCGCCGCCGCGGTCTCCGATATCGGCGGGATCATGTCCCACGCCGCGATCGTCTCGCGCGAGTACAAGCTGCCGGCGGTGGTCGGGACCGGCGACGCCACGAGCCGGATCAAGACCGGCGACCGGCTGCTCGTCGACGGCAATACCGGCACCGTGACGATCCTCTCGTGATGCCGCGATGAGCGACGCGCGTTACGACGCGGTCGTACTGGGCGGCGGCCACCACGGGACGATCATCGCCCCCTACCTCGCGCGGGCCGGGATGTCGGTGCTGGTGCTCGAGCGGACCGCCCACCTCGGTGGCGGGGCGTGCTCGAGCGAAGGCCCGGCGCCCGGGTTCACCATGAACCACTGCAGCCACTGGACCCGGTTCTACGGCCACCCCGCGTACCGCGACTTCGCTCTCCGCGACGAAGGGCTCGAGTACGTGTTCCCGGAACAGAACGAGGGCATGATCTTCGACGACGGGTCCTCGTTCATCGGCTTCTCCGCCTCGCGCGTCGTCGACGCAGCCACCGGCCGCCAGGAGCGCTCCGATCACAACATCGAACGGACTCGGGAACAGATCGCGCGCTTCTCGAGGCCCGACGCCAATACGTACCTTCGGCTGCTAGACGTCTACGAGCGCCACTGGAAGCAGGCGTTCCGCCGCCACCGGTTCAGTGAACCGCCGCCGTGGGGCACCCCGGACCCGCTCGAGGAGCTGCTCGACGTGCCCGGCGGAATGATCGAGCCCGTCCACCAGGTCATGACGCTCAGGCAGCTTGCCCAGGATTTCTTCGAGAGCCCCGAGCTGCAGATCCTGTTCATGCGTGCCGCGACGACGTCGACCGGCTGCTTCCCCGACGACGTTCCGGGGCTCCAGGGCCTGATCCACTGCATTCCTCTTACGCTGTCGTTCGAGCCGGCCGCGATCGCGGTGGGCGGCAGCCAGGCGATCACCGACGCGCTTGTCTCCGCCGGCAGAAAGCGTGGCGTCGAATACGTCACGTCATCCGAGGTAGACCGGATCGTCACCGAGCATGGGCGCGCCACCGGAGTCGAGCTGTCTGACGGCGCGCGGATCGATGCGGAGCTGGTGGTCAGCGACCTCGGGCTCGGACAGACCGTGCTCCGTCTGCTCCGGGACGTCGAGATCGGCGCTGGCCTGCGCCGGCGTATCGGCAACATCAACTACGACCGCGGCCAGCTCCTGTGGGCCAACGTCGCCGTGCACGAACCGCCCGAGTACGTCGCCGAACAGGACAACCCGGGAGTCGGCTCGCAGCCGCGCCTTTACTGGGGACCGAAGGACCTCGACTACCTGCACCTTCGCTACCAGCCCGAGATCTTCACGTGCGGCTTCGCCGAGCGTCCGTACGTGCTCTGCTCGGTCGACAGCCTGTGGGACCGAACGCGCGCGCCCGAAGGCCGGCACATCGTCGGCGTCGAGGAGTTCTCGGCTCCGCGGCGCAGGTTCTCCGAGAGCGAATGGCGAGCGGTCAAGAACCGGTTCGCCGACAACCTGATGCGCAAGTGGGCACGCTACGCCCAGAACATGACTCGGGACAACGTGATCGCGACGCGCGTGTACACACCGCAAGACATCGAGCGAGAACGTCCGAACCTGGTGCAGGGCGGCTACTCGGGCGGGAGCACGATCGCCTCCCAGCTCGGCCGTTTCCGCCCGATCCCGGAGCTGACCGGGTACCGGCTGTTTCTCGACAACCTCTACGACTGCTCCGCCAACCTGCACTCGGGCCCGGGCATCGGCCGGGGATCGAGCTACAACTGCTACCAGGAGATCGCTCGCGCACTCCGGCTCGAGGGCGAGGCCGCGGTCGCGGCGGCGCGATGAGCGAGCGCCGGCTCGCGGACAAACGCGTGATCGTCACCGGCGCCGGGCAGGGCCTGGGACGGGAGTTCGCGCTGCACCTGGCCGGCCTCGGCGCCCATGTGCTCGCCGCCGACATCCGCGCCGACCGCCTCGGTGCCACGGTCGACCAGGCTCGCGACCAGGGCCTGGACATCCACGTCGTCACCACTGACGTGAGCGACCCCGAGCAGACGCGCGCCCTCGCCGCCACTGCTGCCGGCATCCTCGGCGGCCTCGACGCACTCGTCAACAACGCCGCGATCGTCGAGGGCCTCCCTCGCCGGCCGTTCGACGAGATCGACGATGACGAGTGGGACCGGGTGCTCGAGGTCAACGTCAAGGGCACGTGGCTGTGCGCAAAGGCCGCCGTCCCGCTGCTCCGCGACGCCGGCGGCGGGTCGATCGTCAACATGGCCTCGGAGGTCGCGTTCTCGGGCTCGGCCGGCCTCGCGCACTACGTCACCTCGAAGGCAGCAATCGTCGGCCTGACGCGTGTTCTCGCTCGTGAGCTCGGCCCATCGCAAATCCGGGTCAACGCGCTCGCGCCCGGGTTCATCCCCACCGAGGGGAGCACGACCATGACTCCCGCGGACCAGTACGACGTTGCCCGTACGCCGCTCGGCCGGCTCGGGCAACCGGCCGACCTCCTCGGCGCGGTCGCGTTCCTGATCGGAGACGAGAGCGCGTTCATCACTGGACAGACGCTGCTCGTCAACGGCGGACGGCTCAGCCAGTGACGCCCCGCGCGTCGCTCACCCGATTGGGGTGATGCAGCCAGGACCCGCGCGTCGGAGACTCGCCGATGCCGGCGAACCCGGAAAGCGACTTGGGAGGCAGATCGATGGCGAAGCCGTTCAAGGGAGTCATCAACGTCGACGTGACGAACTCGGTCCCGGACTGGGGCCCGTACACGCAGCCGATCGCGCCGGAGGGGACCCCGAGCGTGCTCTACGTCGTGCTGGACGATGTTGGCTACTCGGCGATGGAGCCCTTCGGCGGCATGATCGAGACCCCCAACATCAACCGGATCGCCGAGCGTGGCCTGGTGTACACGAACTTCCACACGACCGCGCTCTGCTCACCGACGCGCTCGTGCCTGATGACCGGCCGCAACCACACCACGAACGGAATGGGGACGATCACCGAGGCCGCATCGGGCTTCCCGAGCTCGAACGGCCACGTGCCCTTCGAGTGCGGGACGATCGCCGAGGTGCTCGGCGATCGGGGGTGGAACACATACATGACCGGCAAATGGCACCTGACGCCCGAGGACGAGATGAACCTCGCGTCGATCAAGAACCAGTGGCCGGTCGGCCGCGGGTTCGAGCGCTTCTATGGGTTCCTGGGCGCCGAAACCAACCAGTGGTATCCCGACCTGGTCTACGACAACCACCCGATCGAGCAGCCGGCACTGCCCGATGAGGGCTATCACCTGACCACGGACTTGACCGACCGCGCCCTGTCGTTCATCCAGGACTCGAAGGCCATCGCACCCGACAAGCCGTTCTTCCTCTATTTCTGCCCGGGCGCGTGCCACGCGCCCCATCACGCCCCGAAGGAGTGGGCCGACAAGTACCAGGGCAAGTTCGACATGGGCTACGAGGCCTACCGCGAGATCGTGTTCGAGCGCCAGAAGAGAATGGGCATCGTCACCGAGCAGGCCGAGCTGTCGCCGATCAACCCGTACCTCGATGAGAGGAGCACGGACGGGTCCAAGGGATGGCCCGAGGCCGACACCGTCCGCCCCTGGGACTCGCTGTCCGACGACGAGAAGCGCCTGTTCGCTCGCATGGCCGAGGTCTACGCCGGGTTCCTCAGCCACGCCGACCACGAGATCGGCCGGCTGCTCGACTACCTCGAGGAGAGCGGCCAGCTGGACAACACGATGATCGTGCTCGTGTCCGACAATGGCGCATCCGGCGAGGGCGGCCCGAACGGATCGGTCAACGAGAACGCGTACTTCAACGGGATCCCGGACCAGATCGAGAACAACCTGAAGTACCTGGACGTCCTCGGGACCCCAGCCACGTACAACCACTACCCGACGGGCTGGGCGTGCGCGTTCAACACCCCGTTCAAGCTATGGAAGCGCTACGGAAACTGGGAGGGCGGCACCGCCGACCCGATGATCGTGTCCTGGCCGGCGAAGATCACCGAGACGGGCGTCCGGCGCCAGTTCGCGCACGCCGTCGACATCGTGCCGACGATCTACGAGTGCCTCGGCGTCGAGCCGCCCGAGGTGGTCAAGGGCTACACCCAGTATCCGATCGAGGGCGTCAGCTTTGCCGCGACGTTCGGCGACGCCGACGCCAAGACCGACAAGCAGATGCAGTTCTACTCGATGGGCGGCACCCGGGCGATCTGGCACCAGGGCTGGAAGGCCGCGTCGGTGACGCCGGCGGCACCCGACATGTGGGCCGAGTACTCGACCCAGCGCTGGGAACTGTTCGACACCGAGAACGACCCGACCGAGTGCCATGATCTCGCCGCCGAGCATCCGGACAAGGTCCAGGAGCTGATCGGATTGTGGTGGATGGAAGCCGGTCGCTACCAGGCGCTCCCGCTCGAGAATCGCAACGCGCTCGAGATCATCACCACCGAGCGGCCCCAGCTCTCGAAACCACGGAGCCGGTACACGTATTACCCGGCTGGCTCCGAGATCCCGGAGTCGGTCGCGCCGAATATCCGCAACCGCTCCTACACGATCGCGGTCGAGGCCACGATCGACACCGAGGAGGCCGGCGGGGTGCTGTTCTCGCACGGATCGCGGTTCGGCGGCCACGCGCTGTACATCAAGGACCGCAAGCTCAAGTACGTCTACAACTGGGTCGGTCTCGAGGAGCAGATCGTCGAGTCCACCGAGCCCGTGCCGACCGGCCACGTCGTGCTGTCGGCGTCGTTCGAGCGAGACGGCGACTCGATGCCGGCGCACGGAACGCTGACGCTGCACATCCGCGACAAAGCGGTCGGCGAAGGGCAGATAAAGACCCAGCCCGGGAAGTTCTCGATCGCCGGAGAGGGGCTGAACATCGGAAAGGAGAGCGCCGAGCCCGTCACCGATGACTATCCCGGCGATTATCCGTGGGCGTTCGCTGGCGGCACGATCCACAAGGCGATCATCGACGTCAGCGGCCAGCCGTTCGTCGACCTGGCGCAGGAGGCGCGGATGGCGTTTGCACGGGACTGACACATGACTGCTGACACGGTGAACGCGACACTCGAGTCCTGGAACGACACGCCTGCACGCCAGGCGATTGTCGACTTCGTCGAACAGGTGACTCGCGAGGGCGGCCCCGGCTACGTCCCTCCGCGCGAGCGTGTCGCGGTGTTCGACAACGATGGAACGCTGTGGTGCGAGAAGCCGATGCCGATCGAGCTCGGGTTCGTGTTGCATCGGCTCGCGGAGATGTGCGAGACCGACGTCGCGCTCCGCGACCGGCAGCCGTGGAAGGCCGCGTACGAGCGCGACTACGAATGGCTCGGCGCGATCATGACCAAGCACTATCACGGTGACGACAACGACCTGAAGGTGCTGATGGGCGGCATCCTGCGCGCGTTCGCCGGCGTGACGGTCGAGGCGTACGGTGACGCTGCAAACGCGTTCCTGAGCGCTCCACACCCAACCCTCGAGCGCAGGTTCCGCGAGTGCGGTTACCTTCCGATGATCGAGCTCCTCCGCTACCTCGAGACGAACGGCTTCACGAGTTACATTGCCTCGGGCGGCGACCGCGACTTCATGCGGCCGGTGACCGAGGAGATCTACGGGATTCCCGCCGAACGCGTTATCGGCAGCTCGAATGCGCTCAGCTACCAGGAGGACGAGCAAGGGGGCACGCTCGTGTACCTCGCCCAGCCCGATGTGTTCGACGACGGGCCGACCAAGCCGGTGCGGATCTGGAGCCGGGTCGGTCGGCGGCCGGTGGTCGCCGGCGGAAACTCGAACGGCGACATCCCGATGCTGCATTACGCCGGCACCAAAGCCCGGCCGGGCCTTCGCCTGCTGCTTCTGCACGACGACCCGGAGCGCGAGTTCGACTACACCGCCGGCGCCGAGAAGTCGCTCGAGCGGGCAGGCAAGGACGGCTGGACCGTGGTCAGCATCAAGAATGACTGGGGCACCGTGTTCGCCGACGCCGGGGGATGACGGACCCGGACGCCACCGAGCAGGACGGAGGCGGCGCTGATCGCCGTGGCGTCCGCGTCGTCACCGACGCGCCTAGGCAGATGGTCAGGGTCGCGTATCGCGACCCGGAGCATATCTGCGAGCGTTTGACGCTGCAGGCCGTCCACCGCCTGGCCGAGCCTTCGCTCGAGTGGGCGCAGGCGGCGCGAGCCGCCCACCCCGACGGCGATCTGCACGACGTAGTCGACGGGCTCGGGACGCAGACCGCGAGGATCGCGCGTCTGCAAGGGATGGTCGCGGGCACGCCGTTCTATCTCGCGCTCGTCCCTGGGTACATGAACTACCTGTGGCAGGAGGCCCGCATGAACCTACGACTCGCGGCGCTGTACGGCCGCGATCCGGGCATCCTGGAGACCGCGGCCGAGCTATTGTCGCTTCGCGGTGTGTATCCGTCGACGCGCGAGGCACAGGACGGTCTGCTCGCAGTCGAGGCAATGGGCATGCCCCCCAAGCCGGAACATCGCCGGTCGCTGCGACTATGGATCGAGTGCGGACGCCGCCTGCTCGTGTTCGGCGGGTTCATCGGCCCGCCGAGCGGTGAGCCGCACAGCGGCTGGCGCGTCCGGATGCGGGACGCGATCGGTGCACTCGCGTTTGTGGCCCTGTGGGCGATCACGTGGATCTTCCCGGTGACGTTCATGATCATGATGGCGTGGGGCTGCGAGACGCACTCCCGGCAGTTGTTCCGGCAGGCACGCGCGTATTACGCCACCCAGGAGGCCACGGCGCAGCCCCCGCCCGAACCCGGCCGCGGGTGGCGAGCGCGTGTTCCGCGCGGGAGACAGGCGATCACCGCCGCGGGACTCGCGCTCTCGATCGCGATCCCGGCCGGCTTCCTCGCCTACGCGATCCACGTGCACAAGAAATTCGGGATCACCTGGGTCAGCGCACTCGGCCTGCTCGTCGCCCTGTCCGTCGTGACCGCGGCCGCCGTCTATGGCAGCCGCCGATGAGGTGAGGCCGGCCGGCGCCGGCGACAAACCAGTTGTACAACGCTGGGACACGGGCCGCGTCGAGGCGTTCAGCGACGGCGTGTTCGCGATCGCGATAACGCTGCTCGTGCTCGACATCAAGGTCACGGATTTCGAGCATCTCCGTAAGGCCCTAGCAAACGAGTGGCCGGCGTACCTCGCTTATGTGACGAGCTTTACGACGGTCGGGAGCGTGTGGCTCGCCCACCACAATCTGTTCTCGCGGCTGCGTTATATCGACGCGACGTTGCTGCGCCTGAACCTGCTGCTGCTGATGGCCACCGCGTTCCTGCCGTTCCCGACCAGCGTGCTCGCCGAGGCGCTGCACACGGGCGAAAGTGCCGAGCGGACCGCGGTCGCGTTCTACGGCGCCGCCGCGCTCGTGATCGAACTCCTGCTGAGGCGGGCTGTGCTCTACGCCGAGTCGCGCCCTGACCTCGAGTTCGGCGCGGACACCGCGCCGACTGTCGCAACCGAGCCCCGACCGCACGCGAAGGGATGGCGCGCCTGGGTGAGCACCGCCCTATACGTGATGGCGATCGTGTTCGGCGTGTTCGTGTTCCCGAGGATTGCGGTGATCGGCTACCTCGTGGTCGGCATCCGCAGCGTGTTCGTGGTCGGCAGCGAAGGCCGGCTCAGCTTTGACTTTCGGTTCCTGGTTCTGAAGCGATGGTCCCGGTCCTAGCCGCGTCGCGCTCGGTCTGTCGCCGGCGCACCCCGACCTGAGCGGCGAAGAACACGGCCCGGACGATCCCGACCAGCAGTACGAGGTCGAGCATGATCTGGAACGAGACGACGATCATCGCCGCGTCCGTCTTCGGCGTGATGTCGCCGAACCCGACCGTGCTGATCACGGTGATCACGAAGTACACGGCCCGGACGTGGTTGAGGGGTTCGGAGAAGCTCCCCGGCTGCGCGTGCGACAGCGACAGATAGGTGAACGAGAACACGATCAGCACGATCGGCACGGCGACCGCGAGCGCCTCGGCAGCGCGGAGCTCGGGATGCTCGGCCCCCATGATCTTCAGAACCTGCCAGCCGAGCACCGCACCGAAGATGATCAGCCCCACGAATAGCTCGAGCAATGTCCCGACGCCGGTCCGGTCGGCCACCGGCAGCTTCCAGTAGAGCGCGAACAGAACCACGATGCTGACGACGATCCGGAAGGCGGAGCGCCCCACCACCCGCCGCCGCTCGCGGCGATCGAGATCCTCGAGCGAGGTCGGGCTCACAGTTCAGGTTCGCACGCGACGCCTCGTCCCGGTTCACCCAAATCGGATGACGACCGCGCGTCCGTTCGGGTGCAAGCTGCACCGCGCGCCATCGAACCGAACGAGAGGAACCCGTATGTCCGCTGAATCATCCGATACCCCAATCCTCGACCTGCTCGGCAGGATGACCGTCGACTCGATGGAGACGTCGACGCTCGACGCGGACACGCTCATGCTCGTCCGCGTGGCGGCGCTCGTCGCCGTCGACGCTCCGCCCGCCTCGTACCTGCTGAACCTCGGCGCCGCCGGCGAGGTCGGCGTCACCAGCGATCAGGTCTCGGGCGTCCTCGCGGCCGTCGCGCCGATCGTAGGCACCACTCGGGTCGTGGCCGCGGCCGGGCGGATGGTCAAGGCACTCGGCGCCGCGGTCGAGCTGGCCGAGCTGGCCGAGTACGCAGAGCAGGGTTAGGGTCGGGGCTACACCCCGGCGGGTCGCTCGCCGGCGACCACCGTCCTCAGGAACGGCTCGACGTGACGCCCGACGGCGTCGGGATCGTCGGCGAACGGCCAGTGTCCGCTGTCCTCGAGGATCGCGATCTCGGCGCTCGGGAACGTCTCCCGCTGGCGCTCCGCCTGTGCCACCGGGAGGTACGGATCGTGAGCGCCCCACACGACGAGCGCGGGGCGGTCGAGCCGTGCCAGCGCCTCGGCGTGCCTGCGCCCGACGGCGCTCGGGTCGTCGGTCGCGCGGTACAGGCTCAGGATCGCGCGAGTAGTCCCGGCATCAACGTGGTCGTACATGCGATCCACGAACGCGCGTGGGAGGCCGCGGGGGTTGCCATGGCGCAGTGCCATCCGTAGGCCTGAGCGGGTGGTGGTCGCCTGGAACGCCTCACCGGCCACCGGCGTGCGCCAGATCCTCGCCAGGTAGTGCCACCGGTAGTCGAGGAGTGCGCCGGTGTTGATCAGCACGGCGCTCGCGAACCGGTCGGGGTTGGCGGTGGCCCATTCGAGACCCCACGGGCCACCGAAGTCGTGGAGCACGAGGTGTGCGCGCGCGACCCCGAGCTCGTCGAGCGCGGACCCAAGAAAGCGCGCGTAGCCCTCGACCGTGTAACTGAACTCCCGCGGCCGCTCGGCGCGCCCGAACCCCGGCATGTCGAGCGCCACTCCGCGCGCGAACGGCGCGACCCGACTCAGCAGGTCATCCCAGTCGCGGCGCGAGCCCGGGTTGCCGTGGACGAACACGACCGCCTCCGCCGAGGCTTGGTCGCCGACCGACGACACGGGGGTGACGAGCCCGTCGATCGTCGGCCTCGTCGTGGTAACGCAGGCCGGCGTCGGCGTCCCGTCCGCGTGCCCGCCCGACAGCGGCTGGGCCTGTGCCCCGTCGCCTCGGCGCGCGCTGACCTTGATCGCGCGCCCGACGAGGCGCGCGAACTCGCGGTCGTTCGGCCGGACCGATCGCCCGCCGAACGCAGCGAACTCGTCAGCAACTCGCGCGTCCTTGGCCGCGGCCGAGAACAGCATCCGCTCAATCGGATTGAACCGCCGTCCGGTCGCGTAGTCCGATGTCATCAGGAAATGGCCCAGCAACCGGCTCCGGTGGCGTCTGCGATAGCGCTCGAGCGCGGCGTCGATGTCCGCCTCAGAGGATCCGGTGCCGAGAGCCGGCGCGAGCTCGTCGGCCAGCCACTCGCCGGATTGGAAGGCCCACCCACAGCCCACTCCCCACACCGGGTCGGCCGACATCGCGGCGTCGCCCACGAACGCGAGTCCCGGACGCCCTGCCCGCCGGGTCGTGTTCGGCATGTCGAGCTTTCCGAGGATCTTGGAGATCCGCTCGCCGGTCGCCAGATCGGGGCAGTTCGGCAGCCCACGAAAGTAGTCCTCGAAGTTTGCCTCGAGATCTCGCTTGAACCAGGACTCCCGGTCCTTGGTCTGGAACGTCCCCACCAGCGTTATCCCGTCATCCTCCGGAAACGCATAGGCGACGTCCGGATCGAGCAGCCACAGCATGATCGAGTCGCCGGTCGGGAGCGGCAGGTTGCGGTAGTAGGCGAAGTAGCCGAAGCGGCCGTGCCGCATCACGCGAGTCTTCTCGCCCGACAGCCTGGCGATCTGTGAATCCCGGCCGTCCGCGGCGACCACCACCCGAGCCGACATCTCACGCTCTCGCCGCTCGCGGTCGACGACCCGCACGCCCGCCGGCCTCCCGTTCGTGCCGAGTAGGGCCGTGGCTGTCTCCCCGAGCAGCAGCTTCACGCCCGGCTCTTCGGCCGCGAGCTCGCGCAACATCGGATCGAGCTTCTCCCGGCGGATGTCGTACCCATAGCGCGGGTACGAGTATCCGTCGGCCAGCGGCGGGCGGGCCCACCCGAACCGAGTCCAGACCTCGACACCGTTGCGAACGCCGCCCGCAGCTTCGACCCGCTCGGCCAACCCGAGCCGCTCGATCGTCGGCGTTGCGCTCGGCTGGATGAAATGCGTGCAGATCGTCTTGTATGCCGCGAGGTCAGGCCGCTGCTCGACCACCGCGACCCGTGCCCTCGCGCGCCCGAGGAACGTCGCCGCCGTGCACCCGGCGATGCTCGCGCCCACGACAACCACGTCGTAATCAGCCGACATGGAATGACCCCTTAGTTATCGGCGTTCACCAACTGCGAGCATGACGCACCGCCCGGGGCGGTGCAACGCGCCGCGCGGCGCGGGCAATCAGCTCGCGGTCCCGGCTTCTTGCAGCTGCTTGGCGAGCTCGTCCGCGTTCGCGTCGATCTCCTTCGACACGAAGCGGTTGACCGCCTTGATGTTCGCGGCCACCTGGTCGGCCATGTTGGTGGCGTACACGACGATCAGCCCGGCCTGCCCCTGGTCGAGCACGTCGCCGAGCGCCTTCAGGTCGCTGTTGTCCATCCCGCCCTTGATGTGACCGGTGACCGCGCCGATCGCGGCGCCGCCGCCACCGCCGACAACGAGCCCGCCGAGGAGCCCGATCCCGGGCAGGATCGCGCACACCGCACCGATCGCGAGGCCCCAGCCGAGCCCGTGCGCAGCGCCGTGGCGGGTCGGCTGCTCATGCTTCTTGACGACCTCGAGCTTGCCGTCCTTGTTGCGGGCGACGACCGCTGCGTCGAACTCGTGGGAGGTCTTGACCTCGTAGTAGAGAGCCTTGACCGCCTCGTAGTCGGCCTCGGCCTCGGCCACATCGTCGTAGGAAGCGGCAAGCACCAGCAGTGTGTCGGGCTCGCTCATGGGGTACACGTCTCCTGTCGGTCGCTCAACGAATCCGGGCGATCGTTCCAGCTGTCGCCACGCTGAGCCTCACCCGGTTTGGGTGACGCCGGGTGGCGCCGTCACGGCAATATTCGGCCCATGCCCTGTCTGCTCGCCCTGCTCGCGCTGATTTCCCCGCGGCTGGTTCTGATCATTCTGTGGATCTTCAGCGACGTCCTCAGCCATGCCTTCAGCAGCTGGATCCTGCCCCTGCTCGGATTCTTCCTCCTGCCGTGGACGACGCTGGCGTACGCCGCGTTCTGGTCCTGGGGCCCCGGACACCACGTCACCGGCTTCGAGTGGTTCTTCGTGGTGCTGGCGTTCCTGATCGACCTGAGCTCGTACGGCGGCGGGCGGTACGCGGCTGCCAGGCGCTGACGCGGGTCCGCGAACGCTCACGCGCCGGCTGAGGCGTCCGGGCCCCGCCACCGGCTCCGCCCGATGGTGCGCCCGCGACGACGCAACCCTTGACGCCGCCAACGCCGCAACCCTCGACGCCGGCGCCGGCGCTGGTGGGATCGCCACCATGGGGGCGGCCGACAGCAGAATCGCGCCCGATAGCGACATCTTCGCCGAGAGCGCCCCGCTGCCGGCGAGCGTGAACGCTCGCGACCGCCCCGACGACGCCGTGATCGTCGTCCAGCGAAGGATCAGCTCGACCGGCGCGAGCGCGCCCAGCCGGTCGCGGATCGACGCCCGCGCCCGGTTCAGGAGCTGGCGCACGGGGCCGTTGCTGGCGTCAAGCCGTGCGGCGATCTCGTCGTAGCTCCGGCCCTCGAACTCGCGCATCACCAGCGCCTGACGCTGCCGCACGGGCGACGACTTCAGCGCGCCGACGAGCGCGTCGAGGTGCTCGCGGCGGAAGCTGGTCGGGCTCGGCGCCGACGGTCACGTCATCCTCGCGGTACTCGGCGGGCGCCGGTAGCGGTAGACGATCGCCTCGAAGGCCGCTTCCGACCCGAGCCCGGACAGCTCGGCGAGCCGCTCGTCGCGCTGCATCCGCAGCGAGACCCGAGCGAGGCGGGACGAGGGACTGGGCTGCGGGTTCACGAGCTGTGAGGCATGATCAGGCACGACCGTCGGGAGTTCGTAAGAGCTGGAGGGAGGAGCGCGACGGAGCCGCGCCCCTCCCCCATGCGCTCATGCGACCCGGCGGGAATGATGGGCGCGCCGGGCGCGGCGGCTGCGGCGGACCGCAGACGTGGTCGCGGCCGTGCTGGTCGTCGCGGTCGTACCGGTTGCCGACGTGGTCGTCGTGGTTCCGGTCGTCCCGGTGGTCCCGGTCGCGCCCGTCGTGTCGGTCGTGGTAGTCGTCCCCGGATATCCCGGGCCGCCGTCGCCGGTGCACGCCCATGCCACGCCGCCGCCACCGGCAAGCGTCAGGACGGTCGTCGCCACAGCCACGGCGTTTCGCTGCTTCCTCGTCATCGAGGCCTCCTTTGGTCTGGTGCCCTGTAGATCGGGGACCAGGCCGCGGGCTCACGGTCGCAACGTAAGAAGTTTGTAGGCGAGGCGGGTGACGACCGGCTCGCGGGCGTCGGGCGACTTGGGCGGCACCGTGCTCATCGCGACCCCGACGAGAACCGCTCCCACACCGACGATCTGCCACACGCTGGCGGGCTCGCCCAGCGCCAGCCACCCGGCGGCCGCGCCGACGACCGGCTCCAAGTTCAGGAACGCGCCGGCAAGCTCAGCGGGCACGCGGGCCTGGCCGAACGCGAACAGCCAGAACGGAAACGGCGTCCCGGCCAGCGCGAGCGTCACGAGTGCAAACACCGGCGTCGCGGCCACCGGTCCATGCGGCATGCCTTCGGTCAGGACCGCCACCGGGACGGCGACGAGCGCACCCCCGGCGAACTGCACCGCGGTCACCGCGGCCGCGTCCCGGCCTTCGAGTAGGCGCGGCTGGATCGCGACGAACGTCGCCGACAGCACGACCGAGGTGGAGACGAGCAAGTCGCCGTGAGCCGTCGCCCCACCGCCGCCGGCGCCCGCCACGAACGCGATGCCGACGAGCGCGACCCCGTACCCGGCCCACGTGAGCGGGCGGATCGCGGTCTGACCGAGCCCGGCCGCGATCAGCGCGACGAGCACCGGCACCGCGCCCAGGACCACGGCCGCGTGGCTCACGCTCGTGTGCTCGATGCCGGCGTTCTGGAGCACGATCACCGCGCCGAACCCCATCGCGCCCGAGGCGACCACGCCCGGCGCCGCCGCCGCGCGCAGTCCGCGACGGCCCACGAGCGCCAGCACCGGCGCAGCGACCGCGAAGCGCACGACGGTCAGCCAGCCCGGGCCGAGCCAGCCCAGCGCCAGCTTGGTCAGGGGCACGTTGAGGCCCCACAGCGTGCCGGCTGCGGCTAGCGCGAAGATCGCTGAACGGTGCTTGCAGTTCATATGAATCAGGATCGGCCATTCCGGCGAAACATCCACCCTCGATTTGACATATCGGGTGTTTCGCGATGCAATGTTTTGTGATATGGCCGTTTCGCTTGATTTGATTGATGTAAGGCTGCTCGAGGAGCTCCAGACCAATGCGGATCGCCCGAATGTCGAACTCGCGCGGATCGTCGGCCTCTCGCCGGCGGCCACGCTCCACCGTGTACGCCGCCTCAAGGAGTCCGGGATCGTCAGGGGCATCCAGGCGCGGCTCGATTCCTCCGAGGCCGGATTCCCCCTCCAGGTCTACGTCGCGGTGACGCTCCAGTACCACGGCGACACCGCGCATCGCCGGTTCGGCGAGGCCGTGCGGGCGATGCCCGAGGTGATCTCGGCCGACTGGGTAACCGGCGAAACCGACGCGATGCTCCTGATCGTCGCGCGCGAGGTCGCCCAACTCCAGCGCGTGCTCGTCCGCCTCTCGACGCGCGGCGGGGCTCAGCGCGTGATCACGTTCCTCCGGCTCGAGGAGCTGAAGCCCTCCTCGCCGCTGCCGATCGAGCCTTCCGAGAGTTGACGGTCCACGCGTGAGCGCATCTGTCCGGAATAGCCGTACACTCTTGTACGGTGAACCCGTTCAACTACCAAGGCCCAGTGGTGCCGACGCGTCTGATCGACCGCCGCGAGGAGCTTGACGTCCTCCAACGGGCCGCCGCAGATTGCGTTGCTATCCGGCTTGCCGCGCCACGCCGTTTCGGCAAGACCAGCCTCCTCGACGCCCACATCGCCTCGATGCGAGCGGTCGGGCACCGCGCCCTTCGTATCGATCTGTCGAAGGTGTCGACGGTCGGCGACGTCGCGGCACGAGTCGCGGAGGGTTTCAGCGTGTTACCCAACGACCCGCGCCGGACGGTTGGACGATGGGCTGCGCGTCTCGGCGTGAGCGCGAAATTTGCCGGGGTAAAGCTGTCTCTGGCTCCAAGCGCCGTCCGACCGCCGGCCGACGAGGCGCGGGCGGCCCTACTCGAGTTGCTTGACGTGCCGCGAGGGCTGCACCAGCAGGACAGCGGGATCACGGTCGTGTGCCTCGATGAGTTCCAGGACCTGTTGGTCGCCGATGACTCGCTCGACGGTCTATTCCGCTCGGTAATCCAGCACCATGGGGAAGCGGCTTCCTACGTCTTCGCGGGAAGCCAGCCGTCGTTGATGCGCGTCCTCTTCTCGGACCGGGAGAGACCGTTCTACGGGCAGGCGCGGCCACTCGAACTGCCAGTGCTGCCCGCCGACGAGGCCGCTCGCGACATCGAATCGCTGTTGGCAGCAGACCGCCTCGAGCACGCGAGTGCAGTCGACGAACTGCTCGCGTTCACGGGCGGACACCCGCAACGCACGGTCCTGCTGGCCCACCACCTCTACAACCTGCTCGACAGCACTCACCGGCCGGAGGATCCGGTGGTCGCCGCCATCGAGCTCGGCCTCGCCGAAACCAAGGATTCGCACCAAGCGGTGTGGGACGGGCTTGGCCGGGTCGAGAGGATCGTGTTGATCGCGCTCGCCGACGGACAAGCTCCAACCGGTAGCCGAGTGGCCGACGAGCACCGGATCGCGCGCTCCACGCTCCAGGACGCGCTGGAGCGCCTGGTGGGCGATGAACGGAACGTGAGTCGTGACTCGGCCGGCCGGCCGTACCTACTCGATCCGCTGCTGGGCGAATGGCTCAGACGTCGCTAACGCCGCGTTCGGCGCTCTAGAGCACCAGGGGCGGCACGAGATCGCCGTGCGCCCACAGCAGCTCGTCCACGAGCTCCTCGATCTCGTCGAGCGGCAGCTCGGCCGCCGTGTGCGGATCGAGCATCGCTGCGTGGTACACCGGCTCGCGCCGCCCGGTCAGCGACGCCGAGACGGTCAGGCCCTGAACGTTGACGTTCGTCTGGATGAGCGCGGCGAGATGCCGCGGCAACGGTCCGACCGCGCGCGGCTCGATCCCGCCGGCGCCCGCCACACACGGGACCTCGACGCAGCATTCGCCCGGCAGGTTGTCGATCAGCCTCCCGCCGGCGGTCGCGTTCGGGACGTTGCCGTTGAACAGGAACGGCTCGCCGGTCTCGCACGCGTTCATGATGTCGGCGCCGTACTCGTTGCTCCGCTCGGCCTTGATCACGCCGCCGTTCTGCAGGCCGGCGCGAAGCGCCTCCCACTCCTCTATCTGGCGGTCGCAGCGCCGCGGATACTCGTCGAGCGGGATCGCGTACCGCTCGATCAGATCGGGTCGGGCCGACTTGATGAACCAGGGAACGTATTCGGCGAAGTGCTCGGATGACTCGGTGACGAAGTAGCCGAGGTGGCGCAGGACCTCGAACCGGACCCGGTCCTCGCGGGGTACGCGGTCGGCCTCGACCAGCTCGCGCAGTTGCGGGTACAGATCCTCGCCGGCCGAGCGGAGCGACATGAAGAACGCCAGATGGTTGATACCGGCCACCGTGTACTCGACGTCCGCGGTCTCGATCGCCAGCACCGCCGCGAGCTGGCCGGCGGTGTGCTGGACCGAGTGGCACAGCCCCACGGTGCGGATCGGGCTGGCCTCGGCGACGGCCCAGCACAGCATCGCCATCGGGTTGACGTACTGAAGAAGGAGCGCGTCCGGACACAGCTCCTCCATGTCCCGGCAGACGTCGAGAAGGACCGGGATCGTCCGCAGACCTCGCATGATCCCGCCGATGCCGAGCGTGTCGGCGATCGTCTGCCGAATCCCATACCGCTTGGGGACGACGAAGTCGACCACCGTCGCCGGGTGCAGGCCTCCGACCTGAAAGCAGGTGATGACGTAGTTCGCGCCGTCGAGCGCGGCCCGCCGGTTGCCGGTCGCCTCCACACCCACGCGCGCGCCCCGCCCCTCGCACAGCCGGTGCGCGATCAACTCTGAGGTCGCGAGGCGCTCGGGATCGATGTCCATGAGCGCGAGCGTCGTCCCGTCGGCAAGCGCCGGAAACCGAAGCAGATCACCGATCAGGTTGCGCGCGAAGACCGTCGAGCCCGCACCGATGATCGCAATCTTCGGGGCCACCGGCCCAGCGCCAGCGGGTCAGCGTGCGTACGTAAGTGCCTCGCCCGACTGCTCGTCGAAGAAGTGCATCTTCGACGCGTCGAGCCAGATCTCGGTGTCGTCGCCGGACCTGGCCCGGCTCTCGGGACTGAGCCTCGCCACCAGCACCGTTTCGCCTGAGTCGGTCAGCTCCTCGACTCCGCCGGCGTCATCGCGCAGCTCCTGGAGCTCCTCGGACTGCACCATCTTGGCGTGGATCCCGAAGTGCGCGTAGTACTCGGCCCCCATCGCCTCGACCAGGTCGAGCTTGGCCTTGAACGTCGTCCCGCGCTCGCGGTTCGCATTGTCGACCTTCGTTGCGTCCTCGAAGTCCTCAGGACGGATTCCGGCGATTACCCGGCGCCCCTCGGGCTGGCGTCCGAGCCGCTCGCGGACCTCGGCCGGGATTGTCACCTCTGCCATCGGCAGATGGACCGAGCCGTTGGTGAGCGTGGCCGGCATGAAGTTCATGCCGGGTGACCCGATGAAGCCCGCCACGAACAGGTTCGCCGGGTTGTTGTAGAGCTCCATCGGCGAGCCGACCTGCTGGAGCACACCGCTGAGCATGACCGCCACACGGTCGCCGAGCGTCATCGCCTCGGTCTGATCGTGCGTGACGTACACAGTGGTCGTATTGAACCGGCGCTGGATCCGCGCCACCTGTGCGCGCATCTGTACGCGCAACTTCGCGTCGAGGTTCGAGAGGGGCTCGTCCATCAGAAAAGCTTTCGGGTCGCGGACGATCGCGCGGCCCATCGCGACTCGCTGTCGCTGCCCCCCGGACAGATTCGCGGGCTTGCGCGCCAGATGCTCGGTCAGGTCGAGGATGTCAGCCGCCTCCCCCACCTTGCGGTCGATCTCCGCCTTGGGCACCTTCTTCAGCTGCAGGGCGAACGCCATGTTGTCGCGCACGGTCATGTGCGGATACAGCGCATAGCTCTGGAATACCATCGCGATGTCGCGGTCACGCGGAGCCACCCGGTTGACGACCTTGCCCTCGATCCGCAGCTCGCCGGCGGAGATGTCCTCGAGCCCGGCGATCATGTTCAGCGCCGTCGACTTTCCACACCCGGACGGTCCGACGAGGATCATGAACTCCCCGTCGCCGATGTTCAGGTTGAGGTTCTTGACGGCCTCGAAGCCGTCCGGATATCGCTTGACGACGTTGTCTAGAACGATGTCGGCCATTTCCGCTCCTTAGTGGTACTAGCCCTTGACGGCCCCGGCGGTAAGTCCGGAAACGATCCGCCGCTGGAAGATCAACACCATGATCAGGATCGGCACGGTGACGACGACCGCTCCCGCCGCGATCGCACCGGCCGGCTGCTGGAACTGCGAGGCGCCCGTGAAGTACGCCATCGCGACGGGCGCGGTCCGCGCCGCATTCGATGTCGTCAGCACGTTGGCGTACAGGAAGTCGTTCCACGCCGCGATGAACGCGAGGATCCCGGCGGTGAACACTCCCGGCATCGCCAGCGGCAGAATCACCCGCCGGAACGCCTGGAGCGGCGTCGCCCCGTCCATTTGGGCGGCCTTCTCCAGATCCCAGGGTATTTCTCGGAAGAACGCCGACAGGATGTAGATGCACAGCGGCAGCGAAAAGGTCAGATAAGGCAGGATCAGCCCGGGCCAGGTGTCGAACAGCCCGACGTTCCGCCACACGTTGTACAGACCGCCGACGATCGAGATCGCCGGGAACATGGTGACGGCGAGAGCACCGGCGAGGATCAGCGTCTTGCCCGGAAAATCGAGCCGCGTTATCGCGTACGCGGCCGCCGACGCGAACGCCAGCGCCAACAGCGTGGTGATCAGCGCGATCCCGATCGAGTTGCGGAGCGCCGGCGGGAAGAAGTCGGTGTTGAAGACCGCGCTGTAGTTGCTGGTCGTCCAATGCGTCGGCAGAAAGCTGCCGTCGCCGATCGACTCCGGCGTCTTCAGCGACAGGGAGATGATCCAGACGACCGGGAACAGCGCGTACACGAGGACGGCGATTACCGCCAGACCCCAGAGCGTCTTGCGTGCGGGTGTGTTTTCACTCTCCACGTCGTCTCACCTCCGCTGAGGACTGGCACCGAGGAACCGGAAGAACACGACCGCGATGATGCAGACGCACAGGAAGATCAGGACGGCGATCGCCGAGCCAAGCCCGAGGTCGAGCCGTCCGATCAGAACCTGATAGCCGAGCAGTGACACGCTCGCCGTGTTGTTCGATCCGTTGGTGATGATGTAGACCGAGTCGTAGATCCGGAATGCGTCCAGCACGCGGAACAGAACCGCGATCGCAAGCGCCGGCTTGATCAGCGGAATCGTGATCCGCCAGAACCGCTGCCACGCTGTCGCGCCGTCGACCTTGGCGGCCTTGTACAGGTCCTCGGGAACTAGCGCAAGGGCGCCCAGCATCAACAGCGATATGAAAGGCGTCGTTTTCCACACGTCCGACAGGATGATCACCGCGAACGAGCCAGCGCGTGTGGTCAGCGGCGGCGTCGTCAGCCCGAGCCACTGAGTTGCGAACCCGGTGGCCGGATTGAACGCGAGTGACCATGCGAACGCGGACACCACCGTCACGGCGCCGTACGGCACGAGCACCGCCACCCTGATCCAGGTGCGTGCGTACAGCGCGCGGTACATCGCCTCCGCGATCAACAGCCCGAGCACGAGCTCGAGCGCGACCGAGAACACGGTGATGATCACCGTGTTGAAAAAGTCGCTCCACCAGGTGTGGGAGCTCAGCACCGAGATGTAGTTGTCCAGCCCGATCCACGCGGTCAGATTCGGGAACCGCAGATCCGCGCGGTGCAACGACAGCCAGATCGCGTACAGGATCGGGAACCCGGCGACGAGGATCATGACCACGACCGACGGCATCACGAGCATCAGCCCGAGCTTCCGCTCGGCTCTGGCGCGCTCGGTCAGCCCATGACTCTTGGGCGGAGCGGCGACGGGCGCGGTGGCGGGGGTTCCGGCGACGGTGGCCATCAGCACAGACCTCCCTTCAGTAGCGTTGTCAGACACGAGCGCAAGCTGTTGATGTCAGATACCGGCTTGATCGAGGCCGGCGGGTGCAACGTCTGCTGGATCGCGAGTGTCACATCCGAGTAATACGGCGTCTCGGGACGGTTGGTGGCGTTCTCCAACTGCTTGAGCAGGACCGCGGCGAACGGGTAACTCTTGATCACCGCCGGGTTGTGGTACGACGCGATCGTCACCGGCGGCAGCCCCTCGTTGATGGCCTCCTGGTTCTCCCAGTAATACCGTGTCATGCACAGTGCGGCAGCGAGCGCCTGCTTGGGGTACTTGCTGTAGGCCGAGACCCCGATGTTGGCGCCGCCGACCGAAGACTTCCCGGGGACGCCGGGATACACCGACGGATAGGGCGCCCACCCCATGTTCTGCCACACGTGCTTGGTCGTGGCGCTGGTCTTAGCGTCGGTCCGGCCCGCGGCGTACACGTACGGCCAGTTGAGCATGAACGCGGCCTTGCCCGCCTCGAACGCGAGACGTCCCTGGTCTTCCTGATTGGTCGACAACGACGGGTCGGCGCGGCCGGAGGTCGCAACGTCCCTGATGATCGTCGCCGCCTCGACCGCCGGCTTCCCGAGCACCGGCTTGTCCTGCGCGTTGACGACCTCGCCGCCGGCGGAGGCGAGGACGCTGTTGAACCACACGGTGTAACCCTCGTACTGTTGTCCCTGCTCTTCGATCAGGCCGTTGCTCGACGGGAGCATCTTGGCGTCGGCGATTATCTGCGCCCATGTCGTCGGCACAGGTCGCTTGATCGACGAGAGCAGATCCTTGCGGTACCACAGCAGCTGGGCGTTCGTGTTGAGCGGCACGGCGTACAGCGTTCCCTTGTACTCGGCCGACTGGGCGGCGATCGGGAGCACGCCCTGGAGCGCCTCCTGACGGGATGCCCCGGTGATCGGCTTGAGCCAACCCGCCGCCGCGAACTCGGCCGTCCAGATCGTGTCCATGTTCAGCAGCGAGTAATCGGAGTCGTGGGCCGCCAGGCGCTGCACGGCGAGCTGGCGTGACGCGTCCGAGCTGTTCGCCTCGGGCGTGATCGAGATCGTGTAGCTGCCGCCTGACTGCTTGCTGCACGTCTCCGCGGCCTTCACGTTCGTCCCGTTCGAGTCGACCGGGCTGTAGTAGACGATGTCGGCCGGCCCGTGCGCAGCGCCGGACGAGCCGCAAGCCGCGATCCAGAGAGCGCACAAGGCCCCGATCGCAACCGCGGTAGCGATTCGCACGACCCTACTTCCAGGCGAGTTCGCAGACGCTTGGCTCACAAGATCCTCTCCTCACTCGGTCCGGGCCTGGGCGCGTAGCGCGTCGTGTTCTACCGCTGGAAAGATTGTGTGAACAGCCTCGTTCGGCTATGCCGGACGGGTGTTCGGAGCGCTGTTCAATTCAGCTCTTTAGAGGTTGTGAGAAACAGGAGTAACCTATTTGACATGTCGCGCGAGTCGGTGCTCAGGGGAATCCTGACGATCGACCCGACCAGCACCTCTGACCTGTATGAGCGTGCCGGATACCGTGCGTTAGCCGAGGTCGGGATGATCCCCTACCAGCAGTTCCGCGCCGAGCTCTCCAAGCTCGAGGCAGCCGGTATCGTCGCGAGCGAGCCCGCCGACGATGGTTCGACGATGTGGAGCCTTACGTCGGAATCGGGAGGTGAAGTGTGAGATGCTCGTCTTCGGCCTCGTACACAGCAACGGATGGGAACCACCGGAGCGCGGTCCGGAGCCACCCGAGGACAATTCCCCATCTCGCAAGCGCTTCGAGTTCGATTGGCACATGGTCCCTTGGCGGTCGCTCGCGTGGCTCGCGCTGTGGTGTGTGATGATGGCGATCGTGCCGTTCGTCAGCAGCGCTTTCGGCGGGCTGGCCGCGTTCGGCGTGTTGATGGCGGCAGTCGGGCTTGCCTTCTGGCGGCTCGAGCGGTTCTGTGCCCGTCAGTACTGGCAGGGCCTGCGCGAGTACAAGCTGTAAGGGGTTCCGGCATTGTCGAACGGGGCTTGACCGCCCTGTTGTCGGCTGACACACTCGCGCGCGCCACATTCTCAGCGAGGGGAGACTCATGGAGACGGCAACTCCGCATCGCACCTTGATCGTCGCGAACCTGACTGCCTCGACGCCATTCCTTCTCCAAGAGGTAAAACGCCTTGCGACCGAGCGCCCGACGACGTTCAGCCTGCTGATTCCGAATTACAGCCAGGGTCAGGGCGCGGACTGGTCGGTCGCGACCGCGACAAAGCTGCTCGGGAGAGCCGCCGGCACGACCGTCGACGGGCACGTCGGCGGGCAGGATGCGTTCGAGTCGATCAAGGCCGAGATCGCCGGCGGCCAGTACGACGACATCCTGATCTCGACCCTGCCCAAGCGCCGGTCGGAGTGGCTTCGCAAGGACCTTCCGACGCGAGTGGAAACGCTCGGCCTGCCGGTCAGCGTGATCACGCCGCCCGAGGAGCCGAGCCCACTCCAGCAGTTCACCGAGACGTTCTCGGCCAGAACCGACTAGCGGCCGCGCCCGGCCGGGCTGCGATCAGGCCGCCACCGCGTGGTGCCGGATCGCCGCCGAGATCCGCGACGCCGCGGCCACGACGGCACGCGCGTGAAGGTCGATGTTCGACGACGAGAACCGGTCGAGCAGGTCGAGACTGATCGCGGCCGCGACGTTCCCCTCGGCGTCGCGAACCGGTGCCGCGACGGCACTGCTGCCGCGGGTCTCCTCGGCGTGGTTATGCGCCCAGCCGTGCCTGCGGACCAGCTCGAGATCCAGCTCGAGATCGTCGATCGACGCGTGCCTCGTGTGGACCAGCCCATCGCCCCACAACATCTTGATCTCCTCGCTCGGCCGGCTCGCCAGCAGCACCTTGGAAGCCGCGCTGCCGTCGAGCGGTGCCGCGGTTCCTGCCGCGGGGCAGCAGGCGCTCGAGTGGCGGGCGCTGTAGCGGCGGTCTATGTAGATGATCCGCCCGCAATCCCAGGCCGCGAGGCTCACCGTGAGCCCCTGGCGCTCGGCCAGGTCCCGAACCACCGGCCGGGCATGGGCCTTGAGCTCGCTGGTACGCAGCAGCACCGACGCGAGCGTGACCGTCCGCCACCCGAGGCGGTAGCGGCCGTGGCCCACGCGCTGAAGCAGTCCGATTCCGGCCAGGCTCGCGAGTACGTCGTGTGCGAGTGACTTTCCAATTCCAAGGCGCTGCGCGGTCGCAGTCACCCCCCACTCGGGTTCGTCGGTCGTGAACAGATCGAGCACCGCGCCCGCCCTTGCAAGTGTGCCTAGCATCGTCTTCTCCCCGGTCCGGATGCATTCATCACGCGAAGCACCACTCCGCATCTACCTTCGCGGCGCGCGGAGGCTCCGCGCTCGCCCGCTCACAGGTCCGGGCCGCCACCAGGGCGGCGAACTCGGCGGTCCGCAGGACCGCATCGAAGTCGCCCAGGTCCTCGCGCCCGAACCCGTCGGCCACCCATCCTGCGAGCCACGCTGCGCGGCAATTCGGGTGGACGAGCACCAGCGTCTCCGGGCCGGCATCCCGCGCGAGCGTGGCGAGCGCGCTCGCCTGCGGCTCGACTGCCGGCGCAAGCCCGCCGACGTGGATCGCCGCAGCCCGAGCCGGCCGAGCCTTCTGGCCGCGTTGAACGAGCCGCCGCCGAGGTGCGGCGTAGTGCCGCCACCGGGCTCGAGCACGAAGTCGACGATCGCGTCGCCGGCGACGGCTATCGCATGCTCGGCATCTGGGACTCCGCCGCGAAGGGCACACGGCACCGCGGCCGCGCCTGGCACGTTGATCGACTCCTCCTCACCTCGTCTGACCATTTCCCCGCAACCGTTCTCGGATGGTCGCCCGCGCCGGCCCTTGACCTGGCGTCTGAGTCCCGGCCGAGCGAGGAAATGTGGAACCGGTTCCAATTGTTGACCATTCGACCTCAGGAGTCAAGTCCAACCGTTGACTTTCGAGCTACGCTCCCGTCCGATGGATCCGGTTCCACCCAGGTCGCGGGATCGTGCACCGACCATCCGCGATGTCGCCCGCCACGCCAAGGTCGGGGTCGGCACTGTCTCGCGCGTGCTGAACGACAGCCCGCTGGTCAGCGAGGACGCCCGCCGGCGAGTCCACCGGACGATCGACGAGCTGGGCTACCGGAGGAGCTCGACGGCGCGGAACCTGTCGTTGGGACGGACGCAGATGATCGGCGTGGTCGCCCCGTTCTTCACCAGCGCCTCCGTCCTGGAACGACTGCGTGGCGTCGTCGACAAGCTCCGCGACCAGGGCGACTACGACCTGGTGCTGTTTGACGTCGAGACGCTCGCTCAGCGCGAAGGCGCGTTCCGCAGCTTCGCCCGGACCGACCGGGTCGACGGTCTGCTCGTGATGTCGTTGCGCCCCACCGACGACGAGGTCGAAAGCCTCCGGCGCGAGGGCCTCCCGGTCGTCCTCGTCGACGTCGTCCACCCGGCGCTCCCGCGCGTGGTGATCGACGACGTGTTCGGCGGCACGATGGCGACCGAGCATCTGCTCTCGAGGGGACACACGAAGATCGGCTTCGTCGGCGACGAGCCGACGCCGTTCGGGTTCACCTCGAGCGAGCGGCGCCGGCAAGGGATGGCCCGTGCGCTGCGGCGCGCCGGGATCAGGCGGAACGGTGCGCTCGAGGAACGCGCGGCGCACGGCCGCGTGGAGGCGCGGGAGTCGGCAGAGCGGCTTCTCCGCCTCCCGGACCCGCCCACCGCGATCTTCGCCGCCTCCGACGTGCAGGCGATGGGCGTGCTCGAAGCGGCCTGGGGCAACGGCCTCCGCGTGCCTGAGGATCTTGCCGTGATCGGCTTCGACGACATCGAGGTCGCCGAGGTCCTCGGGCTGACCACGGTACGCCAGCCGTTGCGTGAGACCGGCCGGCGCGGCGTCGACCTCTTGCTGTCCGCGATCGACGGCGGCGGCGCCGACCCGACCGAGGAGCTCGCCCCGCTGACCGTGATCGCCCGCAGGACCACATAGATATGTCCGTGCGTTCGCGATGCCCGAACGGGGCTGTGCTGCGCGCCGGTCGAGCGATAGAAACGCCCGCGTGACCCAATCGGCCGCCGCCCCGACCGCCCTGGATGAATCCGAGCTGTATGCGCACGTGGCCTCGCTGTCGCTCGACCAGAAGGTTCGCCTGCTCACGGGCGCTGACTTCTGGTCGCTGCACGGCGAGCCGGGCGTCGGACTGCGCCGCATGGTCCTGTCCGACGGTCCAGCCGGCGTGCGCGGCGAGCGATGGGACGAGCGTGACCCGTCGGCCAACATCCCGTCTCCAACCGCGCTCGCGGCGACGTGGGACGAGGAGCTCGTCGAGGAGCTCGGCGGCCTGCTCGCATCCGAGGCGAGGCGCAAGGGCGTCGACGTCTTGCTCGCGCCGACCGTCAATCTCCACCGCACCCCGTACGCCGGGCGCCACTTCGAGTGCTTCAGCGAGGATCCGCTGCTGACGGCGCGCATCGGGGTCAGCTACGTGTGCGGGATTCAGGACGGCGGCGTCGGCGCCACCGTCAAGCACTTCATCGCCAACGACTCCGAGACCGAGCGCATGACGCTGGACGTGCTGATCGACGAGCGGACGCTGCGTGAGCTGTACCTGGCACCGTTCGAGGCCATCGTCCGCGAGGCCGGCGTCTGGTCCGTCATGGCGTCATACAACGCCGTCAACGGCGAGTCCATGACCGAGAGCTCGCTGTTGCGGAGCATCCTCCACCGCGAGCTCGGCTTCGACGGTGTGGTGATGTCCGACTGGTTCGCGACGCGCTCAACCGTGGCATCCGCGCGGTCCGCGCTCGATCTGGTGATGCCCGGGCCCGTCGGACCGTGGGGCCGCCCGCTCGTGGACGCCGTTCGCAGCGGCGAGGTCGGTCCCGAGGCGCTCGACGACAAGGTCGTGCGGATCCTGCGGCTGGCCGCGCGGGTGGGCGCGCTCGACGGGGCCCCCCAGGCGCTGCCTCCCATCTACGACGACGCGAGCATCGCCGCGACGCTGCGGCGGACGGCGGCGGCCGGTTTCGTGCTGGCGCGCAACGAACGGGGCGTCCTGCCGGTCGACCCGAGCGCGCTCAAGCGGATCGCGGTCGTCGGCCCGAATGCGGACTCTCCCAGGACCCTGGGTGGCGGCAGCGCCACGGTGTTTCCGCCGTACACGGTGTCGCCCCTCGACGGCCTCCGGGCGGCGCTCGGGCCGAGCGTCGAGGTCCTCCAGGGCGTCGGGGTACGACCGAGCAGCCGCGTCCCCGTCGCGAGTGCGCGCTGGCTGCACGTACCCGGCGGCGACGAGCCGGGCGTCGAGGTTCGCTTCCTCGACGGAGACGGGAACGTCCTGGCGAGCGAGCGCCGTCCCGGCTGCGCCTTCACCTGGCTCGGTTCGTTCGGCCACGAAGGCGCGGTCGCCCGGATCGAGGTCAACACCGTGCTCCGCGCGACCGACCCCGGCGCGTACACGGTCGGCGCCTCCGGACTCGGTCGCTACCAGCTGTCGCTGGATGGAGAGGTCGTGTTCGACGAGCAGCTCGAGCTCCGCCCGGGCGCCGACATCGTCGAGGGGATCATGGTGCCGCCGCAGGCGATCCACCAGGTCGAGCTCGACGCCGGCGAAGAGACTTGGATCCTGCTCGTCCACGAGCTCGCCCCGCCGGGAGACGAGCCGGGCTGGGTCGGAGTCAACTTTCAGCTCAACCTCGCTCCGCCATACCGCGGCGACGACTACGAGATCGAGCGCGCGGCGACCGCCGCCGCTTCAGCGGATGCGGCTGTCATCGTCGTCGGTACCACCGAGGAAGTGGAGAGCGAGGGGTTTGACCGCGTTTCACTGTCGTTGCCGGGCCGCCAGGACGAGCTCGTGCGCCGCGTCGCCGCGGCGAACCCGAACACGATCGTGGTGGTGAACGCCGGCGCTCCCGTGCTGATGCCGTGGACGCGCGACGTCGCCGCGGTGCTGCTCGCGTGGTTCCCCGGCCAGGAATTCGGGAACGCCCTGGCGGACGTGCTGCTCGGGCGGGCCGAACCCGGAGGGCGAATGCCGACTACGTGGCCGGCCGTCGAGGAGGGGCTCCCGTCGACCCAACCGATCGACGGCGTCCTGCACTACGACGAGGGGCTGTCGGTCGGCTATCGCGGCCGGAATGGCGAGACGCTGTACCCGTTCGGACACGGCCTTGGATACTCCTCCTGGGAATATGAGTCGCTCGACGCACCGGACCAGGCAACCCCGGGCGCGGCCGTGCTCGTGACCGTCCGAGTCCGGAACGCCGGGCCGCGGCCCAGCCGGGAGGTCGTCCAGCTCTATGCCAGTCGGCTGGACAGCGCGATAGAGAGGCCGCTCAGTTGGCTCGTCGGCTTTGCCGGCGTGCTCGCCGAGCCCGGCGAGCGGACGGTCGCGACGATCATAGTGCCCCCGCGGGCGTTCGAGCACTGGGACGGTCGCTGGACGCTCGAGCCCGGCACATTCGAACTCGCCGCCGGCCCGTCGTCGGCCGTGCTCCCGTTGTCTACCCGGATCACGGTGTCATGACCGTCGGAGGCTTCGAGCAGAACGGAGCGCCGTGGTGGCGGAGCGCGGTCATTTATCAGGTCTACATCCGGAGCTTCGCCGACGGCGACGGCGACGGGATCGGCGACATACCGGGGCTGCGCTCGCGCCTGCCGTACCTGGCCGGCCTCGGCATCGACGCGCTCTGGATCAACCCGTGGTACCCGTCACCGATGAAGGACGCCGGCTACGACGTCTCGGACCTCCGCGCGATCGAACCGCTGTTTGGAACGCTCGCCGACGCGGAGGCGATGATCGCCGAGGCACATAGCCTCGGCCTGCGGGTACTGCTCGACATCGTCCCCAACCATCTCTCGGACCAGCATCGCTGGTTCCAGGAAGCGCTTGCCGCGCCGCCGGGCTCGCCTGAGCGTGCCCGGTTCATCTTCCGAGACGGCCTCGGACCGGAAGGCAGCGCACCCCCGAACGATTGGACGAGCAATTTCGGCGGGCTCGCCTGGACCCGGGTCACCGAGGCCGACGGCCATCCTGGGCAGTGGTACCTGCACCTGTTCACGCCCGAGCAGCCCGACGTCGACTGGACCAATCCCGACGTGCAAGAGGAGTTCGACCAGACGATGCGGTTCTGGTTCGAGCTCGGGGTCGACGGCTTCCGGATCGACGTGGCCCACGGCCTGGCCAAGGCCGACGGACTTCCCGACGTCGGCTCGACCGTCTGGCCACCAGTCCCCGGCGAGATCGTCGAGCATCCTCACTGGGACCGGGACGAGGTCCACGACATTTACCGGTCGTGGCGCTCGCTGGCCGACACGTACGAGGATCCGCGGGTGTTCGTCGCCGAGGCCTGGGTGCACCATCCCCAGCGGCTGGCGCAGTACGTCCGCGCCGACGAGTTGCACACCGCATTCAACTTCGACTTTCTGCTCGCGCCCTGGGAGGCCGAGCCGATGCGCGAGTCGATCATCGCGGCGCTCGCGGCGCACGAGATGGTCGGGGCGCCGCCGACCTGGGTCCTGTCCAACCACGACACGGTCAGAGAGGTCTCGCGCTACGCCCGTCCGCAGGGCGTCCGTCCGTTGCGCAAGCTGAGCGACCTCGCCGGCCTGCCCGCCGACTTGGCGGTTGGCCGGCGCCGCGCACGAGCCGCCGCGCTGCTGATGCTGGCGCTGCCCGGCGGCGCCTACGTCTACCAGGGCGAGGAGCTCGGGCTCGCCGAGGTCGAGGACCTTCCGGAGGAGCTCCTGCAGGACCCGGGCTGGGAGCAGTCCGGGCGGACCGACCGGGGCCGCGACGGCTGCCGCGTCCCGATCCCGTGGTCCGGCCAGGAGCCGCCGTTCGGCTTCAGCCCCGAGCATGCGAGCGCGCCACCGTGGCTGCCCCAACCGTCGGCCTGGGGCGAGCTCACCGTCGAGGCGCAGACCGGCGATGACGGCTCGATGCTCGAGCTCTACCGTCGCGCGCTAAACCTGCGCCGAGCGCTGCCGGCGCTCGGCGACGGCACGCTCCGCTGGCTGGATGCCCCGGCCGGCGCGCTCGCGTTCGTCCGAGACCCCGGCTTCGCGTGCCTCGTGAACCTGTCCGGCGATCCCGTCGCCGTTCCTGACGGGGCGGAGCTTCTGATTGCGAGCGGGCCACTCTCCGACGACGGCCGCGTCTCGCCGGACACCGCTGTGTGGCTCACGACCTGAGCTCGCGATTCGTCCGCCCGCGAGCTCACGGGCAGGCGGGCCGTCCCGTCGCTACGCCGGGCGGCCCGCCATAGCCCTAACACTTTCGGCCAACCACGCGATGTCGACTGTCCGGGTGGTGTCGACCTCGATCAGCGGACCAGTCCAAGCGGCTTCAGGTGGTGCTCGTTCCAGAGCTCCTCGGCCGACCGCTCGTCGTCGAGGTGCCCGGGAGCGGCAGCCCGAGCTCCCGCGCGAGCGGCGTCGCCAGCGAGCTCTTGCCCGAGCCGGGCGGCCCGGCGACGAGCACAAACCGCGCCAGGCCGGGGGCCGCGGCCCTCAGTACCCCTGATTCGTGCTGGTGTATCCCTGCGGACCGGTGCTCGTGGTCTGGGTCTGGGTGGTGGTCTTGGGCGGGGCGACCGGCGGAGCGACGGTGGTCGACTTGGGGGCCGAAGAGGTCGTGACCGGCGGCGCCGAGTTCGTCGTCACCGGTGGCGGAGCCGCGGCCGTATGCGTGGTCGTCGACGCCTTGTGGGCCGGTGCCTTGTGGTGGTGGACGGCGGCCTTCTTGGTCGTGGTCGTCGTCTGCGTGGTTGAGGTCGACGACGAGGTGGCCGGCGTCGACGCCGCCGCGTTGGTCGAGCTGGTCGAAGAGGCCGAGCCGCCGCCACCGCACCCCGCTATCGCCACAGCGGCCAAAATCGTGCTTAGCAGCGCTTTCTTCATGAATCCGGCTCCAGTCCTTGCTCGAAAATTACGGCGTTCACATTACAAGACACCCCCGGCGTCGAAACGTTTCGCCGGCACCTGACAGGGGGGCCTCGCCCGTTCCGCCGTGGCCTCAGGGTAAGCTACGAGCGCGGATGGAGGCATCTGAAACTTCGTCTGCTCCCCGGGACACCGTCGGCACTGCTGCGGGTGGGGCAGCAGTAGCAGACGGCGAGGCTCGCGCCCACGCGGGCGCTGAGACCCCGACGAACGGCGGCGCGCAGGCGCGTTCGCGCACGTCCGGGATCGGGCTGGGCTCGAGCTCGACGTGGATCCTCATCGTCTGCTGCGTGGCGCAGTTCATGGTGATTCTCGATCTGAGCATCGTGAACGTGGCGCTGCCGTCGATCCAGTCGAGCCTCAACTTCAGCTCGGCCGACCTGCAGTGGGTCGTCGACGCCTACGCGATCACGTTCGCCGGGTTCCTGATGCTCGGCGGCCGGGCCGCCGACGCGCTCGGACAACGGCGGGTGTTCGTCGCCGCGCTCGTCCTGTTCTCGCTGACATCACTCATCGGGGGCCTCTCGACGACCAGCACGATGCTGGTGATCGCCCGTGGGGTCCAGGGGTTCAGCTGCGCGTTCATGGCCGCCTCCTCGCTGGCGATCATCACCTCGTCGTTCCCGCCCGGCCCGCAACTCCACCGCGCGATCGGGCTGTGGGCCGCGATGAACGGCGCCGGCGGCGCGGCCGGCGTGCTGTTCGGCGGGATCATCACCGAGACGCTCAGCTGGCGCTGGGTGCTGCTGATCAATCCTCCGATCGGTTTCGCGACCGCGCTCATCGCGTACGCGGTCGTGGTCGATCGCCGCCGAGGCGCCGCCGGCCGGAGCTTCGATATCCCGGGCGCGGTGACTCTGACCGTGGGCCAGATGGTCCTCGTCTACGGCGTCGTCCAAGCGGGGCTGCGCAGCTGGCACTCGGGCGAGGCGCTAATTCCGATCCTGGTCGGGTTCGCGATGCTTGGGCTGTTCATCCTGATCGAATCGCGCTGGGCGTCAGATCCGCTGGTGCCGTTCAAGGACCTGACCAGGTCGCTCAACGTCGCCAACGGGATCGTCGTGCTGTTCAGCGCCGCGCTCTTCCCGATGTGGTTCCTGAGCTCGCTGTATCTGCAGCAGGTGCTCGGGCTCTCGCCGCTCCACGCCGGGCTGTGCTTCCTGCCAATGGCGCTCACGATCATGTTCGTCGCCCGCAGTGCCGGCAAGCTCGTCAGCCGCTTCGGCGTGCGCGCGGTGCTCGGCGGCGGGTTGACGATGATGGCGTTCGGGATGCTGCTGTTCACGAAGATCGCGGCCAGCGGCAGCCCGATCCTGTACGTGGTGCTCCCTGGCGTGCTCACGGCCGCTGGAATCGGGATGTCGATCGTGCCCTCGACGATCGCCGCAACCCAGGGAGCCAAAGAAGGTCAGGCCGGGCTTGCCTCAGGCCTCGTCAACACCTCGCGCCAGGTCGGCGGCGGCCTCGGGCTCGCCGTCCTGATCACGCTGGCGACGACGATCACGAGCCACCTGATCGGCGAAGGCCACGGCGTTCCCCAGGCGCTCACCGACGGCTTCCGGGTCGGCTACTTCATCGGTGCCGGCCTCTGCGCCGCTGCCGCACTCGTCACGTTCGCGCTCGTGCCGAAAGTCGGCGCCGCGGCCCAGGGGCCGATCACGAAGCGGATTCCGATTGCGATCGGCGTCACCGGCGTCGTCGCCACGTTTGTTCTGGTCGCGTTCGCGTTCGGAGGCTCCCACGGCGCGCCGATCGGGGCGTACACGACCGACAACACCTACAGCTACGTGAGCGAGCCGGCGCTCCGCCCGCCGGTGATCCGCCCCGACGTCAAGACCGCCTCGAGCAAGCTGGCGCCGGGCTACATCCTGATGACGAACTTCTACGACCTGAGTCACCCACCGATCACCGGCCAGAGCGGGCCGCTGATCCTGGACAGCCACCTCCAGCCGGTGTGGTTCAAGCCCGTGCCGACGAGCGTCGTCGCCGGCAATCTGAGCCTCCAGATCTACAACGGCAAGCCCGTACTGGCGTGGTGGCAGGGCGTGGTCACCAACACCGGCGCCACCGAGCAGGGGGAGTACGTGATCGTCAACCAGCACTACCAGACGGTCGCGACACTGCACGCCACGGGCGGCTGGGTGCTCACGCTGCACGAGATCGTCATCCGCGGCCACGACGCGTGGGTCACGGCGAACACGAACCTGCCGATGGACCTGTCGCGGTACGGTGGCGCCTACAATGGCGCGCTGATCGACTCAGCCGTGCAGGAATACGACCTGAACACCGGCAAGCTCGTCCGGAGCTGGGACGCGCTCGATCACATCCCCCTCGGTGACTCGCGCGCCACGCTTCCGACCAACGGATTCCCATGGGACGCCTACCACGTCAACGCGATCGACCTGCCCGGCGACGGATCGTTCGTCGTGTCGATGCGAGACACGTGGGCGGCTTACAAGGTGAACATCGCCACGGGGAAGATCGAGTGGACGCTGGGCGGCCCGCACTCGGACTTCAAGTTCGGCCCCGGCGCGGACTTCCAGTGGCAGCACGACGTGGTCACGTACGCCGGCTCGCCGCTGATCACGATGTTCGACGATCACTGCTGCCAGATCACCGGCGGAGGCACCTACGTCTCACCGACCGGACCCTCCCGGGGGCTCGTGCTCAAGCTCAACCAGCAGACGCACACCGCGACACTCGCCGACCAGTACTCGCACGGCTCGCGCTTCGACTCGGACTACATGGGGAGCCTCGAGCCGCTCGCCAACGGCAACGAGATGGTCGGCTGGGGCTCTTCGCCGTTCCTGACCGAGTACGACGCAGCGGGGAACATGCTCCTGGACGCTCGCCTGCCCGGGTCCGACATCTCCTACCGCGCCGAGGTGCAGCCCTGGGTCGGCCTCCCGCTGACCGCGCCCGCCGCCGCCACCACGCAGAAGAACGGCAAGACGACCGTCTACGCGAGCTGGAACGGCGCCACCCAGGTCGCCTCCTGGAAGGTGCTCGCCGGCGGCCAGACCGTCGCCAGCGCCGCCAAGTCCGGGTTCGAGACCGCCATCCCCGTGAATCGGGCGTCGAAGACGTTCACGGTGCAGGCACTGGACGCGCACGGAAAGGTGATCGGCACCTCGCGCCAGTTCAGCGTCGGAGGGTAGTCGTGGTCCGGCGGGTTCGCCGCCGCCCTTAGGCGCGTCCAGACGCCGCCAAACGCCGCGTAATTGCGAAACCGGCCACGTACCTAGACTGGGGACGTGGCTAACGACACGCCTCGCGCCGTAGTCAGAGCAAAGCGGCCGACCTCCAGGGACGTCGCCGCCGCCGCCGGCGTCTCCCGCGCCACCGTCAGCTACGTCCTCAACGGCGCCGACGCGAAGCACCGGATCACGCCGGCAACCCGCGACCGCGTACTCGAAGTCGCCCAGCGCCTCGGTTACGAGCCGAACGCCGTCGCGCTCGCGCTGCGCGCCGGCCGCACCGAGATCGTGCTCGTCGAGATTCCGAACTGGCCGATCGGGCCGCCCGTCGCGGAGGCGATCAGCACTATGGTCGAGGCGCTCGAGCAGCTCGGCTACACACCACTCGTCCACTTTCAGCGCGCGGATCCCCGTAGCCTCGCGCGGGCCAGCCAGCGGGTGCATCCGGTCGGAGTGATCGCGCCGGGAGCCGAGCTTTCCCCGGAGGTGGTTCCGCGGCTGCATGCGTTCGGCGCGCGCGGTGTGGTCGCGTTCGACCAGCGGCCGCTGCCGCACGTCTACACCTACGTGGTCGAGCAGGCGCGGATCGGCCGTCTGGCCCTCGAGCATCTCGCGATTCGCGGCCACCGCCGCGTGCTGGCTCTGATGCCGGACGACGCCGGCGTTCGCCGGCTCGTCGAGCAGCGACTGTCGGGCGCCACCGCAGCCGCCGGCGAGCACGGGGTGTCGCTCCGATCCGTGGCCGTTCCGGTGCGCCGGGACTCGATCGAGCGCGCGCTCGCCACCGAGCTCGCGCGTGCAAGGCGCGCCACCGGCATCTACGCGTTCAACGACGAGCAGGCGATCGTCGCCCTCGAGGTCCTGCGCGACCGCGGGGTGGCACTCCCGGACGAGATGGCGCTGATCGGGTGCGACGATAGTCCCTCGGCCGAGCAGATGCGCCCCCGGCTGACGACCGTCCGTTTCGACGACCACGGCCGGTGGCGCGAGATCGCCCGCCACCTGCACGCGATGATCACGGGCGACGGCGATTACCCGGAGATGACCGCATCGGACCCCGCGGTCGTCGTCGGCGAAACCACCTGAGCGTGGTCGCCCGCTGCCCGATTGCGCCGCGACCACCTATGTCGTAGCTGAATCGTCATCGGCCCGCCGCTTGTCGCTCGACAGAGTCAGCACAGGTGATACGACTCCGCGCGGCCAACCCGTCCAGGAGGGAGAACGATGTCCGCGCTACACGGTGCACGTCGGGACCTCCTCGACCCAGCTCGACGACCGCGCCAGCTTCGCAGTGGCTCGCACGCGCCGATGACGGATCAGGTGAGCGGGTCGTCGGCCCGCTCACCCCTGTCGGCCGGTCGCGCCGACAGCGACACCGCGAGTTCGTCGCGCGAGTGGATGTCGAGCTTCTGGTACACGTGGCGCAGGTGGTACTCGATCGTCTTCGGGCTGAGGAACAGCGTGGCCGCCGCCTCCCGGGTTGTCCTCCCGCCCGCCAGCAGCAGCGCGATCTGAAGCTCCTGCGGGGTCAGCTCGTCGACCGTGCTGGGGTCGCGCCGCCGCACCGTCTCGCCGGTCGCTGCCAACTCGGTGTGCGCCTGCTCGGCCCACGGCCGGGCGTCGAGGCGCTCGAACGCCTCGACCGCGGCCCGGAGCTGCTGACGGGCCAAAACGCGATTTCGTCCCCGCCGCAAACGCTGGCCGTACGCGAGCCGCGTGCGTGCCGTCTCGAACCCGTCGAGAGTGTGCTGGTGGAGGCGGAGTGCCCGCTCGAACTGCTCGGCATAGTCGGCGTCGCCGGCCACGAGCCCGCGTGAGCGCAGTGCGCGCGCGAGCGACCACGGCTGTCCCTTGGCCTCCGCCGCGGTCATGAACTGCGCGGCTACCAGCTCGGCATCGTTGACGCGCCCGAGCCGGACGTATGCGTCGACGAGCTCACCCGCGGGTGAGAGATCGACATCGGTGATCCCCAGCTCGCGGAGCAGACGGCGCTGAGCCTCGAAGTGCTCGGCGGCCTGAGCGGCGTCGCCGAGGCCGAGCTCTAGCTCGCCGAGCGCTGCGGTCGCCCACACCTCGTACAGGCGCGTTCCGAGCTCGCGCGACACCTGTAACGACTCGCCGGCGAGCGCTCGCGTCTCCTGCTCGCGGCCGCGGCGCGCCTGGAGCCAGGCGAGACCGGCGAGCCCGAAGCCAAGGTCGGTGCCCTGGTCGGTCTCGCGGGCGATGCTGATCGCTTCCTCGTAGGTGGCTTCGGCGACCGCCCATCGGTCGGAGGTGGCCTGGTCGCGGGCGAGCAGGAACAGCACGAACGGGAGCTCGCCGAGAGCGGCACGCGCCCGGGCGGTTTGCAGTGCCTGCGCGAGCGCCGACCGTCCGACATTGGCCTTGCGGACGAAGATTGGACCCAGCGCCAGCCACGGGAGCAGCTGGAGGTCGTCCTGCAGCTCCGGCGCTCCGGCTGCGAGGGTGATCCCCTGATGGAGCGCCTCGGCGCCGGCCGCGGCATCGCCGCCGAGGACCCGTGCCATCCCGAGCGCGATCTCGGCGATGAAGCGCGAGCGGATCGAGGCGTCGTCGGACAAGGCGGCGTGCGCCCGCTCAGCCGCCGACAGCATGTCGGCCGGCTTGCCCGCGGCGAAACACGCCACGGACGCCTCAGCGAGCATCGTGACGGCGCGTTCTGGATCGGCGCGCACCGCCGCCCCCGTCAGGATCTCGTAGCCCCGCATCACCGGGCCCTGGCGGATCGTGATATGGCCGAACATGTGGTCGATCGCGACGCTCGTGGCCGGATCGGTGGTCGACGCGTGGGCCTCTTCGAGGAGCGCTCCAGCGCGTTCGGCGAGCCCAGCGTTCCACGCCGCCTCCGCGGCGTCCAGCAGGAGCCGGGCGCGCCGTTCGGTGTCGGCAGCAAGCCGCGCGGCCCGCTCAAAGGCTGCCGCCGCCGTAGCGTACGAGCTCCGGTCGCGGCTGCGTACCCCTGCCTGCTCGAGCGCCGCCGACGCCGCCTCGTCGGTCCCGACCGCGGCCGCGGCCAGATGCCAGGCGCGCCGGTCGATGTCGAGGTCAGGCAGCGCGGCGGCGAGTGCCCGGTGGGCGGCGCGCCGCTCCTCGATCGGAGCAGCGGCGTAGATCGCCGACCGCGCCAGTGGGTGGCGGAACTCGATCAAACCCGGCTTCAGCGTCACCAGCCCGACGCTCTCGGCGGCCTCGAGCGCGGCGAGATCGACGCCGAACCGGTCCGCTGCCCGCTCAAGCATCCGCAGATCGCCGCTGTCGCTGGTCGCCGCCAGCACGAGTGCTAAACGAGCGGCCTCGTCGAGCTCGCCGACGCGCTGCAGGAACGCGTTCGAGATGCGCGCGGAGACGAGCACCGGGGCGCCCTCGGGGGCGAGCGCGAGGTCGTGCCCGTCGTCCGCGAGTTCGATCAGAGCGAGCGGGTTGCCGGCGGTGGCGCCGTGCAGTCGCCGTGCCGCCGCCGGCGACAGTCCGTGGAGCAGCGTCGCCGCCTCGCCGCTGGTCAGGCCGGCTAGCTGCAATGTCGGCAGATCGGCGCCGTCGAGCAGCGAGGAATCTCCCTCGCGAACCGCGATCAGGACCGCGATCGGATCGGCCACGAGCCGCCGGAACGCGAACAGCAGCGCCTGCGCGCTCGAGCCGTCGAGCCAGTGGGCATCGTCGACCAGGACCGCCACAGGCTCCTCCTCGGCGTAGGCCGCCAGCAGGCTGAGCGTCGCCGCACCTACTGCGAACCGCTCCTGAGCCGGGCCGCGGCGCAGCGCGAGCGCGCCTTCGAGCGCCACCGCCTGAGGGTCGGGGATCCTGTCGAGCATCCTCAGGGCGGGCCTCAGCAGCTCGAGCAGCGAGGCAAACGGAATCTGCGCCTCGGACTCGATCCCCCGCGCGCGGAGCACGCGCATGCCCGCGGCGTGCTCGACCGCGTCGTCGAGCAGCGCCGTCTTCCCGATCCCCGCCTCCCCCACCAGCGCAAGCGTCGCGCTGGTGCCCGAGCGCGCGCTCTCGAGCGCCCGCTTGATCGCCTCTCGCTCCTTGTCGCGACCGACGAGCATCACCACAGCGCGATCACCCGGTGCGACTCCTGAACGCCCCCGCCAAGACTAGGTGCCCCCCGGAAGCGAGGCCCGGCACCCCAACCCTAGCCTGACCCGAAACCGACCCAGGAGGGAAATCGTGAGCACAATCGAGGAGCCCGTCGCGGTCGACGGCGACAAGCTCATGCAGTTCGTTTTTCGCGCGGTGGACGAAGTTGGAGCCACTTTGAACGCGGCGCTGGTGGTGATGGGTGACAAGCTCGGCTGGTATCGGGCGCTGGCGGGCGCTGGCGGGCTGTCGCCCGCAGAACTGGCCGAGCGCACCGGCTCGTCCGAACGGTACGTCCGGGAGTGGTTGAACGCCCAGGCGGCGGGCGGCTACGTCGACTATGACCCCGAAAGCGGTCTCTACAGTCTGCCACCGGAGCAGACCATCGCGCTCACCGATCCGGACAGCCCCGCGTACCTGCCGGGCCTGTTCCAGACTGCGATCGGCTCAATCATCGACTCTCCGCGGATTACCGAGGTAGCCCGCAGCGGCGCGGGACTCGGCTGGGGCGACCACGTCCACGACGTCCACGAGGGATGCGAGCGCTTCTTCCGCCCGAGTTACAACGCCCATCTGGTCGCCGACTGGCTGCCGGCGCTCAACGGCGTGGTCGAAAAGCTCGAGCGCGGCGCGCTCGTCGCTGACGTCGGCTGCGGCCACGGGGCGTCGACGATCCTGATGGCCCAGGCATTCCCGAACTCCACGTTCGTCGGCTCGGACTACCACGACGGGTCAATCGAGACCGCGCGCCGCCGGGCCCAGGAGGCCGGCGTGGCCGATCGGGTCACGTTCAACGTCGAGCCGGCGGCAACTTTCAGCGGCACCGGCTACGACCTCGTGACCGTGTTCGACTGCCTGCACGACATGGGCGACCCTGTGGGCGCTGCCCGTCACGTCCACTCGGCGCTCGCGCCCGACGGCACCTGGATGATCGTCGAGCCGGCCGCGGGCGACCGCGTCGAGGACAACCTCAATCCGGTCGGGCGTACGTATTACGGGTTCTCGACCCTGCTCTGCACGCCGGCGTCGCTCTCGCAGGACGTAGGTCTCGCGCTTGGGGCACAGGCAGGCGAGGCACGGATCTGCGACGTCGTGGAGGCAGGCGGCTTCACCCGCTTCCGCCGCGCCGCGGAGACGCCGTTCAACCTCGTGTTCGAGGCTCGGCGGTAACCGTCAGTCGGGGGCTCCAGCGGGCCCGCAGCCCCTCCCCGGGGGTTGCGGGCACCGCTTGACAGGTGAGACCATCCTGTCTCTGGCATTGACGGCAACAAAAATGACGACGTTCGAAACGGCAGCCCCCTCGCGCGAGGAGCTCCGCGCGCGCGAGCCGGATAACCACGGCTACGCCACCTCTCCGGACGGGTTGAAGCTGTACTGCGAGGTGTACGGCACAGCCACCACCACGCTGGTGCTGCTGCCGCCCAATCCGATCAGTCACTCGCGCATCTGGAAGGCCCAAGTCCACTATCTCGCACGCCAGCACCGCGTGGTCACTTACGACGGCCGCGGTAACGGTCGCTCGGACAGTCCGGATCCCGCGGGGTTCTGGCCGGGCGAGTGGTACGTGTCCGACTGCCTCGCGGTGATGGATGGCACCGGAACCGATGTCGCGGTGCTGGCCGGAATCTGCGGTGACGGCGTGTGGCCGTCGGTTCAGCTCGCGGCCACTCACCCCGAGCGCGTGCGCGGCATCGTTGCGCTCGCCCCCGGCGTTCCGATGCTGGCCCCCCACCATCCGTGGAAGGCCGCGGCGCTCCAGACGATCGACGAGCGGCTGGCTGACCCGCAGGGCTGGGAGAAACTCAATCACCACTACATCAGGGAGAACTACCGGGGCTTCCTCGAGTTCTTCTTCGCCGAGATGTTCCCGGAGCCGCATTCGACGAAGCAGATCGAGGATGCGGTCGCGTATGCACTCGACGGCCCCGTCGAGGCCGTACTGATGGAACAGACGATTACACCGGACACCCGCGAGGAGATCGAGGAGGTGTGCCGTCGGGTGAGCTGTCCCGTCCTCGAGTTCGACGACTCGCCGCCGGAGGCGATCGCGGAGGCCATCGCGTCAGGTATCGGGCGTGAGGTCGACTACCGAACGGTTGCGACCGGCGGCGCGGCGCGGGCGGCCGCCGGGATCGCGGAGGTGCTTCGATGACCGTGACCACATTGGAAAGCACAGCGCGACTCGGCGATCGTCGCGAACAGACTCGTGCCAGATATCCCGACGCAGAGGGATACGTGGAGCGAGACGGGGTCCGCATTTTCTGGGAGCGCTACGGCGACGGCGAGCAAGCGGTGCTGCTGCTGCCGACCTGGTCGGTCGTCCCGTCGCGATTCTGGAAGTTCCAGATCCCCTACCTCGCGCGCCACGGCCGGGTGGTGACGTTCGACGGACGAGGCACCGGGCGCTCTGATCGGCCGGTGGGCGCCGAGGCGAACAGCACCGACGAGTTCGCCGCCGACGCGCTCGCCGTGATGAACGCCACCGGGACCGAGCGGGCCACGCTGGTGACGCTGTCCTGCGGGGCCCTCTGGGGCACCATCCTCGCCGCCGACCATCCCGAGCGCGTGGACCGGATCGTCCACATCGCGCCCGCGGTCCGGCTGGCGCCGGGGTTTCCAGAGCGGGAGGTGTACGCGTTCGACGAGCCGCTCGACACTGACGAGGGGTGGGCGAAGTACAACAGCTTCTACTGGAAGCGGGACTATCTCGACTTCCTCGAGTTCTTCTTCGCGGAGTGCTTCACCGAGCCACACTCGACCAAGCCCATCGAGGACGCGATCGCTTGGGCACTGGAGACGACGCCCGACACGCTGGCGGACACGACGCGCGGGATCGGCGTTCCTCGCGACGAGGACTTCCGCGCAATGTGCGCTCGCGTACGCTGCCCGACGCTGGTGATCCACGGCGACCACGACCAGATCCGGCCGCTCAGGCAGGGTGAAGCGCTCGCGGAGGCGACCGGCGGCACGCTCGTTACGGTCGCGGGGGCAGGACACATTCCGAACGCGCGAGATCCGGTGAAGCTGAACCGGCTGATACGCGACTTCATCGGCCGACCGCCGGCTGCGCAGCGCTGGACGCGAGCAGGTTCGCGACGGCGGCGCGCGCTGTACATCTCCTCGCCGATCGGCCTCGGCCACGCGCGGCGAGACGTCGCGATCGCGGGGGAGCTCCGCAGGCTTCGGCCCGATATCGAGATCGACTGGCTCGCTCAGCATCCGGTGACTACTGTGCTCGAGGCCCACGGCGAGCGGATCCACCCGGCCAGCGCCGAGCTCGCCGGCGAGTCCCCGCATATCGAATCCGAGGCTCGCGACCACGAGCTCAACGTGTTCGAGGCTTTCCGGCGGATGGACGAGATCCTCGTCGCGAACTTCATGGTGTTCCACGACCTCGTTCGCGACGAGCAGTACGACATCTGGATCGGTGACGAGGCCTGGGAGCTCGACTACTTCCTGCACGAGAACCCGGAGCTCAAGTCGGCCGCCTACGTGTGGCTGAGCGACTTCGTCGGGTGGCTGCCGATGGACGACGGCGGCGAGCGCGAGGCGTTCTTGACCCGCGATTACAACGCCGACATGATCGAGCAGATCGCGCGCTATCCGCGCGTGCGAGACCGATCGCTGTTCGTCGGCGATCCGGAGGATGTGGTGGGTGCGCGGTTCGGACCCGGGCTGCCGTCGATCCGAGAGTGGACCGAGCAGCACTTCAGCTTCACCGGCTACATCACCGGGTTCGACCCTGCGACGGTCGCGGACCGCGAGGCGCTGCGCGCCGTCCTCGGGTACGCCGCCGGCGAACGGGTGTGCATCGCCACCGTGGGCGGCTCGGGCGTGGGTGTCGAGTTGCTCCGGCGCGTGATCGCGAGCTACCCGGAGGCCAAGCGGCTCGTCCCCGGGCTGCGGATGATCGTCGTCGCGGGACCGCGGATCGACCCGGAGGCGCTTGGAGCCGCGGCGGACGGCCTCGAGGTCCGACCGTTTGTTCCCGACTTGTACCGCCACCTCGCCGCGTGCGACCTCGCGATCGTGCAGGGAGGGCTCGCGACGACCATGGAGCTGACCGCCAATCGCCGCCCGTTCCTCTTCTTCCCGCTCGAACGGCACTTCGAGCAGAACCTGCACGTCCGACACCGGCTCGAGCGCTACGGCGCGGGACGTCCGATGGCATGGCGCGATTCGCCACCATCCGCGATCGCCACCGCGATTGCGCAGGAGATCGGCCGCGACGTCGACTACCGCCCGGTCTGCACGGACGGCGCCGCGCGCGCCGCCAAGCTGATCGCAGAGTTGCTTTAAGCACCAGCGGCGGCCTCTGAGGCCGCCGCTCGTGCGGTTCCGCGGGCACTGCGGAAGCGATGGCGGGGCATTGCCAGCGCTTCGCCGCGGCTCCTGGGGGCAATTTGCGTCTAGGAGGTCAGTTCGACCTCCTCCCAGGTGGCTCCTGCACCGGCGATCGAGAGACGCGCCTCTTGCACCATCGCGCCCAGCACCGGGCCGGCCGTCGTGCACATCTCGTTGTCGGTGTCGCCCTGGTCGTTGTCGCCGCCTCCGTTGTCGCCACACCCACCATCGTGGCGCTCCATCTCGTTGACTCCGCGGCCTCGCACCCGAGCTCGGTGGCATTCATCACCGAGCCGCTGGCCGTGTTGCCGTCGCCGACCATGATCGTGAGCACGCCGTTCGCGAACGACACGACCTTCCCCGCGGCGGTGCCGTTGCCCCCGTCGTGGCCGAAGGTCCAATGGTGGACCCCGGCGTGATGTGAGCGATGCTGGTGGCGACGCTCGGCGTGCCTCGCGAGCGCGGTCGCCGGACGAGTGCGATCAGAGCGGGGATCAGCAATATCTTCCTCATCGGCTTGATCCTCCTTGGGTCGTTTGAGAGGAAGCGCCGCCGTCGCCGAAAAGGTCACGGAATAACGCCGGCTCGTGTCCCGCTCGCGCGAGGCTCACCAGACGCTCCTCCGACTGCGAGACCAGGAACATGTCCCCCGCCCCAGCGCTCATGCCCACGGGACGCCGCGGACCGCCGCGACCTTCCCGTCAACTCCCCGTGACCAGTCCCGGCCCAGGTGGTTCGATCTGGCCGGCCGCATCGAACCGGCCCCACGACTGCGTCATGAAATGAGCGGTCGTGATCATCCCGATGCTCAACACGCGGTGCAGGGTCACGTCGATGTCGAAGCGGAGCCATATGGTTCCAAGCCCCGCGATCCGGCTAACGGTGGCGATTTCGGCCCGCTCCTCACCGCCGGCGCGGAAGCGACCCAGCAGCTGCGGGTGTCCCACGAACGGGGCCCACCAACCCAGATAGCCCGCGGCCGAGAACGGCGGCCCGCCACCTCCGTACAGCCCCGGCTCCCACTGCTTCTGGCCTGCCTCGCGCGTCCACTCGTGATGGCCGACGATCGTCGTGTCACTGACGAGGCGTCCGTCGCGCGAGAGGCGGTAGGCAAACCGATCCGGCATCCCGACTCGGTAGTTCGTGACGTCGGGCGCCCCCTTCCCACTCCCGAGCGTCTCGTGAATCGCGACCGACCGCAGGGCCAGCTGGGACCGCTGCACCGCGCGCAGGATTCGCGCGGCAGAAGCGCCGGCCCCCGGCGTGTATCGAATCGGCAACGAGACGCGATTCGACGAGACCTCGACCCCGAGCGTCGCCTGCGACCCGACCACCGCCCACCGACTGCAGCCGACGCCGCACCCACCGGTACGCGCGGCCGCCGGCACTCGCACCGGAACCGACACGGGCTGCTGGAGCGCCGTGAGCGTACGGACCTCGACGCTCTCCCCCCGGGCGTCGCGGCTCACCAAACCGTTGACGATGTACGGACCCGCCTCCCCCGCCACCGACAGCTGCGACCCCTCAGTGGAGGCCTCGCGGCTGGCGCCTGCGGGGACCGAGGCCGTGGTCACCGCCCGGGACAGGTCGATCGGCGGCGCATACGCCAGTAGCAGCGCCGCGGCCCCGACGATCCCGATGCCGACGATCGGCTCCCACCCCAACATCCGCCAATGGCGGCGTTCGAGGCGACTGTCGGGCTCGCGCAGCGCCAGCAGCCGCGGCCGCAGCCGGAGTGCGTGCCCCCACGACAGCAGCGCCACCACGCCGACCAACGCGGTCTTGGCCAGCAGCACGCGTCCGTAGCTCGCGTTCCACAGGGCCTGCGGCGATCCGAGCTCGGTCGCGGCGTTGAGCGCGCCCGCGACCACGAGCGCGAAGAACGCCGGAAGCGCGACCGCCCCAAACCGCGGCAGCACGACCTCGACGACCCGCCGGCGGCCGGCGGCGCCCAGCTCCCGCAACCGCGGAAACCAGGTGATCGCGATCATCGCGATTCCCCCGAGCCACACCGACGCTGCGATCAGATGAACCAGGTCGGCGGTGAATGCGACCGCGCTGAGCCGAGCTGAGCTCGCATGACCACCGGCGGCAACGGCGGCCAGGGCCAGAATGGCGAAAACGCTCGCCGCCCGCGTAGCCCCGCGCGCGGCGATCACCACCGACGCCAGGAGCATCGCCGGCGCCGCCACACGCGCGAATCCGGCCAAATCAGAGAACAGGTAGGCGTGCAGCGCCCGCCCGCTGATCCCGCCACCGGCGTGCGCCGCATCGGCCAGCGTCGCGACCACCGAGACCAGGACGGCCGCGCCACCGATCGCGACCGTCACCCGCCACGCACGGCGGGCGACCTCGTGCCGCCGAGCGTCCGGGAGCAACCACCCCGCCGGACCCGACCCGGACGCATACAGCAGCGCGCCACAGAACACGCCACCGCAGAACACGATCAACGCCCCGGCGAAGATCGCATCGAGCAACGCTCGCAGCCAGCCGCCGTCGGCGAGCGGGCCCGGCGCGGCGGAGACGGCCGGACCGACCACAACCGCCCGCACGCCAAACGAGTACGAGCCCTGCGCGGTGTGCCCGTCGTCCGCCGAGACCGTGTGCCACCGCAGCTGGTACACCCCGCGCCCCAGACGGTGAACCGGCCTCAGCAGGAGCCGCGTCGTGCCGTCGCCCGAGACGGTCGCGCGGACGGGTCGCCCGCCCGACGTGGTCAGCGCCAGCGTGCTCAGTGGACGGTTCAGCGGCTCGCTGAACGTGGCGACGATCGCCTGCGGTGGGGCGCCGAGTCCCGCCCCCGCCGGCGGGCTCGATGAGATCAGCAGCGCGTGCGCCGACGCAACCGCCGGCACGACCAGCAGACCGACCAGCGCGAGTCCTAGGGCGCGCAGCGCGGGCACGTCACTGGACCGTCAGCGTTCCCTGCATTCCGGCGGCACGATGGCCCGGCACGCTGCAATAGAACGTGTACGTGCCGGCTTTCAGGGTCAGCTTCAGCGTCTTGGTACCGCCCGCGAAGGTCGGTGTCGCGCCCATCACCGGTCCGCTCGTGCCCTGCTGAACGGTCAGGTTGTGATCCAGCGACGAGTTGTTGGTAAAGCTGATCGTGACCGTTCCCGCCTTAGCGGTGAGCGAGCTCTTGGTAAATTTCAACGCACCCGACGGGTCCGCTGCAATCGACAGTGAGCTGCTCGCAGGGCTCGACGACGAAGCGGCCGACGAGCTTGTCGCGGGCGGGGTCGCCGCCGCACTCTTGCTGCTGCTACTGCTCCCGCTCGAACCGCCACACGCGCTGATCCCGAGCGCCAGAGCGATTGCCACGAGTGTGAATCTCGGTGTCCTGGGCACGAGTCACATCTCCTTGCTATTAGTTCAACTGACTCGATGACGCCACCTTGTGGCGCGACCTTCCCGTGACCGGTTGTACCGCAGACCGCGGCCGCTCGGGAACAAATCAGCGCCGCGGCGCGTCTTTGAGGGCGACCGTGCCCCCTTACCGCTCCGCCCGCGTGCTCATCGTTGCGCGCCGGACCGCCGCCAGCCGCGAGTTGATCGAGGCCGTAGCCGCGCGGGCCGATCGGGGCCCGTGCAATTTCACGCTGCTGGTGCCCTCATCGCTCCGCCTCGTGGCGAGCCTCTCCCGCCCCGCGCAGCAACGCGACATCGAGGCCGAACGACGGATCGCGGCCGCGGTGCCGCTGCTGTCCGGCGCCGCGGGGTCCGAGGTGGTCGCCGTCGTGGGCGCGCAGGATCCGCTTGCTGCGGTGCGTGACGCGCTGAAGCTGATGGGGTTCGACGAGGTGATCGTCTCGATGCTGCCGGCACGCGTGTCGCGCTGGCGGAGCCTCGACCTGCCGGGCAAGATCCGTGCGCTGGGGGTGCCCGTGACCGAAGTGTCAGGGACCGAACCCACCCGGCTCCCCGCGGCCTGACCTCGAAGCCGATCCGGCTTCAGGCGACCTCGAGGAGTTCCGCCTCTTCGATCTCCGCCACGTCCGCCTTGTAGTAGTACTTTCCGCCGCGCAGCCAGGACGCAATCGCGGCGACCACGCAGCAGCCCGCGGCGAAGTAGAACACGGTGTGGATCCCGGTGGCGAACGGGTGGGAGACGAGCGTTGGGAAGAATTTGTGCCCGGTCAGGTAGGCGGAGGTCGCCTGCGGCAGGTGCGGGAGCGTCGGCGCCAGCAGCGTCCCGACCGGGTTGTAGCCGAGGAACGAGGCGAACAGGCTCCCCACCGGCGGGAGCTTCGAGACCTGCTCCGCGGCGTTGTGCGGCACGCCATGCGACGCGAGGCCGTGGAACAGGACCGCGGGCAGCGTCGAGGACAGGCCGACGATGATCAGGCTGAAGAACACGCCGATCGACAGCACCGATGCGGAGTTCTGGAACGTCGCCGCCATGCCCGCGCCCGATCCCCGCTGGTCCGGCGGCAGGCTGTTCATGATCCCGGTCAGGTTCGGAGCGGCGAACAGGCCCATCGCGGCGCCGATCAGGAAGATCACGAGCCCGAACTGCCAGTACGTGAAGTTGATCGGGAGCGCGATCAGCAGCAGGAATCCGATTGCGGACACGATCATGCCGCCGGTGGCGAACGGCCGCGCCCCGAAGTGGTCGGCCAGCCGCCCGGAGATCGGCCCAGCGACCAGGAAGCCGGCCGACAGCGGCAGCATGTAGATGCCGGCCCACAGCGGGGTGTCGCTGAAGCTGTAGCCGTGCAGCGGCAGCCAGATTCCCTGGAGCCACAGGATCAGCATGAACATCAGCCCGCCGCGGGACAGCGCGGCCAGGAATGTGGCCACGCTCCCGCCGGTGAACGCGCGGATCTTGAACAGGTCCAGCCGGAACATCGGCGCGGGCACCCGGCGCTCGATAACCGCGAACACACCCAACAGCACGATGCCGACGACGAGCGCTCCGATCACCCCCGGCGCCGTCCAGCCCATGTTGTGCCCGCCGTAGGGCAGGATCCCGTACGTGATTCCGACGAGCACCGCGATCAAGCCCAGCCCGAAGGTGATGTTGCCCCACCAGTCGATCTTCGCGGGGCTGCGGATCCCCCGGTCCTCGAGCTTCAGGTAGGCCCAGATGGTGCCGAACAGCCCGAACGGCACCGACACCAGGAACACGAGGCGCCACGCCACGGGCGCGAGCACGCCGCCGAGGACGAGCCCGATGAACGAGCCCGCGATCGCCGCCACCATGTTGATCCCGAGCGCCAGGCCCCGCTCCTCGGCGGGGAACGCGTCGGTGAGGATCGCCGAGGAGTTCGCCATCAGGAACGCCGCGCCGATCCCTTGGACTACGCGCATCACGATCATCCACATCGCGCCGGCGCTGCCGTGCAGCCAGGTCACTGACAACAGGATCGAACCGGCCGTGAAGATTGCGAAGCCGAGGTTGTACATGCGCACGCGGCCGAACATGTCCCCGACGCGGCCGAGGCTCACGACCAGCACCGCCATCACCACCATGAAGCTGAGCAGCATCCACAGCAGGTAGCTCGTGTTCGACGGGATCAGCGGGTTCAGGTGAATCCCGCGGAAGATCGCGGGCAGCGCGATGATTACGATCGATTGGTTGATCACCGCCATCAAGATCCCGAGCGTCGTGTTCGAGAGCGCGATCCACTTGTAGCGATCCGGGTGCGTCGCGGGCCGGTCCCCGTTTCTCCCGGTCATCGCGAGAGCCGTTCGATCAGCTTGTCGAGGATGTCGACCGCCGCGGCGAGCGTCTCCACCTCGGAGTCGTCCAGCATCGCCATCTCTTCGTGCAGGAGCGCGCGGTACTCGGCGCGCAGCTGTTCGAACACGCCCTCGCCGACCGGGGTCAGGCTGACCAGCACGGCTCGCCCGTCGCTCGGATCGGGCACTCGCTCCACCCAGCCACGCTCGGCCAACCGGTTGACCAGCAGCGTGATCGCCGGCTGGGTCACGCGTTCGTCGGCCGCCAGCTCGGTGATCCGCCGCGGCCCGGCGCGCAGGTTGCGCAGCACCCCGACCTCGGTACGCGACACGCAAACGGTGGTGCGGGTCAGGAACAGCCGCGATAGGGCCGCGCTCCTCTGTGGCAGCGCCTCCGCGATCTCGTCGAGTTGGCTGCTGCGCTTCGCGCCCGCCTGCTCCATGAGGCGCTTATATTACCGACTAATGGGAGTTGGTGCTGGCTCGGCTCTCGCCCAGATAGCTTGCGGTCAGCAGCGCATTGTCGGCGCGTAGGCGTTCGGCGCTATCGCTGGCCACGAGCTCGCCGTGGGAGAGCACGTAGCCTCGGTCCGCGATTTCGAGCGCGAGGTGTACGTGCTGCTCGACGAGGAGCACAGCGGTCCCGTGGGTTGAGGCGAACTGCCGGACCACGGGTAGCAGCCGCTCGACGATCACCGGGGCGAGCCCGAGGCTGAGCTCGTCGAGCAGAAGCAGTCTCGGGCTCCGGCTGAGCGCTCGCGCGATCGCGAGCATCTGCTGCTCGCCGCCCGACAGCAGCCCCGCGCGGCGGCCGCGCAGATCGCCCAGCGCCGGGAAATGCGCGAACGCGGCATCCAGCTCCGGTCCCTCCCGAACGCCGTCGAGCCGGAAGTGCTCGGCCACCGTGAGCCCGTAGAAGATCCCGCGGCCCTGGGGCACGTGGACGATGCCCCTCCGGACCCGCTCGGTCGGCGAGATGCCGGCGAGGTCCACGCCGTCGAGCCGGACGCGCCCGCCCATCGGCTTCACCAGCCCCGAGATCGCCCGCAGCGTGGTCGTCTTGCCCGCGCCGTTGGCCCCGATCAGCGCCACCACCTCACCCGGAGCCACCGCCAGCGTCAGGTCGCGAACGACCGCCGCCCGGTCATACCCGGCGCTCAGCGCGTCGAGCTCGAGGGTCGAGCTGGTGGCGCGACTGGCTTCGTCGGTGGCGCCCGTCACGTCCCTGGCCCGTTCACCCGGCCGGGCCCGCCGCCGGCCGACCATGGCTCCCCCAGCTCGAGCGGCCAGCGCGCCGGTGGAAGCGCCGGGACCTCCTCGGGCCCGCCGTCTACGGATTCGGCGGCCGGGGCGGCGTCCTGCCGGAACTCGCGCGGCGAGCAGCCGTACGCCTGGCGGAACAGCCGGCTGAAATGGGGCGCGCTCGGCAGCCCCCAACGGCTCGCGATCGCCGAGATCGGCTGATCGGCGAAAGCGGGATCGATCAGGTCGCGGCGACAACGGTCCAGCCGCGCCGACCGGATGAAGTCGCACACCCGGAGCCCCTCCGCCTCGAACACCCGGTGCAGGTAGCGCGTCGAGATGAAGCACGCGCGGGCCAGCTCTTCGGGGTTCAGGCTCGGATCGCCGAGCCGCGCCTCGATGTAAGCCTGGGCGTGAATCAGCAGCTCGGCGGTCGACCGCGGGCGCGGCACCCGCGACGCGTCGAGATCCACGTACAGCCGCCGGACCAGATCGATGACGTGCTCGGCCAGCCCGGTGTCGGCGCTTGCGATGCTGCCGTCGGCGAGGCCGTTCGCGGCCTCGCAGAAGAACCGCGCGGCGAGCCGCGGAAGCCCGGCTTCACCCGGGATCGTGACCGCGGTCAGGCGCGAGACCTTGCCGGCGTGCTTACCGAGCGTGGCCTTCGGGAGGCGCAGGACGAGCAGGTCGAACGGCGCGTCGGCGCGGAAGATCGCCGGCTGGGAGGTGTCGTAGCTCGTGATGTCGCCCGGTCCGAGCGCCGTGGCCCGGTGCTGCTGGGCACCGTACAGCCGGCCGCGCAGCAGCAGCGAGACGTGCAGGCATTCCGGGTCGCCGGCGGCGATGTCCCTGGGCGTGCGCCGCATCGTGTTCGGGCCGGCCGCGATGCGGTACACGCCGACCGAGCCGAGATGGTCGGCCCACATGCGCGCCCAGAAGCGGTCGTCCGAGTCGGTGCCGATGTGCAACGGGTGGTACGCGTCGCAGGACGACTTCGTCCAGAAGTCGACTCGGTCCTGAGCCGGCACCGCATTGGTGTCGATCATCAACGTCATCGTGCGCCAGAACAGCTCCGTGGCGGGTGCAGCGGCCTGTCTCTCCCTCGACGATTTGGGCAGCCGGACGCCACTCTACTACCGCTCGCGGGCCCTTTCGATGAGTACCGCGTTTGCGTTCGGTGAGCGAACGGAAACCACTCCGAACTTCAGTTGTCGTTCAGCGCACACCCTGCACCGGCCCGTTGCTTCTGCGTGCACACCTCGACGAATCCCCTGCTCCTGGACACCACAGCGGGCCTAGCATCGCCCCACTTTCACAAGCACGTGCCATGCCAGGGAGGAGGAGTGGACATGGACCGAATCCTTGCGACCCACACCGGGAGCCTGATCCGGCCGCCGGAACTTCTGGAGTTTCTTGCGGCCAAGGAACGGGGGCAGGATTACGACGAGCAGGCCTACGAGACCACGCTGCGCAAGGCCGTCGACGATGTCGTCGCCAAGCAGGCGGAGGTGGGGATCGACGTTGTCGACGACGGCGAGATGGGCAAGGCCAGCTGGATCACCTATCTGTACGAGCGGGTCAGCGGTCTCGAGGTGCGCCCGATCCAGCTCGAGGGCGGGACCATGTATCCGCCGAGCCGGGACCGTCAGGCGTTCCCCGGCGCCTATGCCCTGATGGACGCGCTCGAGAACGCCAGCGTCAACGAGTCGAACGCGGCCGCCTCAACTGCCCTGCCTGACGAAGAAGCTGCCGCCGAAGGACAAGGCGTCGCCTGGGTCTGCACCGGCCCGCTGACCTACGACCGCACCGCGATCGACCGCGACATCGCCAACTTCAAGGCAGCTCTCGCCGAGCACGAGCACGACATCGTCGACGGCTTCCTGCCGGTGGTGGCACCCGCCAGCGCGTACTGGCTCCAGAACGAGCACTACGCCAGCGAGGAGGAGTTCATGTTCGCGCTGGCGGACGCACTACGCGAGGAATACCGGGCGATCGTCGACGCCGGCCTGCTCGTCCAGGTCGACGACGCGGTGATGATGCACGAGGCGGACACGATGATGTC
>DATJYY010000236.1:0-2714 GCA_035499395.1 Solirubrobacteraceae bacterium
GGCGCTCGGGATAGTAGTCGGGATACCGCACCACACGCTGCCAGCGGACTCCCAGCCCCGACAGGAAGGCGATCATCTCGGGACCCCCCTGCAGGAGTGCTCGACGCCGCTCAGGCGAGCTCGCGGGGCCCACCTCCCCGACGATGTCGTCGAGGTAGCGCAGCGCATCGTCGAGCGAATCGTTGACGCCGTCCTGGATCATGAGCGGATTGGCTGGGATCCACACGCCGCCGCCGGAGTAGGCGGTCGTGCCTCCCCAGGTGGACGTCTTTTCGACGACCAGCGTCTTGAGGCCACGCCATGACGCGGTGACCGCCGCCGTGAGGGCGCCGCCGCCGGTGCCCACCACGACCACGTCGAATTCGGAATCCCACCCCATTTCAATGTCTCCAGAGGTCGACTGAGCTGCTTCCAACAAGCAGAGAGCCCCGTCCTATGTCAGGACCATCCCGAGCGACACGCCCGACGCGAGCGCCAGCGTCACCGCCACGCATATAAGCGGCCGAGGCGAAACGACGGGCTCGCCGTCTTGCAACCGGGCGTGGCGACGGTCGTAGGACCCGATCGCCGACAACGCGGCCGTCACCCCTGGGGCGAGGGCCACGGCGGCGATCGCGTAACCCAGCGATGCGCCGGCCGTGCGAATCGCGAGTCGCGCGATCAGCCCACCGACCGCCGCGAGCGCCAGCGCCGTGCGGGTCCACGCGAGCGTCGTGCGCTCGAGCTGAGCCCCGACGTCGAAGAGCATGCCCGGGTCGCGCGTCATCGCGTCACCAGGACGACTACAGCCGCAACCGCGACCAGCGCGATCCCCACACCGAGTGGCGCGGCGGGCGACGCGTAGGGCAGCGGCTGGCTGAGCCTGAGCGCCCGCTCGAGTGCCCGCCAGCGCGGGTAGCTCATCACGCCGATGACGCCGGCCATGACGATCAAGGGCACGCTGATGACCATGCGGGCCGCGCGGGGCACGGAGTTGAGCAGCTGCGCCACGGCCAGACCCGTCGCCGGCAGCGCCAGCGCCGTTCTCGTCCACGCGAGAAACGTCCGCTCGTTGGCCAGGGTGAAACGCGGATCGGGTTCCTCACCGACGTCTTCGAGTCGGCGACGTCCTGCTCGGTCCGGTTCGCCTCCTCGGCAGGCGAGCGGTTTCGGATCAGTCCTCGGAGAGCTGCTCTCGAGCACGCGGCTAGTCGGCACGGAGCACCGCCTCGGCGGGAACGCGGGTGACTGCATCTTCGGATCGGTTGACCTCGATGACCAGGCGCTCCAGCCCGCCCGTCCACGCGAACGGCGGCTGGTAGGCGGCCGTAACGGGCAGGCCCTCGTCGTAGCCAATGCATAGACCCGATCCGCCGTACTGCCACAACGGCGGCACTCGGGCGTCGACTCTCCGCTCGCCGATGCTGGTTTCGTTCGCGAACAGCACGACGTGTCCGGCCTCATCCGGCTCCGGTTCGTACCACATGCCCAGCGACATGAGCGGATCCTCCAGCGCCGTCGAGGACACTAGGTGCAGCTGGCCGACGCGGCAGAGCGCGTAGTGCAGGCGGCGGTCCTGGACGTAGAGCGCCCAGCCGTTGTTCCAGTCGCCCTGCGCGCAGATCACGCCGACGTCCTCCGGCCGCCCGTCCGTGAGGTGGGCCGTCAGCGAGAAACCGCCCGCGAGGTTCGGGGCCACATCCTCGTGCACCGGAGAGGTGCCGGCACGGTACACGTAGGTATATGGTGGTTCCCCGTCGGCCGCTTCTTCCTGGGCGGCGTTGATCATCTCGGCGAACGACCCTTCGATGAGCGGCAGCACCTGGTTGCGTTCGGCCTCGCCCCACCACGTGTCGATCATCGACTCGACCAGCTCCGGTTCCTGGGCGCTGAGGTCGGTCGACTCCGAGAAATCGCGCCGGAGGTCGAACAGGTTCCAGTGGTCGGTCTCGTAATCCCGGCTGCCCTCGAGCAGCTCGCTCTCCGGGCCGGCGCCCGTGATCACGTGGTCGGTCGTGACCTTCCAGCCATGTCGGTAGACCGAGCGCGAACCGAGGATCTCGAAATACTGCGTCCGTGGCTCGTCGAACTCCGCGTCCTCGAACGCCGGGACCAGGCTCGTGCCGTCGAGCCGGTCGCGCGTGTTGACGCCGGCGAGCTCGAGGATCGTCGGCATCAGGTCGACCGCGTGGCAGAACTGCGGTCGTACTGCTCCACGCGACTCGATGCCATTCGGCCAACGCACGACCAGTGGTGTGCGCGTGCCGCCCAGCCACGTGTAGCGCTTCCACAGGCGGAACGGGGTGTTGCCCGCCCACGCCCAACCCCACGAGTAATGGTTGTAGAAGTGGTTGCTGCCGAGCTGCTCGCGCTGCTCGACCATGTCGCTGACGGTTTCGCTTGACCCGAGCGTGAACGCGTACTCGTTGAGCGTCCCGTGCGGGCCTCCCTCGGCGCTCGCGCCATTGTCCGACAGCACCATGATCACCGTGTCATCGCCGAGGCCGAGCTCCTCCACCGCCTCCACGATGCGGCCGACCTGGGCGTCGACATGCGACATCACGCCGGCATACACCTCGTGCATGCGCGCGTACAGAGCACGCTCATCGTCGGAGAGCGCGTCCCAGGCGGTGACCCACGACGGGCGCGGCGTCAGCTGCGTTCCGGACGGCACTACGCCCTGCTCCATTTGGCGGGCGAAGACCCGCTCGCGCATGGCCTCCCACCCGTCGTCG
>DATJYY010000237.1:0-2544 GCA_035499395.1 Solirubrobacteraceae bacterium
AGTCCGGCTCCTGGATGCCGCCCAGCGCTCAGATGCCGAGCTGCGCGGGATGGCGCTGCAGGCCATCGCCTGGGACACCGAGGCTCCTGCAGAGCTGATCGACGTCAAGGTCACGGACGGCTGGGTCACCCTCAGAGGGACGGTCAGCTGGCAATTCGAGAGCGACGCCGCCTACGAGGACGTAGCCAATCTATTCGGCGTGATTGGCATCACAAACGCCATCAGGGTGGTCAATCCCTGACTGCGCACGAGCAGTACCAGTCCGATTTAGAAAGGAAAGGCTATGCCAGACGAAATGTTTACTCAGGACAACGTGATCGCAGTCTCCTTCCCAGAAGAGGCCAACGCATATGAGGCGCTCGCCCGCCTCAAGGAGCTCGACTCACAAGGCTCCGTCGGTGTGCGTGGTGCCGCCGTCGTGGCCCGGGAGGAGGACGGCCGGATCACGATCAAGGATCGCTACAGCGATGACAGCTTTGAGGACACCGCCGGTGGAGGGCTCCTGGGTCTGCTGGTCGGGGTTCTCGGCGGCCCGCTTGGAGTCCTCATTGGTGGAGCGACGGGGCTCCTGGTTGGCTCGCTGTTCGACGAGGACGATGATGACGACACGCGGTCGGTGTTGGCCGACATATCAAAGTCGATCCGGGTCGGACCTCCCGGCCTGCTCGCCGAGGTGTCCGAGCCCGGTCCCGAGGCCATCGACGCGATCATGGCGCACCTGAACGGGACCGTCGTCCGACGGTCGGTTGCGGACGTCGAGCTCGAGATCGCCGCCGCCGAGGACGCCCAACGCGAGGCCAAGAAGAAGGCCCGCAAAGAGCTGCGCGAGGCGCGCCACAAGAAGCACAAGGACAAGGTCGACGCGAAGGTGGCGGAGTTGAAGGCGAAGCTCCCTGGTCACAAGCAGGTGGCCCACTCCGGTTCGTGAGGCTGGAGGCGCTCCGGCGCCCCAATGCCGGGGCTCCCCTTCCCACCGGCCGCGAGGGCCAGCGGCGTCGCGAGAAGCCACCCGTCGGCCATCGGCCCTGCGCGTCTGACGTAAACAGGCGGTATGCAGTCGACGCCGGATCGGTGTGGGGACGTGTCCATCAGCGTCGCAGCCTCGGAAGATGCTCTCCCTCTCCGACGCCATCCCCGGCAATTTCGATGCGCGATGGCTGGTCGCCGGCGCGCTCCTCGAGGTCGCGTCCATGGCAGTGAGATCCCGCGGATGGTTCAACATCCTGCGCGCGTCGTTTCCGGAGGCCCGAGGGCTTCAGGGTCGGGATGTGATGGCCGCGTCGTTTGCGGGCGCCGGGGTCAATGGGTTTCTGCCGGCCCGCGGCGGCGACCTCGTCAAGCTCGCTTTCGTCCGGCGCCGGATCGACAACGCACGCTATTCGTCGCTGATCGCCACCGCCGTTCCCGAGACGGCCTTCGAGTCGCTGTGCGGCACGGCGCTGGTGGTGTGGATGCTGGCCCAGGGCGCTCTGCCCGTGCCGAGCATCCCAGGAGAGCTGGGGCAGGTCGCCTCGACGTGCCAGAGTCATGCGCTGATCGCCGTGCCCCTCATGATGGCCGCTTCACTGGTCGCGTTCGCGTTGCTGCGCCCGCTGCGGCGACGGTGCACCCGGTCCGGGCCGGGAATGCGCCAAGGGCTCGCGATCTTCTCGACTCCGACGAGGTTCCTGGCGAGGGTGGCAAGCTGGCAGGCTCTGGCGCGCATGATCCGGCTTGGCTCGATCGTCTGCTTTCTGGCGGCCTTCGCGCTTCCGGCGACTCTTGGTACGGCGGTGCTCGTCATGGCTGCCCAGGGAGGCGGCCGCGTGCTTCCGATCGGCCCGGTTAATGTGGGACTGCGAATCGCAATGCTCAGCTACGGACTTGCCGAGGTCACCGGGCGTCCGGTGAACCTCGGCGCGATCACCGCATTCAGCATCGGTCAAAGCGCGATCATGCTCGCCGTCATGTTCGCGATCGCCGCCGTCCTCATCGCGCGCGAGTTCGGAACGCGCTCGCCGCGGCGGGTGGTGCAACGTGCCCGATTGCGACTGCATGGGCCGCCATTCCCGTTGGGTGAAGCGCCTGGGGTCGCTCGCTGAGCCTCGGCTGGCCCGCTCATCCGGAGTAGGACCCCGCCGGCTGGATCGGCGTGTTATGGCTTTTGCACCGCGGGACAGGGATCGGTCGGGGGGCCGCGGCGGTGCTCGCTGGATCTGCGCCGCCGACGCTAGCTTGAGTAAACAAGCGGGCCTCGGAGCTTGCGTGGCGGCGATCGCGGATGAGAGGATCGATCAGGATGCTGGTCGACCGCGAGGCGCAGAAGCAAGAGCTCGATGGTCTGCTTGCCGCGGTGCGCGAGGGGTTCAGCGGAGTGCTTGTCCTGCGGGGTGAGGCGGGGATCGGCAAGACCGCTTTGCTCGAGTACGCGCTCAGGTCGGCCGCGGATATGCGGATCGCCCGTGCCGTGGGGATCGAGTCTGAGATGGAGCTCGGGTTCGCGGGCTTGCATCAGCTGCTGGTGCCATTCGTGGGGCGGTTGGAGCGGCTGCCGGGTCCGCAGCG
>DATJYY010000238.1:0-8461 GCA_035499395.1 Solirubrobacteraceae bacterium
GGGATCCCGATGGAAGCCCATCTCAGCAACCGCCATCGCGACACGGTCGAGAGGATCTTCAGCCACCCGCCGAGCCACAACATCGAGTGGCGCGAGGTCGTCTCGCTGCTGGAGACGATCGGGACCGTGACGCACGAGCACAACGGCAAGCTCAAGGTTTCGCTCGGTCCCGAGACCGAGGTGCTCCCCGCGCCGCACGGCAAGGATGTCGACGTTCAGATCGTGGTGGATTTGCGGCGAATGCTGGCGCAGGCCGGTTTCGCACCGCAGCGATTCCCCGCCACAGCCGATCGGCGCGCGCGGGATCACGGCGACGGTCAGTGGGGCGAGCCGACCTAGGAGCCGCATGAATGCGCAGCGGGCTCGGGGCCCACGCGCTGTCGATCACACGAGATCGCGGAGCTCCCCGGGGGGTCAGCGGCCGACCCCAGACGCTTCACTGACCGCAATCGGCGGCCCGTGCAGGCGCATACGGGCCCGCTGCGTCGCCCGCCGCGGTGAGCGCGTGCCGAAGTCGCGTGCGATGATGACGGCGGCGATCACCGACATCACGGCGACCATCGCCGCGCTCTGGCCGAGGCTGAATGCCGCAATCGTGGCCGGGTTCACCGGCTTCCCGACGACCTCGCCCAGGCCGTAGCTGAGCATCGCGATTCTTAGTCCCGCATCTACCGGACCGAGCGGAAGGACGCGAGCGCCCCCCTGCGCAGCCATGACGAGCACGGCCGCACCAAACGTCGCCGGGAGCGCGAAGGCCGCCAGGAAGCACAGGAGCGAGCCAAGGCGGATTACTCGAGCGAGGGCCTGCCAACTCGCCACCTGCGCGACGAATCTCGCCGGGGTCGCGAAGATGGCGAGCCCTCGACGCGTTTCGAGAGCGGAACCGATGCAGCGTCGCCGCAGCCGGCGCAGCAATGCGAACACGACTACCAACGCGGCCAGCACGAGCAGGGAGGCGATTGCCGCGTGACTCGGGCACGCCAACGCGGCCCGCGGCAGCTCTCCCAGTATGCTCGGCGCCGGCAGAGCGCCCCCGATCAGCATCCACACCACCAGCGCCGCACCGCATAGCGACTCGAAGGCGGTCTCGGGAACGGCCGTGGCGATCAGTGTGGAGTAGCGCGCGCCGTCGATCCGGCGGTGGACGAAGGCGAGCTTGACAAGGTCACCGCCGCGCGCCGGCAGCCAGCCGTTCAACCCGGAGCCGGCAAAGGACGCGACCATGACATCCCGCCCTCGAAGCTCCCGGGCCCGCGGAAACGACGCGCGCAGGATGTTGAACCAGGCACGGGATCGGACCGCCTTGGACGCGATCTCTAGGAGCACGCCGGCAAGCAGCCATCGCACATCGGCCTGCGCGGGGATGACATCGGAGAGCGAGAACATCTGCCGAGGCTGCGACGCTGACGGATCGCTCCCAACATCGATCCGGTGTCGGCTGCATACCGCGTCGTTACCTCTCACGCGCAGGGCTACGCCGCGCACCCCGCGTCGCTATAGATCTTTTCGCAACTCGGGGAGACGGTTTGAGAATGCGCTGCTCTCCGCACCGGCCATAAGCTCGCAGAGACCGGTAGGCATCGGGTCGTTCTGAGCCGCCGCCGAGCGTCGGATGACCTGTTCCATGATGATCCTCGCCTATCCGAACTGGACCACCAAGGCGTCCGGATGACGACCTGCTCCAGTTGTGGCGGGCAGACCCCGGAGGGGAACTTCTGCATCCGATGCGGCGCCCCGCTGGGGGCGGGCTTCTCGGGGCAGTCGCGTGGACGGTCGCGGTTCGCCGCCGCCCCGGACGAGGGGGTTGCTCGCCCGGCGGTGGTGTCAACTCTGTTCCCGCGTCTGCCGCGGGACTCACGCCCAAGCTTTCGGCTCGCCCTCGGGCTTGGGACGGTCGCCGTCATCGTGCTGGCGGCCCTGCGCCTATTCCCTGTCGCGCTGATCGCTGCCGCGCTGCTGTTTCCGATCCTTGTCGTCCTGTATCTCGTCGACGCCAACATCTACGAGGATGAGCCGATTTGGGTGATGGGACTGACGATCGGCTGGGGCGCCGCCGCGGGTATTGGGTTCGGCTTGCTCGCGCTGGCCGTCGAGCCGTCTGTCGGGTCGGTGATCGTGAACGGAACGTCTCAGTACCTGGTCGTCCAGGGCCTGGTCCTTCCCTTCTGCGGGTTCTTCGTTCTCCTCTTGGGACCGCTCGTCCTGCTTCGCTATCAGCGCTTCAACGACGTCCTCGACGGCGTCGCCTTCGGCGCGAGCGCGGCGGCGTGGTTTAGCGGCGCGCAGGCCATCACGTATGGAATCCACCTGATTGGCGCAGGGCTGCGGCCAGGCGGAGCGGTCCTGCCGTGGATCTGGCGCCTGTTGTCGCTGGCAGTTGGCATGCCGGTCCTGACCATGGGATCTGCGGCGGCTGCGTGCGCAGCACTGTGGCTGCGATATCGCGCCCCGGCACGTGACGCCAACGCGCTCGGAGCACTCGGCCATCCGGCCGTGGCACTGCCGTTTGCCGGGCTGCTGGTCATGGGTGGTGCGGTGGGTGAGACGTTCCTGCCCGCCGGCGGCTGGCTCGCCTGGCTGGCGGCCTTCGACGTGGTGGCGATCTCGCTGCTACGGCGGACGATCCACGTCGGCTTGCTCGAGGAGTCGTCCGGCAACCCGATCGGCGGTGCGTTCACCTGCCCCAACTGCGGCCACCTGACCGCACGCCACACGTTCTGCGGTCACTGTGGCATCTCGCTCCAGGCGCTGCCGAAGCTTCTCGGCCTCACGCAGCCCTACGGCGGCGAGACCGGTGGCCCTCTCCTTGGACCGTCGCCGGAGACCGGGTCGTGAGCGTGTTTGCCGAACGGGTCGCCACACGCGGCAGCACCGGGAGCCTTGGGGGGAGGATCGTCCACGCCTTCTTGTTCCTGTTCTTGCTGCTGATCGGATTTTCGATTCTGACGACGGTCCTGGTCGCGCCAGGCACGAGCGCGCCGTGTTCCAGCGGTCAGCCATGCGGGGCACCGCCGAGCGTCCCACCGGTCATACGGCAGACCGCATGGCGCAGCTCGCAGTACGGCTTCAGCCTCGATTACCCCGGGTCGGTGGCGAGGGTCTCGCAGCAGTCGCCCGCCAGGCTGGTCCTGGTTACCAATGTCGGAGGACACAGCGGGACGGTGGCGATCCAGGGGTTCTCAGGCGGGACCGCTCCGGCGCAGGCCATCGCCGACCAGGTCAGCGGACTCAAGGGGCTCTCGCAGCTGGCCCGGGATAGTAACCCTGCCCATCAGCTCCTCGGGGCGGGTGTCGGTTATCTGTCGGGTGCGGGCAGGGCGTACGTCGGCGACCTCACCTCGCCGCAGGGGAGTCAGCCGGCCAGCCTCGTCTCCGAGGCGGCGTCCGATGGCCATGTGACGGTGACCGCAACCGTGGTGGGCACCACCAGCGAAAGCGGTCCCCACACTGACCTGTATGCCCTGGCTGACCTGATCATCAACAGCGTGCAGTGGCCCGGATGAGGCGCTGGGCGATGAGCCAGGCGCGATTTGCGTCCCTTCGGCGGTCGCTCACGTGGCGATACCTCGCCCCGGTCGGCGTGCTCGCCGCTGCGATGGCGTGGTGGTGCGCCCGGCCGCTCGCTCCAGCGGCGCAGAACCGTCCCGGCAGGCCGGCGCTGGTGGGAACCACCGACCCGCGCACGCCGATCGAGTTCTCGCTGGTCCTGCGGCTGCCAGGCCAGCGCCGCCTGGCGCGGTTCCTCGACAACCTCGAGAATCCCGCCTCGGCCACTTACCACCACTTCATCGATGCGGCCGCGTTCGGTGCGCGCTTTGGCCTACCGCGGACGCTGCTCGACCGCGCGACCGCCCGGCTGGCGCGGGACGCGGTCCGGGTGACCGGGAGCTATCCCCAGCGGACCGCGCTCGAGGTTCGCGCCACCGCGGGCACGATCGACCGGCTGTTCGGTCTGCGCCTGAGCGATTACCAGGGCGCCGACGGGCGGCACTTTCATGCTCCGACCGGACGGGCGATCGTTCCGCGCGACCTCCGGGATGCGGTCGTCGCCGTCGCCGGGCTGGACAACGCCACGATCGAGTCGGATAGCGCCAAAGCGAACGAGACGGATGCCGTCAAAGCGATCGAGGGCATGGCGCCGCCGAGCGCGAAGACGGCCTACGACATCAACCCTCTGACGAGCCGCCATATCACCGGCCAGGGCGAGAAGATCGCGCTGATCGAGTTCGGCACGTACCAGCAGTCCGACCTGGATGGTTTCGACCAACAGTTCGATCTGCCAGCGGTGACGCCTCGCAACGTGGCGGTCGACGGCGGAACAACCAACGGCAGCGCCTCGGCGGTGGCGGAGGCCGACCTCGACCTCGAGGTCGCGCACGAAATCGCACCGGCCGCCCAACTGCTTGACTACAACGCCCCTGAGGCCACCCCGTCAGGCGCGGACGCGTTCGGCGCCGTCGTGGATCAGATCGTTGCCGACGGTCAGGCCAGCGTCGCCTCGGTCAGCTGGGGCACCTGCGAGGCGGCGACATCGGCGGCGGACCTCCGCCGCGACGAGCAGGCGCTTGAAGCGGCCGCGGCACGCGGCATCACCATCGTTGCGGCCTCCGGAGACACCGGCGCGTACACATGCCAGGAGGACAACGGCAGCGACCACCGCCTATCGGTGAGCTGGCCGAGCTCGAGCCCGTTCGTGCTTAGCGTGGGAGGCACCTCGCTGTCGACGACGACCGCCGGTGTGTATCAAGGAGAGACGGCGTGGCAGGACACCCTCGAGCAGAGCGGCGGGGGCGGCGGCCTGAGCCTCGAGTTCCCGCGGCCGAGCTGGCAAATCGGCCCCGGGGTCGCCAACCAGTTCTCCGACGGCAAGCGGCAGCTTCCCGACGTCGCCGCTGACGCCGACCCGTGGTCAGGCTGGGATACGTACGCCGCCGGCGCTCTCACCGTGGCCGGCGGCACCAGCGCGGCGGCGCCGTTCTGGGCCGCCACGACTGCCTTGATCGCTCAGTATGCGCGCCAGCATGGGGTCAGTCGACTCGGGTTCGTCGATCCGATGCTCTACGCGATCGCCGCGACGCCGCAGCGCGCGCCAGCTTTTCACGATCTCACGAAGGGAACCAACCGCTATTACCCGGCCACCAAGGGGTGGGACTTCGCCACCGGTCTCGGCTCCCCGGACGTCTATCACCTGGCTCAAGACCTCATGGCGTACATGAAGCGGTAGCTCTCCGGCTTACCGTCGCAGCATCGCTGGGCGATTGGAGCGTGCGCGGTCCTCCAGCTCGTGAGATGATCGACCCGGACGCGGTAGGCTGGGGCCGAGGAGAGATGGAGCGCGGTGATCGGCATCTCGCATCCCGCGCGATGCGAACGGGTTCGCCTACCGGCACCCGCGCGGGCTGGGGCTGCCGGCGAACTCCTCAAGGGCCCGACCGGCAAGGTCCTCAAACGCGAGATTGGGGTTCACCCCTATCGGAAGCTGAGATCGGAGTAACACAATGAGCCTGACCGACAAGACGCTCTTCATTTCCGGCGGCAGCCGGGGGATCGGCCTGGAAATCGCCTTGCGCGCGGCCCGCGAGGGCGCCAACGTTGGGCTGATCGCGAAGACGGCCGAGCCAAATCCCCGGCTCCCCGGCACCGTCTTCACGGCGGCCGAGCAGATCGAGGCCGCCGGCGGCAGCGCGCTGCCGATCGTCGGCGATATCCGTGACGCGACGGCGGTCGAGGACGCGGTTGGCGCGACCGTTGAGCGCTTTGGCGGTATCGACGTATGCATCAACAACGCTTCGGCGATCAATCTGTCGGGTACCGAGGCGCTGGAGATGAAGCGCTACGACCTCATGCAGGGCATCAACACGCGCGGTACCTTCGTCGTGACGCGCGCGTGCATCCCGCACCTGAAGCGGGCGACAAACCCCCACATCCTCACGCTGTCGCCGCCGATCAGCCTCGAGCCGCGCTGGCTCGGCCCGCACATCGCCTACACGATCGCCAAGTACGGCATGAGCCTCTGCGCGCTCGGCTTCGCCGAGGAGTTCCGCGACGCCGGGATCGCTTCCAACGCATTGTGGCCACGCACACTGATCGCGACTGCGGCTGTGCAGAACCTGCTCGGCGGCGAAGAGGCGATGGCTGCCTCGCGCAAGCCGGCGCTGTACGCGGACGCCGCCTACGCGGTCGTTACCCGCCCAAGCCGCGACTGCACCGGCAACATGTTCCTGTGCGAGGACGTGCTCGCCGAGGAGGGTGTCACCGACTTCGACGCCTACGCGTACGTCCCAGGCGCGACACCGCAGGTGGACATGTTCGTCGACCACGTCTGACCGAGCGATCGCATCCTCATCCTGTGGTGCCGGCGATGCTCGCGGTTAGGCGACTGCCGCATCGGTGGGGCTGATCTGGCGCATGAGCATGCCCGCCGACACGGCGCCGAGCGCAACAGAGCCGGCTGCGATCAGGATCGTTGTGATGGAGGGCCGGGCGCGTCGTCCCCGATCCGGCGAGCGCGGTACCGACCGACACCGAAGGGAAGATGCCCTCATCGACGGCCCGCTCGACTCAGACGCACCCGCCGCCCCAGCCGACCACTCCGGACTGGCGGCTAAGCGCGTGCTCGTCGGTGGCGCCGGTGGTCTCGCAGCGGCCGGGATTGCGCTCGGCGCGGGAACCTCATGGTCGGTCGCGGCCTTGTGCGCCACGAACGTCGCCTCGCTCGTGTTCGTCGTCTGGGTTTGGGCCAGTGTCCGGGGCGCCGATCCCGCGGCGACGGCCAGGCTCGCCCGCGCTGAGGATGCCTCACGGGCTGCAGCGGAAGCCGTCCTCATCGGCGCCGGCGCCGCCAGCCTGCTGGCGGTTGCGTTCACGCTCGCGCAGGCTCGCCACGCCCACGCCCCGGCGCGCGGGCTGTTGACCGCGCTCACCCTGGCCAGCGTCGCGGTGGCCTGGTCATCGGTGCACACCGTTTACGCCCTTCGCTATGCCAGGCTGTACTACAGCCCGCCGGTCGGGGGGATCGACTTCCATGGGGACCGCCCGGACTACGTCGACTTCGCCTACCTCGCGCTCACGATCGGGATGACGTTCCAGGTCTCTGACACCGATCTGATCGGGAAGCGCGTTCGTCGTACCGCGCTGCGCCACGCGATTAGCTCCTACGTCTTTGGGACTGTGATTGTGGCGATCACGGTCAGCTCCGTCGCCGCCCTTCTCGGCAGCTAGTGCAGGTTGCGCTAGCACCCCGGGATTTCCTGCACGAAACCGGCCCGTCGGTGCGGACAGCGTCATTTCCGTGGGCGGAAACTTGCCGGCGGTGGCGGGAGTCTTGGTGGCCCCATCGCCCGCGAGGCCTATCTGGGAGCTGGTTCGCAATCCCATCGGCTTCCCGGGGTGGAGAACACGGCGCGGAACAGCGCTGTCTCGCCGAGGTACGAGATCGCCGCTAGCAGCATCCGAGCGCCGGCCGCCACAGATCGTCCGCGCGCAGACGCTCGAGGGTTGGCCTGAAGCCGGCGATCTGAGGAGTCACTAGTAGACGAAACCTGCGACTGGGACGGCGCTGAGCACGTTGGTAGCCGCGCGCCGGTGCCGTCCCAGGAAGCGGGATTCGGTGGGCTGCCGCTCCGGCGCAGCGCTCTCGTCGGTGGCGGTCGCCGACGGAGGGCTGTCTTTGGACACCGGAGGGCCTCCCGTATCACGAACTGGTGTGGGCCACCTGCTTGTGACCGGGGAGCTTCGACTTCAACTCCGCCACCTTCGCGTCGACCTTGTCCTTGTGCTTCTTGTGGCGCGCCTCGCGGAGCTCCTTGCGGGCCTTCTTCTTGGCCTCGCGTTGGGCGTCCTCGGCGGCGGCGATCTCCAGCTCGACGTCCGCAACCGACCGTCGCACGACGGTCCCGTTCAGGTGCGCCATGATCGCGTCGATGGCCTCGGGACCGGGCTCGGAAACCTCGGCGAGCAGGCCGGGAGGTCCGACCCGGATCGACTTTGATATGTCGGCCAACACCGACCGGGTGTCGTCATCGTCGTCCTCGTCGAACAGCGAGCCAACCAGGAGCCCCGTCGCCCCACCAATGAGGACTCCAAGCGGGCCGCCGAGAACCCCGACCAGCAGGCCGAGGAGCCCTCCACCGGCGGTGTCCTCAAAGCTGTCATCGCCGTAGCGATCCTTGATCGTGATCCGGCCGTCCTCCTCCCGGGCCACGACGGCGGCACCACGCACACCGACGGAGCCTTGTGAGTCGAGCTCCTTGAGGCGGGCGAGCGCCTCATATGCATTGGCCTCTTCCGGGAAAGAGACTGCGATCACGTTGTCCCGAGTGAACATTTCGTCTGGCATAGCCTTTCCTTTCTAAATCGGACTGGTACTGCTCGTGCGCAGTCAGGGATTGACCACCCTGATGGCGTTTGTGATGCCAATCACGCCGAATAGATTGGCTACGTCCTCGTAGGCGGCGTCGCT
>DATJYY010000239.1:0-10677 GCA_035499395.1 Solirubrobacteraceae bacterium
GGCGGCCGTCGATGTGCGGCTCGATGTGCTCGCGGAAGTACCGCTCCTGGCCGGGTTGCACCGGCCCGGCGAGCACGAGATTCGTGCCCGCCAGTCGTGCCGCCTTGATCGCGCGGTGGGCGCCCTTGACCGGCGCCATCCTCCCGATCCAGAGCACGTAATCCTGCTTGTGCATGACGAGCGGCCAGCGGTCGACGGCGATTGGGTTGGGGACCACGGCGCTAATCAGCACTCCGGCGGGAGCGCTCGCGGCCTGCGAGCGGCTGATCGCGACAAGGGTGGCCTTGTGGCCATGGCGCTGGTAGAAGGGCCTTGTGGCGCGGTCAAACGCGCCGTGGATCGTGTGCACGACCGGCACGCCGACCCGGTCGGCCATCGCCAGTGCGGTGAACCCGGAGTGGTCGTGCAGGACATCGAATGGATGGCCCTGCGTGCCCGCAAGGTCGATCTGCTCCCACGCGCAGGCGACATGGTCCGACTCGTGCAACGCCGAGCCGATCGTGTCCGGGTGCGGCTCCTCGAGCAGCACGCGGACACGCGCGGTCGAGCTCGAGCCGGGGGCGGCGAACAGGGCCACGTCGTGACCGCGGGCCACGAGCGCGTCGCAGAGCAGTTCGACGACCGCCTCGATGCCCCCGTAACCGTCCGGAGGCACCGGGATCCACGGTGGCGCCAGTAACGCGATCCGCAAACGCAGCGCGCTCGTGGCGCGCCGCGGGAGGAGCCGTAATGGTGGCCTGGCAATCGGCACGCCCGTGCTTGGCCGACTGCTCATCGCGGCGTACTCCGCTCTGCGGCCCGGATGCCGGGACGGTCCGCGCGTGGCGCAGGACGCGGCTCGTGCCACACGTCTTCACCGGTGGGTGGCCAGGAGATCAGCGTGACGGCGACATGTGCATGTGCCAGGCACCGCGGGCAGTGCTCGATCGCCAGCCAGTGAACCTTTGGGCTGATGCTCAATCCGCACCGCGGGCAAGTCAGGAGCAGCGAGTGGCAACGGCGCGAGGCCAGGCGGCCGGGATTCAGCACAACCGCCTCCCGGATCGATCTGCCGCGCCATGGACGGGCGATGCGATGTCCTTGCCAGGGCGCGACCGGATGCTGGGCGCGCTCGAGGGCGTCTTGAGTCGCGAATGAGGGCGCGGCGGCGCGGAATACCACGCACAGCTGCTCAGGTACGCGACGGCGAGGTTGGGCTGCATACATCGTGCGTCCCTCCGAAGAGGCTCTGCCTAACAAGCCGAAGCTCGGGCGTCAGAACCCAGCCACGCACTCATCTACCTACTCTGCGGAGGCGCCACCCAGTGGAGCGCGCCAACCTCACGACCGACAGTAACGGCGCTGCACGAGCGCTCCATCCGTAGTTCGCCCGAGTAGAGCGCGGTCGTCCACCGTTCCGGGACCGCTCTGCACCGGTCACGGACACATCGGGGGAGGGACCCGCGCGAGGCTCCGGTACGCATGGGAAACGGTCGCGATGCTGGCCGGCGCGTAGAAACCCGCATGCAGAAATCGGAGTGGCCCCCGATGGAGGCGCACGCCCTCCAACGTACCGTACGTCCGTGACCTGTTAGGCCAGGAGGCATCGAGATGTTTCAGCGGATCGTCGTCGGCGTTGACGAGCACGAGGGCGGTCGCGACGCGATCGCGCTGGCCAAGAATCTGCTGGCGCCGGATGGGGAAATCACGCTCGCGCATGTCCTGGCGCACGATGGGCACGGCCACCGTGGCCCCAGCGCGGCGTACGAGGCTTCGGGGTGGGCGAGCGCCGCCGAGTTGCTGGAAAAGGTGCGTGACGACGCCCGTGTAGAGGCACACCTCCGTTGGCACGCTTCCGGGTCCGTGGGGCGCGGATTGCACGAGATTTGCGAATTGATCGGGGCCGACCTGCTCACCGTGGGGTCATCCCGGCCCGGGCTGCTGGGACGTGTTCTGCTCGGTAACGACACACAAGCGGCGCTCGACGGCGCACCCTGCGCGATCGCGATCGCTCCCGCCAACTACTCGCGTGAGCCGGTCGCCGTGCGCGAAATCGGCGTCGGCTACAACGGCACGCCCGAGAGCGAGCACGCGCTCGAGCTCGCTCGGCGGCTAGCGGCCGGTACCGGCGCGAGGCTCTCCGCGTTCGAGGCCGTGTCGCTTTCGACCAGCCGGTTCGAGGCGCGCTTGTTCCGCTTGAGCGACGCGGTCGACACGCTGGTGAAGGAAGCGAGGGAGCGGCTCACGGCGCTCGCCGGGGTCGAGGCCCACGCAGCCTACGGCGACGCCGCCGAGGAGCTGGCGCTGTACAGCGCCTCGCTCGATCTGCTGGTCGTCGGCTCGCGCGGCTACGGCCCGCTCGGCCGGATGATGCATGGCAGCACGTCCAGGAAGCTGACGCGCATGGCGCGTTGCCCCTTGTTGGTGTTGCCGCGCTCCGCGCGCGTGATGGCAGACGGCGCGGCGGAGAAGACCGGTCGCGAACCCGCGGTAGGAGTGAAGGGCTGAACGTGCGGCATGAGGATCACCGACGCGATCGGGTGCTGTTGGTAACCGGGAGGCCAGCCGGCGTGCGCGGGACCTCAGATGTGCGCGCACGCACGCGGCTGCGTGGCCGGACGCCCGACGCGAACGATCCGGGTTTGCTGACGCCGGCGCAGACGTCGCTGCTGACCGACCAGTACGAGCTGGCGATGGCCTCGAGCTACCTGGGACGCGGGATGAACGAGACGGTGGTGTTCGAGCTGTTCGTCCGTCACTTGCCTCCGCGCCGCCGGTGGCTGCTCGCGGCGGGCCTGGGGCCGGCGCTGGCGATGGTGAAGGCGATGCGGTTCGGCGAAGAGGAGCTGGCCTACGCTGGCTCGCTCGGCTTCGATGCGGGGTTCCTCGAGTACCTGGCCCGGTTCCGATTCTTGGGCGACATCGACGCGATGCCGGAGGGCACGATCGTGTTCGCCGGCGAGCCGTTGGTGCGGGTCACAGGCGGGCGGGTGGAGGCACAGTTGCTGGAGACGCTGCTGCTGAACCAGATCAACTTCCAGACCATGGTGGCGACCAAGGCGGCGCGGATCGCGCTGGCCGCCGGAGGAGGAGACCCCGCGGGCGAGCGCTTGATCGACTTCTCCCCACGCCGCGACCACGGCACCGACGCGGCGATGAAGGCCGCACGGGCGGCGGCGATCGCCGGTTCCGCCGGCACCTCGAATCTGGCCGCGGCGATGCGCTACGGGCTCAACCCGGTGGGCACGATGGCCCACTCGTACGTCATGTCGTTCGAGCGCGAGGAGGACGCATTCCGCGCGTTCATGGAGGACTTTCCCGGCAACGCGGTGATACTGGTCGACACCTACGACACCGACGAAGGGGTACGCCGCGCGATCGCCGCCGCTCGCGCCACGCGGGTGCCGCTGGCCGGGGTGCGGCTCGACTCCGGCGATCTACTGGATCTCTCGCGAAAAGCGCGGGCGCTGCTCGATGCCGCGGGAATGTCCGAGGCGCGGATCGTGGCCAGCGGCGACCTCGAGGAGGAGCAGATCGCGCGGCTGAACGCGGCCGGGGCGCCGATCGACTCCTTCGGCGTCGGCACCGACCTTGGCACCAGCCGTGACTCGCCGGTGGTCAACGGGATCTACAAGCTAGTCGCCCATCAGATCGGCGGAGAGTGGCGCGACGTACGTAAGCGATCGCCGGAGAAGGCAACCATCCCGGGCGCCAAGCAGGTGTTCCGCGACTACGCGGCGGGTGAGATGCGAGGCGACGTGATCGCGCGCGCCGAGGAGCAGCTCCCGGGGCTGCCGCTGCTTGTGCCGTTCGTTCGCGGGGGTGTCCTCGTCCGCGAGGAGACCATCAAGCGGATGAGCGAGCGAGCGCGGGCCGAGCTAGAGGCGCTGCCGTCTAGGCTGCGCGAGCTCGACGGTAAGGGTGAGATCTATCCGGTCTCCTACTCGGAGCGTTGCCGCGCGGCGCTGCAGGCCTTCGACGCTCGCGTTGGATAGCCGGACCGGCAGGGCAATCAACTACGCGCGCCGGAACTCCGGTGCCCTCCTTGCATCCGTAGTCGGCCGCAGCGGCGAATCGCGCTATGTCCCGATGCGAGGTCCGCTGGTCGGGGAGCAGGATCTGGACATGTGCTGGGAAGCGGCATTGCGGAAGCTGTCAGGCGGGTCCTGGAGGAAAAACGCCGATGACCTCTGACGCTCAACACCGGTCTGTCGAGGAGACCGAGACCTGTGCGACCTCGGCTTTCGGCTCGGCGAGGCTGCTGCTCGCTGCCGAGCGCGCGGTCGACATTGGCGCGGCGAGCATGCGCCGGGGCCGCTCGCACATCGGTGCGCTGATCAGCAAGGGCGATCGCGACTTCGCGACGGATGTAGACCTGCGCATCGAGGCCGAGATCAAGGCGTGTCTGGCAGCGGCCACGCCCGAGATCCCATTCCTGGGCGAAGAGGGGAGTGGGGAGGGGGATGTGCGAGGAATGCGGTGGGTGCTTGACCCGATCGACGGCACCATCAACTTCGCCCGGGACAGTCCGCTGTGCTCGATTTCGCTTTCGCTGGTGATCGACGGACAGCCCGTGTTGGGGATCGTCGACGCACCACTACTCGGCGAGCGATTCATCGCGCGGCAGGGCAAGGGCGCATACCTGAACGGTGCGAGGATTCTCGTCTCCGAGGTGGCGGGGTTGCGGGAGGCGATAGTCGGGGTCGCTGACTTCAAGGTCGGTGTCGGTTCCCAAGAAGAGAACCGGGTGCATCTCGCGGCGCTTGGCCGTCTGGCACGCGACAGCCTGCGCGTGCGGATGCTCGGTTCGGCCGCCCTCGATCTCGCCTGGCTGGCAGCCGGGCGACTAAACGCGACGCTGATGCTGTCCAACCTCCCATGGGACGTGACGGCCGGTCTTCTGCTCGTGCGGGAGGCCGGAGGGATCGTGTTCGACTACGACGGGTCCCCGTATGACGCTGCGTCTCGCTACACGATCGCGGCGGTGCCGTCCCTCGTGGAGCCGGTTCGTCGGATCGTCGTGGAGGCGATGTGAGATTTCGGCTGCCACCTCGCCGTCAGCGCCACACTCGCGCGCGGCGCGACCAGCCGCCGCCCGCGGGCCGGATCGCGGTGTTCGCGCCGTCGCCGCTCTTGACGATCACGATCGAGCCCGGAACCGACCGCCCGGAGGTCCATCTGCATGCCGGCGGCCAGGGGTTCTGGGTCGCGCGGCTCGCGGCGACGCTGGGGGCGGAGGTCATGCTGTGCTGTGCGCTGGGCGGCGAGCCGGGCCGCGTGCTCAGGGGTCTGATCCAGGCCGAGTCGATCGACCTCAGAGCCGCGGCCGGCGGCACCCCCAACGGCGTCTACATCCATGACCGACGGAGCGGGAGCCGAGCGGAAGTCGTGAGTGTGGACTCCCGCCCGCTCGAGCGGCACGCGACCGACGAGCTGTACGGGATCGCGCTCGGCGCCGGACTGGACGCCGACGTGACCATGGTCACCGGCTGCCAGCCGCCGGACATCGTCCACCCCGATGTGTACCGCCGGCTGGTCACCGATCTGCGCGCGAATGACAAGCTCGCGATCGCGGATATCACAGGAGCTCCGCTTCGAGCGGCACTTGACGGCGGCGTCGGGCTGCTGAGGCTCAGCGAGGAGGAGCTCGTGTCGGAGGGCTACGCTTCGAGTGACGAAGCGGCGGAGATCGTTGCCGGAGCGCTCCGGCTGAATGCCGCGGGGGCGCACCGGGTGGTGATCTCCCGAGCCTCCGCGCCTGCGGTGTTGATCGATGGAGCCACCGGGATGGAGCAGGTCGAGCTGGTCCCTCCGGTGTTCGAGGCCCTTGACCATCGCGGCACCGGAGACTCAATGTTTGCCGCGACCGGAGTTGGAATTGCGCGGGGAATGGGCATGGTTGACGCGCTCCGTCTTGGCGTGGCCGCGGGCGCGCTGAACGCAACGCGGCGCGGCCTCGGGAGCGGGACGCGTGAAGAGATCGAGCGACTCGCCGCGCACGTGACAGTGAGGACTCGCGATGGACTGAAGGTGAGTTGAGCACACGGTCGCGGGCAGGCGATCCTGCGCACTGGTCCAGACCAGACTCAGCAAGGACGCAGAGTTGTTTCTGTGCGCGGTACTGAGCACGCCACGCCGCCGATGGAGAGCTGAGCTCGTCGCCCGAGCCTGGAAGCTCACGGTGAGGCGCGTCGTGCCTCCGGTTGGATGACTTACACCGCCGCCCGCAAGCGCATCGCCCAAGTCCCGTTTTGTTGATGACCGTTACGGTGATGGCCCCGCTACCACTGAGTATGAGCGTCAGTGATTTGAGCAAAGAGTTCGACCGGTACGCACATCGGGCTCGTGATCCCGTGCCGACTCGGGCCACTTGCGATCCCGACCGACGGGTCGGCGGGATCCTTGAGCACCGAGGTTCGGGCCACTGTTATCAATCAACTGCGGTACAAGCGCCAGCAGGAGGGCGGGATCTCTGACAGTCTTCCCCTTCGCCGGGGCGGGGCGCGCCGCCGGTCGGCGACGAAGTCTCATCGCTGTGACAGAGACGGCTCCTTGCGTTGCGAACTTTCGGCTCCGGGACGCGGCGCCGATTTCGGGTACGGGAAGGCACGCCTGGTGTAGGCTCGCGGTGCGACCGCGATCGGGCAGGGGGCTTCGTGGAGCGAGGCGCCGGCATCGTCTCCGAGAAGTAGCCGTCCGGGCAGCGTGTGCCTCGAGGTGCCAACCACGATCAGATCGGCCGCGATCGTTTTCGCGAGGTCGTGCAACCCGGCAGCGGGCGACGGGCCTGGCACGCACGCGATGCCGGCCTGAATCCCGGCTCTCTCCCGTTCCGTTGCCAGCATCGACGCCTCACGATCATAGGGCCGCTCTTCGCCCCGTTGATGATGCCACCACGAAATCGGCCCGCGGCCGCACACATAGACCAAGGTGAAGCTCGCGTCCGGCGACGCGAGATGCCTGGCCAGAGCGATCGCGTCGCGACCTCCCTGGCGACCGTCCACCCCGATCACGATGTTGCCGAACATGCACTCGCTATCCCGGTCATGCCTCGGCCCACGCGAGCGCACCGATGACGTCGATAGTCGAGAGGATCACCGTCGGCCGCTGGGTCACGGAGTCGGTCACCGCGATGTGGCTGACGCCATGCTTGAGCATCAGCTCTGCAGCCTCGCTCAACCCGGTGCTCGGACCAACGCTGATCATCGGCTCGACGGCGAGCGCGCCAGCACTCTCCTCCGGTCCAGCGCGGATGCCCGCGCGCATCACCTCAAGATGGGAGATCAGGCCCCAGCCCAACCTCTCGCCCTGCCGGTCGCGGGAGGTCCCCATCACCGCGATGCAGTGCACATGATGTGTGGCCATCAACCGAGCGACGTCGGTAAGCGTCGCGTCGACGGGACACGACACGGTTCCCGGATGCATCGCGTGAGTCAGAGTGGCGTGGCACAGCGGCGGCATCAAATATTGCCCGTAGATGGGTTGAAAAGCGGTGTCGGTAACTAACTGATTCCACTCTAGGCCTGGAGGCGTTGCGTGTAATCCGTCCCGGACCGAATTCGGGCCGTGGCTTTCCCACATGTCCGGTGCACGTGATGCGAGGGAGCGATAGCGCGGCTACCCGAACTTCGACGAGCTCACGGATGTCTTTCCGAAGCCGGAAGGCACCTCTCCGATAGCATTGCGGGGAACCCGGGACACTGACCTCTTCTTTACGCCGCCATTCGCGAAACCTCCCGCTCGATCGGCGGATGGCGACCGGGTCGGGCATCGACGCGGTCGGGCGGCCCGACGGTGGTGCGGGAGACGAGATCGTCGTGGTGACGGTGGGGGAACAGCCCGATGTTCGAGTATTAGGCGATCCATGCCGGAGCGACCGGGTACGTGCCGAAGGAGACGCGGACGGCGAGTTCCCCCATGCTGTCCGGTGCGCCGCTCGTGGGGAGCCTTGCGTCAGCCCGCGCGTCGTGGCTCGCCTCGACGCGCCGCATCGCGCCGTCGGTATGGATGACCTGAGCCCGCGCGAGACCGAGGTGCCACGGCCGATCGCCTCGGCCTCACGCCGCGAGATCTCCCCGGAAGCTACACCTCTCAACTCGCGCGGCGGGCTCGCATTGTCCGGCGGATACACCGCCGCCTCGGGCTCGGCAAACGCTCGGAGCTTGTTCGCTGCGCGATCTCGCGGAACCTGGGCGCGCAGGCGGGGAAGGGGTCGACTCAAGGAACCCGCGTCGGCTCGGGCGCCGCAGGAGTTATTCATCGCCGAGCGAGGGTGGTCGCGCGGCTTGAGGGACCTACCAGGCGGGAGGCGCGAATTGCTCGTTCGATGTCGGTCAGCGACACGACGCCGACTGGCCGCCCTCCGTCGTCGACGACGGCGGCACGGCCGACTCGCGCGAAGGCCGCCTCGTCGAGTAGGTGACCGACGTCCTCCTGTTCGCGGATTATGAGCGCCGGATCGCGGTCGGCGAGCTCTCCGGCCGAGACGGCCGTCCAGCGGGCGCGGCGAGGGGTCCGGTTCAGGTGATCGATGGTCAACATGCCCAACACACGGCCGGCGGGGTCGATGACGGGGAACGCCGTGTAGCGGTAGCGCACGAAATACTCGTGTGCCTGCAAGAGCGTGAACTCCGCCGGGATGCTGATGGCCGGGTGAGACATGAGCTCCTCGGCCGGGATCCCGGTGAACCTGGTCACGATCTGCTCGTGCAGACGCTCGGCGCTCGCCGCGAACACCAGGAACACGCCGATCACGCCGAGCCAAAGTCCGCCTGGCGCACCGCCGAAGGCCAGCAGTAGTCCAGACCCGATCAGCAGGTAGCCGAACGCCTCGCCGAGCCCCGCGGCGCGGTTGGTGGCCGCGACGATGTCGCCGCTGCGGTGCCACATCAGCGCCCGGGCGACTCGCCCTCCGTCGAGCGGGAAGGCCGGAACCAGGTTGAACCCGAGGATCAGCAGGTTGACCTGCACTTGGTAGCCGACGAGCGCTCGCAGCCCGGCCGGCGCCGAGGCCGGTAGCGCGAGCGCGAGCGCGCCAAACAGCGCGGCGACCACTGCCGTGACCGCGGGCCCGGCCAGCGCGAAGCGCAGTTCGTCGCCGGCGGTCTTGGGCTGTCCGCTCATCCGCGCCATGCCCCCGAGCAGCCACAGGTCGATCTCCTCGATCTTGATCCCGCGCCGGCGGGCGATGAGCGCGTGGCCGAACTCGTGCGCCAGGATGCTCACGAACAGCAGCAGCGCGCTGGCCAGCCCGAGCGCGTACGACGCCGCCGGAGTGATCCCGCGCACCTCGCCGGGGTAGTAGCCGGCGCCGAGGGACCAGGTGATGAGCGCGACGATGATCAGCCAAAGCGGGCTTATCGCGATGGGAATACCGGCGATGCGCGCGATCCGGATGGTGCGACCGGGCATGGACCTACGCTGCCAGTGCAGTGGCCTGGCCGCATCGGTGATTCGGGCGGGCTCTCGTGCGCTAAACCACGGATGCTCGCTGGGAGTGGGAGCGATCAGCGGAGACTGCGCAGGCGCTTTAGGACTCGGCGGCGCGTGTTTTGGCGGCGCAGCTTGCGTGGCTCGACCTTGCCGAGCGAGCGGGTCCAGCGCCGGGCATCGTGTCGGCGCGTGGCCAGAACGCCCCCTCCGACCCCGAGCGCGGCGAGCCCAGCGGCGATCACCCCGGCGTTGGCGCGGAGACGGCCGTACTCCTCCCGGACGGCCGGCCAGACGCGCTCGTTGATCAGGTTCGAGACCTCGTCCGGACCCTGCTCCGGCTGGGGTGCGATGGGAGGCAGGAATGCGACCTGCACGCGCTTGAGCTTCGGGAGTGTGCCGGCGCGTGGCGATGCCGATGAAGAACACGTCGAGGAAGTTCTTGTGGTTGGGAGCGACATCGCCGACCCATCACCGGGGATGTGCTCGCGGCCCGACACCTTCACACCGAACCACAGCCGGAGCACCACCACTGCGAGGGTTCGCACGATGGCAAACAGGCGGGCCGATATCCCGCGGTCACGCGCGTTGGCGTGGGGCGTGGCCTTCGTTGGCTGAACGCTCCGTTACGGACAACCCCGGACTCGACTGCGGGTGCCTGCGGATGCCCGGCACATTGGCCGGGCCTACCGTCAAGGCAACCCTACGTCAAGGAGTCAGGATGGAGCTGCTCTCGGAGGGACTCGTTCCGAACATGCCGGACTATGACCGCGCGCGGGCCGAGTTTTCGTGGGCGGAGGCGCGCGCCCGACTCGCCGGCCTGCCCGGCGGCGGGCTGAACATCGCATACGAGGCGGTCGATCGCCAGGCCGAGGGACCGCTGGCGGACGCGGTCGCGCTGCGCTTCCTGAGCAAGCATCACCCATCGGCTGAGCTCACATACGCGGGGCTGAAGCGGCAGACCGACCGCTTCGCCAGCGTGCTCGACGGGCTCGGCGTGAAACGCGGCGAGCGCGTGTTCGTCCTCGCCGGCCGGATTCCCGAGCTGTACGTCGCGGCACTCGGCACACTTAAGCACGGGAGCGTGTTCTGTCCGCTGTTCTCCGCGTTCGGTCCGGGGCCGATCGAGCAGCGACTGCGCCTGGGGGATGCGCGCGTGCTGGTGACCACGACAGCGCTGTACCGACGCAAGGTCGCGGAACTGCGCGGACGTCTGCCCGGCCTCGAGCGCGTGCTGCTCGTCGGCGACCAGGACGAGATCGCCGAGAT
>DATJYY010000240.1:0-32226 GCA_035499395.1 Solirubrobacteraceae bacterium
CGCTGAGACTCACTACCTGCGCGTACACGTCGCCCACATCCGCGCCAAGCTCGAGCCAGACCCGTCGCGGCCGCAGTACGTGATCACGGAGCCCGGGGTGGGGTACCGCCTGCGCGATCCCGCCGCCTGAGCGGGCACGCGCCCGATCCGGTGGCGCCTCGGCCACCGTTAGGATGCGCGCAGGGCGCACGATCGACGCGTAGCCGAAGCGACCGCTTAGCGAAATCTCTACGGCCGAGCACGGATGCTTAGCGTCCTCTTGACGGTGTACCACCTACCGTCGATGAGGGCCGATGGCTCGGATTGAAACTCACGGGCTCCGCCGCAGCGTGGGGGTGGGCGGCCTGTTCGCGACCGCGTACGGCAACGTGGGTTCGTCGATCTACTACGCGCTCGGCCTGGTCGCCGCGTATGCGCTGGGGCTGACGCCGGTCGTGTTCATGCTCGCGGGCGGTCTGTTCGCGCTCACCGCCAAGACGTACGCCGAGGGCGCCGCGATGTTCCCGGAGGCCGGCGGCTCCTCGAGTTTCGCCCGTCACGCGTTCAACGAGCTGGTGTCGTTCATCGCCGGTTGGGCACTCAGTCTCGACTACATCCTCACGATTGCGATCTCGGCGTTCTTCGTGCCGCACTACCTCGGCGCGTTCTGGCCGGCGCTGACGCACCCGCCCGGCGACGTGATCGGCGGCCTGATCGTGATCGCGGTGTTGGCCTGGCTGAACATCCGGGGGATCGGCGAGTCGGCGAACCTCAACCTGATACTCGCCGTCCTCGACCTGTGCACCCAGGTCCTGATCATCTGCATCGGCGCGGTGCTGGTGCTGAACCCGTCGCTCCTCGTCCACCAGGTGGAGCTCGGCTCGACCCCGACCTACTCGCACCTGATCTTCGCGCTGTCGCTCGCGATGCTCGCCTACACCGGGATCGAGACCGTCTCGAACATGGCCGAGGAGGCGCGCGATCCCGGCCGCGACGTGCCAAAAGCCGTCAACTACATCCTGATCGCGGTGCTCGGCGTGTATGCCGGTATGACCGTGGTGGCGCTGTCGGCGTTGCCCGTGATCGGTCACGGCGCGCACGCCTACACCCTGCTCGGAGAGGCACCGCCCCAGGGATACCAGAACGACCCGGTGCTGGGGATCATCTCGCACCTCGGGCTCGCCACCGGCGCCACTCACGTGCTCCGATACTACGTCGGCGTGCTGGCGGCGACGATCCTGTTCATCGCCACGAACGCGGGCCTGATCGGCATCTCGCGCCTTTCGTGGTCGCTGGCCGAGCACAGGCAGCTGCCGGCGATCTTCTCGCGCTTGCACCCCCGCCACCGGACGCCGTGGTTCACGATCATCGTGTTCTCGCTGTTCGCCGGGATTCTGCTGATCCCGGGGAAGACCGACTTCCTCGGCAACCTCTATTCGTACGGGGCGATGCTGTCGTTCACCACGGCGCATGCGGCGGTGATCGCGCTGCGGATCAAGGATCCCGGCCGCGAGCGCCCCTACCGGATCGGGGTGAACATCCACATCAAAGGCGCCGCGATCCCGATCAGCGCGGTGATCGGCGGCATCGGAACATTCGCCGCCTGGGTCTCGGTCCTCGCGCTGCACGTCGATGCGCGCTACGTCGGCACCGGATGGATGGTGTTCGGGCTGATCGGCTACGTCATCTACCGCCACCGCCAGGGGTTCGACTTGACCAGCCACCACAAGATCGAGCGCCATGAGCGCCCGGTGGGCTTCATCGAGCTCGAGTACCACTCGGCGATCGTCCCGATCTTCGGCACCGACGTCGACGCGTCGGCGCTGCGCGCCGCCGCCAAGCTGGTCGGCGAGCATGCGACGGTCGAGGCCGTCTACGTCCTGCGCGTCCCCAATCAGCTCTCGCTCGACGCCGGGCTCCACGAGGAGGAGAAGCTCGGGCTCAGCGTGCTCGAGAGCGCGAAGATCGCCGGGCGGAAAGCCGGGCTCAAGCTAGAGACGCAGCTGATCCGTACCCGCAGCCCCGGCGCCGCGATCGTCGAGGAGGCGGAGCGCCGCAAGGCCGAGATCATCTATCTGGGCACCGCCCACGCGCCGCCGTCCGAGCGCGCACTCGGCCCTACCGCCAGCTACTTGCTCGCCCACCGACCGTGCCGTGTGGTGATCGAAACATCGCCGGCCACCGCCTCAGGCGGCGGGGCGAGCGGCGCGAACTGGCGACCGGCTCCTGCCCCCGAGCCGGTCGCCCGCGCGCCGCGCCGCCCGCGTCATCGTGCGAGCCTCCCGGATCAGAGGGCGAACCGGTAGCCGACGCCAGGGTCGGTGCGGATGTAGCGCCGGCCCGCGGCGGGCTCGATCTTGCGCCGCAGGTTGGCGATGTGGGCGCGCAGCACCTGCGTGTCCTCGCCGTACCCGGGCCCCCACACGGACAGCAGGAGGTCGCGGTGGGTCATCAGCCTCCCGCGGTTGCGGATCAGCAGGCGCAGCAGGTCGAACTCGGTGGGCGTGAGGTGAACCTCCTCGCCGTCGACGCGAACCGTGCGCCGCGCGAGGTCGACCTCGAGCCCTTCGACGCGGATCACCGCCTCCTCGGGCTCGGGCGCGATCCGCCGGAGGTTCGCCTGCAGGCGTGCCACCAGCTCCCGCGGACCGAATGGCTTGGTCACGTAGTCGTCGGCGCCGGCGGCCAGCGCCCGCACCTTGGCGTCCTCCTCGCCGACCGCCGAGAGCACGATCAGCGGCATGTCGCTCCACTCGCGCAGCCGCCGGGACAGCTCCACGCCGTCGAAATCGGGCAGCAGCAAGTCGACGATCGCGGCATCTGGCCGCCGGGTCGCGGCGATGTCGAGCGCCTCTTCCGCGGTGCTCGCGGGGAGCGCCTCGTACCCCGCGTCGCGCAGAATCACCCGGAGCGCCCGCAGGATCTGCTGCTCGTCATCCACGACGAGCACGCGGGGTCTGGGCTCAGCGGTCATGGCGTCGATGACGCGGAATCGACGACCGGCTCCGCCTCCGGCTGCGGCTGCCAGGGCGACTCGGTCGGGAGCGAGACCACGAACGTCGAGCCCTGCCCCGGGAGTGACTCGACCGAGATCGTGCCGGCGTTGGCCTCGACGAAGCCCTTGGCGATCGCCAGGCCGAGGCCGGACCCGGTCCCCGTCCCGCGGCCCGGGCTGGGCCCGCGGTAGAACGGCTCGAAGATGCGGGTGCGCTCGGCGGCGGCGATGCCGGGACCCTGGTCGACCACGCGGACGACGACCCGCGGGCCGCTCTGGCGAACGTGGACGGAGACGGGCAGTCCGCCCGAGTAGCGCACGGCGTTCTCGAGCAGGTTGGCGAACGCCCGCTCGAGGTGGGCGGCGTCGGCCCGGACCGGCGGTACGCCGGGGTCGACCGTGAGTCGAACCTCGGCTCCGCCTTCGGACAGCCCCTCGCGCGCGGCGTGCACGACATCCTCTAGCGAGACCCAATCGCGGCGCGGCTCCGCTCGCCCGGCCTGAAGCCGCGACAGGTCGAGCAGCTTGTCGACGAGCGCCGCGAGCCGCTCGCCCTCCTCGACGACCGCGCCGCTGAGCTCGGTGCGCTCACCGGGGGTGAGAGAGCCGCTGCCGAGCGCGTGGCCGGCGGCGACGATCGCGGTCACCGGCGTCCGCAGGTCGTGCGAGACCGCCCGGAGCAGCGCGGTCTTCACGTCGTCGCTGCGTCGCAGCGCGGCGGTCTCGACCGCCTCGGCTTGCAGCGCGTCACGCCGGAGCGCGATCGCGACAAGCGCCCCGAGCGCCGGCACGACCGACGACTGCAACCGCTGCTCGGTCTCCGCCGGCAGCCGGCGCGGCACGAGCAGCGTCGCGACCTGCGCGCCGTCGGCGCCGCTGAGCTCGAGGGCACGGCGGCGGCGGTCCCCCTCGACCGCGCCGAGCTCGATCGATGCCGAGGGAATCCCGAGCGCCTGGGCGACCCTGCGGGCCGCTTCGGCAAGCGCGCTCTCGGTCTCCGAGCCGCCGAGCAGGTCACGCGCCACCGCCGCCGCGAGGTCGGCTTCGGCGCGGCGGCGGTCGGCTTCCACAGCGCGGCTGCGCGCGACCTCGGCGACGGTGCTGACCGTCACCGCGACGACCGTGAACGCTCCGAGCGCGACCCAGTTGCGGCTGTCGGCGATCGTGAACCGGCCGGTGGGAGGGAGATGGAAGAAGTTGAACGCAGCGGCACTGAGCAGCGACGTGGCCAGGCCGAGCGGCAGCCCCCAATAGGCTGACACGAGCAGCACTGCGGGTAGGTACACGACGCTCAGGGAGACGACTGGCGCGAGGTGCTTGAGCGCCGATATCGCCGCCGTGGCGAGCGCCACCGACACGACCGCGACCGCGATGCCGACGAGGAAATTCGGCCTGGACGCGCGCAACGTCCCGGGCCGCTCGCCAGGGCGCATGCGCGGCGTGGCGCTCACGCCGTTCCGGCGCCTCCGTACGACGCCGGCGGCGCTCCGGCCGACTCGGCCGTAGCGATTTGATCGAGCAGCGCCGACGGGCTCGTGCCGCCGAGGACGCGCAGCCGCGGCAGCCGGTACGGATCCTCGCTCGAGTTGGCCCAGCCCGGGATCACGGTCGTCGAGCCGACGAACCCCGCCGCCTTCACCGCGGTGATCACGGTCGGGTCGTAGTGACCGGACGGGTAGCAGAACCAGTTCACCGGGACGCTGTAGCGTTTCCGGAGGGTCTGGCGAGCGGTGGCGATCTGGTACTTCAGCTGGGAGGCGTCCAGCGTGATCAGGTCGGCGTGGCTGATTCCCTGGGTGTCGAGCTCCCAGCCGGCGGCGATCAGCCCCCGTACCTGGCCCTCGGTCAATCCTCCCTGCGACGGCGGCAGCCCGGTCAGCTGAATGTTCTCGTCGCCGACCCAGCCCAGGTGTTCGAGGATGGGAAGCGCGTTCGAGTATTGGGACGCGTAGCCGTTGTCGAACGTGAGTACGATCGGCTTGCCCGGCCCGAGCGGAACGCCGCGCTTCCAGTAGGCCTCGAGTTGGTCCATCGTCACGGCGTGCCAGCCGGCGGCCCTCAGCGCCTGCATCTGCGCCGCGAACTCGTCGGAGGGCACGTACAGGCCCGGGAACGGGGCGCCCGCCGGCGGCGGATTGATCACGTGGTACATGAGGACCGGCACGGTCGCGGTCCCGGGCTTGCCGGTGGCGACCCCGGTCACGGTCGACCTCGGCAGCTTGCTCGCGGCGTGCGTCTTGGCGTGGCCTGCTTTGGCCGGCGCCGTGCCGGCGCTCTGGTGCGCCGTCCGCGCGGCGTTCGTGCCCGATTGGCTAGAGGTCGCGCCACCCCCGTTGGCGATCAGGCCGATCGTCAGCACGGCGATGATGACCACGACGAGCGACCCGAGCACGACCAGGCGACGGCGGCGAGCCCGGGCGCGCCGCTCGCGCTCCCGAGCGAGGCGCCGCGCACGAATCTGCTGCTCGTTCATCAGCCAACGAGCGTACCCACCACGAAGGCGAAATACAGAACGACCAGCAGCGCGCCGTCGCGTCGGCGCATGCCACCGCGCCGCGCCAGCGCCGCCAGCGTGACGAGCGTCGCCACGACCAGCCACACCAGCTGCAGCTTCCCCACCGTCGTGACCGCCGCGAACGTCACGAACAGCGACGGGACGATCACGCCGAACCCGAGGTTGATCGTGTTGCTGTTGAACGTCTCGCCCACCAGCGCGGCGCCGCGCCCCGCCAGCCCGAGGCGAACCGCGGTGAGCGCATTCGGGATGCTCGTGAGCGGAGCCAGGATGAGCACGCCGAGGACCGCGTTCGAGATGTGCCAGTCGCCGGCGAGGCTGAGGGCCGACTGCACCATGCCCGCGCTGCCGGCGACGATCACGATCACGTCGACCACGATCAGCGCGAGCAGGTGGTGAGTGGGGTCAGAGAAGGTGTCGGGCGGCCGGTCGCTGCCGGCGTGCTCATGGAGCGCCCGCGACAGGCGTCTCAGCCGGCGACCGCGGAAGCTGGGACCGGCGACGACGACGGCCAGGTATGGAGCCACGATCAGGACGCTGAGCACCGTGGCGCCGGCGGGCGAGAGCCAGCGCAGCAGCAGTGCCGCGGCGAGGAGCGTGATGACCAGGCCGACCGCACCCTCGAACACCAACGTCTCCCGCGGCAGCCGCACGCGGCCGGTCAGCAACGCGCTCAGCCCGATCATCGCGGCGAGGTTGAAGCCGTTCGAGCCGACGAGCACCCCGACGCCGACATCGTGAGCGCCCTTGGCCAGCGCGAACAGCGCGCTCGCGATTTCGGGCCCGTCCGCGGCCACCGCCGTCAGGAGCCCGATGAGCGCTTCGGGGAAGCCGAACCGCACGCCTAACCGATCCAGCCGCTGAGCGAACAGGCGCGCGGCTCCGAGCGTGACCCCCAGTGAGACCAGAAACAGCGGCACTGCGACGGCGGGCGACATCGGACTCCACGGTCGGCGACGAGCGTGCCGACCAGACTTCCCGGCTCACCCTGAGCGCACGTTACCTGAAGGACTCCGTGCACGAGCGGCGAAACGCACCGCATGCTGCGCAAACGACGTCACCCCCAGATCGACATGCGCCCCGCCCAACCGGCCCAGGGCTACGAGCACCTGGCGGGCGAGTCGATCGCCGTGCTCACATGGCTTCAGGCCAACCAGGTCGAATTCGTCCTCGTCGGGCCGGTGGCCGAGGCGGTTCGCGGAGGAGCCGGCTCCGCCGGCCCGGTCGCGATCGTCCCGGCGCCGTACCGCAGGAACTATGAGCGGCTGTCGCGCGCGCTCGACGCCGCGAACGCTCGACCGCGCCAGAACGGCGCGCAGGCTGCGCGTGCCAAGGGCGGCCCCGATCAGGCGGGGCACGGCCAGCGCTGGCAGTTCCGCACCGGCATCCATTTCCTCGACGTGGAGGGCCGCTCGAGCGAGACGCCCGGCTACCAGGACCTACTTTACGAAGCCGGGCGCTTCGAGCTCGCTGCGGGGCTGACCGTCGACGTGGCCTCCCCGGAGGACATCGAGCATTACGCCCACGTCCGCCGGACCGGGACCTCTCCCGAGCTCCGGATCATGCGTGGTACCAAGCCACAGCTCGAGCACACGAGCTAGCACCTGGTGGGCCAGGCTCGCGACCTGGCCACAGGCGGGGGGAAATTCCTGGTCGCCGTCACGTCCGGGCGCTAGCCTGGTTGCATGGCGATTAGAGCCAGATGGGCACTGGCGGGAGCGGCCGGATGCGTGGCGTTGATCGTGGCGACATGGGTCGCCGCTTTCCACATCGCCGTCTTCCGCAGCGCCGATCTGTCCACCTACCTGGGGTTCATGGAGTTGCATCGCCACGGCGCGGTCCAGACCGCGACGAGCTTGTTTGTGCGGCTGTGCAACCCACACGCCTACTTCCTCTGGGCGCCGCTGGTGGTCGTGATCGCGTTGCTCCGGGGGCGCCCGCGGGTCGCGCTCGGGGTAGGCGTGATCCTGCTCGGTGCGAACGTGACCACCGAACTGGTGAAGCATCTGCTGCCCGAGCCGCAGCCGGCCGGGCTGATCAATGGGTGGTTCCCGATTCCGGCCACGTTGTGGCCGAGCGGGCACTCGACCGCGGCCATGGCAGCCGCGCTGGGCATGGTGCTGGCATCGCCCGCGCGGCTGCGACCGCTCGTGGCCGCCCTCGGTGCGGCCTTCGCGGTCGCGGTCGGCTACTCGCTCGTGGCAGTCGGCACGCACTTCCCGGCCGACGTCTTCGCGGGATACCTCATGGCGACGGCATGGACGCTGGTCGTCGTCGCAGCGCTGTCGGCGGCCGAGCGGCGCTGGCCGAGCGAGACGACCGTCGACCGAGTGTCGCTGCGAGCGGCGCTCGCCCCGCAGGCAGCCGTGATCGCCGCCGGTGCGGTGCTCGTGGGGCTCGTCGTGCTGGCGCGTCCGCACGATGTCCTCACCTTCGCCGACGCCCACAAGCAGCTCGTCGTGGTCGCGGCCGCGATCGCGACCCTCGGCGTGACCGCCTCGACTGGTGTGATGTTGAGCCTGAGGCGCTAACGCTCGCGGTAGCGGCCGGGCTCCCAGAGCGGCTCCTCGCCACCGTTGGCACCCCGGCTGAGAATGAACAGCAGGTCAGAGAGCCGGTTTAGATACCGAACCACCTCCGGGTTCAGGTCCTCGCCGGCGGCAATCGCCTGCCGTTCCGCCCGCCGGCAGACGGTCCGGCACACGTGCAGATAGGCGGCGGCCGGGGTGCCGCCGGGGAGCACGAACGACTTGAGCGGCGCGAGCTCGTGGTTGACCTCGTCGCAGCGTTCCTCCAGCCAGGCGGTCTGCTCGGGGATCACCCTAAGCCGGTCCCGCTCGGGGTCGTGCGGGGCGGCGATGTCGGCGCCGACGTCGAATAGATCGTTCTGGATGCGGCCGAGCCATTCGGCGTAGGAGACGGGCAGTCCATCGACGGTCAGCGCCACGCCGATGTGCGCGTTAAGTTCGTCGACGGTGCCGTACGCCTCGATCCGGGGGTGGGTCTTCGGCACCCGGCTCATGTCGCCGAGATGGGTCTCGCCCGAGTCGCCGAGGCGCGTGTAGATGCGGGTCAGGTTGACCGTCATGGTTCGAGTCTAATGGCGCGGTAGGATCTCACCCGTTCAAGGTCGGTGGTGATGGGAAGCCGGTTGGAATCCGGCGCGGACCCGCCACTGTGATCGGGGACGCCAGCCGCAACAACCGCCACTGGTGACACAGGTCACCGGGAAGGCGCGGCTGGTAGGCCCGTCAGCCAGGAGACCAGCCTCCGACCGCCAAGCCAACATGCCCTCGTGGAAAGGGGTGGCCCTCATGCATCGCAAGACCGTTCTCGCTCTCCTGGGAGCGATCGTCATCGCCGTCGCGGCGTCAGGCGTCGCGCTCGCCGCCGGCTCGGGACCCGCTGTGACCGTACAGATCAAGAGCCTTAACAAGACCCTGCTCAAGCCGACGACCGAGCACGGCCAGACCCGATCGATCACCAAGGGCGGAACGCCAAGGGGCAAGTGCCCAGGCAACACCGCCGCCGGCGCGCTCAACGCGGCCACCCACGGCAAGTGGACGGGGAAGTACTACTCGAGCGTTCCGGGCATCTTCGTGACCTCGATCCTCGGTGTGAAGCCGACTGGGAGCGACTACTGGAACCTCTACGTGAACGGCAAGTCGTCGAGCAAGGGCATCTGCGATATCAAGCTGAAGTCCGGGCAGAAGCTGCTGTTCAAGGTCATCAAGTAAGCCTCGGCAGTTTCGTCATGAGGTATCGGGCTGCAGTACCGGCGATCGCGATCGTTTGCGTGGTCGCTATCGCCGGCTGCGGCCTGGGCGCCGGCGGGCCGACCTCAGGCGCCGTCACGCTGACGGTGACACGGGGCTTCGGGACCGCCCCGGTCGGTTCGGTGTCCGAGCAGAGCATCCCCGGCTCCCAGACCGTGATGCGGATGCTGGAGCGGTCGTTCAAGGTCACGACGCGCTACAGCGGCGGGTTTGTCGAGTCGATCGACGGCCACGCCGGTTCCGGCTCCCACCTCGACTGGTTCTACTACGTGAACGGAGTCCAGGCATCGCTCGGCGCCTCCGGCACCTCGGTCCACAAGGGCGACCGGATCTGGTGGGACCTCCACGACTGGACCGCCACCGATTCGGTCCCCGCGGTTGTCGGGTCGTTCCCCGAGCCGTTCGTCCACGGCATCGGCGGCCGTCGCTACCCGGTCACGATCCAGTGCGCGACAGATGCCGATATGGCGTGCAAGCGGGTGACGTCCGAGCTCAAATCGACCGGGGTCCCGGTCTCGAGCCAGGCGATCGGCGGGGGCTCGGGAACAGACTCGATCGGCGTGGTCGTCGGCACCTGGAACGACGTCCACGGCGAACTGCTGGCCGAGCTCATCGACCACGGCCCGGCGTCGAGCGGTGTGTACGCGCGCTTCAGCTCGGGTGGGTCCTCGCTCCAGCTGCTCAACCCCGACGGAAACGTCGTTCGCACGCTCGGCGCCGGCGCCGGCCTTATCGCCGCCACCGCCCAGCCCTCGACCGGGCCGTTCTGGCTGATCACCGGCACGAACGTCGCCGGGGTGTCGGCCGCTGCGGCCGCGCTGACGCCGGGGCGGCTCCGCAACCACTTCGCGCTCGCCGTACAGGGCCAGTCCGACTTCCCGGTGCCGCTCGAGGGGGCAAGTTGACCTATCGCCGGCACGCCAGTCCGCTGCATGCTGCCCGCGCGAGCGTCGGCTGCGCCTATTGCGCGGCGCTCGCGCTCGCAACCCTGCTCCTGTCCGCGCCGGTCGCACTCGGCGCCGTTGTGGTGTCGATTGCCGGAGCGGCGATCGGGGCTGGAGTCTCCCGCGAGATCCGCCGCGCCGCGCTGCTCGCGCTACCGCTCGGCCTGCTCGTGATGGCGGTGAACATGGTCGTGGCGCAGGGGGGCCTGACGGTGATCGCGCGGCTCGGAGACGTGCCGGTATTCGGCCAGACCGACGTGACGCTGGAGGCGACGGTGTATGGGGCCGTGCTGGGGTTGCGGGCGATCGCGCTGATCCTCTGCGGCGCTCTGTACACGGCCGCGGTCGACCCCGACGAGGTGCTCGCGTTGTTTCGTCGCTTCTCGTTTCACTCGGCGCTCACCGCCACGCTGGCGACGCGGATGGTGCCGGTGCTCGCGCGCGACGCCCGCCGGCTCGCCGAGGCGCAGCGGTGCCGTCCGGGCCCGCCGCCGTCCCGGGCGCGGCTGATGCGCGCCACCACCTCCGGCGTGCTCGACCGCGCGCTCGACGTCGCGGCGGCGCTCGAGGTGCGCGGCTACGGCGCCGCGCGGCGTCCGGCGGCCGGACGGCGCGTCCGGAGGCCGTGGTCGCGCCACGATCTCGCGTTCGCCGCGTCGGCGGCGGCGATCGTCGGGCTGGCCGTCGCGGCCCGCGTCGCGAACCTGCTGCCGTTCCAGTCCAACCCGTCGCTGCGTGCCCCGGTCGGTGTCGGCGGGGCCGCCGCGGCGGCGGCGTTCCTGGCCTGCGCGCTGCTCCCGTTCGCCGACCGCAGGGGGATCGAGCGATGACGGTCCTGTCGCTCGATCGAGTCACGTATCGCTACCCGGGGTCGGATGCGCCGGCGATCGAGGACGTCACGCTCGATATCGGCCCCGGCGAGCTCGTCGTGCTCGCCGGAGGTTCAGGCTCGGGCAAGTCGACGCTGCTCCGCGCGGCCAACGGCCTCGTGCCGCATTTCCACGGCGGCATGTTCTCCGGCCGCGCCACCGTCGCCGGCCTCGACACGCGCGACCACGGTCCGGGCGCGCTGGCGGCCGCCGTCGGCACGCTGTTCCAAGATCCCGAGACGCAGGTGGTGATGGGCACCGTCCGCGCCGAGCTCGCGCTACCGCTCGAGAACCAGGGCGCGGCGCCGGCGGCGGTAGCCCGGGCGATCGAGGAGGCCGCGCTCGCGCTCGGGATCGCCCACCTGCTCGACCGTCCGACCGCCGAGCTGTCCGGCGGCGAGCTCCAGCGCGTGGCGCTCGGGGCGGCGCTGGCGGGCCGGCCGAAGCTGATCCTGCTCGACGAGCCGACCTCGCAGCTCGACCCCGTGGCCGGCGACGAGCTGATCGCGCTGCTCCGGCGGCTCAACGAGGACCTCGATGCGGCGATCGTGATCGCCGAGCACCGGCTCGAGCGGTGCCTGGGCTTCGCCGACCGGGCGATCGCGATGCGCGGCGGGCGCGTCGTGTGCGACGCCGCCCCGGCGGACTTCCTCGCCTGGGCGTGCGAATCGGCGCCCGAGCTCTCCACCCCGGGCGGGCGGCTCCTGGCCGGCCTCGGCATCGAGCCGGTGGCGGGAGTGAAGGCGGCGCGCGCGGCTCTGCGGTCGCGCGGGATGCTTCCCGAGGCCGGCGAGCGTGGGGCCATGCACACCCGGCGACGGACCCCGGGCGCGGAGCCCGCGATCCGGTTCGACCGGGTGTGGCACGAGATCGATCGCGGTCCGGCCGTCCTGCGCGGAGTCTCGCTGACTGTCGGCGCCGGCGAGCGCGTCGCGCTGATGGGCCGCAACGGCGCCGGCAAGTCGACGCTCTTGCGCCACGCCGCAGGTCTGATGCAGCCCACGCGGGGGAAGGTGCGGACCGCGGGCCGCGTCGCGCTGCTCCTCCAGAACCCCAGCGACTACCTGGTCCATGAGCACGTGCGCCAGGAGGCCTCGGCCGGCGCCCTGGCCACGGTCGGCCTGGGCGATCCCGCGCTGCGCGAGCGACATCCGCGCGATCTTTCGGGCGGCGAGAAGCAGCGACTTGCGCTCGCGGTCGTACTCGATGGGGCGGCCGGGACCAATTATCAGATCGCCGTGGTGTGCCTCGACGAGCCGACCCGAGGCATGGACCGCCGGCGCAAGGACGAGCTGGCCGCGCTCGTGTGCGAGCTCGACGCTGCGGTGATCGTCGCGACCCACGATCCCGAGTTCGTGGCCGCGTTCGCGCAGCGGGTGATCCTGCTCGCCGACGGCGCGCCGATCGCCGACGGCTCACCGCACGAGGTCCTCGCCGGCGGCACGTACTTCGCGACTGAGACCGCGCGCATCCTCGGCGGCGCCGACGGGGTGCTGCTGCCCGCCGAAGGGGTGGCGCTCGTCGGTCGCTCGATCGCGCCGGAAGCCGAGGTGAGCGCGTGAGCTGGCAGCTCGGAGCGTTCGCGATCCTCACGGTCGCGCTGGCGGGTGGGTTCGCCTGGTACGAGCGGGATCGCCCGGATGCCCGAATCGTGGCCCTGGTGGGGACGCTGGCCGCGTTCGCGGCGCTCGGCCGGATCGCGTTCGCGGCCTTCCCGAACGTCAAGCCGACAACCGACATCGTGCTCGTGTCCGGCTACGCACTCGGCGGCGGGCCCGGGTTCGCGGTCGGAGCGCTCGCGGGGCTGGCCTCGAACTTCTTCTTCGGCCAGGGGCCGTGGACTCCGTGGCAGATGGCCGGCTGGGGGGCGGTCGGCGTGATCGGGGCCGGGCTCGCGGCGGTGACCGGGCGGCGAATCGGCCGCTGGCCGCTCGCGATCGTGTGCGCTGCGATCGGGTTCGGGTTCACGGCGCTCCAGGACGTCGGCGACTGGGTCACATACAGCGACCACAGCCTCGCCCAGCTGGGTGTGTACGTGGGGAAGGGGATCGGCTTCGACTTCGTCCACGCCGGCGGCTGCCTCGTGTTCGCGCTCGCATTCGGTCCCGCGCTGATCCACTCGCTGACGCGGTTCCGGACGCGGCTGAACGTGACGTGGGGGACGGCCACACCGCTGCTGGCCTTCGTTCTTGCAGCCGCTTCCTTGACAGGCTGGCTGGCCAGCCAGCCAGGCTCAGGGGGAGTGGGCCGTGCGGCCGCGGCTTCCACTCCGTCCGGCTACCTGCTCGCGGCTCAAAATTCCGATGGTGGGATCGGGGCGACGCCAGGCGCGGCTTCCTCCCAGCTCTATTCCGGTTGGGCCGCGCTCGGGCTGGCCACGGCCGGCGAGAACCCGCAGGACGTGCTCCGCGGTGGCCACAGCCTGATCGGCTACATCGAGGGCGGCGTCGCGTCCGCATCCGACCCGGGGGACGTCGAGCGGAACCTGCTCGTCGCCGGCGCCGCGGGGGTCTCGCCCAAGAGCTTCGGTGGACGCGACCTGTTGGCCGAGCTTCGAGCCGACATCAGCCGGAACGGGTCGGTCAACAACCAGACGAACTGGACCTCGTTCGCGGTGCTGGCGCTTCGGGCGGCCGGCGTCGCCCCTCCGCGGGCCACGCTCGCCTGGCTGGTGCGCCAGCAGGACGCCGACGGCGGCTTCAACTTCGGGACGCGGGGTGGCCAGAGCGAGGTCGACGACACTGGCTCCGCGCTCGAGGCGCTCGCCGGCGTGAGCGGCAGCGCGGCGGCGCGCGCCCGGTCTCGCGCGGTCGGCTACGTCCGGGGACAGCAGGACCGCGACGGCGGTTTCCCAGGCGAGCCGGGCGCCGGCTCGAACGCACAGTCGACCGCGTTCGCGGTCCAGGGGTTGCTGGCGGTCGGGGCGAACCCGAGTTCGCTCCACCGCCGCAGCGCGCCGTCCCCAATCGATTACCTGCGCTCGCTGATCGCGGCCGACGGCCACGTCCGCTACTCCCGCGGGAGCGATGAGACACCGACCTGGGTCACGGGCGAGGCGCTGATGGCGCTCGAGGGCAAGCCGCTTCCGGTCACGGCGCCGCCGCGCCGGACCACGCCCGCCGTCGTTCCGCGCAAGACCACCCACAGCACCGCGCGGGCGTCGGTCGCGCCGGCCCCCGCACACCATGCCCCACACCACCCGAAGCGCCGCCGGCCACGGCGAAGGCCGCCTGCCGTGACCCCGCCGCCGGTGACGACGACCGCCGACCGGCTCGTGGTCGACGCCGGCCTCCTGACCGCGGTGAGCCTCGCGTTCGTCGGCGGGAGCTGATCCCACCTCAGGAGAAAGTCGGTACGCTCCGGCGCCCGCATGCAGATCGGAGTCCCCAAGGAATCTGCCGACGGCGAGCGCCGGGTCGCGCTCGTCCCCGAGGTCGTGGGGAAGTTGTCGGCCGGCGACAAAGGCATCGAGGTTGTCGTCGAGCGCGGCGCGGGCGCCGGCGCGCTGATCCCAGACAGCCAGTACGAGGAGGCGGGCGCGCGGATGGTCGACGATCCCGCCGCGGTGTATGAGGCGGACGTGGTGGTCAAGGTGGCGACGCCGACCGCCGAGGAGATCGGGCGGCTCCGGTCAGACAGCGTCCTGATCGGTTTTCTTCAGCCGTTGACGGGCGGTGAGGCGATCCGGGCGATCGCGCAGACGGGCGCGACCAGCTTTGCGATGGAGGCGATCCCGCGGATCAGCCGGGCGCAGTCGATGGACGCGCTCTCGAGTCAGGCCAACATCTCCGGGTACCGCGCCGCGCTGATCGGCGCGCAGGAGCTGGGCCGCTACTACCCGATGCTGATGACCGCCGCGGGGACGATCCGGCCGGCCACCGTGCTCGTATTGGGCGCGGGCGTCGCGGGTCTGCAGGCGATCGCGACCGCTCGCCGGCTCGGGGCGGTCGTGCAGGGGTTCGACGTGCGCGCGGCGGTGAAGGAGCAGGTCGAGTCGCTGGGCGCGAATTTCCTCGAGTTCGATCTCGGCGGCGATCTGGAGGGCGCCGGTGGCTACGCGAAGGAGCTGACGCCCGAGCAGCAGCAGCGCCAGCAGGAGCTGATGGCCGAGGCGATCGGGAAGGTCGACGTGGTGATCACGACCGCGCTGGTCCCGGGCCGGCGCGCGCCGATTCTCGTCACCGAGGAGGCGGTCAAGCTGATGAAGCCCGGCTCTGTGATCATCGATCTGGCCGGCGAGGCCGGGGGCAACTGTGAGCTGTCCGAGCCGGGCCAGACAGTGGTTCGCCACGATGTCAAGATCCTGGCGCCGCTGAACGTGCCCTCGACGATGGCCGAGCACGCCTCGCAGCTGTACGCCCGGAACATCCAGGCGCTGCTCGGGCTGATGATCTCCGACGAGGGCCAGCTGTCGCTCGACTTCGACGACGAGGTGATCGCCGGCGCCTGCATCACGCGGGACGGCGACATCGTCCATGAGGCCGCCAAGGCCGCGGCCGAGGCCGCCACCACGGCTAAGTCCTGATCCTGAGGAGGACTCTCAAGTGAGCACCATCACCGAGATCGCGATCCTTGTGCTGGCCGCGTTCGTCGGGTTCGAGGTCATCTCGAAGGTCCCGAATACGCTGCACACGCCGTTGATGTCCGGGACGAACGCGATCCACGGGATCGTCGTTCTCGGTGGCCTGTTGCTGATGCACGAGGCCCGCGGCGTGCTCGAGCACGCTCTGCTGGTGATCGCGATCGTGTTCGGGACGATCAACATCGTCGGCGGTTTCGTGGTCACCGACCGGATGCTCGGAATGTTCAAGCGAAAGCCCGACCTTCCGCCCGGGGATAGCGCCGGCGAGATCGAGCGCGAGGGCAAGTGATCGTGGCGACGATCTTCCTGCAGCAGACGAACTTCATCGACGCCTGCTACATCGTCGCGTTCTCGCTGTTCATCTACGGGATGAGCGGGCTGACCGGGCCACGCACGGCGGTCCGCGGGAACATGATCGCGGCCGTTGGCATGCTGATCGCGATCGTCGCGACGCTGCTGACGCCGCACGTGCTGTCGGGGTCGAGCACGCCGTGGCTCATCGCGCTGGGTCTGGTGATCGGGACCGCGGTCGGGATCCCGGCCGCGCGCAACGTGCGCATGACCGCGATGCCGCAGATGGTCGCGCTGTTCAACGGCGTCGGCGGCGGCGCGGTGGCGATCATCGCGTGGATCGAATACCGCCACCACTTCCAGTCGGGCGCGTCGGTGTGGGTCGAGAAGTCCGAGATCCCGACGCTGTTCGCGGCGATCGTCGGATCGATCTCGTTCTGGGGGTCGAACATCGCGTTCGGGAAGCTGCAGGAGATCCTGCCCGGGCGGCCGATCAAGCTCCCCGGGCAGTCGATCATCAACCTCGTCCTGTTCACGATCTGCGTCGTCTCGGCGGTCGTGCTCGCGGCCGGTACGCACTCCCAAGCGCTGTTCATCATCGGGATCCTGCTCGCCGCGGCGATCCTCGGGAACATGGTCGTGCTCCCGATCGGCGGGGCCGACATGCCGGTCGTAATCTCGCTGTTGAACGCGTTCACGGGGCTATCGGCGGCGGCCACCGGTATCGCGCTGAACAACACCGCGATGATCGTGGGCGGGATGATCGTCGGCGCCTCGGGAACGATCCTCACGAACCTGATGGCCAAGGCGATGAACCGCTCGGTCCCGGCGATCGTCGCCGGCGGCTTCGGCGGGGCGATCGCCGCCCCGGCCGGCGCGGGAGCAGATGACCGCGGTCCGGTCCGCGCCACCAGCGCCCAGGACGTGGCGATCCAGCTCAGCTATGCCCGGCAGGTCGTGATCGCGCCCGGCTACGGAATGGCGGTGGCCCAGGCCCAGCACGCGGTCCGGGAGCTCGAGCGGGCGCTCGAGTCAAAAGGCGTCGAGGTCAAGTTCGCGATCCACCCGGTCGCGGGGCGGATGCCGGGCCACATGAACGTGCTGCTCGCCGAGGCCGACGTCCCGTACGACCTCCTCCGCGAGATGGACGAGATCAACCCCGAGTTCTCGCGCACCGACGTGACGTTGGTGATCGGCGCCAACGACGTGACCAACCCGGCGGCCAAGAACGAGCCCGGGTCGCCGATCTACGGCATGCCGATCCTCGAGGTCGACAAGTCCGGATCCGTGATCGTGCTCAAGCGCTCGATGGCTTCCGGATTCGCCGGGATCGACAACCCGCTGTTTTACGATCCCAAGACCGCGCTGCTGTTCGGCGACGCCAAGCAGTCTGTGAGCGAGATCACTTCCGAGGTACAAGCGCTCTAGTTACGGGTACTTGCCAGCTGCGATGGACCCCAATCGCCTGAAGGAAATCCCGATCTTCTCCCACCTCTCGGACGAGGAGGCCAAGCGCTTGGCCGCGTTCGCCACCGAGACGAGCGTCGCGGACGGACAGATCCTGATGAAGCAGGGCGACTACTCGACCGAGCTGATCGCGATCGAGGAGGGGAGCGCTGACGTCATCCAGAACGGCGAGAAGATCGCCTCGCTGAAGGACGGCGACCTGATCGGCGAGATGGGGCTGATCCAACGGGAGCCGCGCAACGCGGACGTCGTCGCGACCTCCCCGATGCGGGTGATGAAGCTGACCCACTGGGAGATCCGGCGCATGTCCGACGAGACGCTCGACCGGATCAAGGAGATCGTCGCCAAGCGCCGCCAGGACGGCGTGGCCGATCCGGCCCACTGACCCGGCGACCGGGCCCGGTTACCCTCCGCGGGGATGGGCAACCTAGATCGAGTGACGGCGCCCGCGCTAGCACTGCAGACGACCGCCGGCACGCTCGAGCTGGGCGGCCCGCCGTGGCTGATGGGGGTGGTCAACGCCACGCCCGACTCGTTCTCGGACGACGGACGGCACCGAACGCTCGAGGACCGCGTCGAACACGCGCGCTCGCTGCTCGACGCCGGCGCCGACATCATCGACATCGGTGGTGAGTCCGGCATCACCAACCAGCCGCCCGTGGCGCCCGAGGAAGAAATCGAGCGCGTGGTGCCGCTGATCGAGCGCGTGGCCCGGGAGCTGGGCGCGCTCGTCTCGGTCGACACCTACAAGCCCGCGGTGGCGCACGCCGCGATCACCGCGGGCGCGGCGATCGTCAACGACGTGAGTGGACTGCGAGATCCTGAACTCGCGGACGTCTGCGCGGGCACCGGCGCCGGGCTGGTCCTGATGCACACGCGCGCGGCGCCCAAGCAGAAGCTGCTCGATCCGACGCTCGACGGGCTGGTCGGAGCCGACGTCAAGCGGTTCCTGCGCGAGCTGGTCTCGGTGGCCATGGCCCACGGGGTCTCGTTCGAGCAGCTGATGCTGGACCCCGGGCCCGATTTCGGGAAGACGCCCTCCCAGACGGTCGAGGTTCTGCGGGAGCTAACGGATCTTCACGCGCTCGAGCGACCTCTGCTGCTCGCGGTGTCGCGTAAGGATTTCGTCGGCGCGATCACGGAGCGACCCCCACGGGCCCGCCTGGCCGGAACGCTGGCTGCGATCGGGTATGGAGTGGACGCCGGCGTCCATGTGCTGCGCGTCCACGACGTCGGCGACGTCGCCGACTACTTGGCCGTGCGCGCGGCGCTCGGCGGCGAGGCCGATGTGGATCCAGGGCTGCGGCTGGCCACCGACCTGCGCCGGGAGCCGCAATCCCGCTAGGCTGGGGAGGCTGATTCGCCGGTCGCTGGCACAACGCGACCGGAGCCCACCGAACATCCCTCAAGGAGGTAGTACATGTCGATTCTCGACCGCGACGCGCTGATAGCCAGCCCGCTCGCCGACCTTCACGCCCTTGCGTCCGAGCTCTCGATCGACGGTTATCGCCGTCTCCGCAAGGACGACCTGATCGACGCCATCATCGCCCGGCAGGGTGGTGCGCCCGCCTCGGACGGCGATGCCGACGTCGAGGAACGGCCCGCCCGCCGGCGGCGACGGCGTGCCGCGGAGCCGGAGATCGAGGCAGCGGACGAAGCGCCGCCTGAGGACGAGGCCGACGGCGAGGAAGACCGTCCGGCCCGGCGGCGCGGACGGCGCGGTGGCCGGGGCCGCGGCCGTGCTCGCGACGAAGAGGGCGAGGCCGTGTCCGATGAGGCCGAGGCCGCGGGGGAGGAGACGCCCGCCGAGGCCGGCGAGACCGATGACGAGGAACGTGGTCACGAGGATGAGATCGTCGAGGGCGAGGTTGAGCTGCTCCCGAACGGCTCCGGCTTCCTGCGCGTGCACCCGCCCGAGCCCTCGGAGGACGACGTGTACGTGTCGGCCGCCCAAGTCAAGCGGTGCGAGCTCGTCCCCGGGGACCGGATCTCAGGTCCGCGCCGCGCGCCCCGCCGGTCCGAGCGGTTCGCGTCGCTGATCCGGGTTGACACGATCAACGGCCGTCCCGCCGACGAGGTCGCGGACAGCACCCGATTCGACGATCTTCCGGCCGCGTACCCGAGCGAACGCTTCAGGCTCGGCTCGGATGATCCGACGATCAAGGCGATCGAGTGGCTGACTCCGTTCGGCCGCGGGTCACGGGTGTCGATCGTCGGGCCGTCCCGTGCCGGCAAGACCGAGGCGTTACGACGGCTCGTCGCGACCCTGGCCGGCCTCGAGGAGATTCAACTGGTGCTCGTCCTCGCCGGTGTCCGCCCCGAGGAGATCACCGAATGGGAGCAAGGCCCGGCGACGCCGGCGGCCGCCCTCAGCTTCGCCGCGTCCGGCGATGCCCAGGCGCAGACCGTCGAGCGCGCGGTGGATCAGGCGCGACGGCTGGCGGCGCGCGGTTCACACGCGGTGGTCTTGATTGACACGCTCGGGGGGCTGCCGCAGCACGCCGCTCGCAAGCTGCTGGCGTCGGCGCGGAACATCGCCGGCGGGGGCTCGCTTACCGTGATTGCCACGGCGACGGAGCCGCTCGGCGGAGAGACGACCGTGATCGCGCTCGACCCCGTGCTCGCGAGCACCGGCCGGTTTCCCGCGCTCGACCTGATCGCGAGTGGAACGATCCGACCCGAACTGCTGGTCGGCGAAGCGGGCGCCGAAGCGATCGCCCGCGCCCGGATGGAGGCCGTCGACCGCTAGTCCGGGGGCGCGCGCAGGACGACGACCGTCGAGGCGAGGTACCGCTCGGTCTCCTCGACGTACATGTACGGCTCGGCGATGAACCCGAGCGCCCGCGCCTCGGATGCGACCTCGTCGGCTGACACGCGGTCGAGATGGATGATCACGTCCTCGGCCTCGACCCCGGTGATCTCGCGGCGACGGTGGATCGCGGCGCGACCGTCGTCCTCGACGACCCGCAGTAGCTGGCTTGCGTAGCGGACGCCGAGGATCTCGCGAGCCTCTGGGGGCGGCGGCACGTCGTGCTCGGAGTCGAAGCAGTCCATCGCGTCGGCAAGCGCGGCGGCGAGGAGCCCGCCGGGCTCGAGGTGGTCGAGCGCGCAGTGCAGGAAGGCTGCCCGCCCCGGTCGTCCTCCGAAGAGCTGCAGCGTCTGCATCGGTACGACGATCAGCGAGAACCGTCGGCCGGCGAGCGAGAACTCCCGCGCGTCGGCGACGACGGTCTCGACCGGAAGGCCGTCGGCGCGGACCGCGAGCGCCGCGAGCAACGGCTCGTCGACGTCGAGCGCCACGACGTCGACGCCACGGCCGGCGAGCTCGAGCGTCACGCGACCTGTGCCGGCGCCGACGTCGAGCACCGATCCGGCAGCCCGGGCCGCGAGCGCGAGCCACAGCGCGAGGTCTTCGCTGTACGCGCCGCACTCGAGGTCGTGCCAGACCGCTTCGAGGTTCATAACCCGTGCACCTCGCATTACTTTAGGATCGCTCGATGGTGCTCGCCGATCTGCCCGCTGCCAAGGTGTGGACCAACTGGGTGGGCAACCAATCGTTCACCCCGGCCTACGCGGCGGCAGCGCGCAACGAAGATGAGGTGGCGGCGCTCGTCCGGGACGCGGCCGAGCGTGGATTGGGCGTCCGGGTCGCGGGGGCGACGCACTCGTTCACGCCGATCGTTCAGACCGACGGGCTCCTGTTGGACCTGTCCGCGCTGCGAGGCGTGATCGAGGCCGACCCGACGCGCAAGCGGGCGACGGCGCTGTCGGGAACCCTGATCCGCGATTTCTACGAGCCGCTGTGGCGCGAGGGGCTCGCGCTCAAGAACCAGGGCGACATCGACACTCAGCAGATCGCGGGCGCGGTGTCGACCGCGACCCACGGCTCGGGGATCCGGAACACGTGCTTCTCCGGCGTGGTCCGGGGCGTCCGGCTCGTGACCGCGAGCGGTGACATTCGCGATATCGACGAGAGCGAGCCGGAGCTCCTGCGCGCCGCTCAGGTCGCGGTTGGGATGTTGGGGGTGATGACCCGACTCGAGCTCGAGGTGACCGACGCCTACCGGCTCACCGAGCAGATCGACCTGTGGCCCTGGGACGAGGTGATGGAGCGCTGGCACGAGCTCGTACACGAGCACCGTCACTTCGGCTTCTTCTGGCTGCCCACCGAGGAGTCAGCCGCTCTCTATAACCTCGAGTCGCACGGTCAGTCGATGGCGGACAAGTGCTACGTGAAGATCTACGACGAAGCCGCCCCGGATCAACCCGACAGCGACGTCGAGGGTCGACGGACCGATCGCTGCTACCGGATCTATCCGATGGTGTACGACCCCAACTTCCACGAGCTCGAGTACTTCGTCCCGCTCGAGCTCGGCCCCGACGCGCTGTCGGCGATGCGCGACCTGATGCTCCGGAGCCTGCCGGACTCGGTTTTCCCGCTCGAGGTGCGCACGGTCGGGCCGGACGATGCCTATCTGTCCCCGAACTACAAGACGGCGACGACGGTGATCTCGGTGTCGGGCAAGCCCGGAACCGACTACTGGGACTATCTGCGGTCGGTCGACGCGCTTCTGTCGGACTTCTCCGCGCGTGTCCACTGGGGAAAGCTGCACTTCCTCACCCCCGAGCGGCTGCACATCCTGTATCCCGAAGCCGATGCGTTCATCGCCGCGCGCCGGGAGCTAGATCCGCGCGGGGTGTTCCTGAACGATCACCTGCGCGAACTGTTCGCCTGACCGGCCGAACCGGCGCACGCTCCGGCTCAGCAGCGGCGCGAACGTGACGATCGCGCCGAGCGCTCCGGCCCAGATCAGGGTCTGCCGAGCTCCGAGTCCGGCGCTGACAGGACCGGTGAGGGCGTAGGAAAGCGGGAGCAGACCGATCGAGATCAGCCAGTCGAGACTCGACACGCGCCCTAGCAGTTGCGACGGGACATGCCGCTGCTTGACGGTCGCCCAGGCGATCGTGCCGGCGGTCTCGAGCGAGTTGAACAGGACGCTCGCAAGCATCAGGCCCCACAGGCCCTTGGCGAGACCGTAGCCGGCCACCGCCACCGTCGCGACCGTCCAGGAGAGGTACATGAACGTGAGGCCGGAGCGGGGGAGGCCGAACTGCCCGACCGTGAGCGCACACGCAAGCGATCCGAGACCGCCCGCGGCGAAGATCAGTCCCAGGTCACGGGCGCCGTCGGCGAAGCGATGCTTGACGATGAAAGGGAGGAGCACCTCGGTCGGCCCCATGAACAGCAGGTAGGCGATCGCCGCCGTTACCAGGGTGGCCCACAGCCACGGCTGGCTGCGGACGTAGCGCAGCCCGTCGCGGATCTCTCGCGCGCCGGATCGCGCGTCGTCCGGATCCGCCGCCGGCACCGGAGCCGGTGACATCGCCAGCAGCGCGGCCACCGAGATCGCGAATGACCCGGCGTCCAGCCCGAAAGTCCAGCCGGCCCCGACCGCGCTCACCAGCAGGCCGCCGAGCGCGGGACCGGCCAGCCTGAGAGCCATCGGACGGATCAGCTGGTCGAGCGAGTTCGCCTGCGGCAGCACGTGCGCGGGCACGAGCTGCGGCACCAGCGCGTCCGAGGCGGGGTTGAAGAACGCCGTGGCGGCGCCGTACGCCACCGCAATGGCCAGTAGCTCCCAGAACAAGAGCACGCCCGTCACGGCGAGCGCGGCAAGCGCGCCCAACGCGACCGCCCGAACAGTATCGGCGGTGAGCATCACGAGGCGGCGGTCGAAGCGGTCGCTGACCGCGCCGCCGATCAGCAGGCACGCGATCGTCGGGATCGTCATCGCGATCCCGACCGTCGCAAGCGCCGTCGGCGCGTCCGACATCGTGTACACCTGCCAGGCCAGCGCCACCAGGAACAGGCCGTCGCCGAGCAGCGATACGGACATGCCGCCCGCCAGCAGCCGGTAGTCGCGATGAGCCAGCGGTGCGAGCAGCCGGACGCGGCTGAAGCCGCCGGGCCGGTCCAGCGCCTCGTAGCTCTGCTGCACGAGCTCAGTCCGAGCCGGCGGTCACCGCTGTCCCGTCGGCCGCATCCGCGCGCTGCGACAGGAAGGTGACCAGGTGCCCGGGTTCCATCGGCCTGGCGAAATAGAAGCCCTGCCCGGTGTCACAGCCGAGCTCCCTGAGCGTGGCCGATTGCTCGGGGTACTCGATGCCCTCGGCGACCACCTCTAGCGCGAACGTCTCGCCGAGGCTCAGCACCGCAGAGGCGAGACCGGAGGTCACCGGCGATGCGCCGGCGGCCAGCAGCGAACGGTCCATCTTGAGGATGTCGAGCGGCAGCATGCTCAGCGAGCTCAATGACGAGTAGCCGGTCCCGAAGTCGTCCATGGCGAGGCGCACGCCGAGCGCGCGCAGCTCGTTGAGGCGGCTGATCGCCAGCTCGGTATCGGTCATCATCACCGACTCGGTGATCTCGAGCGTGAGCGCCTCGGGCTCGAGTCCGGCCTCGGCCAGCGCGCCCGCCACGTCGTTGACGATGTCGGAGTGGAACAGCTGCTTGACCGACAGGTTGATGCCGATCGTCGGCAGCGTCGCGCTCGTGATCTGTTCGCGCAGGACCTTCGCCTGCCGGCAGCCCTCGCGGAGCACCCAGCGGCCGATGTCGACGATCAATCCGCTTTCCTCGGCGAACGGGATGAATTCGAACGGCGGGATCAGCCCGCGTTCGGGATGACGCCAGCGAAGCAGCGCCTCGACGCCCGTGACCGCCTCGTCCTGGAGGCGCACCAGCGGCTGGTAGTGAAGCTCGAATTCGTCGCGCTCGAGCGCCCGCTGCAGATCGGCCCGCAGCGCGAGCCGCGCCACCACGCGGTCGTGCATCGCGGGCTCGAATAGCCGGTAGCCGCCCTTGCCCTCGGCCTTGGCGATGTACATTGCGGCGTCAGCGTTACGGATGAGCTCGTCGGCGTCGGATGCGTTCCCGGGCTCGACGACCGAGATGCCGAGGCTGGCCCGGATGATCAAGTGGTTGTTGTCGAGCTGGAGCGGCCGGCCGAGCGAGTCCAGGATGCGCTCGGCGGTCTCGACCGCGGCCTGCGGGTCGTGCACGTCCTCGAGCAGGATCGCGAACTCGTCGCCGCCGAACCGCGCGGCGGTATCGGCCGCGCGGACGGCCGCGGAAATGCGGTGAGCCACCTCGAGCAGGACGCGGTCGCCGACCGCGTGCCCGAGGCTGTCGTTGACGGTCTTGAAGTCGTCGAGATCGACGAACAGCACGGCCATCCCGACGCCCTCGCGCAGCGTTCTGGCGACCGCATGGCGAACGCGCTCGTTGAACAGCGCGCGGTTGGCGAGATGGGTGACCGGATCGTGGAAGGCCTGGTGGGCGAGCTGATCCTCGAAGGCCTTGCGCTCGGACACGTCGCGGCCGTTGAGCACGATCCCGCCGACGGCGCTGTCGCTCAGCAGATCGGCATGGAGAATCTCGAAGTGGCGGAGCGTGCCGTCCTTGTGCGCGAGCAGGCAATCGATCACCTCGGACCGGCCGGTCGCGCCGGCGCCGTCGGTGAGCCGGCGCAGGAGGCGCCCGTGCTCGTCGGAATGGAGCAGCTGCTCGAACGGGCGGCCGGTGACCTCCTCAACCGTGTAACCCAGCACGCGCTCGATCGACGGGCTCTGGTAGAGGACCGTGTTATTGGCATCGAGCACCGTGATCAGGTCGCTGGAGTTCTGGACAAGCGTCGCGAACCGGGCCTCGCCTGCCTGCCGGTGTACCTCGGCGCTCAGCTCGGCGCTGCTCAGAGCCAGCGCCACCTGATGTGCGAGCGTACGGAGCGCGTAACGGGTCTCGTCGTCGTCGGCGGCCTCTCCGGCCAGGACCAGTACCAAGCCGGCGTTGGCGGGACCGGCAGGACGGAGCTCGAGCAGCAGCGCCGGATCGTCGCCCGCGGGCAGCCGGAGCTCCGCACGCGCGTGGGCCGGCAGCGTGGACACCGTGAAGCCGCCGGCGACCTCGAGGAGGCCCGAGACCTCTTCGGAGATCGCCCAGTCGGACAGGTGACCGTCCACGTCCAGCGCCATCGCGCGCTCCTCGTTGCCGAAGATCTGGCACACGCGAGCATCGACCCGATCCTTGCCGAAGTCGGCGACGGCCTGGAGCGCCGCGGTCACGATCTCCCGCGGCGCGGTCGCCGCGACCAGCAGGCCGCCGGCCGCGCTCAGCGCGCGCTCGCGTGAAACCGACTTCTCGCGCTGGCGCACCAGCCCGGTCATGCGTGCGACGACCAGCGAGAACAGCACCGCCGAGGCACCGATGACGAATAGGAGGTCCCAGTTGCGGGTCGGGACGACTTTGATGATCTCGATCGCCGGCGCAACCAGGGTGGCGCCGGCCAGCAGCGCGAGACGCAGCGGGGTCAGCCGGGGCTCCCGGTCGACCTCCACGTCGGACAGCTCCTGCATCGACGGGTGCAGCGCGGCTGCACCCCAGAACAGATAGAAGAACATCCATCCCGCGTCGAGCCACAGCTGGTGGTCGTAGGCGTTGTGCAGCGTCAGCACGCCGTAGGTGTCGTCGGTGACCAGCATCGAGACGATCCCGGCGATCAGCAGGTAGAACGCCGGGCGGCGCTTACCGCCGTCGACGGCGAGGCGGATCCCCGCGGCGAGCAGGATGATGTCGCCCATCGGGTAGCCGATCGACACGAGCTTGGGCACGAGCCCGAGCGTGTTGTCGTGGATGTAGGGGGCGATCAGAATGATCCCGGAGACGAGCGCCAGACCCAGCGTCATGATCAGCGCGTCCACGGCCCCGGGCCCGTCCGCGCGCTGGTTGCGGCGACGGACGAACAGCATGATGCCGACCATCAGCACCGGATACATCGTCAGGTACACCGCGTCGCCGAACGACGGGAACGGGACTGTCACGTTGAACAGGACCCGGACGCCGTAGGTGTAAACGTCGCCGACCCAGAACAGGAACACGCCCAGGACGAACAGCCACCACGCCACCCGGGCCCGCGGCCGGTAGAGCCGGATCCCGGCGATCAGCGCGAGGACGCCGAGCAGGCCCAGGCCGTTGATCACGAGCACCGAGCCCTTGAACGGCGGCACGAACACGTACAGCGCGCAGACGAGCGCGCCGAAGACGAAGAACATCCACCACAGGTGGCGTCGGGCGGGGACGAGGGATCGGGCAGACATCGTGTACCCGCCTTAGTCGGCCCGCGTTCCCTGAAGCTTGAACCGCTCCGCCACTTCTCCGAGGACGGTGCACAGATGGTCGACCTGCTCGTCCGTGTTGGCCGCCGTCAGCTGCAGGCGGAACCCAACCTCGTCGCGCGGGACGAGCGGATAGACGGCCATCGTGACGTAGATGCCGCGGTCGAACAGCATGTCGCCGACCTCGTCGACGGTGTCCGGGTCGGCCAGCGGCACCTCGATGATCGGGAACCCGGAGTGGTTGGGAGTGTGGACACCAAGCTCGCGAAGGCGGTCGAGGACGCGGGCGGTGAGATGATGGAGTTTGGCGCGGAGCTGATCGCCTCGTGCGTCGTTGACGCGCAGTCCCTCGAGCACGGTCGCCAGCGAGGCCACCGGCGACGGACCCGAGTACAGGTAGGGCGGCGCGGCGGTCTTGAGCACCTGCTTCAACGCAGTCGGGCAGGCGATGAAGGCGAGCAGCGACGAGTAGGCCTTCGAGAAGCCGCCGACGAGAACGATGTTCTCGTAGCTCTCGGCCACGTGGCTGACGATGCTGTTGCCGCGAACGCCGTAGTCGCACGGCTCGTCCTCGGAGCGTTCGCCGATCACCCCGAAGCCATGGGCGTCGTCGACGTACAGGATCGCGTCGTGAGCGCGGGCGAGTGCGGCGAACGCCGCGAGGTCGGGGGCGTTCCCCGTCATGCTGTTGACGCCGTCTATGCAGATCATCCCCGGACGGCGCCAGCTGGGGTCGCGCAGCAACGAGTCCAGATGATCCAGGTTCTCGTGCGCGAACCGCTGAATCGTGGCGCCCCGGGCCTCGGCCAACCCGCAGCCGTCGTAGATCGTCTTGTGAGCGCGGCTGTCCAGGAACACGGTGCCGCCCGCGGCCACGACGGGGATCACCGACATGTGGATGTGGGTGATCGTCGGCAGCAGCAGGCTGTCCTCGCAGCCCAGCAGCGCGGTGAGCTTGTCCTCGATCTCCTCGTAGAGGATCGGGCTGCCCAGCAGTCGCGACCAGCTCGGGTGCGTGCCCCACCGGTTCAGGTATTCGGGGACCGCCGCGATGATTTCGTCGTCAAGGTCAAGCCCGAGGTAGTTGCACGACGCGTAGTCGGTCAGCCACTGGTCGCCGACGCGGATTTGACGCCCGTCGATCTCGTCGATCACGGCGTCGAGCATGCGGTGGGAGTACTGGAGGCGCGCGAGGTCCTCGGTCGAGCGGATCCAGCGCTCGAGCCAACGATCGTCGCGGCGCGTACCCCATCGGAGCGCTTGGCGCGGGTCTACCCCGGCATGCGCACGCGACCCGTTACCGTTAGGCCGGGCGGTCAGGGTCCGGTCGGTTCCGTCTTCACCACGCATCAGCCCGCTTATCGGACGATTGGCCCGTTACTGAAGCTGCCCCGACCGTCGGTGGCCAGGCGAACCGCCTGGTGTCAGATTGCAGACACCCGGTCAGTAGGCCGTGCAGCGGGAGCGATGCCGCGGCGAAGCTTTGTACCGGGATTCCTGACCGCGGTGCCAGAGGACGTAATCGATGACCGCCTCGGTGGCCCCGGGTCGCTCGGCGGCGATCAGCTCGACCGCGTGGAGCGCGCAGGCCCTGATCTCGATCTCCTCCCGAGAGTCGTGTTCGATCAGCTCGCCCCGCTCGATCCTGTCGAGTAGCGACGGGTCGTAGCTGAGCAGACCATCCATGCGCAGTACGTGCGGGACGAGGTTGTCGGCGAAGATCGTCAGCCGGTCGAGATCGCGAAAGGCGGCCACCCCGGCCCGGGCGAGGTCGGCGGCGGTGATCTGGGCGCGCTTGAGAAACGGGACCTCGAGCCCGTCGTAGCGCGAGGTGTCCGCGAACGAGGCCCACCCGGCCAGGCGGTCGACGAGCGCCACCGCCGAGCTCTCGGCGGCGTCGGGGACCCCCGCGAACTTTCCGCCGTGCTCGGCATCGATCCTCCGTCCGAGGTCGTTGAGCGAGCGCGCGAACAGCGCCATGAGCTCGTGGTCGGGGTTCTGGCCCAGGGTGTTGGCGATCTCGCTCGCAGTGAGTTGTGCGAGCTCGGCAGCGGTCCAGGGACCGTCGTTGGCGAAACGATCCTTGACTCCGGTCGCGATAGTGAAATAGCCCGAGCGGCCGCCACGCTTGCGCAGGGTGGGGAACCAGCCGGAGCCGAAGTTGATCGCGTCGAGCGTCAGCCAGAACGCGGCCAGCTCTTCGCGGGTGCCTTTGGTGAGGTGGGCCCCGGGGTCGGGATCGAGTGACGGAGGATCGACCGGCAGCGTGCCGACGTAGGCGGCGGTCCGCTCGGGCTCGACGCGCACGAATTGCGCCTGATTCGCGACCTGAGCGCAGGCGGCTCTCAGCCCGGTGAGGACATCGGCGCTCACAGCCGTACAGCATGACGGCCGGGGGCGGGCGACGACCACTGCCCCCGCTACCGTTGAAGACGATCCATGGCCGAGACCGCCACCGAGCTCGAAACCCTCCTTTCGGGGTTGAATGACCCTCAACGGGAGGCGGTCACCTACGGCGAGGGGCCGCTGCTGATCCTGGCCGGCGCCGGCTCGGGCAAGACCCGGGTCCTGACCCATCGGATCGCCTACCTGGTGGCGACCGACGCGGCCAAGCCGAACGAGATCCTCGCGATCACGTTCACGAACAAGGCGGCGGGGGAGATGCGCGACCGCGCCGAGCTCCTGGTCGGCCGGCGGGTCCGCGCGATGTGGGTGATGACGTTCCACGCGGCCTGCGCCCGGATGCTGCGCGCCCACGCCGACAAGCTCGGATACACCCGGCGGTTCACGATCTACGACCAGGCGGACGCGCGCCGGCTGATCAAGCGCAACCTCGACGAGCTCGGGATCGACCCCAAGCGGTTCACGCCCGCTTCTATCCACAACCAGATCTCCGACGCCAAGAACAAGCTGCGCGACGCCGACTCGTACGCCCAGATGGTCGGCTCGTTCTTCGAGCAGACCGTGGCCGACGTCTACCGCGCCTACGAGCGCGAGCTTCACCGCATGAACGCGATGGACTTCGATGACCTGCTCGTTCGCGCCGTCAACGTGCTCGAGCTGTTCCAGGAGGTCCGCGACCACTACGCCGGAACGTTCCGCCACGTGCTCGTCGACGAGTATCAGGACACCAATCACGCCCAGTACCGCTGGCTCCAGCTGATCGCCGAGGAGCGGCGGAACCTCATGGTGGTCGGGGATGATGCGCAGTGCCTGGTGGCGGGGACTTTGGTGACAATGGCCGACGGGTCGCGGCGCGCGATCGAGGACGTGTCGGTTGGGGACTTCGTGCTGTCCGGTCGCGGCGGCGGTTCGTTCGGGCCTGCGCGGGTCACGCGCGTGTACCGCTCTTCGCGGTCTGACGGGGTTGCGATCACGCTGCGGTCCGGGCGGCGGCTGGTGAGCACGCCCGAGCACACGCACTTCGCACGGCGCCTTACGGTTAAGGCCCGAAAGCACGCCGTCCCCGCCCGCATTCGGAGCATAAGCATGCCCCGCATGCTCATGTCCCAAGAGCGGGCGGCCGAGGGCCGTTTTCGGGCCTTAACCATGGCTGGAGCCGCCGCGCCGCCGCTACCCCGGCGGAGCGAGGCGGCTTCGGACGCCGGCCACGTCCAGCTGGCATGCCTCGGCGCCAACGGGGAAGCCCTGCCGTTCGTGCCCGCAGCGCTGGTGCGCCCCGGAATGTTGATGTTCGACGAGCACGGCGGCTACGACGTCGTCGAATCGGTGGAGCGCGTGGAGCTGCACGAATCCGTGTACGACCTCGACATCGCGCGCACCCACAACTTCATCGCGAACGGGATCGTCACGCACAACTCGATCTACGGGTTCCGTGGCGCGGACATCCGGAACATCCTCGAGTTCGAGGACACGTTTCCCGACGCCCACGTGGTCAAGCTCGAGCAGAACTACCGCTCGACCCAGACGATCCTCGACGCGGCCAACGCTGTCATCCGCAACAACCGGGGACAGAAGCCGAAGTCGCTATGGACCGAGCTCGGCCAGGGCGATCCGATCAAGATCCGCGAGCTCGAGGACGAGCACGCCGAGGCGCGGTTCGTGACCGGGGAGGTCCAGCGGCTGCTCGACGAAGGGGTGTCGCGAGCCGAGGTCGCGGTGTTCTACCGGACCAACGCCCAGTCGCGCGTGCTTCAGGACACGCTCGTGCGCGGGGACATCCCGTACCAGGTGATCGGCGGCACGAAGTTTTACGAGCGCGCCGAGATCAAGGACGCGATCGCGTACCTGATCACGCTCGTGAACGCTCAGGACGCCGGCGCATTCACCCGGATCGTCAACTCTCCGCGCCGCGGGATCGGCTCGACCTCGATGTCGCGGCTGCTGGCGTTCTCCAACACCACCGGGACATCGATCTGGGACGCGGCCTCGGAGCCCGATCATGTGCCGGGGCTGGGGGGACCGGCCGTCAAGGCGTTCAAGCGCTTCATGGCGACCATGCACGTGCTCCGCGAACGCGTCGAGTCGAATCCGCCGATCGCCGAACTGCTCAAAGAGGTCCTCCAGGAGACCGGGTATCTGGAGGCACTCGAGGCCGAGCGCACGATCGAGGCGCAAGGGCGAATTGAGAACCTCGACGAGCTCGTCAACGTAGCCGCGGAGTACGACCAGGCTGCTGACGCCGACCCCTCGCGCGAGCCGTCGCTGGCGGAATTCCTCGAGCAGATCGCGCTGATCTCCGACGCCGACGACCGCAGCGACGACGAGGGTCTGGTCACGCTGATGACGCTCCACAACGCCAAGGGCCTCGAGTATCCGATCGTGTTCATGATCGGGTGCGAGGAGGGTGTGTTCCCGCACTCGCGCGCGCTCGACGAGGGAGGCCTCGAGGAGGAGCGCCGGCTCTGCTACGTCGGGATCACCCGCGCACAGCGCGACCTGTACCTGACTTACGCCCGCACCCGGAACGTGTTCGGCGCCCGGAGCTTCGGCGCCCCGAGCCGGTTCATCGGCGAGATCCCCGACGAGCTCACCGACCGCGAGCAGCAGCAGCCACGCGGGCTGGCCGGGATCCGCGCCCGCGCCACGTCGTGGGCGTCGGCGGGGGCAGGCGGCGGCCCGTCGTGGGACGCGCACGCTCCGGAGCCGGCGGTTCCGGCGTTCCGGCTCGGCGAGGACGTGGCCCATCCGAAGTTCGGGGAGGGAGTCGTGACCGGGCTCGAGCCGGGAGGCATCGTGGTGATCCGCTTCAGCCGTGACGGGTCCGAGCGCAAGATGGTGGCCGATCTGGCCCCGATCTCGAAGCGCTAGTGGTCGTCCGCGCAAATGCGCTGGCGACCACTCGGGACGCGCGATCCTTTAGGGTCCCGCTCCGCATGAGCGCGACGATCATCGACGGCAAGGAAGTTGCCGCGCGGGTCCGCGCCGAGGTGGCGCGCGACGTGGCCGAGTTCCGCGAACGGACCGGTCACACGCCTGGCCTCGCGACGATCCTCGTGGGGGATGACCCCGCCTCGGCCGTATACGTCGCGAATAAGCGCAAGGCGTGCGCCGAGGCCGGGATCACCGACCATCACCACCACCTTCCGGCCGACGCGACCCAGGGCGACGTCGCGGCCGCGATCGAGGAGTGCAACCACGACCCCGACGTGAGCGGGATCCTGCTCCAGCTCC
>DATJYY010000241.1:0-2586 GCA_035499395.1 Solirubrobacteraceae bacterium
GTCGATCCACGCGCTCGCCCGGCGGTATGGCGTGCATCGACGGACGGTGCGGCAGGCGTTGGAGTCGGCGGTGCCGCCGGCCAGGAAGCGGCCGGAGGGTCGGCCGGCACCGAAGCTGGGTGAGTGGCGGTCGCTGATCGAGTCGTGGCTTGAGGCCGATCGGTCGGCGCCGCGCAAGCAGCGGCACACGGCGAAGCGGATCCACGAGCGGCTGCGCGAGGAGCACGGCGTCGAGGTGTCCGAGCGGCAGGTGCGGCGGTATGTGCGCGAGCGCCGTCAGCAGCTCGGCGAGCTGGTCGACGAGGTGTTCGTGCCGCTGTGCTCGGAGCCGGGCGCGGAGGCGGAGGTCGACTGGGGCGAGGCGACCGCGGTGATCGCGGGTGTGCCATCGAAGGTGCACCTGTTCCAGATGCGCGCCTGCTTCTCGGGCGCGTGTTTCGTGCAGGCGCACACGCGCGAGACGCAGCAGGCGTTCCTGGAAGGGCACGTCGCCGCAGTGGAGTTCTTCGGTGGCGTGTTCGGCCTGATCCGATACGACAACCTCGGCTCGGCGGTCAAGCGTGTGTTGCGCGGCCGCCGCCGTGTGGAGACTGACCGGTTCGTCGCGCTGCGCTCGCACTACCTCTACGAATCGAGCTTCACCCGCCCGGGCAAGGAAGGCGCCCACGAGAAGGGCGGGATCGAGGGCGATGTCGGCCGGTTCCGCCGCAGCTACCTGGTGCCGGTGCCGGAGGTCGACTCGTTGGCTGAGCTCAACGATCTGATCGCGGCGGCGTGCGTCACCGACCTGCGGCGCACGATCCGCGGCCGGCAGCAGACCGTCGGTGAGGCGCTCGGTCAAGAGCTCGACCTGCTCCGGCCGCTGCCGGCCGACGCGTTCGACACGTGCGAGCACGCGACGCCGCGCGCGGACAGCAAGTCGCTGGCGACCGTGCGCCAGAACCAGTACTCGCTGCCGGTCCGCCTCGCCGGGGTCAGGGTTGCGGCACGGATCGGAGCCCGCGAGATCGTCTTTCACCACGACGGTCGTGAGGTCGCGCGGCATGAGCGGCTGCACGGCAAGTTCGGCATCTCGGCGCAGCTGGACCATTACCTCGAGCTGCTTCAGCTCAAGCCGGGCGCGCTCGCCCGCTCGCTCGCGCTGCGCCAAGAGCGCGAACGCGGCGCGTGGCCGGACTGCTTCGATGAGCTGTGGCGCGGGATCGGAGAGCGGGTTGGCGCATCGGAGGCCGCGAGGCAGATGGTCGACGTGCTGCTGCTCTGTCGCGAGCTACCGGCTGCGCAGGTCGAGCTCGCCGTCCGCGGCGCGTTGGCGGCCGGCGCACTCGACGGTCGCGCAGTCCAGGTCCTCGCTCGCCGCACCGAACGCCACCAGCCCGGCCCGCTGACCGGGCTCGACGACCGGCTCACGGCGACCGATCGACCCACGCCTGATCTCGCTGGCTACGACCAGCTGCTGCAGAAGGAGACGGCACGATGACGCCGTCAGCGAAGACCCAGGCGCTCGAGGCGCTGATCGAGGCGCACGCGACCGAGCTCAAGCTCCCGACCGTCAAGCGCCGGTTCCGGCAGATGGCCGCCGAAGCAACCCGCGAGCAGCAGACCCCTGTGGCCTACCTCGCCGCGCTGCTCGAAGCCGAGATGGCCGAACGCGCTGAGCGCCGCGAGAAGCGACGCTTGATCGACGCGCGGTTCCCGATCATCAAGCGGTTGGAGGAGTTCCGGTTCGCTGACAACCCAAAGGTGCCCCAAGCGACGATCGCCGCGCTCGCCGACGGCTCCTGGATCGACGACCGCGAGTCGATCGTGTTCGTCGGCGAATCGGGAAGCGGCAAGACACACCTTGCGACGGCGCTCGCGGTGTGCGCCTGCCAGCAGGGTCGCCGCGTCCGGTTCACCACACTCGCCGCGCTCGCGAACGAGCTCCAAGAGGCCGAGTCCCGCCGCGAGCTCGGCCGGGTCGTCGGCCGTTACGCCCGCACCGAGCTGGTGTGCCTTGACGAGCTTGGCTATCTGAATCTGCCCGCGGGGGCGGCCGAGCTCGTCTTCCAGGTCATCAGCGAGCGCAACGAACGCGGGTCACTGATCGTGACCACGAACCTGGCGTTCGGTGACTGGACCAAGGTGTTCCCCGACCCGAGGCTCGCGAAGGCCGTCGTCGACCGGATCACCCACAAGGCACACATCATCGACACCGGCACCGAGAGCTGGCGATTCCGGCACGGACTCCAACGACAAGGACGCAAACGAGCATGACCCCCGTCCGGCGGACGCGCCCGCGGCTATCGCCACGAAGCCCCTCGCGCTACGCGCTCAGGCCTTCGCGTCGACAGCCGCGGTGTCCTGTCCCCGGGCGATCAGGCAACATCAACACCAACAACAACCGACGCGAAGTGGGGCCACTTCAAGCGTCCGCGGTGGGGCCACTGCAAACGGCCGCGCTCAGTATGGCGGTCCGACGCTTCCGCTTCGATCCTGAGAGTTCCGGAAGCGGGACTGGATCCGTCAGCACCGCACGGGCGACCCGCCGCAGTCTGGCGACGGTTGTAGCTGGGGCTCGAGGTCGTCGAGCTCAGCGACGTGTTC
>DATJYY010000242.1:0-118769 GCA_035499395.1 Solirubrobacteraceae bacterium
GTGGACGACCGCAGCCTCGCGCTACCTCGATACGCCAAGCACGCGAGCGACGGCTTCGGCGCGATTCGACGAGCGTGTCTTGGTCAAGATCTGCTTGACGTGCCACTTGACGGTTGCCTCACTCACGAAGAGCCGTCGTGAGATCTCCAAGCTGGTCAGGCCTTCCGCCACCAGGCGCAGGATCTCCAGCTGGCGGGTGGTCAGGGGCGCGCGCCGTTGTGGCTCGGGGCCGCCTCCGGCTCGAAGCGCCAGCTCTTGAAGCTCGGTAGCACGGCGCTCGAGCTCGGACGACGTACTCTGCAGTGCCTGCTGGGCAAGCTTGGCGTCCGTGATGTCCTGGGCGACCCCGACCACCCGGATCGGCTCACCGAGGTCATCGACGATGACCTCGCCGCGGTTCCGCAGCGTGCGGACCCTGCCGTCACTACGGACGCCCCGGTACTCGAGCGTGAAGGCTGACCGCTCCGAGAGCGCCCGCTGCAGACTTTCGTGAACCCGGCCGCGGTCGTCGGGAAAGACCCGCTCCTCGAGACCGGCCGTGGCGATGGGATTGAAGTCATCCCGAGTGATTCCGTAGATGTCAAGCAGCCCGTCGGACCAGCTGACCCGGTCGTTAGCGATGTCCCATTCCCAACTCCCCACCCCCGCGACGCGCTCCGCCTCTGCCAGCCTCTCACGGCTGCGGCGCAGCTCGCGTTCCATGTTCACGCGATCGGTGACGTCCCGGATGATCGTGCACGTACGCTTCTCGCCGCCGCCATCGTTGAAGATCTTCGCGCTCATCTCCACCTCGATCGGCGTGCCGTCGGCGCGGATCATTCTCGCGACTCCGCGGGCATGCCCGGCGCGCGTGCGCTTGGCCAGGATGCGCGGCCAGCGCTCATCGGTGAGGTCGGCCAACCCTTGTCGCCCAAGCGAGCAGATCTCAGCTTCGGTCCTGCCGAGAATCTGACAAGCCGCGGGGTTCGCGGCAAGCACCCTCCCGTCGGGCACGGTGAACAGAACGCCGTCGGGGCTGTTCTCATACAAGGCCCGGTACGCAGCGGGGCCGAGTACCCCGAATGCCCCGCGGCTGTCTCGTCGTGCCTCACTCAACGTCCGGCACCGCCGTGTCGAGATGCAAGAGCGCTGGCGCGGACTCGCTCGGCCAACCTCTGTCGACCGTCATTACGTCGACCATCATTACGGATAGTATCGACCATTCTTTTTAGGGGGCCCATGGCCGCTTCAATACGCACATGAACCATCCCAATCACCTAGCTCTGACCACCACGGCCGGCGATTCGCGTCTCACGGCCGTGATCGACCGCACCCCGCTCGGAGCGGAGCGGGATGATCGGCGCCGGCCGAGCGAAGGGCGCGACACCGACGGCGGCCTAGCCCTTCTGGAAGAGGAGCTTTTCGAGCTCCGGAAGCGTTGTCGAGCCCGCGAGCTGGCGCTGGCCAGCGTGGCCGGCGCGGTAAACACCTTGCGGCGCGCGAATCGCGCACTGAACGACGACAACGCGCTCCTGCGACAGCAGGTAGCCGAACTGCAAGGACAACGAGCATCCCGCAGAACGGTGGGCCCAACGTCCGGTGCTGCGGACGTCCGGCGGTAAGTGATGGGTAAGCGTCGGGACCCGCGGCCGATTCGCGTGGCGGTAGCTCATGACTCATACCTCGTTCGCGAGTTTCTGACCTTGCTGTTGGATAGGTCGACGGATGTGGAACCGACCGCGGTGTGCTCGAACGCCAACGACCTAGAGAGCGCCATCGCGGGCTCGCAACCTGACGTGGTGTTGATCGGCTCCCGCATGCCGCCCTCGGGAGCGGGAGAGGGAATACGCATCGCAGCCCGTCTGCGTGAGACGAGCCCCGAGATCGGCGTCGTCGTGCTAGGCGACTATGTCGAGCCCTCGTCGGTCCTTACCCTCCTGGACAAGGGAACCGGTCGACGCGCCTACCTGTTAACGGAGCGCATTCGCAGCCATCACGAGCTGATCGAGGCGATCGAGGCCGTCGCCGGGGGTGGCTCCGTCCTCGATCCACTCATCGTCGATGCGCTCATCGAGATCAGGGTGCGAACAGCATCCTCCCGGCTGTCGGAGCTCACCCCGCGTGAGCGGGAGGTGCTGTCGAGGATCGCGCTCGGCGACAGCAACGGCGCGATCGCGGAATCGCTATCCCTGACCAAGCGGGCGGTCGAGAAACACGTCAACTCGATCTTTTCGAAGCTTGGACTCCGCGATCGAGGGAACCTGAGCCACCGCGTGACGGCAACGCGCATTTTCCTCGCGGAGTCGGCAGGCGGCGCCGCCGCGCGTATGCCAGCGGTCGGCCACTAATCCTCCGCGTCCTAGCCGACGTGTGTGTGCCTGGTTGGTCCGGCCTGGCACCGGCGCAGCCGTCCGCGGTGGTCACCGCACTACGACGAACTTGACCCTTTTGGCTCGCAGTCCTGCTGTGGTACGGGAAGCCCCGGTGCGAAAACCCGTACCGGAGGTGCCAGCCGCCGACCGTTGATCTGACCGCGAAGTGAAACGACATCACAATGCGCGATCGATTGAGGTGCTCGAAACGTGCCGACCGGCCTGCACCGGCCGGCCGCGAGATCGCAGCTTCACGACGAAGCAGCAATCCCGGGCAAACCTGCGACGTGGCGGCGAAGCGGAAGTCTTATTGGGCCACATTGACGGCACAATGACTCCCACTCGGGACGGAGGCCGTCTGCACAAACCCGGCGAGTGTGGGATCCGTTGTGTCGAGGTCATAACGCACCGGCCGCGTCATGGACGCGCTCGCCGAAGTTTGGCGTTCTACCCCTCATTTTTGAGGGGTAAATCGCCAGTGACCGGGGTCACGCCATGGGGGTTGGGCACAGCTCCTCGCGACCTTGTGAGCCGACCACAACGCCGATCGTTTACGGGACAGCCACGACGAGAAGGAGCGGTCGTTGAGGCTCGATAGCCGGCTCCGACGGCGCCCGTATTGCCCGCGGCAAGCGGCAGTCGGCCGCAGTCACGGGGCTCGGGAACCAACAGCTGACCCGCTTCCTCCGCAACGCGGTTCTCGGCGGCGGCGGAGCCGCCCAGGCCTGCGCCGGTAGGCCGGCACGTTTGCCGAGCGTGCCGACGTGATCACGTCGTCCCTGGCCACGAGGTGTGTGATCGTCGCCACGGGCGTCGCCGCTTTGGCTCAGGGGTTCCGAAGATCTCCCGATAACGCCGCTCGCGTTCGGCGGCCTCCTCGGCGGTTTCGGCCTCCGGCGCAGCCCGCGGTTCGGACTGCTCGGGCGGCGCTGGCGCGACCGATACGGGTGCGCGAGCATCCGTCGTGTCAATTACCTTGTCAATGGCGGGTGCGGCTTTTGGCGAGTTCTGCGGATGGCTGAGAGCGGCCTCGTCGTCCGTGGCGGCGGGGGAGAGGGTGGCGATGTCCTGCGCGCGTGCCTGGATGACCACGCCGAACTTCGATCGCGTGAGCTGGACCTTGGCAGCCAGCCGGCTGATCAGGTGCGCGACTGAATCATTGGCGCAGTCGTAGAGCACCGCGGAGTATTGGCCGGCGTAGACCGCGTTTCGCCAACCCTCAAGGATCTTCTTCTGCCGGTCCTCGCGGCGCCCGCCGCTCTCGGAGATCAGCGCGATCGGTGGGCCGGAGCGCTTCAGCCACACCGCAAGGTCGGGCAACTGCGTCGTGTAGCCGCGCTCGCACCGCACCGTCACCTCCCACCGGTCCGGCTCTAGCGCGAGCTCACGCGCCGATCTCCACACCCGGCCGTGCTTCTCCGCCCGTGCCGCCGACCACCCGACAAGGACGCCGTGCGCGATCGTGGTCAGCGCCGGCGGCGCCTTGACCGCCCGCAGGCCGCCGAGCCCCGAGCTCTCGACGCCGAGGCCCGTCAACCACGCGACCGACCCCTCGCCCCAGACCCACGGCGCCCGACCCAGCCAGCCCGCCGCCTCGAGCCTCGCGACATGCCGCCGCACCACTCGGTGATCAAGATCAAGCCCGGCCTCCACCGCCGGCAACGACACAACTCCCACCCTTCCGATGAACCGCCCAACCCGCAAAGTCTCAGGACCTAAACCCGCCTCCCGCCCCATCACAGCCCCACCACCCGAGGATCCTGCCCACCGCTCGCCGTCCGCCCCGCCCGCACGAAGATTGAGACCCCGGCCTCAGCTGCCACAAACAGCGCCGAGGGACCGCGTAAAGCCCGTGCGGGTGGGCGGACGGCGATCACACGCGGCCCGCGACCCTGTCCGCACAGGTCTACGAAGTGTGGACCGGATCGCGCTTGGCCCGTGACTTGGGAGCGAGGCCCCTGCGCTCGAGGGCCGCCGCGAAGCCCCGGACGTCCTCGCGCGTGATCTCGTCGACGGGCGTGGGCCCGAAGTAGTCGACGATGTGAATCTGCAGCCAATGGGAGTAGGCCTCGATCGTCGACGGCTTGCGGCCCGCGGCGCGCTTGGCGGCGATCAGCGCCTCGCCGACCTGACCGAGCGTTCGCCGACGATCTTCGAGCGCCCGTTTCGCGTCCGCCTCGAGTTCCGCGGCGCGCTCGATCGCAACCTGTTCGCGCGCCCGGCGATCGCCGCTACGGCCTCGCCCTAGACCGGGCTCGGCCACCGCGACGACCGCCGGAACCCCCTCCTCACCGCCCAGACAAGGTGTGACCTATGTCCCGAGACATGAGGGACATATCACCTGGGACATATGTCCTGAACCCAGACACCATTGCTCACCCAGACACCATTGCTCACCCAGACACCATCGCTCACCCTCACCGAAATCACCCGATTACCGGCATCCGCCCGGCGTGAGGCGAGGGCTCCGGGTAGTTCTTCTCGTGCATGCGGGTAATGAGGCCACGCGGCGCGCGGCTCGGGCGGCCTGAGCGGCAGGGTCTGACCCCCGCGGCGGCTGGCCAATGCGTCCCCGCATTACCCCCGGGGGCGCGGACGACCGCTAACGATCCGGGCGGCCGCTACAGGGCCGCGGACGACTGCTAACGATCCGGGCGGCCGCTACAGGGCCGCGAAACGGATGTCGTGGTCGGACGTGTCCTCGACGGCGAACCTCAGGAGCGACTCGCCCTCGCCGGCGATCGAGTCGCGATCGAACAAGGGCTCAAACGGCTCGACGCGGAGGACCGCGGTCTCCCGGTCGCGCATGATGCTCCAGGTGCCCCGGAACGAGCCGTCGACGAGCAGCGAGCCGGAGCGGGCGCCGAGCCCGGGCTGAAGCGGGACGCGCTCGCCGCCGGTGATGAAGCGGGTTCGATCGGCGTGGGACAGCAGCAGGTTGTCGTACTCGGGCAGGAAGCGAGGCGGCGCCGGAGTGTCGGGGTCGGGTCGTGGCGCGTCCGGGAGGTCGAACAGCTCCGCGCCCCGCTGGTCGCGGAAGGTGAGCAGTCGCGCCCGGAGCGAGTCGACGACGGCGGCGAGCCGCGTCAGACCTGACCACATCTGGATGTCGTTCACGGTCGCCGGCCCGAATGCGGCGAGGTAGCGGAGCACGATCTGTTCGGGTGAGGGCTCGGCGTCGAATTGTCCGCCGAGCCAATTGTCCGCCGTGGTCCATCGCGCCTGCCCGCTCTTGGCCCACAGGCCGCGAGGGGTGACCTGCACGGCCGGCAGTAGGTAGGTGATCGCCTGCGCGAGCGACGACGGGTCGATCTCCGGCCACCGCCGGGCCAGCAGTTCCCCGAGCTCGGCGCGGGAGCGCGGGCGCTCCTCGATCTGCGCCCGGCCCGTCGCGAGCAGCTCCAAGACGTCGACGCCCCCGATGTCGAACGGCGAGCCGGCGAAGCTCCGCTCGAGCACGGGCTGAACGAGCGGGCGGAACGCGAACCAGTCACGGGCGCTGACGAGGTGCAGCGTCGCGCGCATCAGCGGGCCTCGGACGGCGCGTCGCGTCTCGACGAGCTCGCTCAGCGCCTGCGCACGGAAGTCGCGCAGGCGCGTCCAGAGCCCGACGTAAGGGGCGCGCGGTGCCTGCGCCTGCATCCCGGCGAGATGTTCGATCGCGGCGAGCGCCGGCATCGTCGCGCGCTCGAGCAGGAGCTGCCGGGCGAGCGTGGCCCGGTTCAGCGCCCGCGGGCCGAGCTGCTCATCGCTCGATCGGCTCATCGTGTCGTGGTCGCGGGCATAAGAGGGTCCTCATCGCCGGAATAGCATTTTGTTCACGAGTGGTCCTCGCAGCCCAAGCTAGGGTGCCCGCCGCGGCGCCGGGGCGCGCCTCCGTCGAACACTGCAAGGAGGACTATCGATGTCGAACACACCGCATCGCGTGCGGCAACTGACGCGGGGGTGCAAGCATCGGCTGCTGGCGGGCGCCGGATGCGCGCTCGTTCTATGCGTCGCGGCCGCACCCGCGCAGGCTGACTGGTGGCACGGCGGTCACCGGGGCCCGGAGCTGCTACCCGGGACCCTGCTGCTGAGCACCAGCGATTACGTGCCGGCCGACATCACGCAGGGCGTGACCGAGCTTCCGCCCGGCTGCACCGGTACCGCCTGTACCCCCGCGAACGCTGACGGCACCTACCCGTACGTGTTCAACAATGACCAGGTCGACGCCAGCTTCGGCGTCACCTCCCCGATCGTGCTTGACGAGCTGACCCCGTGGGGCCAAGTGTTCAACCGGATCGCGGTCCCGACCCGGAACATCGTGACGAGCTTCTCGTCCAAATCCGAGCTCGCGCTGAACCTCTCGACGAACGGCCAGGACGTCACCTTCATGGGCTACAAGGCACCGGTCGCGGCGCTCGACGTTTCGAATTCGAACACCCCGGGCGTGATCGACCCGACGAATCCGGTCACCGGCGCCGACTATCGCGTGGTCGCCGATCTCGGTCGCGACGGCCGGGGCTCGTTCACGCTGACCAACGCGTACAGCGGCAACAACGGGCGGGCGTCGATCCTCAACAACGCGGCGAACGTGATCTACACCGCGGGCAACGCGGGCAACGGCAACAACCCGCAGCCCAACGGCATCATCCTCGGCGCCGGCGCCCAGATCCTGTCGCGTTCGTGGGATCCGGAGTGGTTCCAGCATCCGGGAGCCCCGACGCCGGTCGGCAGCTTCAACATCACTCAGACGCAACCGCCGACCAACCCGAAGCCAGACAAGATCGGCAAGGACACGAACTTCCGCGGCCTGACGATCTCGAACAACGTCGTCTACCTCACGAAGGGCAGCGGCAGCAACGGCATCAACACGGTGTACTTCATCGACACCACGGGCAACGCTTGCGCGACCGGAGGGGTCGGGCTGCCACAGCCCGGCGCCAAGCTGCCGACGTCCCCGATCGACTACAACCCGGCGCTCCTCCAGACCGAGGGTGTGACTCCCTACAACATGTGCATCCTCAAGGGGTTCCCCACGACGTTGGCGAAAACGTCGACGGCGTTCCCGTTCGGGATCTGGTTCGCCAACCCGGACACGCTGTACGTGGCAGACGAGGGTGACGGAACGGGGACCTACTCGGCCACCAGCAACACGTACACGGACGCGGCAGCGCAGACGACCGCGGGCCTTCAGAAGTGGGTGTTCGGCTCTCCGGTGGCGGGTCAATGGAACCTCGCCTACACCCTGCAATCGGGGCTGAATCTCGGGCAGCCGTACACCGTTCGCCGCTACCCGACCGGGACCAACTCGGTCACCGGGCTGCCGTGGTCTCCCGCGGCCGACGGCCTGCGGAACATCACCGGCCGCGTCAACCGCAACGGGACCGCGACGATCTGGGCCATCACCTCGACCGTGAGCGGGAGCGGCGACCAGGGGGCGGACCCGAACAAGCTCGTCGCGATCACCGATCGCCTCAGCGCCACCGTGCTGCCGGCAGGCGAGTCCTTCCAGACCGTCAGGACCGCGCGGTTCGGCGAGGTCCTGCGCGGCGTGTCGTTTACGCCGGGCACCGACTCGGACCGCTGATCGTCCGTCCGAGGGTGACACGAACATGTGTTCGTGTCACCCTCGGCCTCGATCCTCCACGCCGACCTCGATTCGTTCTACGCGTCGGTCGAGCAGCGTGACAATCCACGGCTGCGTGGCCGCCCGGTGATCGTCGGGGCGGGCGTGGTGCTCGCCGCCAGCTACGAGGCCAAGGCCCGTGGTGTCCGCACCGCGATGGGTGGCCGATGGGCCTGTCGGCTGTGTCCTGATGCGGTCGTGGTTTCGCCCCGGATGTCGGCCTATTCCGAGGCGAGCAAGGCGGTGTTCAAGGTGTTCGAGGACGTGGCGCCGGTGGTCGAGGGTCTCTCGATCGACGAGGCGTTCCTGGACGTCCGCGGGCTCGGCCACATCTCTGGGACGCCGGTTGAGATCGCGGCCCGGCTGAGGCAACGGATCCGGCGGGAGGTCGGATTGCCGATCACGGTCGGCGTCGCCCGCACCAAGTTCTTGGCGAAGGTCGCGAGCGGCGTGGCCAAGCCCGACGGCCTGCTGGTGGTGGCGCCCGAGCGCGAGCTCGAGTTCCTGCACCCGTTGCCGGTCGAGCGGCTTTGGGGGGTCGGCAGGGTCACGGCCGGCAAGCTCCACGAGCGCGGAATCACGACGGTCGGACAGGTTGCACTGCTGGGCGAGCGGGAGCTCGTGCTGATGCTCGGGCGCGCGTCGGGGCGCCACCTGCACGCGCTGGCCAACAACTACGACCCCCGGCCCGTCGAAGTCCGCCGTCGGCGCCGGTCGATCGGGGGGCAGCGGGCGCTCGGCCGGCGGCGACGGTCGCCCGAGGAGCTGTGGAGCTCGCTGATCGCGCTGGTGGACCGGGTGACGCGGCGGCTGCGCGCGGCGCGCCGGGTGTGCCGGACGGTCGTGCTGCGGATGCGCTTCGACGACTTCTCGCGGGCCACGCGGTCGTTCACGATGCGCGAGGCGACCGACCAGACGCCCACGATCCTCAAGGCGGCGAACGGATTGCTCAAGGCGTCGATGCCGATGATCGAGCGCAGGGGCCTGACCCTGATCGGGATCGCGCTCACGAACCTAAACGACCGCGATGCGGTCCAGCTCGTGCTCCCGTTCAACCGGGCGCCAGACCTCGACGCGGTGGTCGACCGCGTCCGGGACCGCTTCGGATCGAAGGCGATCACCCGGGGCGTGCTCGTCGGACAGGACCCGGGTGTGTGGGTGCCGCTGCTCCCGGACTAGTCGGTCTCGCCGCGGCCCCGGAGCCGCGCGAGTGCCTCCCGGACCTGGGCGTCGCGCCGCTCGGCGTCCGGTTCGGTCCAGCGCCAGCGCACGCCCGCCTCGATCGCGAACGTCGGCCGGTCGTGGTCCTGGACGCGTTCGACTTCGATCTCCACCGCCACCACGCCATCGACCAGCGCCTGGTCGTCGAGCACCCGGGCGCGCCCGTACGCGGTGACGGCGGTGGCCTCGCAGACGATCGTGAGCGACACGTTCGGGTCGGCGCGCAGCCGAGCCAGCGAGCCGCGGCCGGCGGCCAGGGCGATCAGCGCGCGCCGCGGGTCGGCACGGACCGCCGCCGAGACCGGGATCGCGTGCGGCGGGTTGCCGGCGGTGGCGGTGACGAGGATCGTGACGGTGCCAGCGGGCCAGTCGGGGAGCACGCCAACGGACGCTAGCGCGACGGGGGCGGATCGCTGGGCGATTCAGCGGCGGGCATCTGGAGGTGGGTCCTGCGCCCCGCGGCTCCGATCCCGCGGCGGCGACAGGGCCGCATGTGGTGACGTGCCAGTCGATGCGCCCGGTCTCATCTTGGCGTGTCACGCACGCCCCAGATGCCCGAGAGGCCACGGTCGACTGGGGTCGCGTCCGTTGGCGTGTCATGCACGTCGGGGAGGGGCGTCGGCACATCCCCGCGCGTCGGGCGAAGGACGGACCGTCATGCGCCGCCGACCCGCGGATCCGAGCATGCATTTCCTGCCACTCGGCGCCGGCGGGGCGTACCGTGGCAGTCCGTGCACGTGGGGGGAGGCGGTCGTACAGACCCGGCGAGTGTGGGATCGGTTGTGTCGAGGTCATAACGCACCTGGCGCGTCATGGAGGCGCTCGCCGAAGTTTGGCGATTTACCCCTCAAAAATGAGGGGTAAATCGCCATTGACCGCGGGTCACGCCATGGGGGGTTGGCCACAGCCCCTCGCGACCTTGTGAGCCGACCACAACGCCAATCGTTTACGCGCCAGCCACGGGGTATGCCTCGTCTGCCATGGCTCGGGCGGTTGGTCTGAATTGTCAGACTATGCAGGTGAAGCGCGGTGGGGTGCGGGCGGGTCGAATGAATGCCCGGTCCGCGATCGGGAACATGCATGGCGCGACAATCGACTGTCGTGTTGCGCTCGTCGGGGCGGCCGGCGGATCTGATGGTCGCCTGCACCGCGGCCCGCGGACGCCACCTCGTCCCGGCTACGCCACCCCGCGCGCCACGCACAACCGCTGAAGCAGCTCCATCGCCTCGCTGGGGTGCTCGGGCAGGGCGTCAAGAGCGCCGGCGGCGACCCGCAGGTCGTTGATCGTCGCCTCGCGTGCCTCTAGCGCGAACCGGCCGAGCCAGCGAACCGCCGCGCGCTCGTACCGGTCGGGGTCGCCACCGCGCAGGACGAGGCAGATCCGCAGCGCGTCGTCGAGCCGCACTCTCGGCAGCTCGCGGGCCGCGGTGATCACGAGCGTCTCGTTCCCGGTCTCGAGTGCCCGGCGAAACCGGGCATAAGGGTTGCCGTCGCTCGTCATCGAACGTATGTTCGTATAGACCGCGGACGGATGCCGGCCGGCCTCGTGTGGCGCTGCCGCACGTCGGGTTCCTAGCGTCCTCGCGCAGCATCCGCCAGTGACCACTCTCGCTGCCACATGAGTCACGGACGAGCCCACTACGCTGGGAGGTACGCCCCCATCGCAAGCCGAATCTCACGCCATGCACGGCCAACTCACGCGGAGTAGGCTCCGCCCGTCGCGGCCACAGCTAAGGAGAGCGGAACAGAGGAGGTCTCGAAATGTCGGTTAAGGGGGCGGATCTCGAGTCCGAGTTGATCGACACGGTCTGCGAACGCGTCCGGGAGCGACTGCCGACCGACCAGGTGGCGCCGTGCGAGGCGTTCGTCCGCCAGTACTACCAGTGGGTCCCGGCCGAGGACCTCGCGGATCGCAACCCGCTGGACCTATACGGGGCGGCGGTGGCGCACTACAACCTCGCACAGCAGCGCACGCCCGGCGAGTCGAAGGTGCGGGTCTACAACCCGGACTTCGAGCAACACGGCTGGCAGTCGCCGCACACGCTGATCGAGATCGTGACCGACGACATGCCGTTCATCGTCGACTCGGTCACGATGCAACTGGGACGGCTCGGCTGCGGGATCGACCTGGTCATCCACCCCGTGATGAAGGTCAAGCGAAACGACGAGGGCCAGCTGCTCGAGGTGCTCGATCACGATGCGCCCGTCGACGGCGCCATCCGCGAGTCGGTCGTGCACGTCGAGGTCGGGCGCGAGCATGACCGGGCGCTGCTCGACCAGCTGCGCAAGACCATTGAACGGGTTCTCGTCGACGTCCGGGCCGCGGTCGAGGACTGGCAGGAGATGCGCTCGCAGGCGCAGGCGCTGATCGAGGAGCTCGACAGCGCTCCGCCGCCGACCGTCGACCCCGCCCTGACGGACGAGACCAAGGCGTTCCTCGCGTGGCTCACCGACGACAACTTCACGTTCCTCGGCTACCGCGAGTACGAGCTGATCGACGAGGGGGATGTGGCTCGCCTGCAGCCGATCGAAGGCTCCGGGCTCGGAATCCTCCGCGGCGTTCCCGCGAAGGCACCGAAGACGCTGAGCGGCAAGGCCCTCGCCGTGAGCCGCGAGCCTCAGATATTGCTTCTGACCAAGGCCAACTCGGCCTCGCCCGTGCACCGTCCCGCGTACCTCGACTACATCGGCGTCAAGAAGTACTCCGAGACCGGGCAGGTGATCGGCGAGCGCCGCTTCATCGGTCTGTACACCACGCGCGCGTACAAGGCGAGCCCGCGGTCGATCCCGATCATCCGCGGCAAGGTCGAAGGCGTGCTGGAACGGGCCGAGTTTCCGCCGGCCAGTCACGACCGCAAGGCACTGCTCGAGATCCTCGAGTCCTACACGCGTGACTCGCTCTTCCACATGGAGACGCAAGAGCTGTACGACCTGGCGATCGGGATCCTCGGCCTCGGCGAGCGTCAGCGCCTGCGGCTGTTCATGTGGCGCGACCCGCTCGAGCGGTTCGTCGAGTGCCTGGTCTGCATCCCGCGCGACCGTTTCAACACCGAGAATCGCGAGCGCGTGGGTCGGATTCTGATGGACGCGGTGGGCGGCGCCGCGCTCGACTGGACGCTCCAGCTGAGCGAGTCGCGTCTCGCGCGCGTTCACTACATCATCCGCCTCGGTGACGAGCCCGTGACCGGCTACGACGTGGCCACGATCGAGGCTCGCCTCGCCCAGACGATCCGCGCCTGGGAGGACGAGCTGCGCGAGGCGCTGATCGACGAGCACGGCGAGGAGGAGGGCATCAGGCTGTTCAGGCGCTACGAGCGCGCGTTCCCTGCCGGCTACAAGTCCGACTGGGTGGCGCGCTCGGCGGTCGCCGACATCGGCCGGATCGAGGAGCTCGCGGGCAACGACGAGCCGATCACGAGCCTGTACCGTCCGCTCGAGTCGCCGGAGGGGATCGTTCGCCTGAAGCTGTTCAGCTCCGGCGGCGTGCTGCTGTCCGAGGTCCTGCCGACGCTCGAGCACCTCGGTGCGAAGGTCGCCGACGAGCGGCCCTATGAGATCACGCCCGCCGACCGCGCCCCGGCCTGGATCTACGACTTCGGCCTGCAGGCGGACGCTGAGAACACCGAGCGCGTCCGTGATCTGCTCCACGACACGTTCCTCGGCGTATGGCGGGGCGACCTCGAGGACGACGCCCTGAACGGACTGGTGCTCGGCGCCACGCTTACCGGGCGGCAGGTGTCGATCATCCGTGCGATCGCCAAGTATCTGCGGCAGGGCGGCATCGGCTTCTCGGACACCTACATCGGGCGTACGCTGATCGGCCATCCGGAGATCGTCCGGCTCCTGGTCAGGCTGTTCGACGCGCGGCTTGACCCCGACGGCCACGACGAGGACGCCGCTGAGAGGTTCGGCAAGGAGATCGAGGAGGCGCTAGACGCCGTCCCGAGCCTCGACGAGGACCGGATCCTGCGCAGCTTCCTGAGCGTGGTGCGCGCGATCGTCCGCACGAACACATTCCAGCCCGGCGCCGACGGCAAGGCCCACTCGTACCTGTCGTTCAAGCTCGACAGCGCCCAGATCCCCGTGCTGCCGCTGCCACGGCCGCAGTTCGAGATCTTCGTCTACTCGCCGCGCGTCGAGGGAGTGCACCTGCGGGGCGGCCGGGTGGCTCGCGGCGGCCTGCGCTGGTCGGACCGCCCGGAGGACTTCCGCACCGAGGTCCTCGGTCTGATGAAGGCCCAGATGGTCAAGAACGCGCTTATCGTCCCCGTGGGGGCCAAGGGCGGCTTCGTGCTCAAGCGACCCCCGACCGGCGGCGGCCGCGAAGCGCTGCAGAACGAGGCGATCGCCTGTTACAAGACGTTCCTTTCGGGGATGCTCGACATCACCGACAACATCGTCGAGGGCGACGTCGTGCCGCCCAGGCGCGTGGTCCGCTACGACGGCGACGACCCGTACCTGGTCGTCGCCGCCGACAAGGGCACGGCCACCTTCAGCGACATCGCCAACGGCGTCTCGGCCGACTACGGGTTCTGGCTCGGTGATGCGTTCGCATCCGGCGGCTCGCACGGCTACGACCACAAGCAGATGGGGATCACCGCGCGCGGCGCCTGGGAGTCGGTCAAGCGGCACTTCCGCGAGCTCGGCACCGACATCCAGACGACCGACTTCACCGCGGTCGGAATCGGGGACATGGCGGGGGACGTGTTCGGCAACGGGATGCTGCTCTCGCGCCATACGAAGCTGGTGGCCGCGTTCAACCACCTGCACGTGTTCATTGATCCCGATCCGGATCCGAAGACCAGTTACAACGAGCGCCGGCGCTTGTTCGACCTCCCCCGCTCGGCGTGGAGCGACTACGACGAGTCGCTGATCTCGGAGGGCGGCGGCGTCTACTCGCGAGGCGCGAAGTCGATCACGCTGTCCCCCCAGGCCCGCGAGGCGTTGGACATCGAGACCGAGCGGCTCGCCCCCAACGAGCTGATCCAGGCGATCCTCAAAGCGCCGGTCGACTTGCTCTACAACGGTGGCATCGGGACCTACGTGAAGGCGTCGAGCGAGAGCCACGCCGACGTCGGCGACAAGGCCAACGACGCAGTCCGGGTCGACGCGCGCGCGCTTCGCTGCAAGGTCGTCGGCGAGGGCGGCAACCTCGGCGTCACCCAACGCGCGCGGGTCGAATATGCGCTGGGCGGCGGCCCAGAAAACAAGGGCGGGCGGATCATCACCGACGCAATCGACAACGTCGCCGGCGTCAATTGCTCGGACCACGAGGTCAACATCAAGATCCTGCTCGACGGTCTCGTCTCCGACGGCGACCTGACCGAGAAGCAGCGCAACGAGCTGCTCGAGGAGATGACCGACGCGGTCGGAGATCAGGTCCTCGAGGGTAGCTACACCCAAACGCAGGCGATCAGCCTCGCGCTCGCTCAGGCGCCGTCGATGGTGGACGTGCACGCGCGGTTGATCAGGTACCTCGAGCAGAACGCCGGGCTTAACCGCAAGCTCGAGTTCCTGCCGACCGACGAGGCGATCGACGAGCGCAAGGCCGCACATCAGGGGCTGGTCGCGCCGGAGCTGGCGGTCATCATGGCCTACATCAAGATCCACCTGTACCGGCTTCTGCTCGAGTCCGATCTCCCCGAGGATCCGTATCTCGCTCACGACCTCGAGCGGTACTTCCCGCCGCCGCTGCCCGAGCGGTACGCCGACCGGATGGAACGGCACCGCCTGAAGCGCGAGATCATCGCCACGGTCGTCGCCAATCAGCTCGTCGACCGGGCCGGAACGACGTTCTCGTTCCGCCTCGGCGAAGAGACGGGCGCGCTCCCGTCGGTGCTCGCGCGAGCGTACGCGGCAGCACGCGAGATCCTCGAAATGCGGCCCTACTGGGATGCCGTAGAGCGGCTCGACAACCACGTCGCGGCCGAGACCCAGCTCGACATGCTGATCGAGGGAAGGCGGCTACTCGAGCGCTCGACCCGATGGCTCGTCCGCGCCAACCCCTACCAGGTCAGCATCGCGCAGACGATCCGGCGCTTCGAGCCTGGTGCACGGCTCCTCGCCGCGTCGCTGCCCGACGCGCTCGAGGGCGCGGACCGCGAGGCGTTCGACAGGCGGGCGGCCGAGCTCGGGCAGGCGGGCGTCCCCGCCGAGCTGGCCAGGCGCACCGCCGGGATGCAGTCGATGCTCGCCCTGTTCGACATCGTCGAGGTGGCCGCCGCCACCGAGCACGAACCCGAGGACGTGCTGCGGGTGTACTTCCGGGTCGGCTCGCGGCTCGAGCTCAACTGGCTGCGCGACCGGATCATCGAGCTGCCGCGGGCCAACCGCTGGCAGGCGCTGGCGCGGGCGGCGCTTCGTGACGATCTGTTCAACCTGTACCGGGAGCTGACCCGCAAGGTGCTCGACACGGGCGGGGCGCAGAACGGGAGCGAGGCGGCGATCGACGCGTGGTCCGAGCGCAACGCCCCTGCGCTCGAGCGCTCGCTGGGGATGGTGGCCGACATTCGGGCGTCGCGGATCTACGACATGACGACGCTGCCGGTGGCGCTGCGGGAAATCCGGAGCCTGCTCCGCGGAACCACCAGGTCCGGCATCCCGACCGGGATGGGTGCGGTCACGATGGCCGAGTAGCGCGCCGGTCGGTGTGAAGCCAGCGGACGCAGGCCACAGCCAGCACGCCGACGTCGACGAGGCCGGCGACGAAGAAAGCCCCCGGCCCGGTAAGGATCCGGCCTGCAATCCGTGAGAGCACCTCCCCAAGCTATCGTCTCGCACGATCACCATGCCCAACAACGTCAACACCAGCGTCACCGAGCTTCCGGAATCACGCGTACGCGTCGAGGCGGAAGTGTCGCCCGAGGAGGTCGAGCGGCGCGTCCAGCAGGCCGCGCGCGAGCTCGGCCGCCAGCTGCGCGTGCCCGGGTTTCGCAAGGGCAAGGTGCCGCCGGCCGTGGTGATCCGGCGGCTGGGCCGTGACGCGGTCCTCGACGAGGCCGTCAGGAGCGCACTCGGGAGCTGGTATGCCGACGCGATCGCCGGCGCCGGGATCGCGCCCGTGGGAGAGCCCGAGCTGGACGTTCCGGGCGAGCTTCCCGCCGAGGGACAGCCGCTCCAGTTCTCGATCGAGATCGGCGTCCGTCCGACCGCCAAGCTCGGCGACTACAAGGGCCTCGAGGTCGGTCGTCGCGAGGCCCAGGTGGAGGATGCACAGATCGACGAGGAGATCGACCGGTTGCGCGACCGGCTCGCCACGCTCGACACCGCGGACCGGCCCGCCGAGAACGGCGACCACGTGGTGATCGATTACGTGGGCACGGTTGACGGCGAGGAATTCGAGGGCGGCGCCGGGCGCGATCAGCTGGTCGAGCTTGGGGCGGGCCGGCTCGTGCCCGGGTTCGAGGATCAGCTGCTCGGCGCGAGCGCCGGCGACGAGCGGACGATCACGGTCACGTTCCCCGACGACTATCCGGCGCCCGAGCTCGCCGGCAAGGAGGCGCAGTTCGCGGTCACGGTGAACGAGGTCAAGGCCAAGAACCTGCCCGAGCCCGACGACGACTTCGCCTCCGAGGCCGCCGGGTTCGACACGCTCGCGGAGCTGCGGGACGACATCGGCGAGCGCCTCCAGCAGGCCGATGCCCGCTCGCTCGAACGCGAGTTCGAGGATGCCGTGGTCGAGGCGGCGGTCGCCGAAGCCGAGGTCGAGGTGCCCGACAGGCTGATCCATGCCCGCGCACACGAGCTGCTTGAGGACACGTTCGCGGTGCTGGCACGACAGGGCGTCTCGAAGGACGCCTACCTCCGGATCACCGGGCGGGACGAGGAGACGCTCGCGCACGAGGCCGAGCCCGAGGCCGGGGCCGCACTCAAACGTGAGGCCGTGCTCGCCGCAATCGTCGAGGCCGAAGACATCGAGCCGACCGACGAGCAGGTCCGCGAGGCGCTCGAGCCGACGGCCGAGCGGCAGGGCACGACCGCCGAGAAGCTGTTCGAGCAGCTCGAGTCCGGGGGTCGTCTCGACCGCGTGCGCCGCGAGGTGGCGACCCGCCAGGCGATCGATCTGCTGGTGGCCGAGGCGAAGCCGATCAGCGTCGAGCAGGCGAAGGCCCGCCAGAAGCTCTGGACGCCTGGCAAGGAGGAGCCCGCCCATCCGGGGCAGGGGTCCTCCCCGCAGCTCTGGACTCCCGGCAGCTAACGCTGTAGAAGACCCGGATCGAAAAAGGCCCGACCGTGTCCACCCCCCACAGCAGGGCCTAGGCGATTGCTACAGTCGGCAGGATTCCGGCCGAGGAAGCGAAAGAAGCGAGAACGATGAGCCCACTCGTACCGATGGTTGTCGAACAGACCTCTCGCGGAGAGCGTGCGTTCGACATCTACAGCCGTCTGCTCAACGAGCGGATCATCTTCCTGGGGACGCCAGTGGACGATCAGATCGCGAACCTGATCGTGGCGCAGCTCCTCCATCTGGAATCCGAGGACCCGGACAAGGACATTTCCGTGTACATCAACTCGCCAGGCGGGTCGGTCTATGCCGGGCTGGCGATCTACGACACGATGCAGTTCATCAAGCCCGACGTGCAGACCATATGCGTCGGGATCGCGATGTCGATGGGCGCGCTGTTGCTGGCCGGAGGCGCCAACGGCAAGCGAATGGCGCTGCCGAACGCCAAGATCCTGATCCACCAGGTCTCCTCCGCGTTCCAGGGCCAGGCCACCGATATCGAGATCCACGCGAAGGAAATCATCGACGTCCGGCGGCGGCTCGATGAGATCATCGCCCACCACACCGGGCAGAGCCTTGAGAAAGTTCGGTCGGATACCGAACGTGATTACTTCATGAGCTCTGAGGAGGCCAAGGACTACGGAATCATCGACCGCGTCATATCCCAGCACTGAGGGGCTACCCTTAGGGCCAGGATAAGGCGGCGCTAGGCGACTCCGGGAGAGGGCATCACATGGCACGTCCGACCGACTCCAACGAACAGCTGCTTTGCAGCTTCTGCGGCAAGTCACAGAGGCAGGTCAAAAAGCTGATCGCTGGGCCCGGCGTGTACATCTGCGACGAGTGCATCGACCTCTGCAACGAGATCATCGATGAGGAGCTCACCGCTCCGCCGAGCTTCGACATCGAGAATCTCCCCAAGCCGCGGGAGATCTACGACGTCCTGAACGAGTACGTCGTCGGGCAGGAGCAAGCCAAGCGCAGCCTGTCGGTGGCCGTGTACAACCACTACAAGCGCGTTCAGATGATGCAGTCCGATGAGAACGACATCGAGCTGCAGAAGTCGAACATCCTGCTGCTGGGCCCGACCGGATGCGGCAAGACGTTGCTCGCCCAGACGCTCGCGAAGATCCTCAACGTCCCGTTCGCGATCGCTGACGCCACCGCACTCACCGAGGCGGGGTACGTGGGCGAGGACGTCGAGAACATCCTCTTGAAGCTGATCCAGGCCGCCGACTACGACGTCAAGAAGGCCGAGACCGGGATCATCTACATCGACGAGGTCGACAAGATCGCGCGCAAGGCCGACAACCCGTCGATCACGCGCGATGTATCCGGGGAGGGCGTGCAGCAGGCGCTGCTCAAGATCCTCGAGGGCACGACAGCGTCGGTGCCGCCGCAGGGCGGGCGCAAGCACCCCCATCAGGAGTTCCTGTCGATCGACACGACCAACGTCCTGTTCATCTGCGGCGGGGCGTTCGCGAACCTCGACAAGGTGATCGAGCGCCGGATCGGGCACCAGGGCGTTGGCTTCGGCGCGGCCATCCAGTCAAAGGAGCAGCGCGACACCGGCGAGATCTTCGAGCACTGCCTCCCCGAGGACCTGATCCAGTATGGCCTGATTCCCGAGTTCATCGGGCGCCTCCCGGTCATGAGCGCGATCCATCAGCTGAGTCGCGACGAGCTGATGGAGATCCTGACCGAGCCGCGCAACGCGCTCGTGAAGCAGTTCCAGCGGTTCTTCCAGTTCGACGGGATCGAGCTCGTGTTCGCCGAGGAGGCACTCCATTCGATCGCCGACAGGGCGCTCGAGCGCGAGACAGGCGCGCGCGGCCTCCGGTCGATCATCGAGGAAGTGCTGCTCGAGGTCCAGTTCGAGCTTCCCTCGCGCCGGGACGTGCGCAAGTGTGTAGTAACCCGCGACACGATCGAGAAGGGCATCTCGCCGACGCTCGTGACTGTCGCGACCCCCGAGGAAGAAGCGGCCTAAGCCTTTTCTGGGCCGGCCTGCGGCCGGCATCCGTGGGGCCGGGAGGGCCCGTCCTGTTCCGGGTCGCGCCTCCTAGACTGCGGGGTCGTCATGCCTGACCGCTCCGATCTCGAGGCTCGCACCCGGTACGACCCGACCGAGGTCGAACCGCGGATCGAGCGCGTGTGGCTCGACAGCGGCCTGTTCCACCCCGATCCCGAGGGCACGCCCGAGGAGAACTATTCGGTTGCGATCCCGCTGCCGAACGTCACCGGCGTCCTGCACATGGGCCACGCGCTCAACAACTCGATCCAGGACTGCCTGATCCGTTTCAACCGTATGCGCGGTCGCCGGGCGAAATGGATCCTCGGCACCGACCACGCCGGCATCGCAACCCAGACTCAGGTCGAGCGCGCGCTCGTGGACGAGGGCACGAGCCGGGAGCAACTCGGCCGGGAGGCGTTCGTCGAGCGGGTGTGGCGCTGGCGCGAAGACTACGGCGGCCAGATCATCGAGCAGCTGAAGCGCCTCGGCTCCTCGCTCGATTACGACGACGAGCGGTTCACGCTCGACGAGGACTACGTCCGGGCAGTCCAGGACGTGTTCGTCGCGCTGTTCGAGAAGGGCTACATCTACCGCGACCGCTACCTGGTCAACTGGGACCCCGGCAGTCGCTCGGCGATCTCGGACCTCGAGGTCGAGGACCGCGAGGTCACCGACACCCTCTACTACATCGACTACCCGCTCGCCGAGGGGTCCGGCGCGATCACGATCGCGACCGTGCGCCCGGAGACGATGCTCGCCGACGTCGCGATCGCGGTCCATCCGGACGACGATCGCTACCGCCGCCTGGTGGGGGAGAAGGCGATCCTGCCCCTCGTCGGGCGGAAGCTGAAGATCATCGCTGACGAGTACGTCAAGCCCGATTTCGGAACCGGCGCGCTGAAGATCACCCCCGGCCACGATCCCAACGACTTCGAGATCGGCCGGCGCCACGGCCTTCCGCAGATCAGCGTGATCGGCGAGGACGGGCGGATTACCGATGAGGCCCCCGAGCGCTTCGTCGGCATGACCGTCGAGGAGGCCCGCGCTGAGGTTGTGGCCGAGCTCCGTCGCCAGGACCTGATCGCGCGGACCGAGGACCTGCTCCACGAGGTGCCGTACTCGCAACGCTCGGGCAAGCGGATCGAGCCGCTGATCTCGCTGCAGTGGTTCATGCGGATGGACGAATTGGTCAAACCAGCGATCGAAGCTGTTCAGAGCGGTCAGGTCCGCTTCTGGCCCGAGAGCTACACCCGCGTCTACATGAACTGGATGGAGAACATCCGGCCGTGGGTGATCTCCCGCCAGCTGTGGTGGGGTCACCGGATCCCAGTGTGGTATAGAGGATCCCCACCCACCGACGAGATCTACGTTGGGACCGAGCCGCCGTCCGGCGAGGGCTGGGAGCAGGACCCCGACGTGCTCGACACCTGGTTCAGCTCGGGGCTGTTCCCATTCGCGGCGCTCGGCTGGCCGGACGACACGCCGTCGCTGCGTGCCTTCTACCCGACCGACGCGCTGTGCACCGGGCGCGACATCATCTTCCTGTGGGTCGCGCGCATGATCATGCTGGGGATCGAGTTCACCGGGCAGATCCCGTTCGGTGACGTATATGTCCACTCGATCATCCAGGCCCCCGATGGGCGGCGGATGTCGAAGTCGCTCGGCACCGGGGTCGATCCGCTGGCGCTGATCGACGGTGGTCCGCGGCCGCCGGCGTTCCCCGAAGGCGGCGAGTTCCCGGCGTACGGCGCCGACGCCGTGCGCTGGGGGCTGTACGCGATGTCCTCGGCGCAGGACGTCCGCTTCAGCGAGGACAAGCTGTCCCAGGGGCTTCAGCTGACGAACAAGCTGTGGAACGCCGCGCGGCTGATCCTGCTCGGCGTTGGTCCGGACGCGCGTGCGGCGCCGGCCCCCGCCGCGGTCGAGGACCGCTGGATCCTGTCGCGGCTCGAACGCACGAAGACCCAGACCGCCGAACGGATCCAGCGGTTCGACTTCGCCCACGCCGCGCTCGGTCTGTACGACTTCGTCTACGGCGAGCTGTGCGACTGGTATCTCGAGCTCGTCAAGCCCCGGTTGCGCGCCGGCGACGCCGATCTGCAGGCGACGCTGCTGTACGTGCTGACGGACACGCTGGCGATCGCGCACCCGATGATCCCGTTCGTGACCGAGGAGATCTACCGCTACATCCCCGGAACCGAAAGGCTGCTCGCGGCGGGACTGCCTGACGCGCCGCCCGCGCCGGTCGACGAGCGGGCCGAAGCCACGGTGGAGCGGGTGATCGAGGCCGTGCAGGCCCTGCGCGGCTGGCGGGACCTCGCGGGCGTCAGGGCCGCGGCGACCGTTCCGGCGCGATTGGCCGCCGAGGGCTACGAGGAGACCGGCGAGCACCTGGCACGGCTCGCGCGGGTGGCGTTCACCTCCGACGGAGCCGAGCCGGTGGCGACCGTGCCGATCCCCGGCGGCACGGTCGAGATCCTGCCGAGCGAGGACGTCGACCTGGAGGGCGCCGCGCGCAAGCAGGCCGCCCGGAAAGCCAAGCTCGAGGCTGAGATCGAGCGCGCCGAGCGCAAGCTCGCCAACCGGGGATTCGTCGACAAGGCGCCGGCTGACGTCGTCCAGGCCGAGCGCGACAAGCTGGCCCGCCTGCGCGAGGATCTCGAGTCGCTGTGAGAGCCGAGGAAGCCGAGCGCTACGTCCTCTCCCGGGAGCTGTTCGGGATGCGGTTCGGGCTGGACCGCATGCGGCGCCTGATGACCGCGCTCGGGAATCCCCATCAGCAATTTCAGTCGATCCACGTGGTCGGGACCAATGGCAAATCGTCGACGGTCCGCATGACCGCGGCGATCCTGCGCCGACACGGTCTCCGGGTCGGCGCGTACCTGTCTCCGCACCTGGTGTCGTTCGCCGAGCGGATCCGGGTAGACGACGCCGACCTCGAGCCGAACGAGTTCGCCGCAGCGATCGCGCGGGCGGCGCGCGCCGCCGAGCTTGTCGACCACTCGCTAGTGGGCGACGACCGGGTGACCCAGTTCGAGCTCCTGACCGCGGCGGCCTACTCGGAGCTGGCCAGGCAGGGGGTTGAGGTGGCTGTGATCGAAGCCGGGCTCGGCGGCCGGTACGACGCCACCAACGTGATCCCGTCGCGCGTACAGGTGCTTACCAGCGTCGGCCTCGAGCACACGCGCTGGCTCGGGCCGACGATCACGGCGATCGCGACCGAGAAGCTCGACGTCGTGCAGCCCGGCGGGACGGTGATCCTGGGGTATGGCCTGCACCCGGACGCCGAAGCCGTCGCCGAACAGGTCGCCGCCGAACGCGGCGCGACGATCGTCCATGCCGGCGCCGATCCGGGCGTGCCGCTGATCGCGCTCGGCTCCTACCAGCGGCGCAACTTCGCGCTGGCGCGGGCCGCGGCCGAGGCATACCTCGGCGAGCTCAATCCGGACGCGGTCGCCGCCGCCGCGGCCGAGATCCTGGTCCCGGGTCGGCTTCAGGTGATCGACGAGGACCCGCTCACGCTGCTCGACGGCGCCCACAACCCGGACGGGATCGCCGCGCTTGCGGAGGCGATGGCCGAGCCGTGGGCCGCCGGACGCGATCGCGTCGTCGCGGTCGTGTCGGTGCTCGACGACAAGGATGCGGCGGCGATGCTCGCCGGCCTGCTGCCGATGTGCGACGGGCTCGTTCTGACGGCGAGCCAGAACCCGCGCGCGCTCCCGCCACCGACGCTGCAATCGCTGGCCGGCCAGCTGGGCGGGCCGCCGTCCGAGGTGATCCGCGACCCTCGGGCCGCGCTCGAGCGTGCCCGTGAGCTCGCCGGGCCGGGCGGTCTGGTCGTGGCCACCGGATCGATCTATCTTGTCGCGGACCTGCTCCGCCCGGCGGGTGCCGGCCGGGCCTCGATGCTTTGAAGCAGCCTGCGGGTACTATGGACGACGAGGAGGAGAGACAGCCAAGGTTTCTGGCGATGGTCGCGCTCGTCGCCGTGGTCGTGGCCCTCGTCATCCTTGTGTTCTTCGGAATCGGTTACCTGTTCGGCAGGACATATCTCTGACAGGACGAAGTTCTGTGAGCACAGCGCTCCTCTTGTATGAGGATCCACACACAAGACGTCTGCCCGCCGCGACGCTCCAGCGCCATCGACCACTAAACTCGCACGCTTAATGCCCTTCCTGACGGTCTTTGGCATCAAGAACGGCACGATCAGTGCTGTCGTCGAGCTCATCATCCTGTTCCTGGTGGTGGTGTGGCTGGCGCTCATCTACTGGACGTACGCCGACGCCCGGCGCCGCATCGCCGACTCGTTGCTGGTCGGATGCGCGACCGCCGCGTCCCTGTTCCCGTTCGTGGGGACGATCGTCTATATGATCGTCCGGCCCCCCGAGTACCTCGACGACGTGCGCGAGCGCGAGCTCGAGATCCAGGCCGCCGAGGCGCGACTCGCCGAGCTCGGCTACCAGGTGTGCCCGTACTGCGACTACGAGGTCGAGAAAGACTTCCTGCGCTGCCCCAACTGCATGCGCAAGCTGAAAGACCCGTGCACCGCCTGCGGCAAGCCGCTCGATCCGATGTGGAAGATCTGTCCGTTCTGCGAGGCCGAGGTCGCCGGCGCCGCTCCGCAGCCACGCCGCACCCGCCGGCGCCGCGAGTCGGGCGTCGAGCAGCCGGTCGCGGGCGCGAGCGTGCGCGCCGAGCGCAGCGCCCCGACGCCGACACCCGCGCCGGCTGAGCGCGGCGGTCCGTCGGGCACCTGAAGCCCCTGCGCCGCCCCTCGGGCACCCAGCGCCTAAAGTCTCCGGCCGCACGCGACCCGATCGCTTATCCCTGCGCCCACCCTAAGGAGACCCATGGAGCGAACGCTGATCTTGATCAAGCCGGACGCCTTTGCCCGAAATCTCTCGGGCGAGATCATCGCGCGGTTCGAGCGCAAGGGCCTGCGGCTGGTCGCGATGAACCTGCTGACGATGACGCGCGACCTCGCGGCGCAACACTACGCCGAGCACGAGGGCAAGGGCTTCTACGGGGAGCTTGTGACGTTCATCACATCCGGGCCGCTGGTCGCGATGGTCCTCGAGGGCGAGCAGGCGGTCGTCGCCGCGCGCCAGGTGATCGGGGCCACCGACCCGCTGAAGGCGACCACGGGCTCGATTCGGGGCGACTTCGCCATCGAGGTCGGTCAGAACATGGTGCACGGGTCGGATTCGCCGGAATCGGCCGCCCGCGAGATGGCCCTGTTCTTCCCGGACCTCGCCTGAGCCACGGGCCGTCTCTGGCCGTCGCGTGAGCCGCCTGGTCCTCGCCTCCCGCTCGCCCCAGCGGCGCGCGATTCTCGACCAGATCGGGGTCGACTATGAGGTCGAGGTGCCCGACGTGGAGGAGCTGCAGATCGGCCCGCCGCATGAGGTCGCGCTCGAGAATGCCTTTCGCAAGGCCTCCGCGGTGGCCGCGTGGGTTTCCGGAGCCCCGGTTCTCGGGGTCGACACGCTGGTCAGCCTCGGCGCGCGGCTGTACGGCAAACCCACCGACGAGGCCGAGGCACGCGCGATGCTGAGCGCACTATCCGGGCGCCGGCACACGGTCATCAGCGGGGTCTGTCTGATCGCAAACGGGTCCGCTCGGACGGCCGCGGCGAGCACCGCGGTCGAGTTCCGCGCCCTGGACGACCGGCTGATCGACTGGTACATGTCCAGCGGCGAATGGCGCGAGCGGGCGGGGGCCTACGCGATCCAGGGACGCGGAGCGGCGCTGGTGGCGGGGATCGAGGGCGACTTCTTGAACGTGGTCGGACTCCCCGTGACGACGCTGCTGGAGCTGGCGCCGGGGCTGCTCAGCGGGTGACGCGTTCCCCCGCAACCCGCGCTGAGCGGGCGAAACGCATACGAGCGACCAGCCTTCGGCGGGACGAGCACGTACAATCCGGGTCGGACGGCGCTGGCAGCGTGGCGTGGCCTCCGGCACTCAGTTCTCCGTCCGCTGCTCACTCCTACCTGGCTTACCTATGGGCTTTTTTACGTACCTGACCGGTTTCGGCGGTCGCGACATGGCGGTCGATCTGGGCACCGCCAATACGCTTGTGTACGTCCGTGGGCGCGGAATCGTGCTGTCCGAGCCGAGCGTCGTCGCGGTCGATTCCCGGACCGGGGAGGTCCACGCGGTCGGGATCGAGGCCAAGCGGATGCTCGGCAGGACGCCGGGCACGATCCAGGCGATCCGGCCCCTGAAGGACGGCGTGATCGCCGACTTCGAGGTCACCGAGGAGATGCTCCGGCACTTCATCCAGAAGGTCCACCAGAACCGCTGGGCGCACCCGCGGGTCGTGGTCTGCGTGCCGTCCGGCGTCACGGGGGTCGAGAAGCGCGCCGTCGAGGAAGCGTGTTTGAGCGCCGGCGCCCGTCAGGCCTACCTGATCGAGGAGCCGATGGCGGCGGCGATCGGCGCCGGGCTGCCCGTCGGCGAGCCGACGGGCTCGATGGTCGTCGACATCGGCGGTGGGACCAGCGAAGTGGCGGTGATCTCGCTCGGCGGGATCGTCGTGTCCCAGTCGATCCGGGTCGGCGGCGACGAACTCGACGAGTCGATCATGAATTACGTAAAGCGGGAGTACAAGCTCCTGATCGGCCAGCAGACGGCCGAGGAGGTCAAGCTCGAGATCGGCTCCGCGTATCCGCTTGGGGAAGAGGTGCAGGCGGAGATCCGCGGCCGCGACATGGTCTCGGGTCTGCCGAAGACGGTGGTCCTGACCAGTGAGGAGATCCGGGGGGCTCTCGAGGAGCCGGTGACCCAGATCATCGACGCGGTCAAGGAGACGCTCGACCGAACTCCGCCTGAGCTCGCCTCGGACATCATGGATCGTGGCATCATGCTCGCCGGAGGCGGCTCGCTGTTACAGGGGCTCGATGAGCGCCTGCGTCACGAGACGCAGATGCCCGCGCATCTGGCCGAGTCGCCGCTCACATGCGTGGCGGTCGGCTCGGGGAGGTCGTTGGAGGAGTTCGAAGCGATCCACCGTTCGAGCAAGAATTCACGCAACCGGCGCCGTCGGTACTAGGTTGGACGGAGTGCTGACGTGGCGCCAGGCACGATCTTGGAGACACGAAATCCGTGCATGACAAGCAAGTTCGGCGGAGACGGGCGGTGCTGGCACTGCTCGTCGCTGTCTCCCTGATCCTGCTCACGGCCTATTTCGGCGAGCAGCCGAACAGCCCGCTGCACAACGTGCAGCGCGGTGTGGTCGAGGTGCTCTCGCCGGTGGAGGAAGGGGCGAGCAAGGTGCTGGCGCCGGTGCGCTCGGCCGCCGGCTGGTTCTCGAGCACGTTCCACGCCAAGACCCAGGTCAAGCAGCTGCAAGCCCGTGTGCAGTACCTCACCCAGCAGCTGGCCCAGGAGAAGGGCGCGGCGCTTCTCAACCAGCAGCTGTCCAAGGAAGTCCACCTCGACACGAGCCTCGACCTGAGCTCGTACCACCCGGTGACGGCGCAGGTGATCCTGCGCGACCCGACGCTGTGGTACCAGACGATCAGTGTCGACAAGGGGACCGACGACGGTGTCGCCCTGCACGATCCCGTGGTCGGCGACGGCGCGCTCGTCGGCGAGGTCACCGAGGTCTCGGCGACAGTCTCCGTGGTGACGCTGATCACCGACCACACGCTGTCCGTGACCGCGCGGGTGCTCGATTCGAACGGCGACACCGGCGAGCTCGTGCCGGCAGTGGGCAACCCGGACGAGCTCGTCCTCGAGTACCTCCAGCCGCCGAACCCGGGTCAGGTCCAGAACGGCCCGCAGCAGGGGCAGCTCGTCGTCACGGCCGGATTCAAGTCGGGCTCGCTCGAATCCTACTTCCCGGCCAACATCCCGATCGGGAACGTGCTGCCCGTCGACGAGAACCAGCTGCTCAACAACGGGACGATCCAGGTTGCGCCGCAGGCCGATCTGCGTGGCGTCGACGTCGTCCAGATCCTCACCCGGCCGCAAGCCGGCACCGAGCGGGCACAAGTGCCGTGACGGTCAGCAGCAACACGGCCAAGCTCGTATTTCGTCTCGTCCTGCTCGGGTTCTTCGCGGTGGTGATCCAGGAGTCGGCGGTCTCCCAGATCTCGATCTTCGGGGTCAGCGCGGACTTGACGCCGCTGGTCGTAATGTCGGTCGGGCTCTTGTGTGGGTCACTCACCGGCGCGGTGTTCGGGTTCGCCACCGGCCTGTTGATCGACCTGGTGCTCGTGCAGACGCTCGGAGTCACCTCGCTCCTGTACATCGTGATCGGCTACTGGGCCGGGCGCCTGCACGAGCTGCGCGACCCGTCGCACGAGCTCGTGCCGCTCGCGGCCGGCGCCGTGGCCGCGGCGTTCGCTGGGCTCGGGATGGCGGTGATCCAGTTCCTGCTCGGCGTCGACGCGCCGGTCAGCCTGCTGCTGCTCCAGCAGATCTTCATAGTCGTGCTCGTCGACACGCTGCTCGCGCTCCCGGTGTACTGGCTCGTCCGTCGGATCGTCCGGCCGGTGCTGCCCGAGGATCCGCGTCGCCGGCGCCGGCGCGCGTACACGACCGGCGGCCTCAGCCCGCTGCAGCAAGGCGCCGCTCGTCGCGCCTCGATCCCCCGCCCGCAGTCGCGATGAGCCCACTGCCCGAAGACAAGCGCCTGCGGTTCGTCAAGCAGGAGGAGCGGCCTTCGATGAGCCCGCAGCTCGCGAGGCGGGTCGCGATCATCGGGACATTCGCGCTGGCGATCTTCGCGATCCTGTACTTCCGCCTGTGGTTCCTGCAGGTGCTCTCGAGCAACCAATACGCGCACGCGGCCAGCGTGAACTTCGTGCGCGACGTCGAGGTCCCGGCGCCGCGTGGCGAGATCCTCGACTCGAGCGGCCAGATCCTCGCCTCGAGCCGCCGCGCCTACGCGGTCGAGATCTCGCCGCCCAACCTGCCGGTGCCGATCACCGATAAGAACCTCGCACACCCGCCGCAGGCGGATGCACTGCTGTACGACCGCCTGGCCGGTGTGCTCGGGCTGGACAGCAAGCGCCAGCCGTGCCCCGTGAACGGCCACGGGCTGCTCCACATGTCCGTGATCGCCTGTCGTGTGGTGCAGGGGTACGTGCAGCTGTCCTACGGCGAGGCCACCGTCGCCAGCGACATAACGAGCCAGCAGCTCTGGTACATCTCCGAGCGCCAGCAATCGTTCCCGGGCGTGACCGTCCAGCAGATCTACCAACGGACGTACCCGTTTGGCAACGTCGCCTCCCAGGTGCTCGGGCTCGTCAGCCGGATCACCGGCCCCGAGACGCTCGATCCGTACTTCAAGGGCGTGAACGAGAACGACTCGGTCGGCCAGTCGGGCCTGGAAGCCTCCTACGACCGCTATCTGCGCGGGGTCGACGGCGCCGAGAAGGTGAAGGTCGACGCATTCGGCAACTTCGTCGGCGTCCAGTCGCACACGGCGCCGACGGCCGGGGACAACCTGAAGCTGACGCTCAACGTGGGGCTGGAGAAGGTCGGCCAGCAGGCGCTCCAGCAGTCGATCGACACGAACTATCCGGCCAACGGCGGGGCGTTCGTGGCCATGAACCCGCAGAACGGCGAGATCTACGCAATGGGCTCGCTGCCTACCTACGACGCCAATGTGTTCACCAAGCCGGTGCCCTACTCGACGTACAAGGCGCTGTTCGGCCCGAACTCCGGTGACCCCCAGGTCAACCGCGCCTACCAGAGCGCCGGCCCGACCGGTTCGACGTTCAAGCCGATCACCGCCACCGCGGCGCTCGAGAGCGGTGCCTGGGGCGTCAACAGCGTCTTCGATGACACCGGCCAGTACTGCTTCTCTAACCAGTGTCGGCACAACGCTGGCAACGCGGTCGACGGCTCGCTCGACCTCATCGACGCGATCAAGGTCTCGTCCGACGACTTCTTCTACAACCTCGGCGTGCTCACCAACTCGCCCGCCCCGAACGGCGGTCCGCTCCAGAAATGGGCACGCCAGTACGGGATCGGGCACAAGACCGGCGTGGACCTGCCCGACGAGGCCACCGGGACGCTGCCGGACGCTGCGTGGCGCTCGGACCGGAACGAGCTCGAGGCCGAGTGCGACAGCGCGACCGGACCGTTCAAGTACACCAACGGCATCACGACCGGGCCGAAGAAGCTGAAGGGCTGGCACCGGAGCCAGAAGCACTTGTCGGGCGGCTGCGGGATCGCCGACGGTACCGACCGGCCGTGGTCGGCCGGCGACAACGAGAATCTCGCGGTCGGCCAGGGTGACGTTCAGGTCACGCCGCTCCAGCTCGCGGTTGCGTACTCGGCACTGGCAAACAACGGGACGATCGTCACCCCGCACATGGGGCTCGACGTGCAGTCCGCCGACGGGGTCGTCCTGCGCTCGTTCAATCCCCCGCCCAGGCGGCACATGAACATCGACCCGCTGTACCGCGAGACGATCCTGGCCGGGCTGCGCGCCGGCGCCTCGCAGCCCGGCGGAACGTCGGCCGACGTGTTCAGCAACTTCCCCGAGCAGGTGTACGGCAAGACCGGCACCGCGCAGTACTCGGGCCAGCAGGACTACGCCTGGTACGCCTGCTTCGTACCGGCGACCGCGACCAGCAAGCCGATCACGGTCGTCGTGACGGTCGAGCAGGGCGGGTTCGGCGCGGTCGGCGCGGCGCCGGTGGCGCGGCAGATCCTGTCGCAGTGGTTCTTCGGCAACAAGGGTGCGTACGTGCCCGGGAACTCGCAGACGCTGTGAGCTCGCTGGGCGCACAAGCGATCCGGCCGGCCGACGAAGTGGTGGCGGCGCCCCGCCCGCGGGCGTGGCTGCGGATGGATCCGCTGCTGCTGCTGGCCGCGCTCGGGCTGGCCGCGTGCTCACTGATCATGCTGAAGGGCGAGGGCCCCTCGCTCGATCCGGCGAACCACATGTACTTCGTACAGCGCCAGGCGATCTACTTCGGGATCGGACTGGTGCTCGTGCTGATCCTGGCGAACGTCGACTACACGCGGCTGCGCGAGTACAAGTACGGCCTGTACGCGGTGATGATCGCGCTCAACCTGGTCGTGCTGGGGATGCCGAAGGTGCAGGGCGCGGCGCGGTGGATCCCGCTGCCGTTCTTCCAGCTGCAGCCTTCGGAGTTCGGCAAGGTGCTGCTGATCGTGTCCGTATCCGCGTTCGCGGTCGACCGCTCCCGGCGCCTCCACGAACGGAGGACGACGGCACGGATCATGCTGCTCGCGCTGATCCCAGCGATGATCGTGATCCCGCAGCCGGACCTCGGTACCGCGCTCGTTTACGTGGCGGTCGGGTTTTCCATCCTCTTCTTCGCCGGAACCTCGTGGAAGCAGCTCACGGGGTTGGCGGTGCTGTTCGTGGTGGCGATCGTGTTCGTGCTCGTCGTCGCCCCGGCGACCGGCCACCATCTTCTGAAGCCTTACCAGATGCAGCGCCTCACCGGCTTCCTGCATCCATCCCATGACCCCGGGAACCAGACGTACAACATCACGGAGTCGTTGACCGCGATCGGCTCCGGTGGAAAGACGGGACTGGGTACGGCGGGCGCGTCGCAGGTGAACCTGCACTTCCTGCCCGCTCCGAGCACCGATTTCATCTTCGCCGTGGTCGGCGAGACGTACGGGTTCGTCGGCGCCGCTGTGGTGCTGTCGCTGTACGCACTGATGATCTGGCGCGGCCTGCGGATCCTGACGATGTCGAAGAACCTGTACGGGACGCTGATCGCGGGCGGCGTCCTCGCCACGCTGATGTTTCAGGTGTTCGTCAACACGGGCATGACGATCGGCATCATGCCGATCACCGGGGTACCTCTGCCGCTGCTGAGCTACGGAGGATCGTCCGTTCTGGTGACGTTCATCGCGATCGGCCTTCTACAGTCAATATGTGTGCAAGCACGCATGACTGCCGCGACGAAGACCCGAGGGTTGGTTTCGTCATGACCGCTGCCCCGCTTAGGAGGGCGCGCGGCACGTGTTCGCCCGGAGGATCGAGCTCTCAAGCTCGCGCTACCTCCGCGAACGTATCCAAACTTACATAAAGGACTGAATGAGCATTGAAGAAGCAAGTGTTGGTCAGCGTCGACCGGGGCGAGACCCGGGTCGCGCTGCTGGAGGCAGCCGGATCGGTCAGCGCGCGTAAGAGTGCGCCGAAATCCGGCACCACTCGCCGGCGCCGCAAGACGTCCAAGCCGGCGGCCGGCTACCAGGTAGCCGAGTTGTACCTCGAGCGCCGCGGAGCGCGCTCGATCGTCGGGAACATCTACAAAGGACGCGTCGACAACGTGCTCGGCGGGCTCGAGGCGGCGTTCGTCGACATCGGACTCGAGAAGAACGGGTTCCTGCACGTCGACGAGATCGTGCTGCCAGGCGTAGACGCGCCGCGCCGGGGCCGCGGCTCCGGGCGGGACAGCCGCCAGATCACCGAAATGCTGAAGCCCGGCCAGGAGATCGTGGTGCAGGTCGTCAAGGACCCGCTGAAGACCAAGGGAGCGCGGCTGTCGATGGACCTGACGATCGCCGGCCGCTACATGGTGTTCGCTCCCTACGGCGAGGGCGTCGGGGTCTCCCGCCGGCTCGACGACGGGGAGCGCGAGCGGCTGCGCAAAGAAGCCGCCAAGCTCGATCTGAAGGGTTCGGGCGCGATCGTCCGCACCGCCGCGCAGGGCGCCACGCGCGCCGATCTCGAGCGCGAGCTGCTCTACCTGTTCAAGTTGAACGAGGTTTTGCAGAAGCGCGTCGCCGAGACCACAGCGCCGGCGCTGGTCTTCCAGGAGGCCGACCTGTCGGTGCGGGTCGTGCGCGACATCTTCTCCTCGGCCTTCGAGCGGGCGATCGTCGACGACCCCAAGCAGTACCACCGGCTGGTGTCGTTCTTCTCGCGGACCGCGCCCGAGCTCGTCGACCAGGTGGAGCTGTGGGAGGAGGACCAGCCGCTGTTCGAGGCGTTCGGCGTCGAGCAGGTGCTCGACTCGACGATGTCGCGCCGCGTCGATCTGCCGAGCGGGGGCTATCTGATGATCGACTACGCCGAGGCATTGACCGTGATCGACGTCAACTCCGGGTCGTTCGTCGGTCGGGGCAAGTCGGCGCGGCTCGAGGACACGATCACGAAGACCAATCTGGAGGCCGCCGACGAGGTGGTCCGGCAGCTGCGGTTGCGCGACATCGGCGGGATCATCGTCATCGACTTCATCGATATGGCGCGGGCCCGCAATCGGGATGCCGTACTGAAGGCGCTGCGGGCCAACCTGGACGAGGACCGCACGAAGACGTTCGTGGTCGAGATCTCACCGCTCGGGCTGGTCGAGATGACCCGCCAGAACGTGACCGACGGCGTGCGCGAGATCATGACCCGGCCGTGCCCGACTTGCGGCGGCGACGGCGTGATCAAGTCCGAGGAGACGCTCGCGATCGAGTTCGAGCGGCGGATGCGCGATCTGGCCAAGGAGGCCAAGGACGAGGCGCTGCTGATCCAGATGAACCCGCGCGTGAGCGCCGAGTTCACCCGGGACGACGCCCGCGTGCTGCGCCAGATCGAGGAGGAGACCGGCAAGTGGTTCCACTTCGAGGGCTCCGAGGGATTGCCGCTCGACCACTTCGCGGTCGTGCTCGAGGACGATCTGAAGCGCGTGGTGGAACGGGCGGTTCCCTTCCGCGAGGGCGAGGAGGTCCACGTCGAGATCGTCGAGCCGCACATGTACAGCCCCGGGGACGCGGTGGCCAAGGTCGACGGTTACATAATCTCGATCAGAGGCGGCGGCAACTACGTCGGCGAGAAGCACCTCGTGCGGATCGAGGAAGCGGGACGCACATCGGCGGTCGCGACGCTCGTGGATGCGCCGGCAACGGTCAAGTCATCGTCCAACGGCGACGGCGAGGGGAATGGTTCCGGCGATGAACTAGAATCGAAGCCTCGGCGTCGTGGCCGCAGAGGCGGACGACGCCGTTCCGGCGCCAAGGCCGAGTCGACGAGCCCATCCGAATGACCTACGCGATCGTCAAGACAGGTGGAAAGCAGTACCGCGTCGAGCAGGGCCAGTCCCTGCTCGTCGAGCGGCTGCCCGCTTCCGACGGCGAGTCCGTTGTCCTCGAGCCGCTGCTGTTCGTTGACGGCTCTTCCGTGGTCGACGGCGAGGAATTGTCGGGCGTGTCGGTAACGGCTCGGGTCGTGGGCCACGAGCGTGGGCCCAAGCTCCGCGTGGTCAAGTTCAAGCCCAAGCGCGGCTACAAGCGGCGCACCGGCCATCGGCAGAACCTGACGCGGATCGAGGTGACAGAGGTGAAGCATGGCTCATAAGAAGGGACTTGGTTCCTCCCGAAACGGTCGCGACTCCAAGGCCAAGCGGCTCGGCGTGAAGGTGTTCGGCGGCGAGGCGGTCACCGGTGGCGAGATCATCGTGCGCCAGCGCGGCACGAAGTTCAAGCCCGGCGACGGCGCCGGCATCGGCAAGGACGACACGATCTTCGCCCAGTCCGCCGGAACCGTGCAGTTCACCCGGGGCAGGCGCGGTCGAGTGATCTCGATCGTGGCGGCCTCCGACTCCGAGTCGTAGCCACCGCGGGCGATTATCCAGATCTTGCGAGCCTGGCTGACTAGCCCTGCTCCGGAACGGTCCGTGCCGGATTTGCCGATGCCGGCGCAGACGGCGTCTAAGCAGCCGTAACGAGCTCCGAAGTGCACAGCGGGCAGCGCTTGGCCCGGATCGGGATCGCGCTCGTGCACTCCGGGCACTCCTTGGTGTCCGGATCCTCCTTGGCCCGGCGCGACATCAGCGCGTTGATCGGCGCCACGATCAGGAAGAACACGACGGCCGCGATCGACACGAACGTGATCACGTTGTTGAGTAGGTCGCCGTAGGAGAACGTGCTGCCGTTGATCGTGAACTTCAGCGCCTCGAAGTCGTGTGCGCCGAAGATCGCGGCGACGAGCGGCGTGATGATATCCGTGACGAGCGCCTTGACGACCGCCGTGAACGCGGTGCCGATGATGACCGCCACCGCGAGGTCGACGACATTGCCGCGGAACAGGAACTGCTTGAAGTCTGTGAGCAGTTTTGGCACGGGTCGGCGTCTTGTTTCGTCACAAGGGTCCGCGGATCCTTTGGTCGATGGCGATCGGCATGACATATGGGTGACCTCAGCGCCAAAGTTCTCGTGGCAGGCCTCGCGAATCGCCAGAACGGACGGGTGTCGAGGGCGCAACTCGCGGCGCTGGGGATCGACGACCAGACGATCGCGCGGTGGACCGCGACGGGTTACCTCCATCGGGTCCTCCCGCGCGTGTACGCAGTGGGCCACCGGGCGCCGAGCGTTGAGGCCGACCTAACGGCGGCGGTGCTGTATGCCGGTCCAGGCGCGATGCTCAGCCATGCCACCGCGCTCTGGTGGCGCGGCCTGATCGACCGCCGGCCCTGGCCGATCCAGATCAGCACGCCCCGGCGCTGCCGATCGCTGCCCGGGATCGCGGTGCACGGCCGGCGGGATTGCCGGCGCGTCTGGCACAAGGACCTGCCGACGGCGTCGATCGAGCAGGCGCTTCTCGACTTCGCCGCGGTGGCGGCGTTCGAGCGCGTGAGGTATGCGCTGTCGGTCGCCGACTACCTCAAGGTGCTCGACGTCGCCGCGCTCCAGCTGATCGCCGGTACCGGGCGCGCCGGCAGCACAAGACTGAAGAAAGCGCTTAAGCACCACGAACCGAAGCTCGCCCGGACTCGCAGCCCACTCGAGCGCATCTTTCTACCGTTCTGCGAGAGGCACGGCATACCGTTGCCTGACGACGTCAACGTCCACATCGAAGGCGTCGTCGTCGACGCGGTGTGGTGGAAGCAACGGTTGATCGTCGAACTCGATGGCAAGGACAATCACAGCTCGTGGGGGCAGATCCAGCGCGACCGCAGCAACGAGCTGCGCCTGCGCGCGGCGAGCTTCGACGTCCAGCGGTACGGCACGATTCAGTTCGAGGAGCAGCCCGAGCCGGTGGCGCGCGATCTGTTGAGGCGGCTCAGTTCGACTGCGCGGTCGGTCTGACCAGGATCTCGTTGATGTCGACGTGCGGCGGCTGCGAGACCGCGAACATGACGGTACGCGCGACGTCGTCGGAGTGGAGTCTGCCTTCGCTCGGGTTGTCGAAGAACGGCGTGTCGACGGCTCCCGGCTCGATCAGCGTGACGCGTACCCCGGTCTCGTTGAGCTCGAGGCGCGCGGCCTCGCCCATCGCGGTCACGGCCCACTTGGTGGCGGAGTACAGCGAGCCCGGCAGTGCGCGCCGGCCGGCGACCGACCCGGTCAGGAGCAGGTGCCCGCGGGTCTCCTTCAGAGCTGGGATGGTGGCCCGGATCGTCAGCGCGGCTCCGTACACATTGGTCAGCACCATCGAGCGCCAGAACTCGGGCGTTTCCTTCAGGAAGCCGCGGGCGGCGCCGAAGCCCGCGTTCGCGAACGCGACGTCCAGGCGGCCGAACCGCTCGAGCGTGGTCTGGACCATCGACTGTTGCTGCTCCCACTCGGTCACGTCGCACTCGAGCGCCAGCGCTCGCTGCTCGCCTCCCAGTTCGGTGGCGAGCTCCTGCAACCGGTCGGCCGATCGCGCCGCCAGCACGACGCGATAACCGGCGCCGGCGGCGGCGCGCGCGGTGGCGGCGCCGATACCGCTCGATGCACCGGTGATCAGGAATACGGGATCGGACATGCCAGGATGATTACCCATGCAGGACCATGCGCGAATCCACGTCCAGGCCGGCGGCGGCGGCGACGGGTGCCTGAGCTTCCGCCGCGAGGCGCACGTGCCCAAGGGCGGGCCGAACGGTGGCGACGGCGGCCGCGGCGGGGACGTCGCGCTCGTGTGCGACGACTCGCTGCGCGATCTCGAGAGCTTCCGGCGGCGGTCTCACTTCAAGGCGGGCCGCGGCGGACATGGGGAGGGGGCGCTCCGTCACGGCAAGGACGGGCAAACGCTTGAAATCCGCGTGCCACCGGGGACCGAGGCCCGCGTCGAGTCCGACGGCACCGTGCATGACCTGGTTCGTCCGGGACAGAGGGCGCTGGTCGCGCGGGGCGGCCCGGGCGGCCGCGGCAACAAGCGGTTTGCCGGCCCCACTCACCAGACGCCCCGGTTCGCCGAAAAGGGGCTCCCGGGCGAGGAGACATGGGTCACGCTGCAGCTCAAGCTGCTGGCCGACGCCGGCCTTGTCGGCCTGCCCAACGCCGGCAAGTCGTCGCTGCTCGGTCGGCTCACCCGCGCGCATCCGAAGGTCGCCGACTATCCGTTCACGACGCTCGAGCCGGCGCTCGGGACGCTCGACACCGACGATCGCCAGCTGGTGATCGCCGATATCCCGGGACTGATCGAGGGAGCCAGCGCCGGTGCGGGGCTCGGCCACGACTTCCTCGCCCACATCGAGCGGACGCGGGTGCTCGTGCATGTGCTCGACCTCGCGCCGCTCGACGGCTCGGATCCGGTCGCGAACTACGGGACCGTTGAACGCGAGCTCGAACTGCACAACCCGCGGCTGGCGGTGCTGCCTCGGGTGCTCGCGCTGTCGAAGGCCGACCTGGTCGACGAGGAGGCGCGGGAGGTCGCGCGGGCCGACTGGGCGGCGCGGCTCGGTCCGGACACGCCGGTGGTAGTGACCTCGTCTGCGACGGGGCTGGGGCTCGCCGAGCTCGCCGGACAGCTGACGCGGCTCGTGCCAGAAGACGTAGTGGAGGTGGCGCCCGACACCGCAGTCCCGGTGCCGGAAGCGCTCGCGGAGCACCGCGTGTTCCGGCCGGCGGCGGATCGCGCCTACCAGGTCGTGAAGGTTGGGGACGGCAGCTACCGAGTCACGGGGAAGGGCATCGAGCGATTGGTCGCGCGCTACGACCTAGACAACGAAGATGCGCTCGCGTATCTCGAGCGGAGGCTTCGCGGGATCGGCGTGATCCGGGCGCTCGAAGCCGAAGGGTTCGAGCCGGGCGACGAGGTCGACATTGCGGGTATCGCTTTTGACCTCGATCCGGACTAGCGTGCGATCCCCGGCGGGGATCCCCTTCGATCTCGACCCGGAGTTGTGACGCGCGAGGCCTAATCTTGTCGGGGCCATGGCCCCGGTAGTAGTCAAGCTCGGATCGAGCATCGTCGCGGACGACCGCGGCGAGGTTCGGATCGAGGTTCTTGGCCGGATCTGCGACGAGATCGCCGAACTCCATCGCACCGGTCGCCAGCCTGTCGTCGTGACGAGCGGCGCGATCGCGCGCGGGATGGGCGTGATGGCGCTGCCTCTCAGGCCGCGCGCGATCGACGAGCTCCAGGCGGCAAGCGCGGTCGGGCAGGGCAAGCTGTACCAGGTCTACGACGGGCTGCTGCGCGAGCGCGGGATGCAGACAGCGCAGGTGCTGCTCACGTTCTTCGACATGAGCGCCCGCACGCATTACTTGAACGCGCGCCAGACGCTGCGCAAGCTGCTCGATTGGCACGTCATCCCGGTGATCAACGAGAACGACACGACGACGACGGACGAGATCTCGTTCGGCGACAACGACTTCCTGGCCGCGCAGGTCGCGATCCTGCTCGCGGCCGAGCGGTTGTTGCTGCTGACCGACGCTGAGGGCCTTTTCACCGCGGACCCCCGTGTCGATCCGAGCGCACGCCTCGTCTCCGAGGTGACCGAGTTCGAGCAGCTCGATGAGCTCGCGATCGGCCACGCGACCTCACTGCTCGGCTCCGGGGGGATGCGGTCGAAGGTGGTGGCGGCCGAGATGGCCACGGCGTCGGGGATTCCCACCGTGATCGCCAGCGGACTCCGACAGGGCGCGGTCCTGGCCGCGGCGGCCGGCGATCCGGTGGGCACGCGTTTTGCGGCACGCTCCGGTCGCTACTCGAGCTTCAAGCTGTGGCTTAAGTACGCCAAGCCGGTCCGCGGGCGCGTCCAGGTCGATGCCGGCGCTGCCCGGGCGCTGCGCGAGGGCGGCACGAGCCTGCTTCCCGTCGGGATCGTCGAGGTTGCCGGCGAGTTCGACGCGGGCGACGCGGTGGAGGTCGCGTTCGACGGCGAGCTCGTCGGCAAGGGCATCTGCAACTACTCGGCGGTCGAGCTGCGCCGGGTGCAGGGCCTGAAATCGGCGGACGTGCGCGAGCGGCTTCCGCGCGCCACCGAAGAGGCGGTCCACCGCGACTACTTCGTGCTCGCGTAACCTTTAGGCGCGATGGCAACCACCGCGACATCCGTTGCCGACGTCTGTGCCGCGGCCAAGCAGGCCGCGCGCACGCTCGCGAGCCTGCCCTCCGGCGTCAAGGACGCGGCGCTCGAGGCGATCGCCGACGAGCTGGTCGAGCGGACGCCTGAGATCCTCGAGGCCAATGCCCGCGATCTCGAGGCCGGCCGCGAGGCTCGGCTGACCGACGCACTGATGGACCGGCTCGCGCTCGACCCCGGCCGGATCGCGGCGATCGCACGCCAGGTCAGGGACATCGTGGCGCTCCCCGATCCCGTTGGCGAGGTGATCGAGGGCTTCCGGCTGGCCAACGGGCTCGACGTGCGGAAGGTGCGGGTCCCGCTCGGGGTGATCGCAGTCGTGTACGAGGCGCGGCCGAACGTCACGATCGACGCGGCCGCACTGTGCCTGAAGTCGGGCAATGCGATCGTGCTACGCGGCTCCTCGATGGCGGCGCATTCGAACGCGGTTCTGGCTGCCGTCGCGATCGAAGCCGGGCTATCGGCCGGGATGCCCGAGGGCGCGATGGCGCTCGTAGCCGGCGGGCGCGAAGATCTGGAGCAGCTCGCGACGCAGGAGGGCGTCGTCGACTTGATCATCCCGCGAGGTGGCGAGGGACTGAAGGCGGCCTTGAAGGCCGTGGCCACCGTCCCGGTCATGTACGCGGCGTCGGGGAACTGCCACGTGTACGTCGACGCGACCGCGGGCTTGGACGACGCGCTGGCGATCACCCTGAACGCGAAGATCCAGCGTCCGAGCGTCTGCAACGCGGCGGAGACGCTACTCGTGCACGAAACGGTCGCGGATGAGTTCCTGCCGGCGGCGCTCGAGGCGCTCGCGACTGCCGGAGTCGAGCTGCGCGTCGACGAGCGCGTGCAGGCTTGCGCGGCGGGCGTTCCCGTATCGGCCGCCACCGAGGAGGACTGGGCCACCGAGTATCACGCGCTGACGCTGGCGGTGCGGGTTGTCGACTCGGCCGAAGAGGCGATCGAGCACATCAATCGGTATGGCTCGGGGCACTCCGAGGCGATCGTCACCCGCGACACCGAGGTGGCCCGCGCGTTCCAGCTCGGCGTGGACGCCGCGTGCGTGTACGTGAACGCGTCCACTCGGTTCACCGACGGTGGCGAGTTCGGGATGGGAGCCGAGATCGGGAACTCGACGCAGAAGCTCCACGCCCGCGGGCCGATCGGACTGCGCGAGCTGTGCTCGTTCAAGTACCTCGTCGAGGGTTCCGGTCACGTCCGAGCATGAACGGGGCGGGGCCCGGCCCCGCGGCCCGGAGCTGAGCCGTCCGGAGCTGAGCCGTCCGGAGCTGAGCCGTCCGGAGCTGAACCGTCCGGAGCGCTGACCCGCGGTGCGGATCGGCATTCTGGGCGGGACATTCAATCCGCCACATCTCGGTCACCTGATCTGCGCCCAGGAGGCGTACCTTCAGCTCGAACTCGATCGAGTGACGCTGATCCCTGCACGGATACCACCGCACAAACCCGTCGACGACGAGCCGGGCGCCGGGCACCGGCTCGAACTGTGCCGCGTCGCCGTCGGCGACGATGACCGGTTCGACGTATCCGATGTGGAGATCGTGCGGGAGGGACCGTCGTACACGGTCGATACTCTGGAGTTGCTGCATTCTCGAGAGCCGGAAAGCGAGCTATTCCTGATCGTCGGCGGTGACATCGCCGCCGGCCTGCCGAACTGGCGCGAGCCCGAACGGGTGCTCTCGCTCGCGACGCTAGCCGTGGCCGGGCGGCGCGGCACCTCGCGGGCCGAGGTCGACGAGGCGCTGAGCGGCCTGCCCGGTGGCGAACGGGCCGAGTTCTTCCAGATGCCGACGATCAGCGTGTCCTCGACGGTTCTGCGCCGGCGCGTCCGCGCCGGGCACCCGATCAGGTACTACGTTCCGGACGCGGTCGTGAGCTACATCGATCGTCATCGCCTGTACGGTGGGTAGCCTGAATCCGATGACACCCGAAGAGCTCGCACAGGCGATCGTCGAGTACGCATCCGATCGCAAGGCGCTCGAGATCGTTCAGCTGGACCTCCGGGCGATGATCGGTTACACGGACTACTTCGTGATCTGCACGGGGCGCAGCGAGCGCCAGACGAAGGCGATCCACGATGGAATCCATGAAGGATTGAAGTCGGCGTACGGCAGGCTGCCCCGGCGCGTCGAGGGTCTTCCCGGCGGCCGCTGGATCCTGATGGACTACCTCGACGTGGTCGTCCACGTGTTCACCCCCGAGACGCGCGAGTACTACCGCCTCGAGCAGCTGTGGGGCGAGGCGCCGGCGCAAGCGGTCGGCGCCGGCACGGCATAGGCCCGTCTAAACGGTCGCGAGCAGCTGCGGCGCGACTTCCTTCTTGCGGCTCATCACCCCCGGCAGCTCGATCGTGCTGTCGTGCGGCGTTGCCCCGAACGCGCGCGCGACCGTCGCCACGTCGCCGGCGACGAGCAGATCGGTCCCCTTGGTCAGGACGTCGGTGACCATCAGCGCGTACAGCTGAAGGTCACGGCTCTCGCGCGCCTCGCGCATCGCCGCGAGCAGCTCCTGGCTGCGGTCGAGCAAAGACTTGCCGACGACCTCGATCTGAGCGATGCAGAGCTGGTGCCCGCTGGTCGAGTGGTACTGCTTGGCGTCGCGCGAGATGATCTCCTCGGCGCTCACCTCCGAGACGTCTGAGGTGGCCTCGAACATCTGGCGCCCGAAATCAGCACCGTCGATCGCGAGCACGCGCTCCAGGTACTCGACGACCTGGCGGTCGCGCTCGGTCGTGGTGGCGGAATTGAGGATGATCGTGTCCGACATCACGGCGCCGAGCAGCATCGTCGCCGTCGGGGGAGTCGGCTCCATGCCGTTCTGGCGGAATCGCTCGACCACGAGCGTGGCCGTCGATCCGACCGGATCGAACGTCGCGGTGACCGGGATCTGGGTCTCTATCGAGCCGATGTGGTGGTGGTCGAGGATCTCGACGATCTCCGCCTGTTCGACGCCCGGCACGCTCTGAGCGCGTTCGGCGTGGTCGACGAGCAGCACCCGGCGGCGCGGGGGCGATACCAGGTCCGACCGCGTGACGAGGCCGACCGGGCGACGCTGAGGGTCAATCACGACGGCGGCGCCGTAGTGCGTCTCCTTGATCTGCTCGGAGATGTCGTCCACGAGGAACTCGGTTGTGGCCGTCAACGGCTCGCGCTCCATCAGCGCCCCGCACGGGGCCGCGAGCGTGATCATGCGGCCCGACACGTAGCTGTCGAGCGGTGAGACGATCACCGCCGTGCCGTGTTCCCGGGCGAGGTCGAGGATCTCGTCGGTAGGGGTCGAGTCGTTGGAGAGCACGATCAGCTTCGCGCCCCGCTCGATGGCCATTCGTTGCGCGTCGTTTCGGTTGCCGACCACTACCACGTCGCCTTCGGAGATGCCCGTCCGGGTCAGGTCCATCGCCTGGACCCAGACCCGACCTGAGAGCGCCTGGTCCTCGCCGGCGAGCAGCCTGCCGTCGAGCACGTCGACGATCGCGCCGACCTTCGTGGGCGCGTCGCGCAGGGTCGAGGTGTCGCGCGTCTCGCGGATGTAGCGGCGGGCCAGCGAGCGCTCGGTCACGACACCGACGAGGCCGCCGTCGCCGTCGACGATCGGCACGAGCTCGAGGCTGGCCCGCGCCATCGCGAGCCCGGCCTCGCGGATCGGCGCGTCCGCTCCGGCGATCGGGAAGTCTTCCCGCATCACGTCGTAGGCGCGCACCATGATGTGAGGGAGGAACATCGGCTGCGGCGCGCCGCTCTGTTCGAGCAGCCAGCGCGTTTGCGCGTTGCACTCGCCGAGCCGCGCGGCCGTGTAGGTGTTGCGCGTGTCGAGGCGCCGTTTGAGCTCGGCGTAGCCGATCGCGGCGGCGATCGAGTCCGCGTCGGGGTTGCGGTGGCCGGTGACATAGATCGGAGCCATGGCGGTGCGATTATCGCCGCTGGTCGCCAACGATCTCAATGGGCGCCGCCACCGGCGGAGTCCGCGGCGACAGGCGCCCGGGGCACGCTTGCCCCGTCGCGCCCAGGCGCGATACCGTCCCGTGAGCGAAGTCGAGGGCAGCGGCTTGCGGCTGCCGGTCTACGTCCCCGAATGGAGAAATCACATGCCGTCCGCCCCCCAGATGCTTCCGACCCAGATCCAGCAGGGGACAGCCCCGGGCGTGACCTACCGCCTCGAAGGCGAGCTGGTCCCGGTTCTGCACATGGCGCTCGACGGGCAGGTGCCCGTGTATTTCGAGCAGCACGTGCTGCTGTGGAAGTACCCGCAGCTCCAGATCGGCTTGCACCCGCTCGGCAAGGGACTCAAGCGCCGCGTGTTCGGCGGGATGCCGTTGCTGATGCTCGAGGCCCAGTCGCCGGGCGAGATCGCGTTCAGCCGCGACTCCCCCGGTCACATCGTCGCGTTGCACCTCCAGCCGGGTGAGGGCATCATCGTCCGCGAGCACCAGTTTCTGGCCGCCACCGGAGCCGTCCAGTACGACTACAGCCGGGTCCAGGGGTTCGCGAACATGCTTTACGGCGGCGGGTTCTGGGTCGACCAGTTCTTCGCCGGGGATCACGAGGGCGTGGTGTGGGTGCACGGTTACGGCAACGTGTTCGAGAAGGCGCTCGAGCCCGGCGAGACAATCGACATAGAGCCCGGCGGGTGGCTGTTCCGGGACCACTCGGTGCAGATGGCGCAGGAGATCATGGGCTTCAAGACAGGGTTCCTGGGCAGCGGCGCCGGCAACCTCGTGTTCAACCGCTTCACCGGCCCCGGCCGGGTCGGCCTCCAGAGCGCCTACTTCCACCCGTCGGTGCAGGAGACGGGCGGCGGCGGAATGGACCAGCAGCGCCAGGGCGGGGGACTGCTCGGCAATGTCATCGGCGGCCTGCTCGACAACTAGCCCCAGGCGTCTCCTCGAGGATAAGGTGGACGCGATCTGCTCGACAGCCGGGATCGGCTCGAGAACTTGGCCCGGGCGATCGTGAGCTTCGGCCCGGGGCACCTCTCGGAGCATCCGCTCCCTCCAGGGATCGTGGGCGCGCTCGGCCTCACGGGCTATCAGCTGCTCGTCGACGTCGGCGGCGTGGGCTCGGGCCGACTCGGCTCGCACGCGTTCCTGCTCGTCGCACCCGAGCCCGACCCGTCGCTGCCAGACGCTGGCACTCAGATCTCCTTGCACCAGCCGCGGCTGAAGGACGAGCGTGAGGCGTCGGCGTTCACCCAGCTCGCGGCGCAGCTCGGCTACCTCCGGCTGTCGGGCTACCGTCTCGCGCTCGAGCGCAGTGGTCTGCGCAGCAAGGTGAACCTCGTCAACCCCGCCACCGGGGCGATCGCGGCCACGATCCCCGACAAGCAACCCGGGCGTCTGTTCGGTGGCGGGGCGAACGCGGCGAGCCTGCTCGCATCCGTACGAAGCCTCCCACCCGCCGGTCCGCCGCCGGATCTCCAGAGCCCTGAGCTGCTGCGTCAGGTATTGCTGGCGCTCGCGCTGCGCGACGAGTCGGTCGGTGGCGCCGAGGCGGCCGAGTTGGCCGATCGCGCACTCGAGCTCACGCGCCGTAGCGGCGGCATGGATCCGCCGGCGGCGCTCGAGGCCGCGAAACAGGACCGCGGCTCCTAGTCCGCATCGCGGCGCGGCTGCCGAGAGCAGTAGTGATACGGCCGGTCATGTGCGCCCTGGCCCGTTGTTGGCAGGCACGAAGCGCGGCACAGGCGCCTCCCTCGGAGGTGGCGCCGACGACGGCACGACAGCGCTCAGCGTGACCAGGGGCTTCCCACGCCGGGTGACGACCACATTCTCGCCGGCAACGACTCGGTCGATCCAGTGGCCGAAGAACACCCGGCATGCGTCGGCGGAAACCGTCACCGCCCGCCGCCGGGGCGCGAATGGAGCTGAGGGGACTCGAACCCCTGGCCTCCACGCTGCCAGCGTGGCGCTCTAGCCAACTGAGCTACAGCCCCTTCGAGTATGTAGTCGTCCGCAAGGTTAATGCATGCCTGCTGTCCGTTGCGCGAACGCGTCAGGCGCAATGAAACGTGCTGGCGGCCCAAGAACTCTGATGCGCGGAGCAGGAACGATCGATCAAGCTCGCCGCAGTAGACGGCAAAGAGGTCAACCTCACCCGCGTGGTAGGTGTCGCGAACGTGGCCGCGAGGAGTACAGCGTGAAGTACGAAGCAGGACGATCACAACGTCGCCGTTGGCGCTCAATCGACCCCCTTTCACCTGCACCCGCAGCAACTCGCCACCGATGTCGAACGCCAGGTCCGTCCGGCCGTGCTCGGCGACGGGTCGCAGGACCGGGACGCCAAGCTTCATAGCCGCGAGGACGATCGCCTGCTCGGCGACGGCTCCCTTCACGTTCGAATTCATCACGAACGTATGTTCGCATGGGCGTGGGACGGAAAGCCGGAAAACCGTCGATTCCAGGTGAAACGCGGCCGATCGAGACTCAGCCCGGCGGGATGAACTCCGGCACGTCGAGCCCGTCGTCGCCGACGGGTGGAAGCGTCCGCCCGCCGTCGCCACCCGACTCGGCATCGCCAGGCCGCGCGCGGCGCCCACCCCCCGAAGACGCACCTCCCGCAGCGCGTTCGACGCGCTCGATCTGGGCGATGAACGACGAATGGACGCGCTGGACGTCGCCGAGCAGGCGCTCCGCATTCGCGCGCAGCGAGTTGCTCATCTCGCGGAGGTTCGAGACGAGCTGTAGCCCCTCGGAGCGAACTCCGTCGGCGGTCGCCCGGGCGTCCTCCATCAACCCGCGCGCCCGTTCCTCGGACTCGGCGCGGGCAGTCGCCGCGGACTCGCGGGCCTCGGCGACGATCTGGGCGGCGCTCTCCTCGGCTCGCGCCACGATCGCGAGCGCCTCGTTGGTGGCAGCGGTAGTAGTCGCCTCCGCCTCGGCCTTCCCCTCCGAGCGCAGCCGCGCCGCCTCGGTCTGGGCCAACCGCAAGGCCTCGGACGCCTCGTCCTCGCCCGCGCGGACGCGATTGTCGGCGGCCCGCTGCGCCTCGGCGATCCGTTCGCGGACCCGCTCCTCGGTCTCGACGCGCATCCGCTCGGCCGTCTCCTCGGCCGCGGCGATGATCGCGGCGACGCGCTCGGCGGCGAGTGCCGCGCTCGCGTGAGGACGTCCGCTCGCGCCGGATCCAGCGTTCTCAGCCACGCCCGGATGGTAGAGCGGCCCCGCGAATCCCCTGCACAGGACGGCCCGAGCCGCACCGCACCGCAAACCTGACCCGGAAAGGTCGGATCGCCCACTCGCAAGTAACCTCCTGATTACTGTGTCCGAACGGCGCTACGACCCCAAGCAGATTGAGCCCAAATGGCAGGAGCTGTGGGCGCTCGAGCGCACGTGGGAGGTCTCGAACGACGTGATGCGCGATGGCTCTGCCGGCGACCATCGCGAGAAGTCATACGTTCTCGAAATGCTCCCCTACCCGAGCGGCGAGCCGCACATCGGGCACCTCAAGAACTATGCGCTCGGCGACGCGATCGCGCACTTCCATCGCCGCATCGGCCGGCTGGTGCTGCACCCGATGGGCTATGACGCGTTCGGCCTCCCTGCCGAGAACAACGCGATCAAGACGGGGGTGCACCCGCGCATCGCGACAGACCGGTCGATCGCCGCCTACCGCCACTGGTTCCACCGGTGGGGGATCTCGATCGACTGGAGCCGCGAGCTCGGCACCCACGAGCCGTCGTACTACCGCTGGACGCAGTGGATCTTCCTCCAGCTGTTCAAACGCGACCTGGCGTACCGGAAGAACGCGGCGGTCAAGTGGTGCCCGCACGACCAGACGGTGCTGGCCAATGAGCAGGTGATCGACGGGCGCTGCGAGCGCTGCGGGCACCTGGTGGAGATTCGCCAGCTCGAGCAATGGTTCTTCCGGATCACCGATTACGCCGACCGCCTGCTGGACGACCTCCACACGATCGAATGGCCGGAGTACGTGAAGGCGATGCAACGGAACTGGATCGGGCGCAGCGAGGGCGCCGAGGTCGTGTTCCGCTGCGAGGAGCTCGGGATCGACTATCCCGTGTTCACCACCCGGCCCGACACGCTATTCGGCGCCACCTTCTTCGTGATGGCGCCCGAGCACCCCGACGTATTCAGGCTGGCCGAGGGGACCAAGCACGAGAGGCAGGTGCACGATTACGTCAACCAGGCGATCACCGAGTCCGTCGAGCTCCGCGGCGACGTCGACAAGCCGAAGACCGGAGTCCCGCTCGGGCGCACGGTGACCAACCCCGTCACGGGCGAGCAGATTCCGATGTTCGTCTCCGACTACGTGCTGATGGAGTACGGCACGGGCGCGATCATGGCGGTGCCGGCGCACGACCAGCGCGACTATGACTTCGCGAAGGCGTTCGACCTCCCGATCCGCCAGGTGGTCGCGCCCGCGGACCAAGACGAAACGCCGCCCAGCGAAGGACAGGCATTCGTTTCGCACACACAGAACGAACACCTGATCAATTCCGGGCCGTTCTCCGGGATGAACTCAGTCGACGGTCAGCAGGCGATCGTCGAGTGGCTGGACCGCGAGGGCGCGGGCCACTTCTCGGTCAGCTACAAGCTTCGCGACTGGCTCGTCTCGCGTCAGCGCTACTGGGGTTGCCCGATCCCGATCCTCTACTGCAACAGGTGCGGGATGGTGCCGGTGCCCGAAGACGACCTACCGGTCGAGCTGCCCGATATCGAGGACTACCAGCCCAGGGGCCGTTCCCCACTCGCGGCCGCCGAAGACTGGGTCAACACGCGGTGCCCGGACTGCGGTGGCCACGCGCGCCGCGAGACCGACACGATGGACACGTTCGTCGACTCGAGCTGGTACTACCTGCGCTACTGCGACGCGCGGAACGACAGAGCCGCGTGGGACCGGCAGATCCTTCGCCGCTGGATGCCGGTCGATCAGTACATCGGTGGCGTCGAGCACGCAATTCTGCACCTCATGTATTCGCGGTTCTTCGTCAAGGCGCTCGCGGACATGGAGCTGCTCGACTTCCAGGAGCCGTTCCAACGGCTCTTTACCCAGGGCATGATCCTCGGCCCCGACGGCATCAAGATGTCGAGCTCGAAGGGCAACGTGATCGCCCCGAGCGAAATCATCGAGCGCTTCGGGGCGGATGCCGCGCGCTGCTACGTGCTGTTCATCGGGCCGGCCGATCAGGACGCCGCGTGGTCGGACACGGGCATCGACGGCGTGTATCGGAGGCTGCTGTCGAGGCTGTGGCGTCTGGCCGACGAGGTCGGCGACCCGAGTGCCGGTGCGGGCCAGCCGGCAAGCCCGACCGGAGACGCGCTGACGATCGTCCGAAAAGCGCACTGGGCCATCGACAAGGTCACGAGGGATCTCGCGGACAGGTTCGCGTTCAACACCGCGATCTCCGCGATCATCGAGTTGATCAACGAGATCTATCGGTACCCCGAGGCCGACGTCGACGCGCGGCGGTTCGCCGCGGCGACCGCGGCCTCGTTGGTGTTCCCGTTCGCCCCGCACCTGGGATCCGAGGCCTACGAGATGCTCACGGGCGGCCGCGTCTGGGAGGAGCCGTGGCCCGATGCCGACCCCGACCTGCTGCAAGCGGAGACTTTCGAACTCGTGTGCCAGGTGAACGGAAAGGTCCGCGACCGGGTCGACGCGCCAACGGGCGCCCCAAAGGCTGAGCTCGAACGCCTGTGCCTCGAGTCCCGCGGCGTCAAGGCGCATCTGGACGGACACGAGATCGCCAAGGTGGTCGTCGTGCCGGACAAGCTGGTCAACGTCGTCGTTCGCTGAGCTACGGTGGTGCACCGGCCCTACGTGGCGGTCGTAGGTCCAAGCGACGCGACCTCCCAAGAAACCCGCGACGCCGAGGAGATCGGCAGCAAACTCGCGGACGCCGGTGCGATCCTGATCTGCGGCGGCCTGGGTGGAGTGATGAACGCCGCCTGTCATGGCGCGAGCGCGGCGGCCGGCGTCACCGTCGGGTTCCTCCCGGGCTCGGACCGCGCCAGTGCCAACGAATACCTCCAGATTGCGCTGCCAACCGGGCTCGGCGAGCTCCGCAACGGTCTGATCATCAGAGCGGCCGATGCGGTGATCGCCGTCGGCGGTGCGTACGGGACACTGTCGGAAATTGCGCTTGCGCTCCGACTGGGCGTGCCCGTGATCGGTCTGAACACGTGGGAGATCGAGGGGGTCGAACCCGTGAATTCGGCCACCGAGGCAGTCCACCGCGCGCTGCAACGCGCCACCGGCCGGGACGGCGCATAGACTCGAAAATCCGCACACACAAATGCCCACGTTCAAGCCCGCATACCTCATCCACGGTGACGACCACGGCCGCATCGCCGAGCGCCGGCGCCGGCTGCGCGCGCTCGCCGAGCAGGAGAGCGGCACCCAGGGGATCGAGCTGTTCGAGGGCGATGCCGCCACCCCCGAGGCGGTCGCGACCGCGCTCAACTCCCTCACGTTCGCCATCGGGCGGCGATTCATCATCGTCGACGGCACCGAACGATGGACCGATAAGCAGCTCGACCCGCTCGAGCCCGCCCTCAGCTCGATTCCGGACGACACGACCATCGCGTTCTTCGCTCGCGAGGACGGCCGCAGCAAGGCCCCCAAGCGCCTGCACGACGGGGTCAAGAAGGCGGGCGGCGACATCAGCGCCGAGAACAGCGTCAAGCCCTGGGAGCTGCCGAGGTGGGTGATCAAGCACGCCAAGGAGCTCGGTCTCCAGCTCGAGCCCGACACCGCCCGTGCGCTCATCGCCCACGTCGGCGACCGCCAGCAGCGACTGTTGCGCGAGCTAGAGAAGCTCGCGCTGTACGCCGGTCCGGGCGCTCGCCTCGACAGCGCGAGCGTCGACGAGCTCACCGCGCCTTCCGCCGAGCACAAGGCCTGGTCGCTCGCCGATGCGCTCCTGAGCGGGGACGCGGCGGCCGCCACGTCCCTGTACCTGACGCTGCGCAGCCAGGGCGAACGGCTGCCGGGGCTCTTGTACTGGATGAGCACTCGTGTCCGAACCGCCCACGAGGTGGCGGTCGCGCTCGAGTCCGGGGAGTCCGATGCGCAGGTCAAGCGCCGGCTGAGGATGCCGTCGCGGGCGGCCGATCGGCTGATCGCCGACGCTCGCCGCGCGGGCACCGCGAACCTCGAGCGCGCGATCGAGGAGCTGGCCGACCTCGAGCTGGCGTCGCGCGGCGGCGGCAGTGGCGGCGCCGGCGAGGACACGGCGGCGCTGCTGGCGATCCAGCGCGTCGCCGGCTAGATGACGTGAAGCGCGACCGCGGCGACGATCGCTATCAGGATCACCACGACTGCCGGGAGGAAGTGCAGGATCCGGTTCGACTCCCGCCGGAAAGTCGGTGGGGTGTTGGCCGCGTTGCGCATGACCATCGCGGCGCCCCTGGAGGCGATCGCCTCGTCGCGTTGGACGCGCAGCTGCTCGATCGTCGCCGACATCGTCTCGCGTTCGGCGGCGGTCTTCGCGCTCTCGGCGGCAGCGCCGTCGCGGAAGCGGACCGCGGCGTCGCGATCGCCGAGGATCGCGTCGCGTTCCGCCGTGAGGAGATCGCGGGCAGCGAGCGCGTCGTCGCGTTCGGCGAGCGCCGCGTCGCGCGCCGCGAGCGCGGCATCGAGCTTGGCGGCCACCTCGTCACGCGAGTCGATCGCGGCGCGCCGCTCGGCGAGCGCCTCGTCGCGCGCCGCGAGCGCCGCGTCTCGCAGCCGCAACGCGTCCTGCCGATCCTGCGCGACCGCGTCCCGTTCTGCGAGAGCCTCGTCGCGCAGCCGCAGCGCCTCGCCCCGCGCTCGCGTCAACCGCTCCTGCTCGTCCGCGGCCTGCTCGCGCGCGGAGCGGGCCGCGTCGCGCGCGCCCGACACCTCTTCGAGCTTGGCGCCGCGCCGCTCGAGCTCGACCGAGAGCTCAGCGATCTCGGCTTCCTTCTGGTCGAGCTCGCGCTGGGCTCGGTGGGCGTCGCGGCGCGCCTTTACGAGCTCGGGCGACGGGGCCCGCGGACGCCGCGGGGGAGGGGTCGCCTCGGACTCGGGCTCGCCGCGCCGGGGAGAGCTGGCGGCGGGCGACTGACGGGGCGGACCGGACGCCGGCGTGGACCCGCGATGGCGCGTCCGGGGCCGCTTGGCACCGGGAAGCGGAAGCGTGATCGTGATGTCGGGCGCGACGTTCAGCTCGGCCTCGACCCACTCGCCGTCCTGCTCCTCGTAGGGGAACGTGGCCTGCCACGGCTGGCCGTCCTCGGCCGCCCACGGCTTGTGCTCGAGGTCGGCCAGCAGGCGCCGCTGCTCCTCGTCGGCGACCAGCGTCAGGCTCGGGCGGATGAACCTGCGTCCGCGCACGCCGAACCAACGGCCGCCTACCTCAAACCGCTCTCCGTCCGCCATCTCGAACCGGTCGAGTTCGAAAGCGACGCCATTCGTTCCGGTGGTTGCCGGCTCGACGACCTCTGCCATGCGGCCCCAAAGTTACCCGGATCCGCGAACGGAGGGGGGCCCGCAACCGGTTTTGCACGGCGAACGGCCGCCATCCGGACGCCGAACGCGTCTAGCCGCGCCGGACCCGCGCCGCGCGTGACTTCTTACGCGCGCCGGAATTGCGATGCAGGGCGCCGCGCTTGACGGCCTTGTCGATCGCCTGGACCAGCTCGCGATGCTCGGCATCGGCCTGCGTGCTGTCGCCCGCCGCCACGGCGGTCTCGAGCCGGCGGAAGAACGTCTTGATCTTCGAGGTGTAGCGTCGGTTCTCGAGGCGCTCGCGCTCCGCGCGCAGGATCCGCTTCTTCTGTGACTTGATGTTCGCCATAAGCAGGAGGAAGCCGCGACCCTCGCCGCGGCGCGCCCTACTATAGCCAGCCCTGGCCCAGATCGACACCAAACCAGGGACCTCCGGCAACGGAGTCCCGCCGAGACCTCCCGAGGGACCCGGCGAGCCGCCCCAGGGACCCGGCGCCACCAACCCGCCGCGCCGGCGCATCGCGGTCAACACGGCGATCTTCGCGTTCGCCACCGCGCTGTCACGAATCGCCGGACTGGGTCGCGAGGTCGTCCAGGCCGCCTACTTCGCCACCTCGGCCGCGGCGTCGGCGTTCACGCTGGCATCGCAGGTCCCAAACCTGTTCAGCAACCTGTTCTCGCAAGCCGCGCTGTCGGCCGCGTTCGTTCCGGTTTTCACCGAGCTGCTCAGCAAGGGTCGCAAGCGCGAGGCATTTCGCGTGGCGTCGACGCTGTTCTGGGTGATCCTGATCGCGCTCGGCGCGCTGACCGTGCTGTGGACGCTGGTCGCCGGGCTCATCGTGCCGGCGTTCACGGGCAGCCATATCCCGAACGCGCTGACCGCGGGACTGTCGCGCGTCCTGTTCCCGGTCGTGCTCCTGCTGAGCCTCACCGGCCTGCTCGTGGGGATCCTCCAGTCCTACGACGAGTTCACGATCCCGGCGATCGCGCCGGCGGTGTGGAACCTCGTGATCCTGCTCGGGCTGGTCACGCTGTACCACCGGTTCAACGGCAACGACCGGATTTACGCGTACGCGATCGCGTGGCTTGTGGCGACGATCGTGCAATTCCTGATGGTGTTTGCGGCGCTGCGGCGGATCGAGTTTCGCATCCGGTTCGTCTGCGACTGGCGGGACCCGCGCGTGAAACAGGTGCTGATCCTGTTCATCCCGGTCACGATCAGCATCGGGATCGTCAACCTCGACATCTTCCTGAACGCCGGCTTTGGGTCGCTCGTATCGAGCGCGGCGCCGGCCGCGATCAACGACGCGTTCCGGATCTACATGCTCCCACAGGGCATCTTCAGCGTCGCGGTCGCGACCGTGTTGTTCCCGACGCTGAGCCGGATGGCGGCACGCCGCGACGCAAACGGTATGCGGAGCACGATCGGCAACGGAATGCGCCAGATAAACCTGCTGCTGATCCCCTCCTCGGCGCTCATGCTCGTGCTCGCGACACCGATCACACGGCTCGTCTATCAACACGGCACGTTCCACTCGACGTCGACCCATCTCGTCTCGACGGCGCTGTTCTGGTTCTCGTTCAGTCTCCCGTTCGCAGGGGTGAACCTTCTGCTGACCCGCACGTTCTTCGCGCTCAAGCGCCCGTGGATCCCGACCAAGCTGGCTGCGATCAACATCGTGGTCGACGCGATCGTCAGCATCGCGCTGTACAAGCCGCTCGGTATCGCGGGGCTCGTGATCGGGACCGCGGTCGCCAACATGTTGATGACCGCGCTCCAGCTGTGGCGGCTCCGGATCGGGTTCAACGGCTACCTCGAGGGCGGCCAGACGCTGATGATCACGATTCGGATCCTGGTGGGGACCGTGATCATGGCCGCGGTCGCCCGGGTCATCTGGGTCGGGCTCGACCATCTGCTCGGCGAATCGTTGGTGGCGCAGATCTTCTCGGTCGGGATCGCATCGGCGGTCGCGTGCGTGCTGTACGCGAAGCTGATGCTGACGATGCGCGTGCCCGAGGCGAGGCAGATCCAGGGGCTGATAACGGCCCGCCTGCGTTCGGGGTAGCCTCAACGCGCGAGGGCGGGGCGCCCGCGGCGCAGAATTCCCGGGGCCGTTCCGCCCGGCATCGTGCCGGGCGGTCGTGATCGCCGGCCGCGCGGGACACGAGCCCCCACCGCCGCAATACCCTCTAATCAATGGCCGACCAGGCTCACATCCGGAACTTCTCGATCATCGCGCACATCGACCACGGCAAGTCGACGCTGGCCGACCGCATCCTCGAACTCACGCATACGGTCGACCCGCGCTCGATGCGCGCGCAGGTGCTCGATTCGATGGAGCTCGAGCGCGAGCGCGGGATCACGATCAAGGCCCAGGCGGTGCGGGTGTTCTACCAGTCCGAGCACGATGGTCAGACGTACCAGCTGCACCTGATCGACACGCCCGGCCACGTCGATTTCACGTACGAGGTGTCGCGCTCTCTGGCCGCGTGCGAGGGTGCGCTGCTGGTCGTCGACGCGAGCCAGGGCGTCGAGGCGCAGACCGTCGCCAACACGTATCTGGCGATCGACTCGGGACTCGAGTTGATCCCGTGCCTGAACAAGGTCGACCTGCCCGGCGCCGAGCCCGAGCGCGTGGCCGAGGAGGTCGCGGAGCTGCTCGGGGAACCCGCCGACACCGTGAGAAGGATCAGCGCCAAGACCGGTGAGGGCGTGACTGACGTGCTCGACGAGCTGATCGCGCGCGTCCCGCCGCCGAGCGGCGATCCCGACGCGCCGCCTCGGGCGTTGATCTTCGACTCGGAGTTCGACCAGTACCGCGGCGTGATCGCCTACATCCGGGTCGTCGACGGGACGTTCACCAAGGGCGAGGCGATCCGGGCGATGCAGGCGGGCACCGAGGCCGAGATCGACGACATCGGGTTCTTCACGCCCCAGATGACCTCGGCCGACGAGCTGCATGCCGGCGAGGTCGGGTTCCTGATCACGGGGATCAAGGACGTCACCAAGCTTCGCGTCGGCGACACGCTGACGACGAAGCACAGCGCCGCGACCGAGCCGCTGCCCGGCTACCGCGAGGTCAAGCCGATGGTGTTCTGCGGCCTGTTCCCGATCGACTCCGACGACTACCCGGACCTCCGCGACGCGCTCGAAAAACTCAGCCTCAACGACGCCGCCCTGTCGTGGGAGCCCGAGACAAGCGATGCGCTCGGGTTCGGCTTTAGGTGCGGGTTCCTCGGGCTGCTCCACATGGACATCGTGCGCGAGCGCCTGGAGCGCGAGTACGACCTCGAGCTGCTCGCGACGATGCCGAGCGTCGAGTACGAGGTCGAGCTCACCGACGGCGCCACGATTCCGGTTCATAGCCCCAACGACATGCCAGATCCGAGTCGCGTCGCGTCCGTCCGTGAGCCCTACATCCGCGCGTCGATCCTGACCCCGAAGGAATACATCGGGCAGATCATGGAGCTGTGCCAGGAGCGCCGGGGCGACCACGCCGGCCTGCACTACCTGTCGTCCGAGCGCGTCCAGCTGACCTATGACCTGCCGCTGGCCGAGATCGTGCTGGACTTCTTCGACCAGCTCAAGTCACGCACACGCGGGTACGCCTCGCTCGATTACGAGCTGATCGGCCTGCGCGAGTCCGATCTCGTCAAGCTCGACATCCTGCTCGCCGGCGATCCCGTCGACGCGCTGTCAATGCTCGTGCACAAGAGCAAGGCCTACGACGCCGGACGGACGCTGGCCGAGCGGCTGCGCAAGACGATCCCGCGCCAGCAGTACGACGTCCCAATCCAGGCCGCTATCGGCTCGCGGATCGTCGCCCGCGAGACGATCAAGGCTTACCGCAAGGACGTGATCGCGAAGTGCTACGGCGGCGACATCACGCGTAAGCGCAAGCTGCTCGAGCAGCAGAAGAAGGGCAAGCAGCGGATGAAGCAGGTCGGCCGGATCGAGGTGCCCCAGGAGGCGTTCCTGTCCGTGCTCGAGCTAGGCGAGAAGAGCTAGCGTCCTAGTCAGGCTTACGCCGGCGCTCGATCCACTCGGCGAACTCGTCGAGGCCATCGGCGACGATCTTGCTAAACGTGTCGTCGGTCTTGATGTAGCCGAGCTCCTCGTCGGACGGCCGGTCGGGCTTCTGCTTCTTCGAGGTCGCCGCCGCGGCCGCCGCTCGGGCCGCGCGCTGGGCCTGCTCGCGCGCCGCTCGCGCCTTCTCGCGTAGGTCGCGCTCGAGATTTGCGAGTCGCTCCTCGACGTCGGGGCTGCTCGGTGGCGGTGGCGCCTCAGAGGGGGGCGGTACCGGGCTTCTGCGGCGCTGGCGCGTGATGCTCGCGTACGCCTCCTGCACCTCCTCGAACCGCCGGGCCGACTCGACCGAGCCCCCGTTGTGATCGGGATGGTGCAGCTGGACCAGCCGCCGGTAGGCGACGCGAATCTCCTCGTCGGTCGCGCCCGGCCGGACCCCGAGAACGGTGTACGGGTCTCGGCTCAGCGGAGCTCAGACCCAGGGCCGAGGCCGCGCTCCACTCGAGCGGCCGGCGGGCCAGCGGCCGTACGGGTGCAGCGAGCGCCGGCCGGGCGGGGGACGGCGGGCCGGCGGGTAGCGACGGTGCTGGCCGAACACCCACCAGCCGAGCGCGAGCACCAGCGCCCACGCGGTGAACAGCGTGGTTATCACGACCACCGCCGCGATCAGCATCGAAACCAGCACGGGGAGGAGGAACACGAGCGCGACGATCACCGCCGGTGAGCGTGGGAACGAAAGACTGCGTGAGCGTTCCCGTGGTCGAGCGGGCGCTCCGGGTAGGTCCGCAACGACGGCGTCGAGCTCACCGTAGGTACGCGCGGAGAACACGGCCTCGAGGCGCTCCTCGAGCTCCTCGGCCAGGATCCGTCCCTCGCCGGCGGCATGCCGCAAGCGCTCGGCGAACTGTTCGCGATCCGCGTCCGATGCCCTCAGGGTCGCTCGCCTCGCCATCTGTTGTTGCTCCTAATCGCCGCCTGGATGTCCCCGTGTGTCTGCAACGAGGCTACCGCGCGCGGCACCCGGCGACAAGGATTGTCTCGGAGAACGCTCATGTCGTCCGCGTTTATGCCTTGACAGGCATATATCTAACTGGCTCGAGCGGCATCTCGACCGCACGTCAAACAGCGAGCAGGAGGAATGACCATGTACGGCAGTTACGCCACGATCGAAGACACACCGACGCTCACGTTCGAACGGCGGCTGTCGCACCCGGTTGAGCGCGTGTGGCGGGCGATCACCGAACCCGGCGAGCTCGGGCACTGGTTCCCGTCGAAGGTGGTGGTCGACGAGCTGGTTCCCGATGCGGAGATGAGCTTCGAGTTCGAGGACATGCCGCTCGACTTGCCCTCCACCATGACCGGGCGCGTCACCGATGTCGACCCGCCGAGGTTGTTCGGGTTCTACTGGGGCGAGGATCACCTGCGGTTCGAGCTCGATCCGGCCCAGGAGGGGTGCAAGCTGCGCCTGACGGTGGCGCTCGGAGCGCGCGACAAGGCCGCCCGCGACGCGGCCGGCTGGCACGTTTGCCTTGACCGCCTCGAGGAACAGCTCGGCAGCGCGGGCGCAGGTCGGGAGTGGCGCGGCTACTACGACGAGTACCAGCGCCGCGGCGTCCCTGCAGGCGCGCCGATCCCAGGGGAGTGACTAGTGCCTACACGAGCACCCGGCGGCGGAAGTTGCGGAGCCCGAGCCACAGGAAGAACGCGCTGAAGCAGATCAGCACCGGATAGATGATGAACAGGTGCAGGTGCGAGAACGGGGTCAGCCCGGCGCGCATCCCCTCGGTGACGTATATCAGCGGGTTGATCAGAACCAGGATCTGGAGCCAGTGGATGCCGGCGACCTGGACCGGCGCGAGCTTCGTCCACTGGTAGTAGGTGCCACCGAGAAACGTCAGCGGCAGCACCACGAAGCCCCACATCAGGCCGATGTTGCGCGGCTCGAAGCTGGTGCCGAGCACCAGGCCCAGCGAGGTCATGGCCAGGCACGCGAGCGGGATCAACGTGATCACCACCCACCAGTCGACGTGGAGGTGGGCGTTCACGCCGCTTGCGTGAATGACCGCGGCGATCGGGAACACGATCAGCGCCGCGATCATGCCCTGGACCGAGCCTGACAGCACCTTGGCGATCGCCACGAGCGAGATCGGGCAAGGAGCCTGGACTCGGTCCTCGATCTCGCGGGTGTAGCCGAACTCGGTCGACATCGGCAGCGCCACCGCCTGGATCCCCTGGAACATGATCGAGATCCCGACCACGCCGGCAACCAGCACGGTGGCGAACGCCGACTCGGCCACAGGGCCGTGTCCGCCGCCGATCCCCTGGCCGATCGTCGGGAACACGTACAGGAACACGAACACGAGCAGGAACGGCTGGATCAGCGTGCGCAGGATGAACTCGCCGAGGTGCTTGCGCAGCACGACCAGATCGCGGGCGACCAGAGCCCACAGCGCCGCTCGGCTCGCGGCGAACATCGACCGGGTCGGCGCCGTCGCGATCGCCCGCGCGCGGGCCTGTTCGACGCGTGGCGTCGTGGTCGTCATTCGCGGAGGTCCTTTCCGGTCAGGTTGATGAACACGGTCTCGAGACTCGGCTCGGCCACGGACAGGTCGACCAGCTCGAACCCGGCCCGCTCGGCAGCCGATACGACGCGCGGGATGATCCGCTCCGAGCCCTTGACATGGAGCTCGACGGCAGGGCTGGGCGGGGCGTCAATCACGCGTGTGCGCGTTACCCCTTCGACGCCCCGCTCCAGCGCCGCGGCCAGCGCATCGCCGTCGCCCGACGCCTTGACCGTCACGATCGTGTCCGCGCCGACGGACTGCTTGAGCGCCGCCGGCGTGTCGAGGGCGAGGATTTTGCCGTGATCCATGATCGCGACGCGCTTGCACAGCCGATCGGCCTCCTCCATGTAATGCGTGAGCAGCATGATCGTCTGGCCGTCGCCGTTGAGCTCGCCGAGGATCTCCCACAGCGCGAGCCGGCTCTGCGGGTCCAGTCCGGCGGTCGGCTCGTCGAGGAACAGCACGGCGGGGCGGTGGAAGATCGCGCGCGCCACCATCAGGCGCTGCGCCATCCCGCCCGACAGCGCGTACACGGACGCCTTCGCCCACCGGCTCAGGTGAAACTGCTCGAGCAGCTGGTCCGAGATCCGCCGCGACTCCGGCGCCGCGATCCCGAACAGCCGCCCGTGGAAGTACAGGTTCTCCCACACCGTCAGCTGCCGGTCGAGCGTGTTCTGCTGGGAGACGATCCCGATCAGCTGTTTGGCCAGCGCGGGGTGGGCGATCACGTCGACGGTGCCGACTTGGGCCCTCCCGGCGGTGGGAACGACACGCGTGGTGAGCATTCCCGCGGTCGTGGTCTTGCCCGCGCCGTTCGGACCCAGCAGCCCGAAGATCTCGCCCGCCTCGATACTCAGGTCGAGCCCGTCCACGGCCTTGAAATCGGTGCCGGGGTAGACCTTGGTCAGGCCGTTCGTGCGGATGATCGCGGCGCCGGCATCGCCGTTCTCGCTGGGGGACGTCATGGAAGAATCACCAAGTATGGACCTCGGCCTCCGCGATCGTGCTTGCATCGTCACCGGCGCGTCAGGAGGGATTGGCAGGGCTACGGCGGTGGCGTTGGCGCGCGAGGGAGCCTCCGTGGTGCTGGTCGGCCGGCGAGCTGACGTGCTCGCGGACGTGGCTCGCGCGTGCGTTGCGGCCGGCGGGCGGGGGGAGCCGCTTGCGCTCGACGTCACCGCCCCCGACGCGGGTGAGCGGGTCGCGCTCGTGTGCGTCGAGCACTTCGGCCGGATCGACGCGCTCGTCAACAGCGCGGGCACGAGCGCCGTGCGCTCCGTCGAAGAGCTCACCGACGACGAGTGGCAGGCGCAGTGGGAGCTCCACGTGATGGCGCCGATGCGGCTGATGCGCGCGGCGGCGCCGGCGATGGCCGACCGCGGCTGGGGCCGGATCGTCAACGTGTGCTCGTCCTCGGGCAAGCGGCCGTCGGCGACGAACATGGCGTACTCGGTGACCAAGGCCGCGGAGCTGTCGCTGTCGCGGGCGTTTGCCGACATCTGGGCAGCGCGGGGCGTGCTCGTGAACTCGGTCTCGCCGGGGCCGATCGGCGGGGATCTGTGGCTGGCGCCCGGCGGCCTTGCCGACCAGAACGCGCAGGCGCGGGGGATCACGCGCGAGGAGGTGCTCGAGTCGACGGCGTCCCGGCAGCCGATCGGCCGGCTCGGCACCGAGCAGGAGATCGCCGACGTCATCGTGTTCCTGTGCTCGGAGCCCGCCTCGAACGTCGCCGGCGCATCGTGGTCGGTCGACGGCGGTGCCGTCCCGGTGATCATCTGAGAGACTGCGGCGCCGTGCCCGCGAACACCGACGCGATCGGGAAGACGTACCCGGCGACCACCTATGCAGTCGGACGCGAGAAGGTCCGCGAGTACGCGCACGCGGTCGGCGAGACCAACCCGCTCTACCTCAATGTCGACCATGCCCGCGACGCCGGGTACGCCGACGTCGTCGCCCCGCCGATGTTCGCCGTCGTCTTCGCCGGCCGCGCGATCACGCCCGCGCTGTTCGACCCCGAGGTCGGGATCGACTTCGCGAGGATGCTGCACGGCGGCCAGGAGTTCATCTGGGGGCCGGTCGTGGTGGCCGGAGACGAGATCGTGACGACCACCACCGTCAAGGACATCAGCGAGCGTGGCGGGATGAGCTTCTTCGTGTTCGAGACCGACTCTCGCAACCAGCGCGGCGAGACCGTGTGCACCGGCATGTGGACGAACCTCGTGAGGAACGACTAGTGGGGCCGTCCGCAAGCCCTGCGGCATTCGAGCAGCCCCTGGCGGCGCTGCGCTTTGTCCTCGGACCTTCGTGTGGCGCTGCCACACGTCAGCTCCTGCGTGCGCGCGCAGCATCCGCCAGTGACCGCGCTCGGTGCCCCACGACTTACGGGCGGGTCGACCGATGAACCTCAAGCAGGGCGACGCGGTCCATCTCGAGGTCACGCCCGACCGGTTCGTGACGGTCCGTTACGCGGGCGCGTCCGGCGACTTCAACCCGATCCACATCGACGAGGAGTTCGCTCGGTCGGTGGGGTTGCCCGGCCGCATCCTGCACGGGCTCTGGACGATGGCGCAGGTCGCTCGCGCGCACACCGACGCCGCCGGCGGGCCCGAGCGGCTCAAGCGGCTTTCGGTGCAGTTCCGTGGCATGGGACGGATGGAGGAGCCGATCGTCGTCTCCGGGTCGGTCCGGTCGGTTGAGGATGGGGTGGCGGTCGTCGACTCGCAGGCTGAGCAGTCCGGTCACCGGATCATTCGCAACGCGGTCGCGGAAATCTCAGTCGACTGACTGAAGATCGCGGCCCGGCCGAACCGTCTGGGGACGGCCAGCGCCCGACCTACAATCAGGGGTTCATGCTCACCTCTCGTCAAGAGCTCGTGCTCCGGAAGGTCGTCGAGGAATACCTCGAGGGCGGGATCCCGATCGGCTCGAAGGCCCTTTCGGTCACTGTCGAGTGGGGCCCGTCGACGATCCGCAACGAGCTCGCGAGCCTCGAGGAGCTGGGCCTGCTCGCCCATCCGCACACGTCCGCCGGACGGGTCCCCACCGAGGCCGGCTACCGCTACTTCGTCGACCGGCTGCTGCCTACGCAGGACGTGCGGCCGCGGCTGTCGCTGTCGCTGGTGCGCCGCGAGCTCGACGAGGCGATGCGGGTCACGACCGAGACGCTCTCGCAGGTGACGAATCTGCTCGCGATCGTCACCGCCCCGCCGATCGAGACCTCGACGATCCGCCACGTCGAGGTCCTGCTCCTGCAGCCGCAGGTACTGATGGTCGTGGTGATCACATCGACCGGCGGCGTCACCAAGCGCCTGTTCACGTTCGCCCAGCCGGTCGATCCCGGTCTCGCGGACTGGGCGGCGAGCTATCTCAACGAGCGTCTAGTGGGACTCGGGCTCGGGGCCCGGATCCTGCAGAAGCGGCTCCATGACCCGTCGCTGTCGCGCTCTGAGTCGGACTTTCTCGATGCGCTGGCGGCGGTGTTCACCGATCTCGAGGTTGGCGCGAACGACGCCGTGTACGTCGAGGGCACGTCGCGGTTGCTGCGCTACGACCGGGTCGGGGAGGTCTCGGAGCTGAACTCGCTGATGGACATGCTCGAGCGCCGCGTGACCCTGCTCGGCGTGCTGCAGTCGGCGCTGAACGAGCGCGACGTGCTCGTTCGGATCGGCGCCGAGAGCGGCGTCCCGGCCTTGCGCTCAGTGGCGCTCGTCGCCGCAGGGTACGGGCTGCCACAGCGCCGGCTCGGGACAGTGTCGGTGATCGGCCCGCTGCGGATGGACTACGGCCACGCGATCACGTCCGTGCGGGAGGCGGCCTCGCAGCTCTCCAGCTTCATCGCGGAGGTCTACGACGAGCGATGAGCAGCACGCGCGACTACTACGAGGTGCTCGGCGTCAACCGCGACGCCGACGACGCGACGATCAAGAAGGCGTTCCGCCGGCTGGCCCGCGAGCTCCACCCCGACGTCAACCGGCACGACCCGGACGCCGAGGAGAAGTTTAAGGAGGCCGCCGAGGCGTACGAGGTGCTGTCGGACTCCGAGCGCCGCGCCACCTACGACCGTTACGGTCGCGAGGGCCTTCGCAGCGGCGGATACGCGCCGAACTTCGAGGCGTTCGGGTCGGTGTCGGACATCTTCGAGGCGTTCTTCGGAGGCGGCGGCGCGTTCGGCGACCTGTTCGGCATGGGCGGCGGCCGCGCCACCGGCGCTATCCAGGGCGGCGACGTGGCGGTCTCGGCCGAGATCGAGCTCGTCGAGGCGGCCCACGGCGCGAAGGTAGAGGTCAGCTACGAGGCGGTCGCGCTGTGCGAGCACTGCCACGGCAACGGCGCCGAGCCGGGCACGCCGATCGAGACCTGCCCGCGGTGCCAGGGCACCGGCCAGCTTCAGGCCGTTTCGCGCACTCCGTTCGGCCAGATGGTGCGCACGACCGCGTGCGACGTCTGCCACGGCGACGGGCGCGTCGCCCGCGATCCGTGCAAGGTGTGCCGGGGCAGGGGCCGCAAGGTCGAGCGCCCCAAGGTCAAGGTCGATGTGCCGGCGGGGATTTCTGATGGGCAGCGGATCCGCATTGCCGGCCGAGGCCACGCCGGCGAGCGTGGTGGGCCCCCGGGAGATCTGTACGTCTTGATCCGCGTGCGCGAGGATCCACGGTTCGTCCGCGACGGCGACGATCTCGTGACCGCGGTTGACGTCGCCGCGCCTTTGGCGGCGCTCGGAACGAGCGTGAATGTCGAAACCGTTGACCGTGGGCCCGTCGATCTCGAGATCCCGGCTGGGACGCAGCCGCACGAGACGCTGATCGTTCGTGGTGCGGGCATGCCCTCGCTACGCGGGCGCCACCCAGGGAACCTGCGGGTGCTCGTGAACGTCGTCGTTCCCCGGCACCTGAGCAAGGAGCAGCGCGAGCTGGTCCAGCAGCTGGCCGACTCGATGACAGAGCACAACCTCCGCAGCGACGAGGGGCTGTTCGGGAAAATCAAGCGCGCGTTCGGCGGCTGAGGTAGCGGATGCTTCGGCTCGCGGTTCGCGTCCGGCGCGAGCAGGCCGAGATCGTGCTCGCCGAGCTGCTCGAGCTGGCGCCTTCAGGGGTGGAGGAGGCGGCGATCGGCTCCGGTGATGTCGTCGAGTACGCGGTGTACGGCGCGCCCGGCGAGTTGCCGGCGCTGCCCGACGTGACCGCCGCCGCCGGCGATGCGCTCGTCGAGGTCAGTACCTCGGAGCTCGCCGACGACTGGGCTGAGCGGTGGCGCGAGTTCCACAAGCCACTCGTGCTCGACTCCCAGCTCGCCGTCCGCCCACCGTGGGAGAGCGCGATCGGCGCTCCGGTCGAGATCGTGATCGACCCGGGGCAGGCGTTCGGAACGGGGGCGCACGCCACGACGCGGCTGTGCCTCGAGCTGATGTTGGAGCTGGCCGGCGGCGCTGGGTCTCTGAGGCGAAGCCCGTTTCTTGACCTCGGTTGCGGATCGGGGGTGCTCGCGATCGCGGCGGCGCGGCTCGGGTGGGATCCGGTGGTGGCGCTCGACCACGACCTGGCGAGCGTCTCGGCGGCGGTCGGCAACGCGCGCGCGAACGGCGTGGGGATCGAAGTGCGCCGTCATGACCTGCGGGTCGACCCGGTGGCGCTTGCGCCGACGGTGGCGGCGAACCTGCTGCGACCGCTGCTGCTGACATGGGCGGAGCGCCTGGCGCCGGCGGCGGCCGCTCCGGAGACCGTTATCGCGAGCGGTCTGCTCTTAGGCGAGGCCGACGAGGTCGCCGGCGCGTTCGCGGCGCTTGGATTGGTCGAGGCCGCGCGCCGCGAGTCCGGCGAGTGGTTGGCGCTGCTGCTCGAACGCCGGCGTTGACCGCCGCCACCGTGGACAACCCGCGGGCGCCAGATCTTGTCCAACGGGCCGATGCCGCCCGACCGCTTCTGCCGCATGCTTGACCTCGACTTGCGATCCAGGACAGATCTTGAAAAAGGAGGTGAAGCCAGTTGCCCAACCCGCTCGCGATCGGCGTGACGCTCGGTGGCCTGCTCCTCGACGTGGTGGTGCCGAGGCCGAAGCCTCGGGCCGGATTTGCGCATGAGTCCTTTCTCCTCACTCCGCGCGCCGGCTCGAGGACACCACGGCATGAAGCCGCGCACGAGGAGCACGAAACTCCGCCGGCCGCGGGCGTGCGACTCAACTGACGCATAGACGCCCACGGTGGCCGCGCTAACGTGCGGCCACCGTGGCGTCGTTCGCCGTCAAGTTCCTCGGCTGCAAGGTCTCGCAAGCGGATGCGATGATCGCGCGGCGGGCATTGCTCGCCGCGGGGCATGTCGAGGCCCCCGAGGACGATGCCGACCTGCACGTGATCAACACGTGCTGCATCACCAGCGAGGCTGAGGCGAAGTCGCGTCAGTCCGTGCGTCGCTCGCTGAGGACCGCCGGCGGGGTGTTGGTGTCGGGCTGCGCGGTCAACTTGAATGCCGCGCAGTTCGCCGAGATCGATGACCGGGTGAGGCCGTTCGCCGGCCCGGCCGAGGCGGTCGCCGGCGACATGGCGCACGCGCTCGGCGGGTGCGCCGACCTCGAACACGACGTGCTCGCCCGCGAGCCGCCCGGTCAGGCCGCCCGGACCCGCGGATTCATCAAGATCCAGGACGGCTGCGACTGTCACTGCGCCTACTGCATCATCCCCACGGTCCGTGGTCAGGCGCGCTCGCGTCCGGCGTCGGCGGTGCTCGAGGAGGCGCGCCGGCGGGTCGAGCAGGGGCAGCCGGAGATGGTCATGACCGGTATCAGCGTCGGCGACTATCGCGACCCCGAACGGGGGCTCGAGCTGGGCGAGTTGATGGTCGAGGTCGCGCATGTCCCGGGCGTCGAACGCGTCAGGCTTTCGAGCGTCGAGGTCATCCACGTCAAGGACTCCCTGCTCGCGGCGCTCGCGACCGAGCCGAAGGTGTGCCCGCACCTCCACGTCCCGATGCAGTCCGGCGACGATGAAGTGCTCCGGGCGATGGGCCGCCACTACAACTCTGGCGAGTACCTCGAGAGCATCGCGGCGCTCCGGGCTGCGGTGCCGCACGTGAACCTCACGACCGACGTGATCGTCGGCTTCCCGACCGAGACTCGCGAGGCGTTCGAGCGGACGCTGGCCGCTGTCGACGCCGCCGGGATTACACGGGTGCACGCGTTCTCGTACTCGCCTCGCCCCGGCACGGTCGCCGAGGCGCTCGGCGATCGGGTGCCGCCCGAGGAGAAGAAGCTCCGATCGCGCGAGCTGCGCGGGCGCTCCGAGGTCCGCTCACGCCACCATCGCAACGCCAAGCTCGGCGGCCGCGAGCGCGTGCTGGTCGACAAGATCGCCGGCACCCAGTGCTCGGGCTATACCGCCGACTACACCCGCTGCTACCTCCCGAGCGGCGCCGCCGGGCGGGGTGAGATGATCGACGTCGCATGCTTGGAGCTGCAGGCTGACGGCATACGGTGCCGGTAGCCGGATACCACGGGGCTATCCTGAAGGTGTGAGCTTCATCGATCAGGTTCGCAGCGACATGACCAGCGCCATGAAGGCCGGCGACAAGGAGCGCGTCGGTGCGCTGCGGCTGGTGCTGTCCGAACTGCAGAAGGACGCGAAGGACGGTGGGACGGACGAGCTGGCGGTCCTGCGCCGCGAGCGCAAGCGCCGCCTCGAGGCGGCGGAGCAGTTCCGCGAGGCCGGCCGGGCCGAACTCGCCGACGGCGAGGAGGCGGAGGCCAAGATCATCGAGGGCTACATGCCCGCGGAGCTCGACGATGCCGAACTGGATGCGATCGTCAAAGCGGCGATAGCCGAGACGGGCGCCACCAACCCCAAGGACATGGGGCAGGTGATGAAGGCCGTTATGGCCAAGAGCCAAGGGCGTGCCGACGGCAAGCGCGCGTCCGCCCGGGTTCGAGAGGTGCTGAGTGCGTAGCCGAGGCGTGGGTGCGTAAGCAGCTCGAGCTCGACAACACGGTCGCCGCCGAGCTGGCGGGCAGCAAGGACGCCGTCCTGCGGGCGCTCGAAGGACATTTGAACTGTGACGTGTTCCTGCGCGGTAACGTGCTCACGCTCGACGGCGACCCCGACGCGGTCGACGCCGCCGCCGCGGTCGTACACGAGCTGTCGGATCTGATCAGCCAGGGCCACGAGATCGCTCCTGGGACGATCGAGGCCGTGACTCGCGCGCTCGACGCGCACGAGTCCCCCGGGGCGATCCTCGAGGACGTGGTCTGGCGCCACCGCGCCACCAAGGTCTCGCCGAAGACGATCAACCAGAAGCACTACGTCGACTCGATCCGCAACAACACGATCACATTCGGGATCGGCCCGGCAGGGACCGGCAAGACGTTCCTCGCGGTGGCTCTCGCCGCGGCCGCGCTCAGCCGCCGGGAGGTCAACCGGATCATCCTGACTCGCCCGGCGGTCGAGGCCGGCGAGCGGCTCGGGTTCCTTCCCGGCGACCTGATGGCCAAGGTCGACCCTTATCTGCGGCCGCTGTTCGATGCCCTGCACGACATGCTCGAGCCCGACCGCGTGTCGCAGCACCTGGAGCGCGGCGTGATCGAGGTGGCGCCGCTCGCGTTCATGCGCGGTCGCTCGCTCAACGACAGCTTCATCATCCTCGACGAGGCGCAGAACACGAGCCCGGAGCAGATGAAGATGTTCCTGACCCGCCTCGGGTTCAACTCGAAGATGGTCGTGACCGGCGACATCACCCAGATCGACCTGCCGCGAGACCAGGACTCGGGGCTCGTGATGGTGGCCGACATCCTCAAGGACGTCGAGGGCATCGAGTTCGTGCGCTTCGGCGAAGAGGACGTCGTGCGCCACAAGCTCGTGCGCCGGATCGTCGCCGCCTACAACGAGCACACCCAGCGCGCTGCGCCGGAGTTGCGTCCGCGCGCGGCCACCCCAAGAGGCTGACGCGTGGGCCGCGAGTGCTCGAGATAGAAGTCATCGGGATCGAGGGGATTGCGGTAGACGTGCCCGCGACCGACGAACTGCGCTTCCCCACGGCGAGCGAGCTCAAGGGGCTGTGCGCGCTTGCGATCTCCTCGGCGGGCATCGAGGACGGCCACGTCGCGATCGAGTTCGTCGACTCCGGGCGGATCCGCGAGCTCAACCGCGAACATCGCCAGATCGACGAACCGACCGACGTGCTGTCGTTCGGCGTCGACGAGGACGGCGCCACCGCCGGGCCGCGCGAGCTCGGTGACATCGTGATCTGCCCCAAGCACACGGCGGACCTCCGCGAGGCCGTCATCCACGGCGCGCTGCACCTGACCGGGATGGATCACGAAAGCGACGACGGCGAGATGCTCGCTCTCCAGGCCGAGCTCCTGCGCTGGGCGCAGTGAGCCCGCCGACCCGTTCTGGCTTCATCGCGCTGGCCGGCCGTCCCAACGTGGGTAAGTCAACGCTCGCGAACGCCGTCGTCGGCGCCAAGGTGGCGATCGTCTCCGACAAGCCGCAGACCACTCGCCGCGCGATCCGCGGCGTCGCCAACGGCCCAGGCTGGCAGCTCGTGTTGGTCGACCTCCCGGGCGTCCAGCGACCCCGGGATGCGCTCACCGAGCGGATGCAGCGGCGGGTCGAGCACGAGCTGGAAGACGCGGACGCTTGCCTGTTCGTCATCAACGCCGAGGAGGGCGTCGGCCCCGGGGACCGGTTCATCGCGGGGCTGCTGGCCGAGGCCAAGGTTCCGGTCGTGATCGCGGTCAACAAGATCGACCGCACGAACCGGCCCGGCACGGCCTCCGCATTGCAGGCCGCCGCCGATCTCGGCGTCGCCGAAGAGGTATTCCCGGTGTCTGCCGCCACCGGATCCGGCGTCGGGCCGCTCGTCGATTACCTGGTCTCGCTGCTGCCCGAGGGGCCGTTCTACTTCGAGCCCGAGCAACGCTCAGATCAAACTCAGGGCGTGGTGCTCGCCGAACTCGTGCGTGAGCAGATACTGGCCCGCACGCGCGAGGAGGTGCCCCATTCGGTCGAGGTTGCAATCGAGTCGGTCGAGCACGACGACACGTCGCGCGCGACCGGTCTGGTCCGGATCGAGGCGGTGATCCTCGCCGAGACCGAATCCCAGAAACGGATCCTGATCGGCGCCGGGGGCCAGATGGTGAAGTCGATCGGGATCGCGTCGCGACGTGCGATCGAGCGCGAGCTCTCACAGCGGGTCCACCTCGACCTGAAGGTCCGCGTGCGTAGGCACTGGCGGGCCGACGAGCGGATGCTGGATCGTCTCGGGATCGAGTAGTCCGGACGAGAACGTCTGTTGCGAGATATTCCGTACATCGAACTATCATCACCAATATGGCCACGCACGAAATAGAACTTGCGCAGACGCCGTCGCCGCTTGCGTCCGACCTGTGCTGGCTGCTCTCGCGAGCGAGCCACGGCCTGACGACCGAATTCAGCGCGGCGCTCGAGGACCTCGGGATCTCGCCGCGCGCCCACTCGGTGCTGTTCACGGCGATGACAGGCGACTTCACCCAGACCGAGATCGCCAAGATGGTCGGGCTCGACAAGACCACGATGGTCGTGACCGTCGACGAGCTCGAGCGCGCCGGCCTCGCCGAGCGGCGTCCATCGAGCACCGACCGGCGGGCGCGCGTGATCGTCGTGACGGATGCCGGCGTGAGGCTCGTGCTCCACGCCGAAGAGGTACTCGACCAGGTTCGCAACGACGTTCTGAGCGTGCTGGAACCGGACGAGCGAGACGTGTTCCTGAAGGCGCTCGGCAGGCTCGCGTGTGGCCGCCTGGCCGAGCCCGCGCAGTGCGCCCACCCGCCGCGCCGCCGCGCCTGACGCGTCCGTGATGCAGGTAACGCCTGCACGCCTGAAGCGGCTCCGCAGCAGCTAAGGCCCCGCCCGCCCAGGCTAAGGCCCCAGGCCCGCAGATCCGGCGCGAACTGCCGATGTGCGGCCCGCGGTCGCAGCTCATACTCAAACGGTCCGTTGTAGATCGTCCGTCACGAGATCATCTGCTACGGTTCTATCTTGAACGGTCTGAACTCGAGGAGCAAGGAGTCATGAAACTGATGAATGAGTCGTCGCACCCACCGTTGGCCCCAACCGCCCCCGGCAACGGCAACCGCTGGATCGCGCTCGTGGTGCTGTGCGCCGGGTTCCTGATGATCATCCTGGACCAGACGATTGTGAACGTGGCGCTGCCGTCGATCCAGACCGACCTCCACTTCTCACAGTCGGCGCTCGCGTGGGTGGTGAACGCCTATCTGATCGCGTTCGGTGGCCTGCTGCTGCTGGTCGGGCGGCTCGGCGATCTGATCGGGCGCCGGCGCATCTTCCTCGCCGGCCTGACCGTGTTCACGTCCGCATCGCTCGTCTGCGGCCTCGCCGACAGCCGGGCGCTGCTGATCGGCGCGCGCTTCATCCAGGGCGTCGGCGGTGCCATGACGTCCGCCGTGATCCTGGGCATGATCGTGACGATGTTCCCGAGGCCGTCCGAGCAGGCCAAGGCGATTGGGGTGTACAGCTTCGTCGCCGCGGCCGGCGGGGCGATCGGTCTGCTCGCCGGCGGCGTCTTGACGCAGGCGATCAACTGGCACTGGATCTTCTTCGTGAACCTCCCGATCGGCGTCGCCACCGGGATCCTGGCCACGCGCCTGCTGCCGAACGACGTGGGCATCGGCCTGCAGAGAGGCGCGGACGCACCGGGTGCGGTGCTGCTCGTCGCGTCGCTGATGCTCGCCGTGTACACGATCGTCGAGGCCAGCACGTACGGCTGGGGAAGCGCGCACACGCTCGGCTTCGGCGGCGTCGCGGTAGCGCTCCTGGCCGGGTTCGTCGTCCGCCAGGCGACCGCCGCCAACCCGCTGATCCCGCTGCGCGTGTTCCGCTCGCGGACCGTGACGGTCGCGAACGTGATGCAGGTGCTGATGGTCGCCGGCATGTTCGGGATGTTCTTCCTGGGTGCGCTGTACCTCCAGCGGGTGCTGCACTACGACGCGATCGAGGTCGGCCTCGCGTTCCTGCCGGTGGCGCTCGGAATCGCGGCGCTGTCGCTCCGGCTGGCGGCACAGCTGATGATGCGGTTCGGCGCCAAGCCGACGCTCATCGGGGGCCTGGCGCTGGTCGCCGCGGGCCTGATCGTGTTCCGCAGCGCGCCCGACAACGCGGCCTACGTCACGCAGCTGCTGCCGGTGATGCTGCTGCTGGGCGTCGGCGCCGGGCTGGTGTTCCCGGCTCTGATGACGCTCGCGATGTCGGGAGCCACGCCCGAGGACTCGGGGCTGGCCTCCGGGCTTGTGAACACGACCCAGCAGGTCGGTGGCGCGCTTGGCCTCGCGGTGCTCGCCACGCTCGCGACCACCCGGACCGGCTCACTCGAAGCTCACGGAGCGTCGAGCGCCGCCGCGCTGACCGACGGCTACCACCTGGCGTTCACGATCGCCGCCGGAATGGTGCTGGCAGCGATCGCGATCGGCGTGGTCTTCCTCCGCCCGACCCGGGCGCTCGAGGCGATGTCGGAGCCAACGACCCTGGTCGAGGCCGAGATCGAGCCCGAGTACCTCGAGCAGGCGGCATAGAGGTCGAGGCTGCCCCCCGCAAGAGGGGGGCAGCCTCCCGCGGGTGGGGCCGGCCCGTGGCGAGCACCTAGAATCCGCCACCCCGGTGGAGGACTCAGAGATCGCATTCGACGAGCGCGGCCTGGTGCCGTGCGTTGTGCAGGACTGGGACACGGGGGAGGTCCTGACGCTCGCGTACATGAACGCCGAGTCCCTGCGCCTGACGCGCCAGACCGGCGAGGTCCACTTCTTCAGCCGCTCTCGGCAGGAGCTGTGGCACAAAGGCGCCGCGTCCGGGAATACGCTGAGCGTGAAGTCGATCCGTTACGACTGCGACGCGGATGCCCTGCTCGCGCTGGTAGTGCCCGCCGGTCCGGCCTGTCACACCGGCGAACGATCGTGCTTTCACCGGGGCGAGCTCGACCCGGGCGCGCCGTTCGAGACGCTCCCGATCCTCGAGCGCACGATCGCCGAGCGCGCGACCGGTCGCCCGGACGGCTCGTACACCGTGACGCTCCTGAACGACCCCGCACTCGCGGGCGCGAAGGTGGAGGAGGAGGCCGAGGAGGTGGTCAGAGCCGCACGCGAGGAGTCCGACGAGCGCGTGGCGGAGGAGGCCGCCGACGTCCTCTACCACGTCGCGGTGCTGCTCCGCGGACGCGGGCTGACGCTTGCGGATGCCGAGCGGGTGCTCGATGGCCGTCGCAAGCGCTGAGGCGATCCCCGCCGGGGTAACGCCGTCGCTCGCGGAGGCCCGTGCCCTGGCCGGCGACTACAACCTGATCCCGATCCGGGAGACGTTCATCGACGACTGCGAGACGCCGGTGTCCGCATTTCTCAAGCTGCGCGACCGCGAACCGTCGTTCCTGCTCGAATCGGCCGACCAGGGGCGCGTTGGGCGCTACTCGTTCATCGGCTTCCGCCCCCGCAAGGTGTTGCGCTGGTCGTTGGTCGACGGCGGCGACCCGTACTCGCTCGCGGCCGCCGAGCTCGGGCGCCTGCGCGTCGCGCCCCTACCCGACCTGCCGCCGTTCGCCGGCGGCGCCGTCGGGCTGTTCGCCTACGACCTGGTTCGGACGGTCGAGCCGCTCGGACCGCCGAATCCCGATCCGCTCGGGCTGCCCGATCTGGCGCTGATGCTGACCGATGCGCTGGTCGCGTTCGACCACCTCAAGCACACGATCACGGTGATCGCGAACGTCTACGGCGACGACGACCTCGACGCCTCGTACGCGCGCGCCGAGCAGACGATCGCGGACGTTCGTTGGCGGCTGGCCGGCCCGGTCCCACGGCCCCCGCGGCCACCGTCCCACGACCGGGTCGTCGCGCCGCTCACCGCGAACATGACCCGCGAGCAGTTCGAGGCGAACGTTGCCCGGATCATCGAGTACATCTACGCCGGCGACGCGTTCCAGGTGGTCCCGTCGCAGCGCTGGTCGGGACCGGTGCCCGTCGAGGCGTTCTCGATCTACCGTGGCCTGCGTGCGGTCAACCCGAGTCCGTACATGTACTTCCTGGACTTCGGCGACTTCGAGATCGCCGGCGCCAGCCCGGAGCCATTGATCACCGTGGCCGGCCGGCGGGTGTCGACGCGCCCGATCGCCGGCACCCGCCCGCGGGGCGCCACGGCCGAGGAGGATCGTCGGATCGCCGAGGAGCTGCTCGCCGATCCCAAGGAGCGCGCCGAGCACGTGATGCTGGTCGACCTCGGCCGCAACGACCTCGGGCGAGTGTGTGAGTACGGGTCGGTCGAGGTCGAGAGCTTCATGGCGGTCGAGACCTACAGCCACGTGATGCACATCGTCTCGAGCGTCGCCGGCAGGTTGCGCGACGGCGTCGGCGCGCTCGACGCGCTGCGCTCGGTGCTGCCGGCAGGCACCCTGTCGGGGGCGCCCAAGGTGCGCGCGATGCAAATCATTGACGAGCTCGAGCCGATCAAGCGCGGGGGGTACGGCGGGGCGATCGGCTACGCGAGCTACACCGGCGAGCTCGACACGTGCATCCACATCCGGACGGTCGTGGTCAAGGACGGCATCGCGCACGTACAGGCTGGTGGCGGCACTGTTGCCGACGCCAGGCCCGATTTCGAGTACCGCGAGTCCGAGGCAAAGGCCAGGGGCGTCCTGCAGGCGATAGCGCTCGCGGCGAGCCAGCCCGAGTGGCCGTAAAAGGAGAGTCATGGAGTTCGAGGAGATCACCGCCGAGCTGAGCGACCACGTGCTCACGATCACGCTGAACCGCCCCGAGCGGCTGAACGCGTTCACCGAGACGATGGGGAACGAGCTCATCGCTGCGTTCGACGAGGCGGACGCCGACGACGCGGTCCGCGCGATTGTCGTCACCGGTGCGGGCCGCGGATTCTGCGCCGGCGCGGACCTTGGCCGCGGCAGCGAGACGTTCACCAGGCGCGGACACGACGATCCGGACTCAATCCCGCGCGACGGCGGCGGCCGCCTCACGCTCCGGATCTTCGACTGCCGCAAGCCGGTGATCGCCGCGATCAATGGCCCGGCGGTCGGAGTGGGGGCGACGATGACGCTGCCGATGGACGTCCGGCTGGCGTCCGAGAGCGCGCGGATCGGGTTCGTGTTCTCCCGCCGCGGGATCGTGCCCGAGGCGTGCTCGAGCTGGTTCCTGCCACGCTTGGTCGGGATTAGCCGCGCGATGGAATGGGTCGCGACCGGGCGCGTCTTCGGGGCGGACGAAGCGGCGCAAGGCGGGCTGGTCCGAAGCGTTCACCCGGACGGCGAGCTGCTCGATGCCGCGGGCGCGCTCGCTCACGAGATCGCCGACAACGCCGCCCCGGTCTCGGTGGCGCTTGCCCGGCAAATGATGTGGCGGATGCTCGGGGCCGAGCATCCGATGCTCGCGCACCGCGCGGACTCACGCGGCATGTATTTCCGCGGCAGGTCAGCCGACGCGGCCGAGGGGATCACGTCATTCCTCGAGAAGCGGCCGGCGCAATTCCGCGATCGGGTCAGCGATGGCCTGCCGGACGTGATGCCCGGCTGGACCGCGCCCGAATTCAGCTGAGGGCGGCGGCCGTCATCAGGACCCCGACCAGGTCACCGGCGAGCTCGCGGAGTTGCCGGCGGGGCCGGCGCCGCCTGCGCCACTCGCGCTGCTGGCTGCGCTCGAGCTCCCGCGGCTGCCCCCGCACGCCGCGACCGCCGGCGCCACAACCATGGCCGACAGCGCGGGCCGGCCGAGATGTGCGGTCCTCATGGAATTGCCCCCTTGTGCCGCATTGCTCTTGCCCGCGGTGCATCCTAGGAGGCCTCGCCTGACGGGTGAAGGCGCGGCGCCCTACTGTTTGCCGGGAGTCAATGACTGCGGCGCCACCGCGGATGCGAGTTCTCGTTCTCGACAACTACGACAGCTTCACGTACAACCTCGTTCAGTACCTGGGGGAACTCGGGGCCGAGGTCGAGGTCGTTCGTAACGACCACGCCTCGGTGGACGAGTTGCTCGTGCGCGGCTACGACCGCGTGATCGTGTCGCCGGGGCCGTGTACGCCGAACGAGGCGGGCATCTCGCTCGAGGCCGTCCGGCGCTTCCCGGTGGCGAAGGTCCCGACGCTCGGCGTTTGCCTCGGCCACCAGGCGCTCGTGCAGGCGTGGGGCGGGAAGGTCATCCAGCACGAGCCGGTGCACGGCAAGACGACCACGATTGATCACGACGGTCGGACGATCTTCCGCGGGTTGCGCAAGCCGCTCGAGGTGGGTCGCTACCACTCTCTGGTCGTCGATCCGGCGCTGCCCGATTGCCTGGAGAGCAGCGCGAGCGGCGGCGAGGTTGTGATGGCGGTCCGCCACCGCGAGCTTCCGGCGGAGGGCGTGCAGTTCCACCCCGAATCGGTCCTCACCGAGCAGGGCCGCGAACTGCTCGCGAACTTCCTCGCGCGCGTCCGATGAGCGCAGGCCCAGATCTCCTCACGCGCGCGATCGATACGCTCGCCGGCGGCCACGACCTGACGCTCGACGACGCCGCCGCGGTCCTGTCGGAGATCATGGCCGGGAACGCGTCCGAGGTTCAGATCGCGGGATTCCTCGTGGCGCTGCGGACCAAGGGGGAGACCGTCGAGGAGCTGGCAGGCCTGGCTCGGACGATGCGCGCGATGGCCGCGCATGTCAGCGTGTCGAGCGACGACCTGCTCGACACCGCCGGCACGGGCGGCGGGCGACGTACGTTCAACGTCTCGACCACGGCTGCGCTGATCGCTGCCGGGGCAGGTTGCACCGTCGCGAAGCACGGCAACCGCTCGGCGACCGGTCTGTCGGGCTCGGCCGACGTGCTCGAGGCGCTCGGCGCGCGTATCGATCTCGGTCCGGACGCGGTGGCACGCTGCATTGACGACGTCGGCTTCGGGTTCATGTTCGCCCCGGCCCATCACCAGGCCACCCGGTACGTAATCCCGGTTCGCCGGCAACTCGCGGTCAGGACGATCTTCAACTTCCTCGGCCCGCTCACCAATCCGGCGGGCGCGACGCGCCAGCTGATCGGAGTGTCGGACGCCGCCTACCTCGAGACAATGGCCGGCGCGCTCGCGCTACTCGGCACCAAGCACGCGCTGCTCGTCGCGAGCGAGGACGGCCTCGACGAGCTCAGCATCTCGGCTCCCACGCGGGTCGTCGAGGTCGTCGGGGACGAGCTCCGGCAGTACAGCGTGTCCGCGGAGGACGTCGGGCTGACGCCCGCGGCTGCTGCGGAGATCCCCGGGGGTGACCCGGCCGAGAACGCGGAGACCGCGCGGGCGATCTTCGCGGGAGAAAGGGGCGCGCCGCGCGATCTGGCGGCGCTGAACGCCGGCGCCGCGATCTACGCGGGCGGGCGCGCGGACACGCTCGAGGAGGGCGTACGCGCGGCCGAGCGGGCGATCGACGACGGTCTTGCGGTGGCCGCGCTCGAGCGGTTCGTCAGGCGCACGCAAGAGCTCGCGCGGTGAACCGGCTCGACCCGATTCTGGCCGCCACGCGCGATGAAGTGGCGCGGCGCCGCGAGGTGGTGCCGCCGTCGGCGCTCGAATCCCGGGATCCAAGCGATCTCCGTTCGTTCACCGACGCCCTGGCCCGCACGGGGCTGTCGGTGATCGCCGAGCACAAACGCCGTTCTCCATCCGCGGGCCAGATCCGGGCGGACCTGGCCGTGACGGACGTCGTGACCGCCTATGAGCGCGGTGGGGCGGCGGCGCTGTCGGTCCTTACCGAAGGCCCGAGCTTCGACGGGTCGCTGGCCGACCTGCGGGCGGCACGAGCCGCCACGGGGCTGCCGATTTTGCGAAAGGACTTCATCGTCGACCCCTACCAGGTGCTGGAGTCCTACGCGGCGGGGGCTGACGCGATCCTGCTGATCGTCGCCGCGCTGTCGCAGGCCGAGCTGGCTTCGCTTCACGCGGACGCGACAACGCTTGGCCTGAGCGTCCTGGTCGAGGTCCACGACGAGCGCGAGCTCGACGCCGCGCTGTCGCTTGGCGCAGCGGTGATCGGCGTCAACAACCGTGACCTGACGACGCTCGTGGTGGACACTCGCCGCACGTTCGAGCTGTTGCCGCGCGTGGCCGGCCACGCGCTGGTGGTGGCCGAGTCGGGCTTCAGTCGCCCCGAGCAGCTCGACGCGCTCGCGCGAGCCGGGGTCGACGGCGTGCTGATCGGGGAGGCGCTGATGCGCTCGCCCGACGTCGAGGCGGCCTGCCGCGAGTTCGCGGTGCGCTAAGGCGCCGCCGACCATCCCAATTCAGCCCGCCCTACGATTGTCTGTGTGACCAAGATCAAGTTCTGCGGCATCACCCGGCTTGACGACGCCGAGCTCGCGGTCAGCGCCGGCGCGTGGGCGGTCGGGCTGATCTTCTGGCCGGGCTCGCCGCGCCGCTGCGAGCTCGACGTCGCGACGCAAGTGGCGTCCGCTCTCAAGCGACGTGCCGAGGTTGCGGGCGTGTTCGTCAACGCAACGCTCGATAACGTCATACAGACCGCCGACGCCGTCGGGTTGACGATGCTCCAGTTCCACGGGGATGAAGGTCCCGCGTATTGCGCCGAGACGGCGCGCCGCACCGGCTGCAAGGTGATCAAGGCGGCGCGCGTCCGGAGCGGCGCCGACGTCCAGGCGCTCGCGTCCTTTCACACGGACTATCACCTGCTCGACAGCTACATCGCTGGGATGCCGGGCGGCACCGGCGAGACGTTCTCTTGGGAGATCGCGCGGGCCCATCGCGGCCGGGTCCCGGTGATCCTGTCGGGCGGACTCACACCCGGCAACGTCACCGACGCGATCGCCGCTGTGCGGCCGTACGCGGTCGACGTCGCGAGCGGCGTCGAGCTGAGTCCGGGACGCAAGGACCCTGACAAGCTGACCGCGTTCGCCGAGGCGGTCCGCTCGACGGCGATCGCGGCCGTCACCCGATGAGCGCGGTCGAGCACCGGTTCGGCCCGTACGGCGGCCAGTACGTCCCCGAGACGTTGATGCCGGCGCTGGCAGAGCTCGAGGAGGCATGGGTCGCCGCTCGCGACGACCCGTCATTCAGGGCCGAGCTCGACACGCTGCTGCGCGACTTCGTGGGGCGGCCCTCGCCGCTGTACCCGGCCTCCCGGTTGAGCGAGGCCGCCGGACATCCGATCTGGCTCAAGCGCGAGGACCTCAACCACACCGGCGCGCACAAGATCAACAATGCGCTCGGGCAGGCGCTGCTGGCCAGGCGGATGGGCAAGCGGCGGATCATCGCCGAGACCGGCGCCGGCATGCACGGGGTCGCGGCCGCTACCGCCTGCGCCCTGCTCGACCTGGAGTGCATCGTGTACATGGGCACCGAGGACATGCGCCGCCAGCGCCCGAACGTCGAGCGGATGGGCCTGCTCGGCGCGGTGGTCGAGCCCGTCGAGGCCGGGGCACGGACCCTGAAAGAGGCCGTGTCCGCCGCGATTCGCGACTGGGTCACGAACGTGGAGACGACGCACTACATCATCGGCTCGTGTGTCGGGCCGGCGCCGTACCCGGCGCTGGTCCGGGACCTCCAGCGCGTGATCGGCGACGAGTCCCGGGCGCAGGTGCTCGAACGCACCGGCCGCCTGCCTCAGCGCGTGATCGCCTGCGTCGGCGGCGGCTCGAACTCGATCGGTCTCTTCATCCCGTTCGTGGCGGACCGCGAGGTGGAGCTGATTGGCGTGGAGGCCGCCGGCGAGGGGATCGAGACCGGCCGTCACGGGGCCTCGTTGACCGCCGGTGGGCTCCCGGGCGTCCTCCACGGGGCGTTTTCGGCGATTCTGCAGGACGAGGACGGCCAGATCCTCGAGGCTCACTCGATCTCGGCCGGGCTCGACTATCCGGGCAGCGGGCCCGAGCATGCGTGGTTGCGGGACTCCGGCCGCGCCCATTACCACGCGGTCACCGATGAGGAGGCGCTCGAGGCGTTTGCGCTCACGGCGCGCCTGGAGGGGATCATCCCGGCGCTCGAAAGTGCTCATGCGGTGGCCTGGACGCTCGCGAACGGGCCGAGCGAGCTCGACCTGGTCTGCCTGTCGGGTCGCGGCGACAAGGACCTGGCCGAGGGACTCGCGCTCCTTGGCCGGTCGTGAGGGTCGCGTGACCGGGATCGAGCGGATCGCGGAGGCGTTCGAGTCCGCGCGCGCCAACGGCCGGCGCGCGGCATTCATGCCGTACATGATGGGCGGCTTCCCCGACCTCGACACCTCGCGCCGGATCGGGCTCGCGTACGCGGACTCGGGAGCGGACCTGATCGAGCTCGGAGTCCCGTTCTCAGACCCGCTCGCAGACGGGCCTGTGATCCACGCGGCGGGGACGGCGGCGCTGCGCAACGGGATCAACCTGTATGACGTGCTCGAGGTCGGGCGTGCGATCGCCGAGCGCGTGCCGGTCGTGGTCATGTGTTACGCGAACCCGATCTTCGCCCGCGGGCTCGAGCGCTTCGCCGACGCGCTGCTCGACGCCGGAGCCAGCGGGTTAATCGTCCCCGACCTGCCGCTCGAGGAGGCGCCGGATGTTCTCGCCGCGTGCGATGAGCGCGGCCTCGCGCTCGTCCCGCTGGTCGCGCCGACCACTCCGGATGAGCGACTGGCGCGGATCGGGGCGCAGGCTCGCGGCTTTCTCTACACGGTGTCGCTGACCGGAACCACGGGCGAGCGCTCCGGCCTCGGGGACCGGATGGCGGGCGTGGTGTCGCGCGCCGCCGCGTGCACCCAGGTCCCGGTCGCGGTCGGGTTCGGCATCTCCACGCCCGAGCAGGCCGCCGCCGCGGCCGCGGCCGGCGCCGATGGTGTGATCGTCGGCAGCCGCCTCGTGCGCGCCGCGGGCGAGGGCGAGGATCCGGTCGCGGCCGTCGGCGAGCTGGTGCGGGAGCTCTCGACGGGCCTGGCAATCGGCCTCTGAGTTAGCATCCCTCCGAGTATGGGGATCATCCTGACCGCCACTGCCGGCCTGTGCCTGTGGATCATCCTGTGGTCGCTGAACGTCAGTGGCCTCGATAGCATCCTCATCGGGATCGTGATGGTGCTGATCGCGATCGGCGTCTACCAACTGCTGCCGTTCCTGCCCGGCCGGCGGGATTAGCCCACCGGGGATGCGAAGCCGGGTGCTCGCACGCGGCCGGGCGGTGTGCGCCTGTGCTCTGATCACCTCCGCCGTTGCGGGGTGCACATCATCGGGGTCGGCCAACTCGAGCGTCACCGTCTCGGGCAATGTGGTGACGATCTACGTCAGCGCCGCGCCCACCGATCAGCCGCAGGTCGCACAGGACGTGCTCGACGCCGAACAGCTGGCGTTCTCGCAGGGTCCGCACCAGGTGGGCAAGGTCGTGATCCGGATGCACACGGTCCGCGCCTCCACGATCTCGGCTCAGGCGCGCACCGTCATCCAGGACAAGACCACGATCGCGTACCTGGGCGAGATCGTTCCGCACTCGTCGTACGCGTCGATCGGGATCACGAACGCACTCGACATCCTCCAGGTGAGCCCGACCGACACCGCGCTCGAGCTGACCCAGACCACCCCCGCGGTGGCGAACGCTCCCGACGAGTACTACGAGTCGCTCAACAGCTACAAGCAGACGTTCGCCCGGGTCGTGCCGACCAGCGGCGACGAGGCCAAGGCGCAGGTCCAGGAGATGAAGTCGCTCGGCGTCACCAAGCTGTACGTCGGCTCGGACGGAGGGGATTACGGCGCGGCGATCGCGTACGCGCTCAAGCGCGACGCCGGCCCGGGGATCTCGCTGGTCACCAGCCCGGCCGCCGCCGACGGGGTGTTCTACGGCTCGAACTCGCCGACGGTCGCCGCGGGCTTTTTCAATCGGGTTGCGGCGTCGAACACCTCGGCCAAGCTGTTCGGCCCCTCGGCGCTCGATGCGCCCTCATTCGTCTCGGCGCTGTCTCCGGCGACACGGAACCTGTACGTCTCGGTGCCCGGCTTCCTGAAGGCGAACCTGAACGCGAAAGGGGCGGCGTTCGTTTCGCAGTTCATCTCGCGGTACGGTCATACGCCCGCGACGCAGGCGATCTTCGGCTACGAAGCGATGGCGGCGGTCCTGTCGGTGCTCCAGGAAGCCGGCGCGTCGATCAACAGCCGGTCGACAGTCGTGCACGACTTCTTCGCGATCAGGGATCGCCAGTCGGTGCTCGGCACGTATTCGATCGACTCGACCGGGGACACGAGCATCGCGCCGTTCGTGTTCAACCGCCTTCGTAGCGGCCAGCTGGTGCCATTCACGTTCGTGTCGGCGATGGGGTGAGGCTCGCAACGGCTGCGGATGGGGCCAAGAGGTGGGCGATCGTCGCGGTTGCGGCGCTCGCTTCGGCGACTGCGGTCGCCGCGTGCGGTTCGAGCTCCGGCCACACGCTCGCGTCGACGCGGATTCCGGGCAAGACGCTCTCGATCTACGCCAGTGCCCCGCTCCGGGGCCGCTCGACGGTGAGCGGCGAGGCGGTCCTCAACGGCGCCAGGCTTGCGATCGACCAGGTACACAGCCGGATTGGCGAGTACCGGCTTGCGCTCAAGATCCTCGACGACGCCACGGTCGCTCGCGGCGGATGGGATCCCGGGCAGACGACGATCAACGTACAAATGGCCGTGCTCGACCGGACGACGATCGGCTATGTCGGTGACTTCAACTCCGGAGCCAGCGCGATCTCGATCCCCCCGCTGAACCGCGCGGGCATTCCCCAGGTGAGCCCGACCAGCGCCGCCGTGGGGTTGACGTCGGCCGCGCTCGGGGCTCAGCCTGGAGAGCCGCAGAAGTACTACCCGACCGGCATCCGGACGTTCGCACGGGTGGTGCCGAACGACCGGATTCAGGCGATCGCACAGGTGCGCGTCCAGCAGGAGTCAGGCTGCGCGTCGACCTACGTGCTGAACGATGGCGAGGTCGACGGTTCGGACGCCGCGCGGAGCTTCGAGGTGGCCGCGCAGGCGGCGCATCTCCGTCTCGCGGGCGTCCAGACGTTCATCCGCGGCGCCCAGAGCTACAAGGCGCTGGCCGCTGGGGTCGCAAAGCTTGCCCCTGACTGCGTGATGATCGCGGCGGACACGGAGTCGGGGGCGGTGCTGCTCACGACGGACCTCGCCGCCGCGATGCCGACCGTGAAGATCTTCGGCACGGCCGGTCTGGCCGAAAGCACGTTTACGGATCCCTCGTTGGGCGGAATCCCGGTGTCGATCGATCCGCGTGTCGTGCTCACCTCGCCGACACTCGGGTTGAACGAGTATCCGCCATCCGCCCGCGCGTTCAACACCGCCTACGAGCGCCGGTTCGGAATGCCCGAGCCCGACGCGATCCTCGGCTACGAGGCGATGAACTTGATGCTCGATGCGATCGAGCGCGCCACCGACGGCGGGACCGAACCGGCGGAGCGCGCACAGGTGCGGACCGCGATCTTCGCCACCCGCGATCGTCACAGCGTGCTCGGGACCTACGGCATCAACCGAAACGGCGACACCACGCTGCAGCGTTACGGCGTGTACGGGATCGCCGGAGGCCGGCTGACGTTCCGAGAGGCCGTCTACGCATAGACTCGTCGGAGAGCCATTTGACGCCTGTCGGTCGGGTTTATGTTGCGTTAGGCTCGCGCGGGGCACTTGGCGCCGTCCGAGCGCGCGATTACGCTGCGCCGTCACCGGTTGTGGGACATCCGGATCGTATTCACAGGAGGGTTGTATGAGGTCATTTGTGGCAAAGGGGCTGACTGGGTTGCTGGTCCTCGGCTCCGTGTTCGCGCTGGGAGCGTGCGGCAGCAGTAAGAGCAGCAGCACGGCCAGCAGCAGTGGGGGCGCCGCGTCCAGTGGCGGCAGCTCCTCCAGCAGTGGCAAGACGGTCGACATCTACTCGAGCCTGCCGTTGCAGGGGGCTTCGACCGCGCAGACGGACCCGTTGGTGAACGGAATCAAGCTGGCGCTCTCTCAGGCCGGCGGGAAGGCCGGCCAGTTCTCGGTCAAGTACACATCGCTCGACGACTCGACGGCCGCGGCCGGAAAGTGGGATCCGAGCCAGTGCGCCGCCGACGCGCGCAAGGCCGCGTCGGACTCGAAGACCGTCTACTACATCGGCGAGTTCAACTCGGGTTGCAGCGAGGTCTCGGTCCCGATCCTGAACTCGGCCGGAGTGCCGCAGGTGAGCCCGGCTAACACGTACGTTGGCCTGACCACAAACCTGCCCGGCAGTGCGCCCGGAGAGCCGCAGAAGTACTACCCGAGCGGTAAGCGGACGTACCTGCGGATCGTGCCGATCGACTCGATCCAGGCAGCCGCGGACCTGGAGGCGATGAAGCAGGCCGGCTGCACGAAGGTCGCGGTGGCCAACGACAAGGAGGCGTATGGCGCCGGACTGGCGACGCTGCTCGAGCTCGAGAAGGGCTTCTACGGCGTCACGATCGCGAGCAACACCGGCATCGATCCAACCGCGCCGAACTTCCGTTCCTACGCGGCCACGATCAAGAACCAGGGAGCAGACTGCTTCCTGTTCGCCGGGATCGTCTCCAACGGCGGGGTTCAGATCACCAAGGATGTCAACGCGGCGCTGCCCAAGGCCAAGATCTTCGGGCCGGACGGCATGTGCACGAGTAGCTGGACGAACGCGAAGATGGGCGGCGTGCCGGCCAGCATCGACCCGCTGATCTACTGCACGGTTGCCACGCTCGACCTGGCCGCGTATCCGGGCGGAAAGGACTTCCTGGCCTCGTACAAGGCCAAGTACGGCCCCACGCCGCCTGATCCATACGCGATCTACGGCTATGAGGCGATGAAGCTCGGCCTCGACACGATCGCCGGGCTCGGGGCCAACGGCGACAACAAGGCAGACGTGCTGAAGGCCCTGTTCAACACCACCAGCCGCAACTCGGTGCTCGGCACGTACGGGTTCGATAAGAACGGGGACACGACGCTCAAGTCCTACGGCGAGTACAAGGTCGGCCCGGACGGCAATCTCGTGTTCTATAAGACGCTCACGCCGACCCAGACGGTCCACTGATCGCTGGGCGGTAGACAGGACTGAGGGGGGCGCCGACGCGCCCCCCTCACATCCTCGATACTCCTCGCCGCAACCGTGGAAGCTGGATCGCTCTCCCCATCGAAACCGGCACTAGGGATGTCGCCGCTGGCGGCCGTGCGCAAGTTCGTCGGCCGGTGGGGCCTGATCGTCGCCCTCGCCGCGCTACCGATCTACTACGGCGTGCGCGATCTCGTCCACGGCTACGAGGCCGGGTTCGTCGCGGGGCATCCGGTCGTCCATCACGACCTGACCCAGCTCGGGTTCAACTTCGCCACCGGGCTCTCGAACGGCGCGATCTGGGCGCTGATCGCGATCGGCTACACGCTCGTCTACGGGATCATCGAGCTCATCAACTTCGCCCACGGCGACGTGTTCATGATCGGCTCCTTCACCGCCGTCGGCCTCTACACCGTGTTCGGGTTGACGAGCGCCGGGACCGTGGGGATCGTGCTCGGGCTGCTGGCGACGCTGGTGATCACGATGATCGTCTGCGGGGTGCTCAACACGCTGATCGAGCGCGTCGCCTACCGTCCGCTGCGCAACGCGCCGAAGCTGGCGCCCCTGATCACCGCCGTCGGGTTTTCGTTCATCCTCCAGAACGTCGGGCTGCTGTGGCGCGGCGGCTCGCCGCAGAGCGTCCCCGACCTGATCAACCAGGGCAAGACGGTCTTCCACATCTTCGGGGTGCCGATCGTGCGCGGCTACCTGCTGGCGCTGGGAGTGATGATTCCGCTGGTGCTGGTGCTTGGGCGGTTCATCAGTGCCACCCGCATGGGCCGCGCGATGCGCGCCACCGCACAGGACCCGGAAGCGGCGCGGTTGATGGGGATCAACGTCAACCAGACGATCTCGTTGACCTTCCTGCTCGGGGGCGCTCTGGCCGGCGCCGCCGGCCTGGTGTACGCGTTGTTCGAGACGAACGTCTGGTACTTCCAGGGCTTCAAGGCTGGCCTGTTTGCCTTCACCGCGGCCGTCATGGGCGGCATCGGCAACGTCAGCGGCGCCGTGCTCGGCGGCCTGATCATCGGGGTGATCCAGGCGCTGGCGGACTCCCGCATGGGTCCGCAGTGGACCGAGGCGGTCGTGTTCGGCTATCTGATCATGATCATGGTGCTGCGACCGCGTGGGTTGCTCGGAGAGGAGACGCGGGAGGCGGGGTGAGCGACCTCGACGAGAAGAACGAACCGACGACGCGTTCCGTCACCGTGACCGAGGGCGAGCACGACGCATCGGACTGGGCCGAGTTCCGAGCCCAGATGCGCGAATGGCGAGAAGGCGTCGAGCGCCGCCTGCCGCCCTGGTGGAGCCGCGCGCTGGCGGCGACGCTGCTCCTCATCGGGATCGTGCTGCCGTTCTTGTTCTCGGCGGACAGCGGCTTCCTGAACGCGACGATCATCGCGGTGGCCTACGCAGTGATGTCGCTCGGCCTGAACATCGTGGTCGGGTTCGCCGGCCTGCTCGACCTCGGCTACGTCGCGTTCTACGCCCTCGGCGCGTACTCGTGGGGCTGGTTCGCCTCGGGCTTCTTCTTCAAGGCCCACGTGCACGTCCTGGTTTCGCCGGTCGCCAGCACGCTGCCCGGGATCCACCTGAATGTCCTCCTGGTCCTGGCCGCGGCAGCGCTGATCTGCGCGGTGGCCGGAATGCTGATCGGCCTGCCCACGCTGCGCCTGCGGGGGGATTACATCGCGATCGTGACCCTCGCGTTCGGGGAGATCATCGCGACCCTCGCCGTCAACGGCACGAGCATCAGCCTCGGCGGGGGGATGACGCTGACCGCGGGGAACCTGGGGATCAGCGGCGTCGACTCCCCGTACTTTCCTGGAATCGGCGTGTTCAACGAGTTGAACCTGAGGCCCTGGTACTGGCTGATCTTCGGCATCATGCTGCTCGTCCTGTTCGTCAACCTGCGGCTGCGGGACTCCCGCCTGGGCCGCGCCTGGGTTGCGCTACGCGAGGACGAGGTCGCCGCCGTGTCGATGGGCATCCCGCTCGTGCGGACGAAGCTGATGGCGTATTCGATCGGTGCCGCCTTCGGCGGCATGGCCGGCGCCTTCTTCGGGACCTACTTCACGGTGGTCAACGCCAGCCAGTTCCAGTTCGGGTTCTCGATCTTCATCCTCGGGATGGTGATCATCGGCGGCCTGGGCTCGATCTGGGGCGCGGTGGCTGGCGGCCTGCTGCTCGGCTACATCAACTACTACCTGATCCCGGACGTGCTGAACTCGCTGCCGTCCAAGCTCGGGCTCAATTTCCAGCTCACCGAGATCGAGTTCGGGATCTACGGCTTCCTGCTCGTGATCATGATGCTCCTGCGCCCGCAGGGCCTGATCCCGGAGCGGCGACGGCGCCTCGAGATGACCGGGCGGGTGGCGGCCGCCGACAGCGAGCTGGGCGAGCCGAGCGCGATCACGACGCTGGACCTGGCGGAATGAGCGCCACGGCCGCTTCTCCGCCGGTGGGCACCGCGATGCATGTCGACCACGTGGCCAAGGCCTTCGGCGGCCTCGTCGCGGTGGACGATGTCTCGCTGGACATCCCGCGACACACGATCGTCTCGCTGATCGGTCCCAACGGTGCCGGCAAGACCACGCTCTTCAACATGCTTACCGGGCTGTACAAGCCAACGTCAGGGCGGATCCTGTTCGGCGAGCGCGACATCACCCGCACGCGGCCGGACATCATCACCAAGCTCGGCGTCGCGCGGACCTTCCAGAACATCCGCCTGTTCGGCGCGATGACGGCGCTCGAGAACGTGATCGTCGGCCGCCACGCGCGGATGCGCACCGGCGTGTTCGGCGCGATCTTCCGGCCGCCGTGGGTGCGGCGCGAGGAGCGAGAGGTTCAGGAGCGCGCACGCGAGCTGCTGAAGTTCGTGGGCTTGCGCGAGGGCAACTTCGACCGCCTGGCGGCCCAACTGCCCTACGGCGACCAGCGCCGGGTCGAGATCGCTCGAGCCCTGGCCTCAGAGCCCTCGCTGCTGCTGCTCGACGAGCCGACGGCCGGGATGAACCCCTACGAGTCGGACGCGCTCTCCCAGTTCATGCGCCGTATGCGCGACGAGCTCAACTTGACCATCCTCCTGATCGAGCACGACATGAAGGTCGTGATGGGCGTCTCCGAGCGGGTCACCGTGCTTGACCACGGCCACAAGATCGCCGAAGGCCCGCCCGCCGAGGTCCGTGCGGATCCGGCCGTGGTCGAGGCGTACCTGGGCAAGCAGGGCTGATGGCGCTACTCGAGGTCTCCGATATTCGTGCTCGCTACGGTGCGATCGAGGCGCTCAAGGGCGTGTCTCTGACCGTCGAACCCAAGGAAGTGGTGACGCTTATCGGGGCCAACGGCGCCGGGAAGTCGACGACGCTCAGGTCGATTTCCGGACTGACGCCGGCCAGCGCCGGGAAGATCATGTTCGAGGGCGAGGAGATAACCCGGGTCCCGGCGCACGATGTGGTGAGCCGCGGGATCGCGCTCGCTCCCGAGGGGCGGCATTGCTTTGCGCGGATGACCGTGCGCGAGAACCTCGATCTCGGCGCCTACCACCGCCGCCGCGAGGACGTGGCGGAGGACCTGGAGAAGGTGTTCACGCTGTTCCCGCGGCTGAAGGAGCGCGAGAACCAGAAGGCGGGAACCATGTCCGGAGGCGAACAGCAGATGCTCGCGATCGGGCGGGCGTTGATGGCGCGCCCGCGCCTGCTGATGCTCGACGAGCCGTCGATGGGGATCGCACCCAACCTGGTCGAGCGGATCTACGAGACGATCGAGGAGATCAACCGCTCCGGCGTGGCGATCCTGCTCGTGGAGCAGAACGCGAACTACGCGCTCGAGATCTCCAAGCGCGGATACGTGCTCGAGACCGGCCGCGTCGTTCTGACCAACGACTCCGTCCACCTGCGCGACGATCCCGAGGTCCAGCGGGCCTATCTGGGCATGTGATGCTGCTCCCGGCCGTTATCGGTGCCAAAGCGCTGTATCTGCTGTTCCTGTGGCTGCTCTCGGCGGCGGCCGCGTCGTGGCTGGCGGACCGCAAGGGCTACGGCGAGAAGGTGGGCCTGACCTTCGGGCTGTTGCTGTCGGTGTTGGGGCTGCTGATCGTGCTGCTGCTGCCAGCGCGTCCGGGATCGCCCTGGAAGGTCGAAGGCCGGCTGCCACGCCGGTCCCGGCAACCCTGAGGGGGTTCCCGCCCGGGACTGATTTTTTTGCCCCCTTGGGACCGCGCCGTTGGGGTTGCGTTAGGTCCCGATGATTCGCTTGGCGGGGTCGACTGGGGCAACTACATTCGGGCGCACCGAACGGCCGGGACGCTCGGAACCTACACAGAGGAAGTTCGATGAGGCTGGCTCTCTGCAGGGCGCTTGCCGGATGCTTTGCGGTCCTCTCCGTGGCTGCTCTGAGCGCGTGTGGGGGCACAAATAACGACGGCAGCGTTGGTGGGACCGCCGGGGGATTGAGCGAGCCCCAGGGGAAGTTCGTCGATATCTACTCGAGCCTCCCGGTGCACGGGCCGTCCGCCGGCGAGGCGACCGCGCTCGCGAACGGGATCCGGCTTGCGCTGGCCCAGGCCAACGGCAAGGCCGGCGAGTTCACGGTGCAGTACAGCGCGCTTGACGACTCGGCCGGTCCGTCCGGGTGGGACGCGAGCAAGACCGCCGCCAACGCGCGCAAGGCGGCGGCCGATCCTCGCGCGGTCTACTACATCGGGGAGTTCGACGACGACGCCAGCGAGGTCTCGATGCCGATTCTGAATCAGGCCGGGATCGCGCAGATCAGCCCCGCCAACACCTATGTCGGGCTGACCACGAACCAGCCCGGGAGCATTACCGGCGAGCCGGGACGGTACGCGCCAAGCGGAACGCGCACGTACCTGCGGATCGTGCCGATCGACTCAGTCCAGGCGGCGGCCGACCTGCTGGCGATGAGCGACGCGGGCTGTACCAAGGTGGCGATCGCCAGCGACGGCGAGGCTTATGGCGCCGGCCTGGCGAGGCTGATCCAGGCCCAGAAGGCGTACTACGGGATCGACGTCGTCAGTCTCGGCACGGTCAGGGCCGGCGCCCACAACTACCGCGACTACGCGGCGAGGCTGAAAGGCGCGCACGCCGACTGCTTCATGCTCGCGGCCGTGGCCTCGGGGAGCGATGTGCTCGTGACCAAGGACGTCCACCTCGCCCTCCCGAGGGCCAAGATCTTCGGCCCTCAGGGCATGTGCGTCCCCGCATGGACGAATCCGAAGGACGGTGGCGTGCCGGCCACGGTCGACCCGCTGATCGAGTGCACGCAGGTCACCGAGAGCGTGACCGCCTACCCGGGCGGCAAGGCGTTCGCGGCCGCCTACAAAGCGCGCTACCCGGGGTCGAATCCGACGCCGTACACGATCCTCGGCTACGAGGCGATGAAGCTGGCGCTGAGCACGATCGCGGGCCTCGGCGACAAGGGCGACACTAAGTCGGCGGTCCTCGGCGCGCTGTTCGCCACGGCCGGCCGCCACTCCGCGCTCGGCACCTACGGCTTCGACAAGGACGGCGACACGACCCTCCGCTCGATCGGGCTCTACAAGGTCGGACGGAATGGCAACCCGACGTTCGTGAAGGCGCTCACGCCCGCGCGCGTGCTGTAGGAGGTTTGCGGCCGCGCAGCGTCTAGGCGGCCCGGCGCCGGGGACGGGGCGGGCGGGTATCGCGTTTGACGCCGAGGAGGCGCTGATCGGCGGCCTCCATCAGCGCGGCCGCGGTCGTGCCGTCGTGGGGGAACACGGCGGCGCCGACGCTCGCCCCGAGCGCGTCGAGCCCCGCGGCGACCCGCGCCACCGCCGACTCGACGCGGTGCGTGAGCCGGTCCGCGCCGGCGTCCTCGGTCTCGGGCGCGAGCACGCAGAACTCGTCCCCTCCGACGCGCGCCAGCGTGTCCTGATCGCGGATCACGCCGGCGAGCGCGGTGGCGACGTCCTTGAGAAGGTCGTCGCCGGCCGGGTGTCCGAACCGGTCGTTGAGCTGCTTGAAGCCGTCGAGGTCGAGCATCAGCAGTGCGAAGCTGCGCCGGCTGCGGCCGTGACGCGCGATCTCGTAGTCGATCCGCTCGAGCAGCGAGCGGCGATTCGCCACTCCGGTCAGCGGATCGGTGAACGCCGACGCGCGGAGCGCGTCCCGCTCGTTCTCGAGGCGGTTGCGGACGCCGAGCAGGATCGCCGTGCTCGCCGCCGGCACGAGCACGATCAGCGGGGGCTGTGGCACGAGGTGGGCGCCACCGCGTGCCACCGTCACGCCTACGGCGGCCGCAACGACCAGAGCAGCCCCGAAGGCGCCGCCGCGGACGCTCCGGCTCGTGGCGCCGGCGAGCAGCGCGGCCGGGACGCACAGCCAGACGGCCTGCCCGCCGCCGGCGATCGCCACCAGCGCCGCTGTCGCCGCCGCGATCGCGACCACGCGCAGGGGCGCGCGCCGAGCGACGCGATCGGGCAGGGGTCGACGCTCGTGCCTGGATGACACGCCGCGCAGTGTCGCGGGCGGGTCGGACGGCACGGCCGAGCGGCTGGAGAACGCCCGAAAGCCCCGCCCTCGCCCGGCGCCGGCGGGACATGAGCCACATGCTTACGTCCCGGATCCGGTGGCAAACGCCGGCGATTTTGGGCGTTGTACATAGGCGGAGGGGCGAAAGGGGTGGGGCAGCCCGGGTCGCCGTCGGTCGCTACCGCCCCGGGATCGCCCCGAACTCCTCCGTCGACCCGAACCCGAGGTCGGCGCCGGCCCCGGCGGCCCCGCTCGCGCGCGCTTCGGCCGCGACCGCGGCCGCCACCGCCGGCGCGACGTCCCGGTTGAACACGGAGGGGATGATGTAGTCCTCGCGCAACTCGTCCACGCCGACTGTGTCGGCGATCGCGCGCGCCGCAGCGGTCTTCATCGATTCCGTGATCCGGGTGGCACGTACGTCGAGCGCGCCGCGAAACACTCCGGGAAAGCACAGCACGTTATTGATCTGGTTCGGGTAGTCCGAGCGTCCCGTGGCGAGGATCCGTACGTACTGCAGCGCCTCCTCCGGTGCCACCTCGGGATCGGGGTTTGCGAGCGCGAACACGATCGGGTCCGGGTTCATCCGCGCCAGCGCCGAGGCCTCGATCACCCGCGCGCCCGACAGCCCGATCAGCAGGTCGGCTCCGTCGAGAACGTCGACCACGCCGCCCGACCGGCGCTCCAGATTGGTGACGGATGCGAGCGCCCGCTTGACCGAAGGCATCGACCCGTCCAGGTAATCGGGCCGGTCCGGCGAGAGCGCCCCCCGGGAGTCAACCCCGATGATGTGGCGCGCGCCCGCCTCCAACAGGATCTTGGTCACGGCCACGCCGGCAGCGCCGAGACCGACGACGACGATCCGCAAGTCCCCAATCGCCCGTCCGGTCAGCCGCAATGCGTTCAGCAGGGCCGCCAGCACGACGACGGCCGTCCCGTGCTGGTCGTCGTGGAACACCGGGATGTCGAGGGCATCGATCAACCGCTCCTCGATCTCGAAGCACCGCGGCGCCGAGATGTCCTCGAGGTTCACCCCACCAAATCCGGGTGCCAGAGAACGCACCACCGACACGATCTCGTCGACGTCCCGGGTATCGAGACAGATCGGGAAGGCATCTACCCCGGCGAACTCCTTGAACAGCATCGCCTTGCCCTCCATCACCGGCATCGCGGCCCGTGGACCGATGTCGCCCAACCCCAGAACAGCGGTGCCGTCGGAGACGACCGCGACGGTGTTCCGCTTGATCGTGTACTGGAACGCCTTGTCGGGGTCGTCATAGATCGCCCGGCACACGCGCGCGACTCCCGGCGTGTACGCCATCGACAGGTCGTCGCGAGTCTTCAGCGGGCTCTTGTTGCGGATCTCGATCTTGCCGCCGACATGCAGCAGGAACGTCCGGTCGGTGGTGTCGAGCACGCGGGCGCCGCAGACGGCGTCCACGGCCGCCGTCAGCCGCGGCCAGTCGGACGCGTCGCCGGTCTCGACGGTGATGTCGCGGATCGTGTGCTCGCGCTCGACCTGCACCAGGTCGACGGCGCCGATCGTCCCGCCGGCCTCGCCGATCGCGCTCGCCACGCGCCCCAACATGCCTGGGCGGTGCTCGATCTCGACTCGTAGAGTAAGGCTGTATTGAGCGCTCGGTGTCGCGGCCACGGCGCGAGATAGCCTGACATAAGTGGCATCGACACTCAGCCCAGATGAGCTCTTCCTGATCGACGGCAACAGCCTGGCCTACCGGGCCTTCTTCGCGCTTCCGGAATCGATCGCGACCTCGACCGGGATGCCGACGAACGCGATCTTCGGCTTCGCATCGATGCTCGTGAAGATCCTCACCGACTACGGTCCCAAGGCGACCGTGGTGGTCTGGGACGCGGGCGACACCGGCCGCAGGGAGGTCTACTCCGAGTACAAGGCGCAGCGGCGCTCCCGCCCGGACCTTCTGAAGGAACAGTGGCCCTACCTCGAGCCGCTGGTCGACGCGTTCGGCTACCGGAATCTCAGGGTCGATGGCTACGAGGCCGACGATGTGATCGCGTCGATCGTCGAGAAGGCCCGGACGTCCGACCCGAAGGTCCCCGTGATGGTCGTTACCGGCGATCGCGACGCCTACCAGTTGGTCGACGACGGGGTCGTGAAGATCATGACGACCTCGCGCGGCATCACCGACACACGCGTATACGACCGCCAGGGCGTGATCGACCGCTATGGCATCCCGCCCGAGCTGGTCCCTGATTTCATCGGTCTGAAGGGCGACACCAGCGACAACATTCCCGGTGTCCCCGGGATCGGCGACAAGACCGCGGCGGAGCTGCTGCAACGCTTCGGAACGCTTGAAGAGGTCCTGAATCACATCGACGACATCAGCGGCGCCAAGCGCAAGCAGAACCTGACCGAGCACGCCGAGGACGCGCGCATCTCCAAGCAGCTCGCCACCGCCAAGCGCGACATCGACGTCGCGCTCGACCTCCGGGCGTTCGCGTCGGCCGCGCCCGACCGGTCGCAGCTCAGGGACACCTTCCGCAAGTTCGAGCTCCGCGAACCACTGCGCCGGTTGGAGGAGGCGCTCGGCTCCGCCGACGCCGCTGCGCCCGCACCCCAGGCCGAAGAGGCCCTCACCGCTCGCGTCCGCGCCGCCAACCTGAACGCGCTGAAGGGTCTACCAGACAAGCCGGTGGCGCTGGCGGTCAGGGCTCCACAGGCCCCCGAAGGGGTTCTGTTCGCTCCCGACCCCGAGTGGCGCTTCGGCGTGCAGGTCGACGGCTCGCCCGAGGTGCTCGCCGGCGACGCCGATCGCCCCGAGTCGGTCGTGGACGCCCTCGAGCGCCGCCCCGTCACCGCGCACGACGCCAAGTCGCTCGGCCGGGTGCCCGCGACGCTCGCGCACGACACGGAGGTCGCCGCCTACCTGCTCGAGCCGGCTCGCCGCGCCTATCCATTCCGCGAGCTCACCGAGGAACGCGGCCTCGGCACCGATATCGAGGACGAGGCCGCCGCCGACGCGCTCTTGCTGAACGCGCTCGCCGCGTGGCAGCGAGAGGAGATCCGTGGGCGCGGGCTCACCGATCTGTTCCAGGAGGTCGAGCTCCCGCTCGTGCGCGTCCTGCGCGAGATGGAGCTGATCGGGTCGAAGATCGACACCGAGCGGCTCCACGAGATCTCCGACCGCGTGAAGGCCGAGGCGGACGGGCTCGAGCGCGAGATCTTCGACATGTGCGGGGAGGAGTTCACGCTGGGCTCGCCCAAGCAGCTCGAGGAGGTCCTGTTCGGCAAGCTCGGCCTGTCCCGTAAGCGCCGCGGCAAGACCGGCTACTCGACCGACGCGCGCGTGCTCCAGGCGATCCGCCACGAGCACGACGTGATTCCGAAGATCGAGCGCTGGCGCGAACTGACCAAGCTCGCTCAGACGTATCTCGATGCGCTCCCGCTGCTGATCGCCGACGACGGTCGTATCCACACCACGTTCAACCAGACCGCCGCGACCACGGGCCGGCTTTCGTCGAACAACCCGAACCTCCAGAACATTCCGATCCGCACCGCGCTCGGGCGCGAGATCCGCGCGTGCTTCGTGGCCGAGCCGGGCGATCTGCTCGTTTCCGCCGACTATTCCCAGGTGGAACTACGCCTTTTGGCGCATATCGCGGGCGAGGACGCGCTAAAGGAGATCTTCCGGAAGGGCGAAGATGTTCATACCGCGACGGCCTGCCGCGTGTTCGGGGTGACCCCGGAGCAGATCGATCCCGGTATGAGGTCCAAGGCCAAGATGATCAACTACGGCATCGTGTACGGCCTGTCGGCGTGGGGGATGGCCGACCGGCTCGACATCCCGCAGGAGGAGGCGGACGAGTTCATCCAGCGCTACCTGGCAGGGTTCCCGGCCGTCGCTCGCTGGATCGAGGACACGATCACGCAGGGGACCGAGCACGGCTACGTCTCGACTTTGTTTGGCCGGCGCCGGCAGGTACCCGAGCTTCGAGCTCGGCGCTGGGACCTGCGCAAGCAGGGCGAACGCTTCGCGGTGAACATGGTGATCCAGGGGACCGCAGCCGACATCATGAAGGTCGCGATGGTCCGCTGCGACCATGCGATCAAGCAAGCCGGGCTGCGGTCGCGGATGATCCTCCAGATCCATGACGAGCTGCTGTTCGAGGGCCCCGCCGACGAGGCCGAGGAGGTCGAACGGATCGCGGTCGAGCAGATGGGCAACGCGTTCGAGATGGATCCACCGCTCGCGGTCGATGCCGGCATCGGCCCGGACTGGCTGTCGGCGAAATGAGGACCCGCCGGGTCGCGGCGGCGGCCGTAGTCGCCGCCGCCCTAGCTCTCCTCGCCGTCCTGCCGGCCACGTCCCAGGCGAAGACCATCAGCGTCACACCGGACATCCCGACCGGGGCCCGCGCTCCTGTCTCCCACGTCGGCGGGATCGCGAAGGCGCCTGGCCTTCCGTACAACGGCGGTCGGGTGCTCCATTCCAACCGGACCCACCCGATCTTCTGGGAGCCGGCGGGATCGGGTCTGACCTACGACCCCCGCTACGAGTCCCTGATCCAGACGTTCTTGATCGACGTCGCCGCCGACAGTCATAAGACCACGAACACGTTCAGCCTGGCCGGGCAGTACCGCGACTCCAAGGGGCCGGCGGCGTACGACTCGACCTACGGCGGCGCCGTCCTCGATACCGACCCGCTTCCGGCCAGCGGCTGCACCGAGCCGCCGGCGACCGGACCGGGTTGGGCGGTATGCCTGACCGACGCCCAACTCGAGGCAGAGATAGAGCACCTGGTCGCGGCCGAGAACCTTCCGATGACCAACCACGACGTGTACTTAATGGTCACGCCCAACGGCTTTGGCAGCTGTACTGACGCCGGATCGTCGAGCTGCGCGCTCGGGGGCAGCGCGGGCGGCTACTGCGGCTACCACTCCGAGACCCCGAACGGGATCCTGTACGCGGTGATCCCGTTCAACGCGGTCACCGGTCACTGTCAGTCGAACGACCCGAGGCCGAACTCGAGCACCGCCGATCCGACGATCTCGACGATCAGTCACGAGCTGAACGAGACCGTCACCGACCCCGAGGGCGACGCCTGGATCGATGCCGAGGGCAACGAGGCCGCTGACCTGTGTCTGACCGCGTTCGGCCCGGCGCTTGGCGGTGTGGGCGGGACCGCCTGGAACCAGTCGATCCACGGCGGTCACTTCTTCCTCCAGGAACTGTGGAGCAACGCCGGCGGGGGCTGCGAGCAGCGGGCCAAGCCGGATTCGCTGTCGTTCCGCACGGTCCGGCAGACCGGGCGCAGGCGCATGGTCGCGTTCACGGCGCGCGGGTCCGATCCCGAAGGGCGATTCGTGTCGTTCTCGTGGTCGTTCGGGGACGGCCGGGCGGGCGCCGGCCGCCGCGTGTCGCATGCGTTCAAGCTGCCGGGCAGCTACCGGGTGATGCTGCGCGCCACCGACAACTGGGGCAACTGGGCCTACGCCGGGCGAACGATCAGCGTCAATCGCGCCTCGCCGCCGGGGCCGGCGCAAGCGCCGCCGTCGCCGACGGCGGGCTAGGCCTGGACGCTCACCCGGAGCGGGGTCCGCCGCGGGCCGGCCGCGACGAACCGGGGGTGGGCGATCTCGAGGTAATGGCCGAACGCCCAGTCGAGGAACCGCTTGGCCTCCATCGCGTGCAGCGCCCCCGCGAGCAGCCGCGGGGCGACGCGCGGGACGAGCCGCTGGCAGCGGAGCATCCAATCGAACGGGCGCGCGTGCGACGCACTGAACCGCGAATAGCTCGACAGCGCATCCGCGACCGACCGCCGCCCGCCCACGACGTCCGACAGCTCGCGACCGACTGCCAGCCCGAAATAAAGAGCGGTCCGGATGCCCTCGGCGGTGAGCGGCAGGCAGTGGCCGGCCGAGTCGCCCACGAAGAACACACCGTCCTCGGTGGCGTTACGGAGCGCGTGCGGGATCCAGTTGCCCTGATAGCGCACCGACTTCGCGGACAGGTCGGTGGCGAGCCGCACGGTGGGTTCGCGCACGTGGAAGCGCGGATCGAACGAGCCGACGCCGATACGCACCTCACCCCCGGCCGGAAAGCTCCAGCCGTAGCCGGCGGGCACGTACGACCGGTCAATCCAGATCTCCATCTCGTCGCCGGAGCCGTGCGGATGAACCTCGAGGCCGCGCGACAGCAGCGCGTCGGGCGGCTGGACGTTCTCGCCGGCCCCGAGCACCCGCCGCCACCCAAGCGCGTCGACGATGTGGGTCGCCCGGATGTCCCCCCGGTCGGTGTGGACGACGGTGCCTCGCCGGCGCCCGAGTTCGGCGCCAGCCGAACTCGCAAGCGAATTCGCGGCAGCGGCTTTCCCGATGACCGTCGCGGTCTCAAACGCGAATTCCCCCTGGTCGGCCAGCAGCTCGCACAGCGTCCGGTAATCGAACGTCGAGAACGTCCACGGAAGCCGGTAGCGGACGGTCGTGTGCGGCGTGTGGATCACGAGCTCGCCGAATGTCTGCTGCAACGAACCGTGCAGGTCGAGCGCCTCGAGCCACCCGGTCGGGATCCCGCACGCGGAGGTCTGGCGCTCGCCGATTTCGTAGCGGTCGATCAGCAGTACGTCGGCGCCAGTGCCGGCGAGCTCGCGCGCCACGGCGAGGCCGGCGAAGCTGCCGCCGCAGATCAGGACGTCGCAATCGCGCTCGAGGCGGGTCCGCTCGACGCCCCGCTTGGTCGCTCTCCGTGGCACTGCGAGCGGATGATAGGGGCGCTCCTCACTGCGCTCGGATAGCGATGTGCGGCTATCCTCCGAGGCACGCATGTCTACCATTACCACGCTGAACCCCGCCGCTGATCAGTCGAACGCGAAGGTCGTTGAGGGCTCCAACGGTCTTCTGCTCGAGATCGACGGCCGGATTGTTCCCAACTACGACGCCACCGTCCACCCATTCCAGGAGGGCGATGTCGTCACCGGCCACGTCGTCCGCATCGACAACGACGAGGTGCTCGTCGACATCGGCTACAAGTCCGAGGGGGTCATCCCCGCAAGCGAGCTCTCGATTCGCAAGTCGGTCGATCCGGGCGATGAGGTGTCCCTCGGCGAAGAGGTCGACGCCCTCGTTCTGACCAAGGAGGACCAGGACGGCCGGCTGATCCTTTCCAAGAAGCGTGCCCGCTTCGAGAAGGCCTGGCGCCGGATCGAGGCCGCCGCTGAGTCCGGCGATCCCGTCGAGGGCGCCGTCATCGAGGTCGTCAAGGGCGGCCTGATCATCGACCTGGGTGTGCGCGGCTTCCTGCCCGCATCGCTCGTCGACATCCGTCGCGTCCCGAATCTCGACGAGTACATGGGCGAGACGATCGAATGCAAGGTGATCGAGCTCAACCGCTCGCGCAACAACGTCGTACTGTCCCGTCGCGCCGTGCTCGAGGAGCAGCGCAAGGAGGATCGCGAGCGGATTCTGGACCGGCTGCAGCCGGGCCAGGTCGTGGAGGGCACGATTTCGAACATTGTCGATTTCGGCGCCTTTGTCGACCTCGATGGGATCGACGGCCTGATCCACATCTCCGAGCTTTCGTGGTCGCACGTCAACCATCCCTCCGAGATCCTGTCGATCGGCGACAAGGTCACGGTCAAGGTGCTCGACATCGACCGCCAGCGCCAGCGGATCTCGCTGGGCCTCAAGCAGACCCAGGAGGACCCGTGGCAGCGGGTCGTCGACACCTACAACGTCGGCGATGAGCTCGAGGGCACGGTCACGAAGGTCGTGACGTTCGGAGCGTTCGTCGAGATCCTCGACGGCGTCGAGGGCCTCGTGCACATCTCCGAGCTCGCCCAGCACCACGTCGAGAACCCGCGGGAGATCATCCAGCCGGGCGACCCGGTGCGGGTCAAGATCCTCGAGATCGACTCCGAGCGCCGTCGTCTGTCCCTGTCGATCAAGCGCGTCGAGGGCCAGGTGCTGCCGGTGAGGCCGATCACAGCACCGGCTGACGGCGACGCCGGCGACCTCGACGACATGCCCGAGCTGGGCCTGTCCGAGGACGTGTTCGCGGGGGAGGACCAGCCGCTGCCGGATGACATGGACGGCGACGCGCCGGCGACCGAATCAGAGGCAGGGAGCGCCGACGAGCCGCTCGAAGCTGGACCGGACGCCTGAGCGTCCGGTCCCGTTCATCGGGCTAACCGGCGGGATCGGCGCCGGAAAATCGACTGCGCTCGAAGCGCTGGAGCGAGTGGGTGCGGCGGTGCTGTCGACCGATCGAGTCGTTCACGAGCTTTATTGCACTGAAGAGGTCATCGACGCCGTCCGTGAGCGGTTCGGGGACGAGGTCGCTCCGGGCGGCACGGTCGACCGGGGCGCACTGGCCAAGCGCGCGTTCGCCACGCCCGAGGATCGCGCCTGGCTCGAGAGCCTGCTGTGGCCGCTCGTCGGCGAGCGGATGGTCGCGTGGCGCGCCGCGATTGATGCCGCGGCCGAGCCGCCGCGTGCCGCCGTGGTCGAGGTGCCGCTGCTGTTCGAGTCCGGGATGGACGGGGCGTTCGACGCGACGATCGCGGTGATCGCCGGCGAGGATGTGCGTGCGTCACGGGCCGAAGGGCGGGGCCACGAGGCGCTCGCCGAGCGGTCCGCGCGCCAGCTGTCGCAAAAGGAAAAAGCGCATCGTGCGACGTACGTGGTCGTTAACGACGGTACGGTGGAGGATTTGGAGTCGAACTTGTCGTCCCTGATTGAGATGCTGCACGCGTGAGTCCGTCCGCGGTGAGCACCGCCCGGCGCGAGCGCGCCCAGAGGACCGCTGCCGCGCGCCGGCGCCGAGCCGCTGTGCGGCGTCGTAACCGCCTGATCGGCGGCGTGCTCCTCGGGGCCGTCGTTCTCGGGGTCGTGCTGTTGCAGCCGCTCGTGCAGAAGACCGTCAACGAGTTCAGCCTGCCGCTCACGAACGCCGGCGTCATCCGCCAGCAGGCCGCCGAGAAGAGCCTCGACCCGGCATTGATCGCGGGCGTGATCTACGCCGAGACGAAGTTCGATCCGCGAAGCTCGGCCGCGGGCGCGCGCGGGCTGATGCAGGTCATGCCACAGACCGCTGAGTTCCTCGCCCGCCGGTCGGGCGCCACCTCGTTCACCGTCGCGGACCTCGCGACGCCGGCGGTCAACATCGCGTATGGCAGCTACTACCTGCGGTACCTGCTGAACGAGTACCAGGGCAACGTCACCGACGCGCTCGCTGCGTACAACGGCGGCGAGTCGAACGTCGACCGCTGGATCGCCGCGGCGCGCGCCCAGGGCCACGATTTGACCGTCGATGAGATTCCGTTCCCCGAGACCCGCGCGTACGTCACGCGGGTGTTGTCGGCAGAGCGCAGGTACCGGAGCAAGTACGCCGCGCAGCTTTACGGCTAATCGGCCTGGCGGCCGATTAGCTCGAGCGGATTCTCGAGGCGGGTTCAGCACGTCCGACAATGCGGACCGTTCTTGACCAGGGGCGCCGCTACGCTAGGAAGTCTCCGCGATGCCGAAGTTCGAGCTAGACGCCGCCTATAGCCCGACCGCCGATCAGCCGGCGGCGATCGAGTCGCTGGCCGAGGGGATCGTCGGCGGCGAGCGTTCGCTGACGCTGCTCGGAGCCACCGGCACGGGCAAGACGATGACGATGGCGGCGACGATCGAAGCGGTGCAGAAGCCGGCGCTGATCATCGCCCACAACAAGACGCTGGCGGCGCAGCTCTGCAACGAGTTCCGCACGTACTTCCCGCGTAACGCGGTCGAATACTTCGTCTCCTACTACGACTACTACCAGCCCGAGGCGTACGTCCCGAGCAAGGACCTCTACATCGAGAAGGACTCGGCGATCAACCAGGAGATCGACCGGCTGCGGCATTCGGCCACGGCCGCGCTGTTCGCGCGCCGCGACGTCGTGATCGTCGCGAGCGTGTCCTGCATCTACGGCCTGGGATCGCCCGAGGTGTACGACGAGAACCTGCAGACGTTGGCCAAGGGCGAGATGATCGATCGTGACGGGCTGCTCCGAAAGCTCGTCTCGATCCAGTACACCCGCAACGACACGGCGTTGTCGCGCGGCACGTTCCGCGTCCGGGGCGAGACGCTCGAGATCTTTCCGGCGTACGCCGAGACCGCGTTCCGGATCGTGATGTTCGGCGACGAGGTCGAGCACCTGCAGCACTTCGATCCGCTGACCGGCGAGGTGCTTGAAGACGATCTAGAGCACGTCGGCATCTGGCCCGCCTCGCACTACAACGTCCGCGAAGGCATGATCGAGGACGCGGTAGCCGAGATCGGGCGCGAGCTGAACGAGCGATGCGCCGAGCTCGAGGCTGAGGGCAAGCTGCTCGAGTCACACCGTCTGCGGCAGCGGACCCAGTACGACATGGAGATGCTCCGCGAGCTTGGGTTCTGCTCGGGGATCGAGAACTACTCGCGGATCCTCGATGGCCGCAAGCCTGGTGAGCGGCCGTACTGCCTGCTCGACTACTTCCCCGGCGACTTCGTGTGCTTCATCGACGAGTCCCACCAGACCGTGCCCCAGATCGGCGGCATGTCCGAGGGCGACCGTTCGCGTAAGCAGACGCTGGTCGACTACGGCTTCCGGCTGCCGAGCGCGATCGACAACCGGCCGCAGACGTTCCAGGAGTTCCTGTCGGTCACGCCCCAGATGGTGTTCGTGTCGGCCACGCCGGGCGAGTACGAGCGCAAGACATCGGCGCGAATCGTCGAGCAGATCGTCCGGCCGACCGGGATCGTCGACCCCGACGTCGAGGTCCGTGAGACACGCAACCAGATCGACGACCTGATGAACGAGATCCGCGAGCGGGTCGACCGCGACGAGCGCACGCTCGTAACCACGCTGACCAAGAAGATGGCCGAGGACCTCACCGACTACCTGCTGGAGATGGGCTTCCGGGTCCGTTACCTGCACTCGGAGATCGACACGCTGGAACGGATCCAGATCATCCGCGAGCTCCGACTGGGCGAGTTCGACATCCTCGTCGGCGTCAACCTGCTGCGCGAGGGCCTCGATCTTCCCGAGGTCTCGCTGGTCGCGATCCTCGACGCGGACAAGGAGGGCTTCCTCCGCGGCGAGACCTCGCTGATCCAGACGATCGGCCGCGCCGCCCGGAACATCGAGGGCAAGGTGCTGATGTACGCGGACAAGGAAACCGCGGCGATGCGGGCGGCGATCGACGAGACCGACCGCCGCCGCGCGATTCAGGTGGCGTACAACGAGGAGCACGGGATCACCCCGGAGACGATCGTCAAGGGGATCTCGGACATCGCCGAGTTCCTCATGTCCGAATCGAAGGTCCCGCGCTCGCGCCGGCGCCGCCAGCGGGCCGCTGACGCGATGCCGCCGGCCGAGATCGAGAAGACGATCGTTGAGCTTGAGGAGGAGATGCTCGCCGCCGCCGAGGAGCTCCGATTCGAGTACGCGGCCAAGCTGCGGGACGAGATCCGCGACCTCAAGCGCCGGCTCGACCAGGCCATCGCCGAAGGTCACGCTCCGATCAGGTAGGTGCGGGAAAGCGGTGGCGGGCGCCGCCGAACTGTTCGCTAGGCTGCGGGCGCTTCCCCCTATCCCGAGACGGAGGTAGTTCCGTGGCGCTGGACCGACAGAGCATCGAGAAGAAGGACTTCCCCATCGGGCGGCGGGGCTATGACCCGGAGGCGGTTGACGCCCATCTGCACACGCTCGCCGACGAGATCGACGAGCTCAAGCGCTCCGCCCGCCGCCGAAGCGAGTCGCTGGCCGCGGCGGCCAGCGAGCAGGTACGGTCGATCGTCGAGGCCGCCGAGACGAGCGCCGCCGACATCCAGCGCCAGGCCGAGGACGAGGCGCGCGAGATTCGCGCCGAGGCCAGCAGCGAGGCCGATGCCACCCGCGAACACGCGACCTCCGAGGCGCGCGATTATGTCGGCCGGGTGTCCGAGTCGACGTCGGGGATGCTCGAGCGGATAGACGCGATGGAGGCGGAGCTGAGCGCGCTTATCGAATCGCTCCGGACAGGGTCCAACCGCCTCAACGCCGATCTCCAATTGCTCGAGGGCAATCTGACCTCGGTCAAGAACGCAGTCGTGCCGCGGCCCCAGTTCGAGCCCGAGCAGCCGGCGCCACGGCGTCCGGAGCCCGCCCCGGCGCCCGGGGCCGAGCCGTTCGAGGAGGCGGCCGAGGTCAGCGGCGCGGCCGCCGGCGAGGTCATCGGCAAGGCGCCCTCCGAGCCGGCACCCGCGGTTGCGGGGAGAACGAATGGTGGCGACGACGACGGCGCCCGTCTGATCGCGCTCAACATGGCGCTGAACGGCACCCCTCGCGAGGAGACCGACAAGTACCTCGCCGAGAACTTCAAGCTCACCGATCGGCGGGGGCTGCTCGACGACGTGTACTCGTCGGTAGAGGGCTAACCGGCCTGGGGGCCGATTAGCTTGCAGAATCCGCCGGGGCGGATTCTGCGGGCTGACTCGGACCCCCCGGCGGCTCGGCGTACGGTTCCGGACCCAGCCCGGCCGCGTTCTTCGCAAACAGCGACCCTCCGAGGAGGGGAACGTCTGTTCGGTCGATTAGACTCGGTTATGTGGACAAGCTTGTCGTCTCGGGAGCCCGGGAGCACAACCTCAAAGACGTAACGGTCGAGATCCCGCGGGACGCCCTGACCGTGATCACCGGCCTATCGGGATCGGGAAAGTCGTCACTCGCGTTCGACACGATCTACGCCGAGGGGCAGCGCCGGTACGTCGAATCGCTGTCGGCATACGCGCGCCAGTTCCTTGGGCAGATGGACAAGCCTGACGTCGATTCGATCGAGGGGCTGTCGCCGGCGATCTCGATCGATCAGAAGACGACCTCGCGCAATCCGCGGTCGACCGTCGGCACGGTCACCGAGATCTACGATTACCTGCGCCTGCTGTGGGCGCGGATCGGCCATCCCCACTGCCACATCTGCGGCCGGCCGATCAGCGGACAGTCGGCCGAGCAGATCATCGACCAGGTGATGGAGCTGCCCGAAGGGACGCGGTTCATGGTGCTGGCGCCGATCGTCCGGGGCCGCAAGGGCGAATACGGCAAGCAGCTCGAGGAGCTCCGGGGCGAGGGCTTCACGCGGGCGAAGATCGACGGCGAGCTCCGCCGGCTCGACGAGGAGATCGCGCTCGACAAGAAGTACAAGCACGACATCGCGATCGTGGTCGACCGGCTGGTGATGAAGGGCGAGCTCCGCAAGCGGCTGGCCGACTCGATCGAGACTGCCGTGTCGCTCGCCGACGGGCTGGTGGAGATCGAGCTCGTCGACGCGGGCGACATCCAGACCTATTCGGAGAAGTTCGCATGCCCTGTCCATGGGCCGAGCCTCGTCGAGCTCGAACCGCGGATCTTCAGCTTCAACTCACCCCACGGGGCGTGCCTGCGCTGCACCGGGCTGGGCTCGCAGATGGAGATCGACCCCGAGCTGGTGGTGCCCGATCCGACGCTGTCGATCGGGGAGGGGGCGATCGCGCCATGGGCGGCGAGCGCGTCCGACTACTACGACCAGCTGATCCAGGCGATCGCCGAGCGTTACGACGTCGACCTCGATACGCCGTGGGAGGATCTCGACGAGCGCTCGCGGGATTTCTTCCTGTACGGGACGAATGGCGACCGAGTGCAGGTCACGTACCGCAACCGGTTCGGCCGCCGGCGCTCGTACGGCGCAACGTTCGACGGGATCCTGCCGAACCTCGAGCGCCGCTACCGGGAGACGGACTCCGAGCTCGCGCGCGAGAAGATCGAGGAGTACATGACGCTGCGCCCGTGCCCGGACTGCAAGGGCGCACGGCTGCGGCCCGAGTCGCGAGCGGTCCTGATCGACGGAACGGCGATTCACGAGTTCACCGCGCTGTCGGCGCGGCGGGCGCTGGAATGGGTCGATGGGCTCGAGCTGTCGGAGCACGACCAGCGGATCTCGCGGTTGGTGCTGCGCGAGATCTCAGAGCGCCTGCGGTTCCTGGACAACGTCGGCGTCGGCTATCTGTCGATGAACCGCGCGGCCGCGACGCTGTCGGGCGGGGAGGCGCAGCGGATCCGGCTGGCGACGCAGATCGGCTCCTCGCTGGTCGGGGTGCTCTACATCCTCGACGAGCCGTCGATCGGACTCCACCAGCGCGACAACAACAAGCTGATCGCCACGCTCGAGCGCCTGCGGGACGTCGGGAACACGGTGATCGTGGTCGAGCACGATGAGGGCACGATGCGGGCCGCGGACCATCTCGTCGACATGGGGCCGGGTGCCGGCGAGCATGGCGGTCACGTCGTCGCTCAGGGCACCGCGGACGACGTCGCCAAGGTCAAGGAATCGCTAACCGGCCAGTTCCTGGCCGGAACGCGCACGATCGAGACCCCGCGCCGCCGTCGCAAGCCGTCGGGGCGGGTGGAGATCGAGGGCGCCTCCGAGCACAACCTCCAGAACATCGATGTGAGCATCCCGCTCGGGGTGCTGTGCTGCGTGACCGGCGTCTCGGGTTCGGGCAAGTCGACGCTCGTCAACGACGTGCTCTACAAGTCGGTCGCGAACCGGCTTCACCGGACCCGGCAGCGCGCAGGCGCCCACAAGCGGATCATCGGGCTCGAGCAGCTCGACAAGATCATCTCGGTCGACCAGTCGCCGATCGGGCGGACGCCGCGGTCGAACCCGGCGACCTACATCGGGCTGTTCGACCAGATCCGCGAGCTGTTCTCGAAGACGCAGGAGGCGAGAGCGCGTGGCTACAAGCCGGGCCGGTTCTCGTTCAACGTCAAGGGCGGCCGGTGCGAGGTGTGTCGCGGCGACGGTCAGATCAAGATCGAGATGCACTTCCTGCCGGACGTGTACGTCCCGTGCGAGCAGTGCCACGGCAAGCGCTACAACCGCGAGACGCTCGACGTGCGCTTCAAGGGCAAGACGATCGCGGACGTGCTCGAGATGCCGATCGAGGAAGCACTCCAGTTCTTCGCCCATATTCCGAAGATCCGTCGGCGTGTCGAGGCGCTCAACGATGTCGGGCTCGGATACATGCGGCTCGGGCAGCCGGCGACGACGCTGTCGGGAGGCGAGGCCCAGCGGGTGAAGCTGGCCGCCGAGCTGTCGAAGGTGGCAACCGGACAGACCCTCTACATCCTCGACGAGCCGACGACCGGCCTGCATTTCGCGGACATCCAGCGGCTGCTCGAGGTGCTCACGCGCCTGGTCAACGCGGGCAACACGGTCATCGTGATCGAGCACAACCTCGACGTGATCAAGGTCGCTGACCAGATCATCGACCTCGGACCCGAAGGGGGAGAGGAGGGCGGACGCGTGATCGCCACCGGGACGCCCGAGAAGGTCGCCGGTACCCCGGGCTCGTACACCGGCGCATTTCTGGCCGAGGTGCTGCCGGTTCGGGCGTCGCGGTCGGCGAACGGCGTCGGCAGGGCGAAAGCCCCCGCGAGCAAGGAGTCGTCGCCTTCCACCAACGGCGCCGGCAAGAAGACCGCGGCGAACGGCGCGGCAAAGAAGACGCCGACCCCGCGCCGGCGGACAGCGGCGTCCGCACGCTGATCGGCACCCCGGCGTGAGCGACCCCCCGCCACCGGGCGCCGACGCGGCCGCCCTCAAACTGTGGCTCCAGAAGTGGCGCTGGTACGAGCGCAACTCGCTGCCGTGGAACCGCGCCCGGATCCACTGGGAGTTCATGCGCCGCGAGGCGTTCGTCCGCTGGCCGGTGCACGGCAACGTGCTCGAGGCGCTGCTCGAAGGCCGGCTCGAGATCGGGGCGCACACGCTGTTCGAGCCGGACGTGTGGATCACCGCCCCCGGGACCGCCCGCGTCCGGATCGGGTCCGGGACGTTCCTGAACCTCGGGGTGATGGTGGCCTCCCTCGAGCTGGTCGAGATCGGCGATCACTGCATGTTCGCCAACGGCTGCTTCATCACGGACTCGTCCCACCGCTTCGACGATCCGGTCATGCCCGTTACGTGGCAGGGCTTCACCAGCAAAGGCCCGACCCGGATCGGTGACAACGTGTGGTGTGGCGCCGGCGTCGTGGTCACGACCGGCGTGACTATCGGTGAGCGCTGCGTGATCGGGGCCAACTCCGTCGTGACCGCTGACATCCCACCGTTCTCTATCGCGGCCGGCGCGCCGGCGAGGGTCGTTCGAACGATTGAGTACGGCTAGCGGACCTCGCGCCACTCGGACGCCCCTGTGCGAGTTTGTTCGCTCCTCCACTGGGTCGTCGCTCGTGCCGCGGTATCACTGCCGTCCTTTCGCGCTTCCGCGAGGGGCGTCCGAGCCATCGAGCCCCCCTCGGGGGGAACGACTGGCTTTTGAGCGAGCGACCGCGGGTGCCCGGGTCTGCGGCCCTCGCGCCCAGCCCCTATCGCCTGCGACCCGGGCGGACGGCGCACCGGGCCGCAGACGCGGGTACCCGACGCCTCAGTTCGACGGGATCCCAGACGCAGGCGGAGCGGGCTGAGTCCCCGTATATGGAGTGATCGGCGAACCGGATGCCGGCGTGGTCGTGAGCGGCCCCCCGGAGAGGACGATTTTGCCGTTCTTGACCATGCCGATCTCCGCGCCACCGAACCCGCCGTGATCGGTCGTCGAGTAGCGGTACGGCACGAGCCCGGGTCCGCTCCAGCTGGCGCCGTGCTGGTTGACCGCGTTGATGAGGTCCTGACGGGTGAGGTTCTTGCCGGCGGCCACGAGCGCCTGCACGAGCGTGTAGGCGTTCGCCATCCCGTACTCGACGTTCCCGTCGAACGGCGCGCTCGCGTCGTACTGGGAGTGGACCTTCATGAACAACTGGATCCACGGGTTCGTCGTGTCGGTGTTAGACGGCAGGTAGCCGTCGGTGATCGCCCCTTCGATCAGGGCCGTACCGGACGCCTTGCCCTTGGAGATGGACTTCAGCAGCGCGCCGACGGTCGTCGGGTCGATCCCGACGCTCGAGATTACGAGCTGCGGCTTCCACCCGAGCGTGAACGAAGTGAGCTGCCCGATCGCCGTGTAGATCGGCACCGTGAAGTCCACGAGGATCTTCGCGCCGGAGGCCTTCAGGGCGGTGATCTCCGGCGCGAGCGTGGTCGTGCCGGACTCGTACGCCTGCTTGGAGACAATGTCCGATCCGGGAACCTCGTCCTGGATTCCCGCCAGGCCGCCCTTGCCGAAGTCGTCGTCCTGATAGAGCACGCCGACCTTCTGGCCGGCGAGGTGCTGCTTGATGTACTGGCCGAGGATCTTGCCCTCGATCGTGTAGTTCGGCTGCCAGCCGAACGTGTACGGCTGCTTCGTCCCGTCGTCCCAGCACGGGCAGCCGGAGGCGACGAACATATCCGGGATCTTGGAGGCGTTGAGGAAGCTCACGACCTTCGTGTGGGTCGGGGTGCCGAGTCCCTCGAAGATTCCGAACACGTTGCTCTGGAGGACCAGCTGGTGGACGACGTTGACAGTGTTGGTCGGGTTGTAGGCGTCATCCTTGATGATCAGATGAATCTGCCGTCCGTAGACGCCCCCGTGCGCGTTCACGTAGTTAAAGAACGCCTGCGACGCGGGGGCAATCTCGCTGTACCCCGGTGCCGCCGGACCGGTCAACGGCTGGTGAGTACCGAACGTGATGCCGGTGGCGGTAACGCCGGGCGCGGTGGCGCCGCCGTTGCCACTACTGCTGCTGCTGCCGGTGCTGCTCCCCCCACTGCTACTGCTCTTGCTGGCACTGCTCGACGACGAGCCGCAGCCGGCCGCCGCCAGCGCGACCACGGCGATGACTCCCACGCACGCCAGCGATTTGGTGCGGCGAAAGCTCATACCTCTCCTCCTCCACATGGTGGAACCAGCTGGTACCGGCACGCCCTTCGACGCGCCGAATGTAATTTAATACGTTTTCCCTCAGGTGTTTCAAATATAAAGTCTGGTGATGGGCGCTGCAACATCCGATCGACCCGCGAGCCGGCCGGCGGTAGACCGGCCGGCAAGAGTGGGCAAACGCGGGCGACCCGCGACCGCGTCGCCCGATGACGTGCTGGCGGTAGTTACCGAGCTCTACCTCGATGGCCAGCGCGTCGACATCACCGTCGTCGCGTCGCGCCTCGGGCTGGGCCGGGCGACGATCTACCGCTGGTTCGGATCCCGCCAGGCGCTGCTCGGAGAGGTGATCGCCACCCAGCTCGAGCTGCTCGTCGCGCGTAAGCGAGCCGAGGTCAGACGACGCGGCGCGGCCGGCGTGCTCGAGGTGCTCGATCGGGTCAACCGCACCCTCACCCGCTCGACCGCGGTGCGGCGGCTGCTCGAACAGGAGCGCGACAGCGCCATGCGAATGCTGACGTCCAGCGCCGGCCCGGTCGAGCCGCGGGCGGTGGCGTGCGTCCAGGCGCTGATCGAGGAGGAAATCGTGGCGGGCCGCTACGAGCCGCCGGTCGACCCGGCGACGCTCGCCTATGCGCTCGTGCGCCTCCGCCACGCGTTCCTCTACCACGACACCGCCGTCGGGATCCGCGGAGACTACGAACGGCTGCGCAAGGTCCAGGCGGCGCTGCTCGGGGTCGCGCCCGTGCCGCCGCGCCGTGTCAACGCGCGCGGCCGCGCGCAACGGTCGTCGCCCGGGACGCGGGGGTCGTCCACCACCGCCGGCTGAATCTAAGGCTGCGATGCCTTGACCTCCTCATCGTTGGCAGGCTCGGCCTTGTCCGCGGCCGGCTCGGGCGCTGCGCGCCCACCCCCGGACGCGATCGCCGGCCGGATCGTGCGACCGATCGCCCGCAGGGCGCCCTGGATTCCGCTCGGCCAGACCAGCATCGCGCCGATCAGGACCACGCCGTAGATCGCGATCGGGAGGTTGTGAGAGACGTTCCCTGACAGCGAGAACGAATTGGCGAGGTCGTTCGTCCAGTTCGGGAGGAACACCAGCAGCGCCGCGCCCCAGACCGCTCCGACCAGCGATCCCAAACCCCCGATCACGACCCCGGCGAGCAGCGTCAGCGACAGCTGCAACGGAAACGCGCCCGGGGAGGTGAGCTGGAGCACGGCCGCGAGCAGACCGCCGCCGAGCCCCGCGCAGGCGGCGCTGATCACGAACGCGAGCGTCTGCCTGCGGCCTACCCGCAGACCCGAGAGCGACGCCGCGATCTCGTCGTCGCGCACGGCGCGCCATGACCTCCCGACCGCGCTGTGGGTCAGGTTGTAGAGAACGAACGCCACGATCAGCGCGCCCGCGCAGGCGATCCACGCCTCCCACCGCTCGAGCGAGAAGTTCGTGCCGAGCCAGGAGGGCGGCGTCGGCGGGTTTACCGACAACCCGTTCTCCCCGCCGAGGAACGCCGGGAACTTGTCCGCGAGCGCCGGGAGTCCGACAGCGAACGCGAGCGTCGCCCCGGCCAGGTAGGGCCCGCGCAGCCGGCTCGCCGCCGCGCCGACCGGGATCCCGACGAGCACGGTGGCGACCACCGCCCCGACCAGCGAGGGAAACACCGACCATGCGACCGGCGCCGCGTTCAGCTTGCAGAACGCGTACGCCCCGACGGCCATGAACGCGCCCTGTCCGAGCGAGATCTGACCGCTCGAGCCGGCGAGCACGGTGAGCCCGGCGAGCACGCAGAAGTAGTACCCACCGTAGGCGAGCTGGAGGTTGCGGTACGAGTCCAGCGAGTCGGTGACGACGTACAGGACCACACCGGCGACCACCACGATCGCGAGCGAGCGCAACAGCGTGCTCCCTCTAAACAGGGCGAGCGGGCGAGAGGTCACACCCGCCGTTCCTTGGTCGCCGAGAACAGCCCGGTTGGGCGGAACATCAGCACGATCACGAGGATCACGAGCGCCGCCAGCGGCACCAGCGACGCGCCCTCGTAGCCCGACACGTACGACAGCGCGAGCCCGAGTACGAGGCCGCCGACGACAGCGCCCGGTGGGCTGTCGAGCCCACCGAGCACAGCTGCGACAAACCCGATGATCAGGATCGGGTCGAAGCTGTTCGGACCGAGGAAGACCGATGGCGCGACCAGCACCCCGGCGAGTGACCCGACCATCGCGGCCAGCGCCCAACCGAGTGTCAGCATCCGCCCGACGCGCACCCCCAGCAGCCGGGCCACCTCGGGGGAGAACGCCGCTCCCCGCATCCGCAGCCCCAACGACGTCGCCCGGAACAGGAACGCGAGCGCCGCCGCGACTGCGATCACCACGAGCACGATGAACGTGTCGTTCGGGGTGAACAGCAGGGTGGTGCCGCCGACCGTGTAGCCGTGCAGCGAGAACGCGGCGGGGAACGAACGGGGCGTGTTCCCCCAGATCATCCCGGCGATCGCGACCAGCAACGTGTACAGGCCGAGCGTCAGGATCACCGCGTTCAGCGGCGGCGCGTTCTCGACCCGCCGGACGACACCGCGCTCCACGATCGCGCCGAGGACGAACCCCGAGGCCAGCGCCACGACGAACCCGAGCACGTACGACCCGCCCGAGTTGATCACGGCCGACGCAATGAACGTCGTGAACATCAGCATCGCGCCCTGGGCGAAGTTCACGACGCGGGTCGAGCGCCAGATCAGTACCAGCGCGAGCGCGACCGCGGCGTAGATCGCGCCGGTCGAAATGCCGTTGAGCGTGAGGTCGATGAACTTGGTCATGGCGCGCTAGAACCCCAGATAGGCGTGGAGCAGGCGGTCGTCGGCGACTAGTGCGTCGGGCTCCTGATCAGCGACCACCCGGCCCAGGCTGAGGACGATCCCGCGGTTCGCGATCGACAGCGCGCTGCGCGCGTTCTGCTCGACCAGCAGCACCGCGAGCCCGAGCGTGTCGGCGAGTCTGCGGACTAGGCCCATGATCTGCGCGACAAGTACCGGCGCGAGTCCCAGCGAAGGCTCGTCGAGCAATAGCGCTTGGGGGCGCCCGACGAGCGCCCGCCCTATCGAGAGCATCTGGCGCTCACCGCCCGAGAGCCGTGACGCTGGCTGGCTCTTGCGCTCCTCGAGGCGCGGGAACAGCTCATAGATCTCGGACAGTGGCGCGGCCTCGCGCCCGCGCCACAGCCCGCCGAGGCGCAGGTTCTCCTCCACGGTCAGCTCGGCGATTACGCCCCGGCCCTCGGGTACATGGGCCAGCCCCCGACGCACGATCATCTCGACGGGCAGGCGCGTGATGTCCTCACCGTGAAGTTTTACGGTTCCCGAGCTCGGCCTGACGAGGCCGGTGGCGGTGCGCAGCAGGGACGTCTTGCCCGCACCGTTGGCGCCGAGGACCGCGGTGATCGAGCCCTCGGCGACCTCGAGCGAGACGTGGTCGACCGCGCGCACCGGTCCGTAGTCGGTGGTCAGATTCTCAAGCCTGAGCATCGTCGGCGCCTCTTGTCGCCACCTCGACATCCTCGGCCTCGCGACCGAGGTACGCCTCGAGCACGCGTGGATCGCGTTGAATAACCGCCGGCTCCCCGTCCGCGATCACGCGGCCGAAGTCGAGCACGACGAGGCGGTCGCACGCAGACACCACGAAATCCATGTGGTGGTCGACCAGCATCACGCCAACGCCCGAGCCGAGCGACCGGATCAGCTCACCGAGGTCCGACAGCTCGCGTGCGTCGAGCCCCCCGGCGGGCTCGTCGAGGAGCAGGAGCTCGGGCTCGCATACGAGTGCCCGCGCGAGCGCGACCCGCTTCTGGACTGCGTAAGGAAGCGTGCCGGGCAGCCGGCCCGCGACGTCGTCGCAGCCGAGCTTGGCGAGCGCCCCTACCGCCCGATCGCGCTGCCGCCGCTCGTCGCGGTCGGCCCACGGCAGGCCCAGCATCTGGGTGACCACGTGCGTTTTGCGAAACCGCTGCGCGCCGACCATCACGTTCTCGAGCACGGTCAGGCCGGGGAACAGGCCGACGCCCTGGAGCGTGCGCGCGATCCCGATCGAAGCGAGGCGATCCGGCGCGACGCGCGCCATCGGCTGGCCCCGCCAGCTGAGCGTCCCTTCGTCGGGTCGCACGAACCCACAGATGACGTTGAACAGCGTGGTTTTCCCGGCCCCGTTGGGCCCGATCACCCCGAGAACCTCTCCCGGGGACACGTCGACGGATACGCCGTCAAGCGCGGTGATCCCGCCGAACGAGACAACGATGTCGCGCACCGCCAGGCCGGCACCGGTGGGCAGCTCCCTCGACTCCACGCGCGCAAGCTACAACAGCGCACGGCGCGTGCCAATAGTGAGACACACCGGCCTACGAGTTCTTAATAACGATCCCCTCGAGGATGTACGCCACGTGCTCGGTGGAGTCGATCGCCTCCTCGAGACGCTCGAACAGGTCCTTCCAGCGAATCACGACCATCGGGTCGATCGGCGCGTCGAACAGCGAGGCGACGGCCTCGCGGGTGATCTTGTCGCCCTCGTTCTCCAGGCGGTTGACCTCGACTGTGTGCTGGGAGAGATCCCTGAACCCCCGCAGCAGCGGGATCGCTTTGCCGACTTCCTGGCAGGCGAGGTTGAGCACCCGTGCGAGGCTGATCGCCTGGTCCATAGGCGCCTCGATCTGGTACAGGCCGAGGTAGTCGGCGACCTCCTCGGTGTAGTCCACGATGTCGTCGAGCGCCGAGGCGAGCGCGAGGATGTCCTCGCGGTCGATCGGAGTCACGAACGTGTGGTTGAGCCGATCGATGATGTCGCGCGTGATCCGGTCGCCTTCATGCTCGCATTCGAGGATCTCGCCGGCCAGCTCGCGGGTGTCCGGAAAGTTGACCAGCATCCGCTCGAGCAGGCCCGTCGCTTGCACCGCGTTCTGCCCGGCCTCCTCAAACAACTCGAAGTAAGCCCGGTCGCGCGGAGCGAACAGATCTCCGAGGCGCGGCATCCGGGGGGATGGTATTCGCGCGCCGCCTTCCGGCGCTATGTGAGTTCGTCCTACTGGGTCTCGTCGAGACCGGCCTCGAACGTCTGCAGCTCGTCGTCGTCGATCGAGTACGCGTGCTCGGGGCCGGGGAACGATCCGCTGCGCACCTCTGCCGCGTAGGCGGCCACGCCCGCGATCATCTGCTCGCGCATCTCCCCGTAGCGCTTGGCGAACCTCGGCGCGTGGCCGTCGTAGATGCCGAGCAGGTCGTGGAACACGAGCACCTGGCCGTCGGTCGCGGCACCCGCGCCGATTCCGATCACCGGGATGCTAAGGCGCGGGACCAGGGCGGCAGCGACCGCCGCCGGGATCGCTTCGAACACGAGCGAGAAGCAACCCGCCCGCTCGAGCGCCAGCGCGTCACGGGCGACGCCGAGCGCGCGCTCGGCCGTGCGCCCCTGGGCGCGGTAGCCGCCGAGCGCCGTCGCTGTCTGAGGCGTCAGCCCGACGTGGCCCATCACCGGGATCCCCGCCTCGACGATCGCCCGGGCGCGCTGAACGCTGGTCCCGCCGCGCTCGAGCTTGACCGCGTCACAGCCGGCCTCCTTGATGAATCGCTGGGCGGTGGCGATTGCCAGTTCGTCCGAGGCCTCGTAGGACCCGAATGGCAGGTCCCCGACCAGCAGCGGTGTCTGTAGACCCCGTCGCACGGCCGAGGCGAGCATGATCATCTCGTCGATCGACACCGGCACGGTCGACGGGTAGCCGAGCATGGTCATCGCGCCCGAGTCACCGACCAACACCACGTCGACGCCGGCTGCCTCGGCGACCTGAGCGGACGGATAGTCGTAGGCGGTCACCATCACGATCGGCTCCCCGAGGCGCTTCTTCTCACCAAGCCGCGGAAGCGTCATCGGCAGCGGCGCGTCGAGGTTCTGAGGGATCGGGATACGCGGGGTTGCGGACACGTCGGTTACCTCCTTGAAGCGATGGTTGGCGCCCGCGACGGGGTCGCCACCTCGCGATCGTGGTTGCGCGACAGGCGAATCAGCTGGTTGTCGATGAGTCGGGTGCCGCCGACGTGGGCGGCGAGGACGACTAGGAAGTCGCGGTCGATCCGGCGCACCGGCGCCAGGGTGTCGACCGACACCAGCTCGACGTACTCCGGCTCGATCTCGGCGGCCGCGAGCTCGGCGAGCGCCTGGTCTCGGGCGGCATGGGGGTCGCGCTCGCCCGCGTCGACCGCGTCCTGCGCGGCGCGGAGCGCGCGATGCAGCGCGGTCGCCCGGACGCGATCGTCTTCCGAGAGGTGCACGTTGCGGCTGGACATCGCCAGCCCATCGGCCTCGCGGACCGTGGGGCACACCTCGATCGTCACCGGCATGTCGAGGTCGCGGACGAGCCGGCGGATCACGACCGTCTGCTGCGCGTCCTTCTGGCCGAAGTAGGCGACATCGGGCGAGACGATGTTGAAGAGCTTCGTGACGACGGTCGCGACCGCGTCGAAGTGGGCGCGGCCCCGGTGGGCGCCCTCGAGCGTCTCGGTGAGCCCGGCGACCGAAACGGTCGTGGCGAAGCCGGATGGGTAGACCTCGTCGACCGTGGGCGCGAACAGGTAATCGACGCCGACCTCGGTCGCGAGCTCGGCGTCGTGGTCGGGATCGCGCGGGTAGGCGTCGAGGTCGCCGGCGTCGTTGAACTGCGTCGGGTTGAGGAACAGAGACACGACCACCACGTCGCAGTCGTGGCGAGCGCGGCGCATCAGCGACAGGTGGCCCTCGTGGAACGCGCCCATCGTCGGAACCAGGCCGATCCGCCGGCCGGCTCGGCGGGACTCGAGCAGCTCGGCGCGGAGGTCGGCGATGGTGCGGATCATTTTCACGCTGGCGCCGCCTCCCGATCGCGGGCCGCCGCGAGTGCGCGCGTCGCGGCCACGAGCTCGTCGAACAGCGCCAACAGGTCCGGAGCCGCTTCCTCGACCGCGGCCCGCTGACGCGCGATCGTGACCTCGTCTCCGCGGGCGACCGGCCCGGTCAGGGCACGCTCGGGCCCGAGACGGGCCCAGTTCTCGACCGTGGCCCGGACAAGCGGCGCCAGTTGCTCGCGCTCGAGCCCGGCGGCGGCGCCGACCTGCTCGGCGGCGGCCTCCAGCGTGACTAGGAAATTCGACGCGATCGACGCCGCCGCGTGGTACGCGGCCCGGTCGTGCTCGGCGACCTCGACCGGTCGCATTCCGAGCGCGACCGCCATCTCCGCGGCGAACCCGAGCGCGCGAGGCGTGGTTCCGGCGATCGCCGCGCCGGCGCCGGCGAAGTCGGCACCCTCGGCGGTCACGGTCATCAGCGGATGCAACGAAAACGCCTCGTGCGGCGTGAGCTCTCCCAGGCCCGTGGCACCCGAGCAGTGGCCCACGAGCGGTCCCGTAGCCACGTGCGAGGCGGCAGAAGCGATCTCCGCGTCGGGAACGCAGAGCAGCACGGCAGCGGCGCCGAGCCCGTCCGCGCCGCGCCCGAGTGGCGTGGACACCTCATACCCGGCACGGGACAGGGCGCCGGCAAGTGCATTACCGACACGCCCCCGGCCGACGATGGCGAGGCGCGCACAGGCTGGCGTGTCAATGGAGGGTTCCCGTTCCAGTTCCCGCATTTGAGATACCGGTCGGCGGCGAAAGCAATCAGTCCACGAAGAGGTCCATCCGCGACGCTCGCGTGACGGCCTCTATCGCGATGATACCCCGGCCGGGGCCATGGTCACGCAGCTCCGATGTGAGCCACGTCACGCCCGGAGCCCGAGTTGCGGGTTTCTCGGGGGTGCCGGGGCGCGAGGCGGCGCGAGACCCCAGAATTCGCGCGTAATTGCGAGGTCGGCGCCCCCGCCGCGTCCGCGGACGGGGTTACCATCGCCGACAGTGAGGAGTGCCCCCGAGCGACGCGAGCTGTTGAGGGCCGTCTACGAAGAAGCGCGTGGATGCGTCCGCTGCCCGCTCCATCAGACCCGCACCACGGTCGTGTTCGGTGCTGGTAACGCGGACGCCGATCTGATGTTCATCGGCGAGGCGCCTGGCGCCAACGAGGACCGGATGGGGCTGCCGTTCGTCGGGCAGGCGGGCAAGCTGCTCGACAAGCTCCTGGCGGAGATCTCGATGGACCGGAAAGAGGTGTGGATATGCAATGTCCTCAAGTGCCGGCCTCCCGACAACCGAGACCCGCAGCCGAATGAGATCGAGGCCTGCCAGGACTACCTGCGCAGCCAGGTGGAGCTGATCGAGCCGACCGTGATCTGCACGCTCGGGAACTTCTCGACCAAGCTGCTGCGCGCCGACACCACCGGGATCTCGCGACTGCACGGTCACGAGGAGGTGCGGATCATCGGGCCGCGCGCCGTGCGGCTGTACCCGCTGTATCACCCAGCCGCGGCGCTGTACACACCGTCGACGCTCGAGGCGCTCCGGAAGGACTTCCACCGGATCCCCGATCTGCTCGCGCTCGGCCCCCCCGACCAGCCGCAGTTGTACGAGCCCGTCCCAGAGATCGACGACGCACCGGACGATCCGGACGAGACCCCAGCCGCCGTCGGCCACCCAGAGCCGGTGGCACAGCTCGGGCTGTTCTAGCCGATGGCCGTCACAAAGATCATCGAGCTCGTCGGCAGCTCGACTACCAGCTCCGACGAGGCTGTCAAGGCCGCACTCGCCGAGGCGCAGGAGACGATCCGGAACATCAAGGCTCTCGATGTCGTCTCGATCGGCCTGCGCGGCGAGAATCTCGACGAGTGGCGGGCGCTCGTCCGCATCTCGTTCCTGATCGAGCGCGTCAGCGAATAGGCGAAATCCGGCCCCGACCGCGGTCGCGGCCCGAGGGTGAACGCGCCGGATTCCGGGCGAAATCCGGCTCCGACAGCGGTCGCGGCCCGAGGGTGAACGCGCCGGATTCCGTTAAGGGAATTCGGCCCCGGTCTCCTCGGCGGTGAGCCGAGGCGTAGCTGGGCCGAATTCCCCGGCTACGACAACCCGGAGGCGCCTACCAGCTCGGGCTCCTCGATGCCGCCGGGCGGAGGCTCATCGGCGGCGCCGGGCCGAGCCTTGTCGGGCCGGAGTGCCATCCCGAACGCGATCACCGCGCCGACGATCTGGACTCCGAGTACGACCGTCGCGAACCCCTTCGGCTCCTCCGACGCCTGGAGCAGGAGGATCGGCTCGGCGACCGCAACGAGGCCGAGCGGCAGCAGGAACCAGGTGCGCTTGAGCGCGAGCATGTACTGGACCGCGAGGTAGGTCGCAGCGAGCACGGTGAACGCGACCCCGAGGATGAACAGCGCGTCGACCGCGAGCAGGCGCTTGGAGCCGAACGCGGCCCGGATCAGCGGGGTGGACCCGAAGGCGTAGATCAGCAGGCAGGGGATCGCCGCGACGCCGACGATCGCGAGTGCCTTGCCCAGGACCGGACGGCCCTCCTGTCCGGCGGCATGCCGGCGCGAAACCTCGGGAACCAGGTAGAAGCCGGCTCCCATCGCCACCCAGATGAGGACCTTGGCGGCGACCGCGGTGGCGCTGTAGGAGCTCGCGAGGTCGGAGGAGAATCGGTGCTTGGCGGCGATGATGTCGATGTTCTGGAGCACCGCGATGATCCCGAGCGCCGCGATCGCCGTCCACGCGCCCCGGACGTGGTCCCACAGAGGCACCGCCGGGCGCTGTCCGGTCACGGCGACACCGAGCCGGCGCCGGAGGGGCACCGCGCAGTAGACCATCATCGCCACGAACGACAGCGGGGTTCCGATGTACGCGCCGGTGACGCCGAGCCCGACCGCCGCGAGCACGCCGCCGATCACGAGCCGGGCGGCCTGCTCGCCGACGAGGCTGATGCCGACCGCGCGGTAGTCGCCGAGGCCCTGGAGGAAGCCGCGCAGCATGCACAGCATCAGATAGAGGCAGCCGGCCGGGATTCCGAGCGCCGCGCCCCATTGCTGCTTGACCCCGACCGCCTCGGCGATCGGATGACGGAACAGGATCGACAGAACCGTCATGACCGCCGTGAACACCAGCAGCCACTTCATCCAGTTCTTGATCGTTGCGGCCAGGGCCGGCCCGACCCCGAGGTGGCCGAGGACGGCCTCGCGGGCGGTCGCCAGCTGCATCGCATACCCGACCACGGCCAGGATCAGGAAATAGCTGACGAGCGCGGCGAGCGAGCCGTAGTCGGTGAGCAGGCGCGAGAACACGATCACCGAGCCGAGCGCGATCACGTTGTTGGCCACCATCGCGCCGGCGAGGCCGGCGGCCTTCGCGGTGTCCGAGCCGCGCAGGCGCGAGATCTCCGGCTCGAACCGCTTTCTGAAGCGATCCAGCATTACAGGGCTGATTCGAGGGTGGGGGCGCTCATCCTCGCGTCTGACGGTACCGGACCGCCCGGGGTAATGGGACCGTACGGCTCGTCTACATTGCCATGTGCCGATGTCCCGGCGCCATGAGACCAGTGATCCCGCGCAGACCGAGGCGCTCGCCGCGGAGCTGGCGGCGGGGCTCGCGCCCGGCGATGTCGTGCTCGTGGAGGGCGAGCTCGGCGCCGGCAAGACGACGTTCGTGCGCGGGGCGTGCCGTGCGCTCGGGATCGATGGAGTCGTGACCAGTCCGACGTTCACGATCGGCCAGCGCTACGAGGCGAGCGTCCCCGTCTCGCACCTCGACCTCTACCGGGTGGCGGATCTCGGGAGCGAGGATCCCGCCCTGCTGGCGGACTACATCGCTCCGGACCGGATCGCGTTCGTGGAGTGGCCGGAGAACGGGGTCGCGACGATCGCCGAGCTGTCGCGACTGGCCGCTCGGGTCGTGATCGAGCACGCCGGCGGTGATCGCCGGGTGGTGACGATCGAGCCGTGAGGATCTTGGCGTTCGATACCGCGACACCGTCGACCACCGTTGCGCTGTCCGGCGCGGGCGAGGTCGTGTATATGGCTCGCGACGATCCGCGCCCGGGCCAGCGGCCCGGACACGCAACGCGGCTGCTGCCGCTCACGGCCGCGGTGCTGAAGCGCGCCGGCATCGGCTGGGACGGCGTCGACCGGATCGCCGTCGGCCTCGGACCCGGCACGTTCACGGGGTTGCGGATCGGGATCGCGACCGCCAGGGCGCTCGCCCGCGCCAGGGACATTCCGCTCGTCGGGGTCTCGACGCTCCAGTCGCTCGCGCTCGCGGGGCCGGAGGCCCGTCCGTCGGCCGCCGGGCTCGATGCGGTGTTCGCGGTGCTCGACGCCCGTCGCGGCGAGGTGTTCGCGGCGAGCTGGCGGATCGACGAGGCGCTCGAGTTCGACAACGCGCTCCTGCTCCCGAAGGCGTTCGCGCCCCAGGCGCTCGCCGAGCTGATCTCGCCGCTCGGTGAGGCCGCGCTGGCGATCGGGGACGGAGCGATAGCATTCCGAGGGGTTCTCGAGCGATCGGGAGCCTTCATCCCAGACGACGATTCGCAGCTGCACAGGGTCACGGCCACGAATCACTGCAGGCTCGCCGCGAGTCTGCGGGCGAGTGCCGCTGACGAGGTCCGGCCGGACTACCTGCGCGCTCCAGACGCCGAGATGGCTCACCGCTCTTAACCGCAGGCAATGAACAGCCCATCCGTCACGATCCGGTCGCTGGGTTACTCCGATCTTCCGCAGGTCATCTCGATCGAGCGGCGCGCATTCCCCACGCCGTGGTCGCTGGCCATGTTCGTGCTGGAGCTGTCCAAGCCCTCGGGCGTATGCCTGGCCGCGATCGAAGACCGGCGCGTCGTCGGTTATCTGATCTGCTCTCGCTACGCGGACGTCTGGCACCTCATGAACATC
>DATJYY010000243.1:0-12711 GCA_035499395.1 Solirubrobacteraceae bacterium
TCACGACGGCTCTTCGTGAGTGAGGCAACCGTCAAGTGGCACGTCAAGCAGATCTTGACCAAGACACGCTCGTCGAATCGCGCCGAAGCCGTCGCTCGCGTGCTTGGCGTATCGAGGTAGCGCGAGGCTGCGGTCGTCCACTAGCCGCCCAGGGCATGTGAATCTACGACAAGCAACACTCAGCTCGGCGCTCATGAGCAGACCGCCGCTCTCCGCGACAGCGACAGTCAGCACCCTGCCACCGATTCGGCCCAAGGCTTCCGCGCCTTCGGAAATGCGATTGTCGCCGGAGCCCTTGCCGCTCTGGACGAGAAGGAGCGGCCGCACGGATCGCTGCCGCATCACGGCGATCCGACGGTCCGCGACCTCGACGGCGCCGGGATCGTCGCTGACGGGTTGAGATGCCGGCAGCTCAGCTATCAATCTGCGCGCCACGGCGCGGTGGCAACCAGGGTTCGGCTAGAGCAGGAGTCGGGCGGCGATTCGATCCATCTCGTCGGCCCCACTGGCTCAAGTGGTACAACGGAACAGCTGGCTCATCTGCCCGCCGGCCGCTAATCGCAAGAAAGCCCCGCTAGTCGGGGCATTTCACGAAAGGTGAGCGATGGGATTCGAACCCACGACCGCCTGGACCACAACCAGGAGCTCTACCAACTGAGCTACGCCCACCGCGGAAAGCTGAATCTACCATTGCCGCCGCTACGGGACCGCGCCCGGCTTCACACAACCTTTAGGTCCCCGCGCCGGCCCTGCACGTTTCCTTCACGGGTCGCGGACAACACTCATAGACGTAAAGACAGTCGGTGAGGCGGGGCCCGGAGCCCCGGTCCGACGCCGACATGGAACTGCGCCGAGGTCCCGCGTCCGACGCTGGGCACCGCCGGCAGCAGTCAGCTAGGAGTGGACATGCCCACGATTGGAATCCCCCACACGGTAGGTAACTCGTACTCGCGTAGCACCGGGGACGACTCGGCGTCGGCATCGATCAAGCTGCGTTTGACCGTTGCCGCCAGGCGCGACGCGCTCACCCAGATGCTCGCGGAAGGAACAAATCCCACCTCCTCACCAGAGCTTGCGCTGCGCGCGAGCCAGCTCACCGGCGACCGCCGGCGCAGCGACATGGTCCGGACGTGGCGTCGCATCCTCGACGAGGCACGCCGCCCGTCGGTGACTCGAGCGCTCGGCTCGATCGTCAACCGCCGAGCGGTGCTCGAAGCGCAGGACGCCATCGAGGCGATGATCGCGCGCCTGGGCAGCCCCGAAGCCATCGAGGTCAAGGGAATGGCCATGGCCGAGCGGATCGTCACCGACGGGCTTGCCAGTCCCCTGTACGACCACGCCGAGCCGGGCTCGCTCAGGCGCCTCGTGTTGCTCGCGACCGCGCAGCTCGACGGCCACCCTTCCGAGCTGCCGATCGCCGCGTGACCCCCAGCGCATGGCCGGGACCGACATGGCTCATGTCGTCCCGGCCATCGCGTGGCCGGCGCCGAGGCCGATGCCGGCGCCGATCAACAGACCTGTATCCCCGTACTGTTCCAGGGACCCGCCCCCGTAGCTCAGCTGGATAGAGCGACGGCCTTCTAAGCCGTGGGTCGCGTGTTCGAATCACGCCGGGGGCGCTCTCGCCCGGCCGCCAGCCGCCTGCCGGCTGCGAACCGGGGAGGCGGCTTGTTCTCGGTATTTGCGGGGTGGACCTCCAGGCGGTCTTGCCGGCGCGCCGGCGGCGGCGTAGGTTGTTCATAGGGCGCGAGCCACGACGAAGCGAAGAGCAGACGTCAGGAGCTTGTGGTCTGCCGCGCAGCTTGTCCTCATTTGAGTGACTGAACCAAAGCGCGCTCCAGTGTCACGCTCGCGCCCAATGTTTTCTCCTCTCTGAGTCCTCGCCGGCGCTTGTCACAGATAAGGCGCCGGTGTCTGAGCCGGAACAAGCCGGAACAATGTGGACGTGCGTCCTCGCAGCCTCCGCTCGCGATGCCTTCCCGCGGTCGCCGTGTTCGCGGCGGGCGCGGCTCTGATCGCAGCGCCCAGCCATGCCGGCACCACCACGACGGGCAACCCGTCCATGCAGTGCCACGTCCCCGGCACCGGCAAGCCGCTCGCCGCCCTCTGGCATCCCCACATGCTGGCGGCGATCGGCTACGCGGACAGGCGAACCGGGGACATCGCGTTCGCCGTGCGCACCGGCGACGGCCGCTTCTACGGCTACCGTCCCGACCACGACGAGTGGTCCGCGAGCGTCGTCAAGGCGATGCTGATGGTCGCCTATCTGGACGAGCCGTCGGTCCGGGGCCGGGACCTCAGCGCGCGCGAGAAGTCCCTCCTCGGACCGATGATCACCGAGTCGGACAACGATGACGCCCAGGTCGTATTCGACACGGTCGGCCAGGGGGCGCTACGCGCGCTCGCTCAGCGCGTCGGGATGAACCACTTCAGCGCGTCGCCGATTTGGGGTGAGACCGAGGTCACCGCCGCCGACCAGACGAAGTTCTTCCTCCGCATCGACAGCTACATCACCCAGCGCCACCGCGCCTACGCGATGTCGTTGCTCGCGGGAATCGTGCCGTCCGAGCGCTGGGGGATCGGCGAGGTCGCGCCGAAGGGCTGGAAGCTCTATTTCAAGGGCGGGTGGGGATACGGCACCGGCCTGCTCGACCACCAGGTCGCGCTGCTCGTCAGGGGCTGCGCACGCGTGTCGATCGCCGTGCTGACGATGCACGACGGATCGCACGCATACGGCAAGCAGACGCTCAAGGGCATCTTCTCGCGGTTGCTCCGCGGATTGCCGACCGGCGTCCGACATCGGACGCCGATCGCCGCCGGCCTCGCCACGTCAATAGGGCACTGACACCCGGCTCACGGCCGCGGGCCGGTGGGACAACATCCGCCTACTTCTCCGGCGAAAGTTCCGGCTCGGCGCCGCGCGGGCCTATGTCTCTTTCATGCGCCGTCGCCACCGTCAGCGCTCCACCGCGCTCGTCTGCGTGCTCGCGACTGCCCTCGTCGCGGCCCCCGCCGCGCGCGCTGCTCATACCTCCGAACCGGCCGCGGTACCCGTCAGCCCAGGCGCATCCGCCGCGGCGCTCCACCAGCTGACCGGCCTCTCTCCCTCGCAGGTCGCCGCCAAGAGCGCGTGCCCGCCGGCGACCGCCACCACCGCCACCTGCTTCGCGCGGATCGTCGTGCACGCAGGCACCAACACGCCGGTCCACCCGCAGGCACATGCCGGCGCGCGCCCCGCCGCCACCGAGCCGAGGACCAAGCCCGCCACCGAGCCAAGCGCGCAGGCCGCGCCGAGCTATGGCACCGCCGCCTACCTGCAGTCCGCCTACGACTTGACCTGGCTGTCGGCGAACAAAGGCGGCACCGACACCGTGGCCATCGTCGACGCCTACGACGACCCCAGCGCCGAATCGGACCTCGGCACGTTCCGCTCCACCAACGGCCTCAGTGCATGCACGACCGCCGACGGCTGCTTCAGCAAGGTCAACCAGGACGGGCAAGCCTCCCCGCTGCCCGACAACGACCCGCAGTGGGAGGTCGAGGAGTCGCTCGACCTCGACGCGGTCTCGTCGCTCTGCCCCAATTGCCGGATCATCCTCGTCGAGGCCGACAGCGCTTACTTGTCGGATCTCTATGCCGCGGTGCAGACGGCGCACAATCTCGGCGCCAACCAGATCTCGATGAGCTTCGGCGCCCCCATCGGAGGCCCCCTCGGCGGCACCTGGTCGTTCCCCGGCGCCGCCTCACTGGCCGCCGCCGGAGACTACGGCTACCAGGGCGACGGCAACGACACCCAGCCCGGGTCACTACCGGACGTGACCGCCGTCGGCGGCAGCTCGCTGACCAACCCCAACCACGACACCCGCGGCTTCGACGAGTCCGCCTGGTCGCTCGACACGAGCACTGGCGACGGGACGGGCTCCGGGTGCAACCTTTACGAACAGAAGCCCACGTGGCAGGCCGACACCGGCTGCCCCGGCCGCGCTTGGAACGACTTCTCCGCCGACGCCGACCCTGACACCGGCCTTGAGGTCTACGACGCGGGCAACGGCGGGTGGATACTGGTCGGAGGGACGAGCCTCGCCACTCCCCTGTCCGCCGCCTTCGAAGCCGTCGCCGCTGTCGACGGCACCACCCCGGAGTGGTCCTACAGCGACCGCAGGCTGCTCAACGACATCGTTTCCGGCTCGAGCGGCACCTGCACGACCGAGCCCTCGTACATCTGCAACGCCGGCCCGGGGTACGACGGCCCGACGGGCAACGGCTCGATCTCGGGAGACGTGGCCGCCGGCGGTCCCGGTATCGGCGGCAGTTACGCGGCCGCGTCCGAGCCTGGCGTCGTCGAGCTCGCCGGCGGCGTCTACCCCAACGGGGTCGATACCAGCTACTACTGGGAGTACGGCCCTACCACCGCGTACGGCCAGCACACCACCCCGCAGGACATCGGGACCGGCCCGGCGCTCGCCGGGGTGCAGGACATCGTCGGCAACCTGACTCCCGGCACCTCCTATCACTTCCGTCTCGTCGCCGAGAACGCCGACGGGACCGCTTATGGCTACGACTACACGTTCCACACCTCCTCGGGCGCCGAGCACGATCCGCTCAACACCACTCTCCCGACCATCTCCGGCACACCCCAGACCGGACAGACGCTCACCGCGACCCCCGGCAGCTGGAGCGCCTCCACCGGCGTGAGCTACCAGTGGCAGGAGGCGCCTGGCGCGTCGGGCCCGTTCACCGGCATCCCCGGCGCGAGCGCCAGTCAGTACACGCTGACGGACGCCAGCACCGGCGAGTACGTCCGCGTGCTCGTCACCGACGACACCGCGAGCGCCGGCCTGACGTCTGCCACGTCGAACCCGCTCGGCCCCGTCGACGTCGTGCCGCCCGCGAACACCAGCGCCCCGACGATCGCCGGCATCGCCAAGCAAGGCCGGACCCTGACCGCGGGCCTCGGGACGTGGTCACCGTCCGGAACCGTCACCTACGCCTGGCAGCGGTCGACCGATGACGGCTCCACTTGGCAGAACATCCCCTCGGCCGCAGCCTCGACGTACACGCTCGCGGCCGCCGACGTCGGCGCGCAGGTCCGCGTGCTCGTGACCGAGACCGACTCGGCCGGCTCGACCCCGGCGGCCTCCCAGCCGCTCGGACCCGTCGCCGCGCCCGCGCCCCCGGTGAGCATCACGGCGCCGAGCATCGGCGGGGCGCCGGCCGCCGGCCAGACGCTCACCGCCTCGCCGGGCACCTGGAATCCGTCCGGCGGGTTCAGCTACGAATGGCTCGCGTGCACGAGCCCCACCGACCTCTCAACCTGCCTGCAGCAGGGCCTCGGCACCCCACAAGGCAACGGCAGCACCGACACCTTTCTGATCTTCGCTTACGCCTATCAGGGTGACTACTTCAGGGTCACGGTCACCGCCACCAACGCCGACGGACAGGCGACCGTCACCAGTCCCGCGGTCGGCCCGGTCACGGAGCAGCTTACCCTCGTCCCGATCACCCCGCCGCTGCCGACTCCGCCCGGGGCGGACGTCACGCCGCCCAGCATCACCGCCGCGCCCAGGCTGACCGGCCGGCCGAGGCTCGGCAGCCGGATCTCGCTGACCGGCGGCAGCTACCGCGGCGCCTCGAGCGAACAGGCCCAGTTCTACCGCTGCTCCGCCGGCTGCCGCCCGGTCGGACGGGCGGGGCAGAACACCTACACGCTCACGAGCGCTGACCAGGGCGCCTACATCCGCGCTCAGGTGCACGCGTCCGGGGCCGGCGGCACCACCACCGCGTGGGCTTCCGGGATGGTCGGACCGGTCAGCTCGCCGAACGCCGGCGGCGCCCCCGTCCGCCCCGGGCAGCCCACCACCGTACGCGCGGGCTCGGTCTCGCTGGCCCGGGTGAGAACCACAGCGGCCGGCGGGCACTCGAGCGCGGTCAAGATCACGTTCTCCCCGGCCGGTCGCCCGCGGGGTTCGGTGACGGTACGAGCGTGCGTGTCGCGCCGCGGCGACCTGGTCTCGTGCACGCCCGCGCGCGTGATGCGATCGACCGTCAGCTTCACCGTCACCCTGACCGCAGGCGAGCAACTCCAAGTCGTCGCCATCCGGCGCGGCTGAACCACGAGACCAGACAGACATCGGGGCGCCCGGATTCGAACCGGGGACCTCAAGCACCCAAAGCTTGCGCGCTAACCAGGCTGCGCTACGCCCCGCGTGTCGCTCGCCGAGTCTAGTGGTCGCTCACGCCACCCAGCTGCGACCGGTGCGGCGAACGAGTCGGTAGCCTCAAGCGCCGGCATGGCCGATGTCGAACCGTTGCGGGCGCTTCACTACGACCTGGACAGGACCGGGGGCCTCCAGGATGTCGTCGCCCCTCCGTACGACGTGATCGACGATGACCAGCGAGCGGACCTCGAAGCAAGCTCGCCGTACAACGTCGTTCGCATCGACCTGCCGATCGGGATCCACCCCTACGACAACGCCGCCCGTCTGCTCGAGGCGTGGCGAGACGAGGGCGTGATCGTCCGCGACGAGGTCCCGGCGGTGTGGCCGCTTGAGCAGCGATACACCGGCCCGGACGGAGAAGCGCGCACACGGACCGGGTTCCTCGCGCGCGTGCGCGTGGAGGAGTACGGGCCCGGCCGCATCCGTCCCCACGAGCGCACGCACCCCGGGCCGAAGGAGGACCGGCTGAGGCTCACTCGCGCCACCAAGGCCAACCTGTCGCCGATCTTCTCGCTGTTCGACGACCCGAACGGCACCGTCACCGGGACGATCGCTACGGCCACCGACAACGACCCGCCCTGGGGCGAGTCGACCGACGACGACGGCACGGTCAACCGCTTGTGGCGCGTGGACGACCGGGACGCCATCAACACGATCCACGACGCGCTCAAGAACGCCGAGCTGCTGATCGCCGACGGACACCACCGTTACGAGACCGCGCGCGTGTACGCGGAGGAGGTCGGCGGCGACGGGGCACAGCGCTACGTAATGATGTGCCTGGTCGCGCTCGAGGATCCCGGGCTTACCGTATTCCCCACCCACCGGCTTCTCCGCGGCCTGCGCCCTGACCAGCACGAGAGCCTCGCGAACGTGATCAGACGGGACTTCGACATCAAACGACTGGACAGCACCGACGAGCTTGTCCCCGCCTACGGGCAGCCGGTCAGTCTCGGCTACATCGACGCCCATTTCCGCCAGCCGTGGATGCTCACGCTCAAGGACCAGGGGATCGCCGACGCCGCGCTCTCCGCTCACGCGGCGCCCTACCGGCGGCTCGACACCGCGGTACTCGAGGCGCTGATCCTCAAGGGCGCCCTCGGGATGACCGACGACGACATCGACCACCTCGCCGGCCTCGGGTACGCGCGCGATTTCGATCACGCGCTCAAGCTCGTCCAGGGCGGCGACTACGACGCGGCGTTCTTCGTCGCCGCCACCCCGATCGAGCAGGTACGCGAGGTCGCAGCCGCCGGCGAGAGCATGCCGCCGAAGTCGACGTACTTCTTCCCGAAGGTCCCCACCGGGTTGCTATTCAACCCGTTGTCCGAATAGCTCGGACCCCTTCAAACGGGCGATGAAACCGCCGCTACGATGAGCACTGTGACCACCTTCAACCAGCAAGGACCAGACCGATGAAGGCCATCGCGCGCCGCAACGCACGGACAGCATTCACGCATCGCATCGACGTACGACAGCATCGGCTGGTTGCCGATGAGCCAGCGGAGCACGGCGGCGACGACGACGGCCCGAGCCCGCAAGAGCTGCTCGCCGCAAGCCTCGCCTCCTGCACCGCGGTGACGATGGAGATGTACGCCAAGCGCAAAGGCTGGGACATCGGACCGGTCGAGGTCGAGTGCGAATACACCCCCGCCGAGCGTGGGTGCATGACGAACTTCAAGCTCGTTCTACGGCTGCCGAGCGACTGCAGCGAAGAGCAGGTCGAACGGCTGCGCGTGATCGCCGCCAAGTGTCCGGTGCACCGCACCCTTGACGGCGAGGTCAGCTTCGACGAGCGCGTCGAGCTGGTCCAGCCCGCCGCCGTCTAGTCGACAACCTCCACACCCGCGGCGCGCAGCTCGGAGACCGCCCGCTCTCCGTCCCCGGGCGTCACCTCGACGGCGCGGGTCGCGCCCCGGTGGACGGTGACGCCGAACCCCGCGGCCCTGGCGTCGAGCGCGGTGGCCTTGACGCAGTAGTCGAGCGCGAGCCCGGCCACGTCGACGGCGTCGACTCCCCGCTCACGCAGCAACCGCTCGAGGTCCGTCCCCTCGAAACCGGAATAACCCTCGCGGTCGGAAGCCTCGCCCTTGTCAACGACGACATCGATCTGACTGAGGTCGATCCCACTGTGCAACGCCGCCCCCGGCGTGTCCTGCACGCAGTGGACCGGCCACGGGCCGCCCTGTGCCGCGAACGAGCCATGGTCCGCCGGGTGCCAGTCGCGCGTGGCGACCACGAACGGCGCGTCCGCCGCCATCCGGTTGACAGCCTCGACGACCGCGTCCCCGTCGGGCACCGCGAGAGCGCCACCCGGACAGAAGTCGTTCTGGACGTCGACCACGATCAGGGCGCGCATGGCCCGCGAATATAGTCACCGGATGGCATCGGCAAACGATCACCTCCAGGACGATCTACGCCGGGTGCTGCTGACCACCGAGGACGCGCTGACGCTCGATGTGCGCGGCGGGACCGACGCTGCGGTGCTGGTACCGCTGTATCTGGAACGCGGCCGGCTCCACACCGTGTTCACCAAGCGTCACGACGACCTGCGCCGGCACGCCGGCGAGATCTCGTTCCCGGGCGGACGCTACGACGAGGGCGAGAAGGACCTGCGCGCGACGGCCCTGCGCGAGGCCCAGGAGGAGATCGGGCTGCCGTCGGATGCGGTCGAGGTCGTCGGCGCGCTACAGCCCACGCCGACGATCGCCACCGGGTATGCCGTGTATCCGTTCGTCGGCGTGATCGAACCGGGGCGTACGTGGACGCCGAGCGTCCACGAGGTGTCCGAGGTGCTCGAGCTGCCGCTCGCGGACCTCCTCGCCGGCTACGCGCGCCGGCGCCTGATCCGCCGCGGCGTCCCGATCCGTACCGACACCTACATGGTCGGCGAGCATCTCATCTGGGGAGCAACGGCCCGAATCCTGGCCGACCTGTTCGACCGGATCGGGCCGCTGTTGAAGAAACGCGAGCCTGGGGCTCGGGTCAGCCCCTCTCGATCGGGACGTTGACGAGGTTCCCCCACTCCGTCCACGACCCGTCGTAGTTCTTGACGTCGGGTTCGCCGAGCAGCTCGTGGAGCACGAACCAGGTGTGCGCCGAGCGCTCGCCGATCCGGCAGTACGCGATGATCGGCTCGCCGGACAGCACGCCCTTGCCGCCGTACAGGTCGCGGAGGTCCTCGGCGGACTTGAACGTCCCGTCCTCCTTGACCGCCTGTGCCCACGGAATCGACTTGGCTCCGGGGATGTGGCCGGCGCGCTGCGCGCCCTCGTTCTCATAGCCCGGCATCGCGATCAGCTCGCCCGAGAACTCCTGCGGGGAGCGGACGTCGACGAGCGCGTGCGAGTCGTCGAGCGCGCCCAGGACCTCGTCGCGCTTGGCGCGGATCGAATCGTTGCCGGCCTTGGCCTCGAACGTGGCCTCGGGGTAGCTCGGATCCTCGACGGTCGTCGGACGGCCCTCGGAGATCCAGCGCTCGCGCGGACCGTTGAGCAGCTTCACGTTGTCATGCCCGTAGTACTTCAGGTACCAGTACGTGTACGCGGCAAACCAGTTGTTGCGGTCGCCGTACAGGATCACCTGGTGGTCGTTCGAGATCCCGCGGCTCCCGAAAAGAGCACCGAAATCCTCGGGGCCGAGGAAGTCGCGCTTGACCTGGTCCTGGAGGTCGAGGCGCCAGTCGAACCCGATCGCGCCCGGAATGTGCGCCTCGCGATACAGCGCCGGATTCTCATCGACCTCGACGATCCGAATCGAGTCGTCGTTGAGGTGCTGCTCGAGCCAGTCGGGCTCGACCAGAACGTCGTTCGCGTAGTCCGCCATACATCCTCCTGTGAATTCCGGTCGCCTTTTATATATTTTGGTTTGAGTTTACCGTGGCCCGCCCGCGCCGCCATCGAGCGCGGTGTTGACCGCGGCCACCGCCGCGACCGTCCAGGCGTCGGCGTCAGCGGGATCGGAGTCGAGCAGCGCGTACGGGATCCGCGCATCCGTACACCGTTCGCGAACCTGCGCGGCACCCGTCTCGAGTAGAGCGCGATCGACCGAGCCCGCTGCCTCGTACACGACCGCGCGAACCGTGGTGTCGACCATCCGCGTCAACAGCATCTCGAGACGCGTGCCGTGGAGCGCGCCCAATTCCTCGGGCGACCCGACCGCCGATCCGAGCAGCACGCACGCGACGGTCACGTGATCGAGCGAGCGCGCGAGAGTGGCGATCACGTCCGGATCGCCGACGACGGCTTCGACTCCGGCCGCCTCGATCTCGCCGCGACGCGCCGGATCGCGCGTCGTCCCCCGGACGGCGTGGCCGGCCGTGATCAGCTCGCGCGCCAGTGACAGGCCGCGGCAGCCGCAACCGATGATCAGGCAGCGAGCCAACGGCTCACGGTTCGCGCCGGCGCTCGGAGAGCTCGCGGAAGACTCGCTGCTCCACCTCGTCGGCGGTGACTTCGGCCTCTCCCCGGGCCCGCCGGCGCTCGTTGTGCGCGGCGATCATCTGATCGAGGTCCTCCGCCTCGAGCGCCTCGCGCCGTTCGGCGAGCTCGCGCGCGGACCTCTGGCCGATCTGCTCGAGCCCCGACCCCGGGTAGTACCTCCCGAGGAGCCACAACACCACCGCGACAGCGATCAGGCCACCGACCACGACAACGGTAAATGGGTCCACGGGGCGCGAGTCTAAACCTGAGCGCAACTTCACCCGCGAATGCGTGTTTTCAGGGGCGTTCCAATAGCCGCCGCCTGGTACGGAGCCGGGAATCCCAGCGGAGGCACTCAATACACCACCGCTGGGAAAGGAGCCTCATGCGCCTTCGCCTTGCCGTGCTCGCCACGCTGGTGACAACGCTCGCGGCGGGTGCCGTGAGCAACGTCGCCGGCGCCGCGCCAAGGCACAATCGCGGCCTTACCATCAACGCGATCCCCAACCCGATTGACGCCGGGGAGGGTGTGTTCATCTACGGTCAGTTGAACGTCGGCCCGGTGGGTGGCCAGACGATCGTGCTGTACCACCACCTGGCCGGCTCGGGCCGCGGGTACACGAAGGTCGGCCAGACGACGACCGACTCCCACGGTTTCTATGAGTTCACTCGCGCCGAGGATGTGGTGATGTCGAACCGCAGCTGGTTCGTGCGCGAGCAGGGCATCCACCAGATCCACAGCCGCACCGTGTTCGAGCGGGTCTCGGCGCTGGTCAGCCTCACGTCGAGCACCACCTCTGCCGTCACCGGTCAGCCCGTGACATTCACCGGAACCGTCACCCCGAATCACGCCTTCGAGCGTGTGATCCTGCAGGAGCAGGGGGCCGGCGGTAATTGGCGGAACCTCAAGAGCGCTCGCCTGGACGGCGGATCGAACTACGCGATCGTCTATCGCTGGCGCTTTGCCAACGACTACACCGTTCGTGTGCTGTTCCGAAGCGATGCCCGCAACATCGCGGGAAGCGCAAATCCCGTCACGGTCACCGTCCAGCAGAAGCAGGTGCCGGGATTCACGATCTCGAGCTCCGATCAGCTGATCTCCTACGGTCAGCCGGTGACGATCTCGGGCGTACTCGACCAGTCCGGCTCGTCGACCACCGGCGAGGCAAACACCCCGGTCACCCTGTGGGCCCGGAGTGCCTACCAGAGCCAGTTCCGCCCGGTCGCGGACACGACTGCCGGCTCGGACGGTAGTTACACGTTCATTCCTCAGGTGCCGGCCTACAACACCGTGTATCAGGTCCGCACCACGTTGGCACCGCACCGTCACAGCGCGGCGCTGTTCGAGGGAGTTCAGGACATACTGACGATGGCACCGAGCTCGACCGCCTCGGAGGTCGGTGGTCACATCACGCTCACCGGCACGGTCCTTCCGGACAAGGCAGGTCACGTGATCTACCTCCAGCGCCTCGGCGCCGACGGTGACTGGCACAACGAGGAGATCAGGTTCGTCACGAACGCCTCGACGTTCCGGTTCGGGTGGACGTTCGGCAAGGCCGGGTCGTACGAGTTCCGCGCCCGGATCACGGGCGATCGGGGCAACGTCGGTGGGGCGTCGGCACCGGTGACGATCACCGTGTCGCCGGCCGTCTCGACGACGATGCTTCCGCCGTCGTCCTAGCCACTGCGGACGCACCGGACTCGGGGGCGGCCCCCACGGCCGCCCCCGCTCCGGTAGCGTGCCGCCCCATGGACTTCGAGCTCACCGACGAGCAGCGCCTGGTCCGCGAGACGGCGCGTGCTTTCACCGACAACGAGATCGTCGAGCGCGCGCGCGAGAACGATCGCAACGAGCATTTCGACCTCGAACTGATCGAGAAGATCGCTGCTCAGGGCTACCTCGGAGCGATCGTGCCGCGGGAGTACGGCGGGGCCGGGCTGGACTATCTGACCTACGGCCTGATCGTCGAGGAGGTCGGCCGCGGGGATTCGGCGATGCGGACCGTTGTGTCGGTTCAGACCTCGCTGGTTTGCTCGGCGCTCGTGCGCTGGGGCACCGAGGAGCAGAAGCAGCA
>DATJYY010000244.1:0-13670 GCA_035499395.1 Solirubrobacteraceae bacterium
AACACGACGATGGCCGTGTTCATGTCGGCACTCGACGGCTCGATCGTGATCATCGCGCTACCGGCGATCTTCCGCGGTATCAACCTCGACCCGCTCGCCGCGGGCAACATCAGCTACCTGCTGTGGATGATCATGGGCTACCGGCTCGTCCAGGCCGTGCTCGTCGTCACGGTCGGCCGGCTCGGCGACATGTACGGCCGGGTCAAGATCTACAACGGCGGCTTCGTGGTGTTCACGGCGGCGTCGATCCTGCTCTCGTTCGACCCGTTCATGGGCGCCCATGGCGCCCAGTGGCTGATCGGCTGGCGCGTGGTCCAGGCGCTCGGCGGGTCGATGCTCACCGCCAATTCCGCGGCGATCCTGACCGACGCGTTTCCGGCCGATCAGCGCGGCCTCGCGCTCGGCATCAACCAGGTCGCCGCGATCGCCGGTCAGTTCATCGGCCTCGTCGCCGGCGGCATCCTGGCCGCCATCGACTGGCGGGCCGTGTTCTGGGTCAACGTGCCCGTCGGCGTGTTCGGCACGATCTGGGCGTACCACAAGCTCCGCGACACCGGCGAGCGCCACCCAGGCCGCATCGACTGGTGGGGCAACATCACGTTCGCGGTGGGCCTGAGCGCGATCCTGATCGGCGTGACCAACGGCATCAAGCCGTATGGAGGTCACGCGATGGGCTGGACGAACCCGGCAGTGATCGGCTCGATCGTCGGTGGCTTGGCCCTGCTCGTGGCATTCCTCTTGATTGAGAAGCGGGTCGTCGAGCCGATGTTCCAGCTCGGCCTGTTCAAGATCCGCGCGTTCGCGGCCGGGAGTGCCGCGGGGTTGATCGCGGCCACAGCCCGAGGCGGGCTCCAGTTCATGCTGATCATCTGGCTCCAGGGCATCTGGCTGCCACTGCACGGCTACAGCTACACCGAGACGCCGCTGTGGGCCGGCATCTACCTGTTGCCGTTAACCGCCGCGTTCCTGATCTCGGGTCCCGTGTGCGGGTATCTGTCCGATCGTTTCGGCGCGCGGGGCTTCGCCACCGGAGGCATGCTCGTGTTCGCCGCCAGCTTCGTTGGCCTGATGCTGCTGCCCGTGGACTTCCCTTACTGGGCGTTCGCACTGCTGATCACGCTCAACGGCGTCGGCGTCGGCATGTTCAGCTCGCCGAACTCGGCCTCGATCATGAGCAGCGTCCCGGCCCGTTACCGGGGAGCGGCGTCGGGGATGCGCTCGACGTTCCAGAACACCGGCACGGCGCTGTCGATCGGCGTGTTCTTCTCGCTCCTAATCGCTGGGTTGGCGACGAGCCTGCCGGCGCAACTGCTCCACGGCCTCCAGCAGCAGGGCGTCTCCCACTCGGTTGCGCAACAGGTCGCCAGCCTGCCACCGGTGTCTTCGCTGTTCGCGGCCGTGCTCGGCGAGAACCCGGTGGCGCATCTGCTCGCGCCGACCGGCGCACTGTCCTCGCTTTCGGAAGCACACCAGCACGTCCTGACCGGGACTTATTTCTTCCCAAGGCTGATCGCGTCCGCCTTCCACGACGGCCTCGTCGTCGTGTTCAGCGTCGCCGCCGGGCTGTCGGTGCTCGCCGCCGCCGCCTCGCTGATGCGCGGCGGTCGGTACATCCACGGCGACGAGCCCCCAACCACGAAAGGACCGCCACATGACCATGGAACAGATCGACCCGCGCCGCGCGGCGCTGCTCGTGATGGACTACCAGAACGGGGTCGTCGACATGCTCGGCGAGCCTGAGGACCTGCTGTCGAGAGCCGCTTCCGCCCTCGACACCATCCGCCGCGCCGGCGGCGTCGTGGGCTACGTGCGGGTCGCGTTCGAGGACGCCGACCTCGCGGCGTTCCCGCCAACGAGCGGGATGGGCGCCCGCGTCGCCGCGTCGGGGCAAGCGCTCCACAACGACTCGCCGAGTACCGCGGTGCACGACCGCGTCGCACCTCGCGAGGGCGACATCATCGTCCGCAAGGTCCGGGTCGGCGCGTTCTCGACCACCGACCTCGACGCGCAACTGCGCGAGCGCGGGGTCGACACGCTGATCCTCGCCGGCATCAGCACCAGCGGCGTGGTCCTGTCGACCGTCCGCGACGCCAGCGACCGCGATTACCGCGTGCTGGTGTTGGAGGACGCCACCGCGGACCGCGAGGACGACATCCACTCGTTCCTCATCGAGCGGATCTTCCCGCGCCAGGCCGAAGTGATCACGGTCGCCGACCTCGACGCCCTGCTCTCGAGTTAACTTCTCACTCGTCACCCCACCGCGGGCGCGAGTGTCCCGAAACCCGGGTTCGCTAGTTACTCGAGGTCAGCGCGCCACCGCGACTCGGCATCGATCGCACGAGGTTTGCCACCGCCACGGGGGCCAGCAGAACCACGGTGGCGACCTCAACCACGATCGCGATCACGATCGGCGTCTCGAAGCCGTCCTCGGCGAAACCAAACAGGGTGCCGGTCTCGGCGATGAACAGCGCGATAAGCGAGCCGGCCGCGATCGCCACCGCGCCTAGCGCCAACAATCCGACGACGCGCTCGCCGAACGGCCGCTCGACCGGTAGCAGCAGCCCGGCACCGACCACCGCCGCGCTGATCGCGTTCAGCAGGAACAGCGTCCCTACCGTTGGCAGCACGTCATATCCGTCCAGGTACTGTTGTAGGTGCACTGCGCCGACAGCGAGAATCGCCACCGCGCCGGCGCGGCGCATGAATTGCACCATCATGGAAAGGACCTCCTTGTTGCTCGTGTGCGTCGTGTCCTTACTTACACCGACGCCGCGGCGGCACGATCCTTCCCTGACTTACCGAAGCGCGGCGAGACGCCGCGCGGCGTCGGCAATCACCTCGGGGCGCTTGCAGAACGCGAACCGGACCAGCGTCGTCGCCGCCTCGCGATCGTCGTAGAACACGCTCGTCGGGATCGCGACGATCCCGCACCGCTCGGGCAGACTCGCGCAGAACTCGGCCGCGTCCACCCCGACGTCCGCGTTGACGAAGTACGTCCCGGCCGGCACCAGCGGCCGCAACCCGGCCGCCTCTAGGCCGGCGCACAACTGGTCGCGCTTGACGCGGAGGTCGTCACGGATCGCCTCGACGTCGGACCGCGGCAGACGGAGGGCGGCCGCCGCGGCATGCTGCAGCGGCGTGCCGCCGGCGAACGTCAGGAACTGCTTGACCATGCGCGCCGCGGCCACGAGGTCTGCCGGACCGGAGCACCATCCGATCTTCCAGCCGGTGAACGAGAACGACTTGCCCACGCTCGAGATCGTCAGCGTCCGCTCCGCCATTCCCGGCAGCGTCGCGATCGGGATGTGCTCGCCGTCGTAGACGAGGTGCTCGTAGACCTCGTCGGTGACGCAGATCAGGTCGTGCTCGACGCACGCCGCCGCGATCAGCTCGAGCTCGGCCCGGCTCAGCGCTCGCCCGGTCGGGTTGTGTGGCGTGTTCAGCAGCACCACCCGAGAGCGCGAACCGATCGCGCTCATCAACGCCTCCGCCGACACGATGAACCCGGGCGGGCGGAGCGTCACCGGCCGGCGCGTCGCGCCGGCGAACGCGATGCACGCCGCGTACGAGTCGTAGTAGGGCTCGAGCACCACGACCTCATCGCCCGGATCGCACAGTCCGAGCAGCGCCGATGCGATCGCCTCGGTGGCGCCGAACGTGATCAGCACGTCCTCGGGGTCGAGTCCGTACCAGCTGCGCTGATGCTCGAACACCGCTTCGCGAAGCGCCGGCACGCCCGGCAGCGGCGCGTACTGATTCTCACCGCCGCGCAACGCAGCCACGGCCGCTTCGATCACCGCCGACGGGCCATCCGTGTCCGGGAAGCCCTGGCCGAGGTTGATCGCGCCGGTCCGCAGCGCGAGCGCGCTCATCTCGGTGAAGATCGTGGTCCCGAGACCGGCGACACGCGCCGCCGCCACCCCCCGGCCGCGTCCGCCGCCCTCCGGGCTCATGCTGGGTCGGCCGCGCCCCAGATTCCGGGACCGCGGTGGTGCTCGTAGATCAGCGAGGTCTCCGCGTGCGCCACCGACGGATGCGTGGCGAGGTGGTCGACCACGAACTCGCGCAGGTCCTGGGCGTCGGACGCGGCGACCCACACCAGGTAGTCGGTGACGCCGGTCAGGTGGAACACCATGAGCACGCCCGGCAGTTGCCGGACCGCGGACGTGAAGTCGTCGATCTGATCGCGGGCGTGCACGGCCAGCCGCACGGCGATCAGCGCCTGGAGCGGCCTGCCCAGCGCGGCCAGGTCGACCTCGGCGTGATAGCCGCGGATCACACCCCGGTCGCGGAGCGACCGCAGCCGAGCGAGCGCCGTCGACGGCGCGACGCCGACGCGGTCGGCCAGCCGCTGGTTGGTGATCCGGGCGTCACGGGCGAGCAGCTCGAGCAGCGCGCGGTCGACGTCGTCTACGGGGTACTGTGGATGATTCGGCATGGCTCGGACTACCTCACCCAAGACCGAAGAATATCGCGCTCAAGGGCAACGAATCGCAGAATCTTCGGCTCCTTGTGAATAACCCGCAGAATCGTCATCCTAGGGCAATGACCGATACCGCCATCGCAGGACCGATTCTGAAGGATTCCATCCTCGACGCGATCGGCGACACGCCGTTGATCCGGCTGTCGCGAATCGGCGCCGGGCTGCGGCCGCGACTGGTCGCCAAGGTCGAGTCGTTCAACCCCGGTGGTTCGATCAAGGACCGCGTCGCGGTGGCCCTGATCGAGGCCGCCGAGCGCAACGGCCGCCTCAAGCCCGGCGGCACGATCGTCGAGCCGACCTCGGGCAACACCGGCACTGGGCTCGCGATCGCCGCGCGGCTGAAGGGCTACCGCGTGATCGCGGTGATGCCCGACAAGATGTCGCGCGAGAAGATCGACCTGCTCCGCGCCTACGGCGCCGACGTCGTCCTCGCCCCGACCGACGTCCCGCCCGAGTCGCCCCAGTCCTACTACCGGGTGGCCGACCGCCTCACTGCGGAGATCCCGGGAGCGTTCCAGCCCAACCAGTACTTCAACCAGGCCAACCCGCAGGCCCACTATGACTCGACCGGCCCGGAGATTTGGGAGCAGACGGCCGGGCAGATCACCCACCTGGTCGCCGGCGTCGGCACGGGCGGCACGGTCACCGGTACCGCCCGGTACCTGCGCGAGCGCAATCCGGACCTGGTCGTCATCGGCGCCGACCCCGAGGGATCGATCTACTCGGGCGGAGCCGACAACGTGCGCCCGTATCTGGTCGAGGGTGTCGGCGAGGACTTCTGGCCCGAGACGTTCGATCCGTCGATCATCGACCGGTGGATCACCGTGTCCGACCGCGACGCGTTCCTGACCACGCGCCGGCTCGCTCAGCTCGAGGGCATCCTCGCCGGCGGGTCGGGCGGACTCGCGCTCCACGCGGCTCTGCATGCGGCCGCCGACGTCGAGGACCCGGATGCGCTGATCGTGGTCATCCTCCCCGACGGCGGTCGCTCGTACCTGTCGAAGATCTACTCAGACGCCTGGATGCGCCAGTACGGCTTCCTCGACCGCGACTCGAAGCTGCTCGTCGGCGACGTGCTCGCGCGCAAGCGCGAGGCCGGCGAGATCCCGCCGCTCGTCACCGTCCAGACGCACTTCAAGGTCCGCGACGCCGTCGCGCTGCTGCACGAGCATCGCGTCTCCCAGCTCCCGGTCGTCAGCGCGCACGATCCGGCGACGGTCGTCGGGGCGATCGGCGAGCGCGGGCTCCTCAAGCGCGCCGCGGAGAACCCGGCGATCCTCGACGCCGAGATCGTCGAGGTCATGGAGCCGCCGTTCCCGGCGGTCTCGACCGAGGACCCGGTTCGCGACGCCGTCGAGTTGCTCGTGGGCGATCAGCAGGCGTTGCTGGTGACGCGGGACGGCCGTTCTGAAGGGCTCGTCACCCGGACGGATTTGCTGGAAGCATTGGCCGCGTGACCGACCATAGGTTCGCGACGCGCGCCGTCCACGCGGGACTGACACCGGATCCGACGTTCGGGTCGGTGATCCCCGCGATCCACCAGACCTCGACGTACGCCCAGGGCAAACCCGGGGAGTTCGTCGAGGACTACGACTACGCGCGCTCGGCCAACCCGACGCGCGCGGCGCTCGAGCAGGCCCTCGGCGAGCTCGAGGACGGGCGCGCGGTGACGTTCTCGTCCGGCCTGGCCGCCGAGCACGCGCTGATCACGGTCGTGTGCGAGCCGGGATCGCACGTCGTGATGCCCGCCGATCTATATGGCGGCACATACCGGCTCGTCGACAAGGTCATGCGCCGGTGGGGCCTCGACTACGACCTCGTCGATCAGACCGACCTCGCCGCGGTCGAGCGCGCCGTCCGGGACGACACGCGCCTGATCTGGGTTGAGAGCCCGACCAACCCGCTTCTGAACGTGGTCGACATCGAGCGAGTCATCGCCCGCCGCCGCGGCGCTCTGGTCGCGGTCGACAACACGTTCGCGACTCCGGCCAACCAGCGGCCGCTCGAGCTGGGCGCCGACTTTGTCGTCCACTCGACGACCAAGTACCTCGGCGGGCATTCGGACGTCGTGGGCGGCGTGGTAGTCACGCGCTCGGACGACTGGTACGAGCAGCTCCGGTTTGTCCAGAACGCGGTCGGCGCGGTCCCGGGCCCGTTCGACTGCTTCCTCGTTCACCGCGGGGTGCGCACGCTCCACCTCCGCATGCACGCTCACGCGCGCAGCGCGCGTGCCGTCTCCGAGTTCCTCCGTACCGCCCCCGGTGTCACCGGCGTGTGCTGGCCGGGGTTCAGCGGGATGGTCAGCTTCCGCCACCCAGACGCCACGCAGATCGTGGCCCGCACTCGGATATTCACGCTCGCGGAGTCGCTCGGCGGCGTCGAATCGCTGATCGAGGTGCCGCAAGCGATGACCCACCAGTCGGTCGAGGACTCGATCGCCGCGGTCCCGCCCGACCTGATCAGGCTCAGCTGCGGGATCGAGGACCCGGACGATCTCGTGGACGACCTGAAGCAAGCGCTCGCTGGCTTCGCCTAGTCCCGGTAGGGGTCTCGGACCTCGCGCCCGGCCATCGCGACGCCGAGCGGGCGCAGCGTGTGCTTGACCCGGATCGATGCGGCGTGGGCATCGAGGACCTGCGGCAGCCGCCTGTAGACCTCGGGCGCCTCGTCGGCGCCGCCGCCGATCAGCACGATGCCCTGCTCGCGAAGCCGCGCCTGCACCGCCGGCCAGTTGACCTTCCCGGGCTTCAGGACACGACCCTTCCGTACCCGTCCCGCGGCCTCGGTCCGGCTCATCACCCGGCCGGCGCCGTGGACGGTCGAGTACAGCGACTCCCGCGCGTCGTCGGATTCGACGCCCTCGAGGATCACCGACTCGTCTCCCATCGAGCCGCCGACGAACCCCTCCTGGCCGGGTTGCGCCGGAGTGCACCCCTTCCGGACCACCCAGTAGGCACGACCACCGTGCTCCTCGCTCCACGCGAAATTGTGGTGGTTGTGCACCTCGTGCACCGGCTCGGCGGACAGGATCTCGAGCACCTTGGCCACGACCGTGTCACGACCGGCGTACGCGTACTCGCCCGCGAGCTCCATCGCCGCGATGTACGAATCGCCAAGCTCGGTGCCGACCTCGAGCAGCACTGGCGGCGCGTCCATCCCGGCCTCGTGGGTCCGGGCGTCGAACGCGAGGCCCTGGGCGAGCGCGAGGAAGCCCGACGCCGTCTTGTGCCCAAAGCCGCGCGAGCCGAAATGCACCCCAACCCACAGATGACCCTGCTCGTCCTCCATCAGGTTCACGTAGTGGTTGCCCGACCCAACCGTGCCGAGCTGCGACGCGGCGAGGCTCGCCAGCCGACGCTGCGGCTCGAACGGGGCGTGGCGGATCTTCTCGAGCACGACGTGGTCGACACGCTCGCGCGCCGCCACTCCCATCCCAAACGAGATCCGCTTCGTGATCTCGCGCATGACCGTGTCGACTCCGCCAAGGTCATCGAGGTCCGCCCGAGTGAGATCGGTGCGTGCGGCCTTACATCCGCACCCGATGTCGAAGCCGACACCCGAAGGTGACACATAACCCTCATATGCGACCGCGCCACCGATCGGCTGGCTGTACCCGGGATGGTGATCAGCGCACAGGACTCCGTACTCGGCGTCACCGTGCTCCATGCACCGCTTCAACTGCTCGAGGCTGCGGTGGTCGACCTCGCCGAACGTCTTGATATGCACACGTGAACGCTACAACGCGTTCAGAGGATGTTGAAGCAGCCGTAGACGATGAACAGCGGGTTGGTGACGCTGTGCCCGGCGGCGTCTTGCATCGTCGGACCGCCCAGGAACGCCGGCGGCGACTGCGCCTTGTAGCAGCCGTTGTACTGGACGCTCACGTCGTACTCGACCGAGGTCAGCTGGTACGGGACCGCGTTCGGCTGGGGAAGGTAGACGTAGATCGTGCAGCTCCAATCCCCGGGGCCGATCGCCTTGGTCCCATGCCGGTTGCAATTCGGCTGAACGTACAGCCGGGCGTTCGCCGGCACTCGGCGGCCGATCAACTGCTGCTGCAGAAGCGTGACGTTGTTGAACTCGCGGCCGATCGTGGACGCGACGCGAGATGCCGACACCCCCGTGGGGCCGACGCCGCAGGCGAGCGCGAGGATCGCGATCACGACCGTGCTGACGGCCACCACCTTGATCGGGGCCGTCCAACTGGGCCCGCGCCCGCTGACGCCGGTGAGGAAATCCCGTCGGCGCATGATCCGCCAGCTGACGGCCAGGCAGGCCGCGATCCAGATCAGCGACACGAGGCTGCCGACGGCCACCTGGCCGAAGAAGGGGTGGCTCGTGAACAGGCCGTGCCATCCGTCGAACGCCGAACCGATCAACAGTTCGTGGACGATCACTCCCTTGCCGATCAGGTCGAGCAGCTGGGTCACGAGCGCGACGAGCAACGGACCGAGTACGCCGAGGATTCCGTTGCGGGTCGCGACCGAGAACAGGATCGCCAGGCTGGTGTAGGCGAGCAGCGGCAAGATGCAGATCAGCCAGCTGACGATCGTCAGCGCCAGCATCCGGCCCGGCGAGGTCAGTACTCCGCTCAGGTTGACGAGCGCATGCGGTCCGACCAGCGCGACCCCGGCGATGAGGCTCATCGTCGCCAGGATCAGCATCAGGCCGACCGCGAACGTGCCCGCGGCCAGAAGCTTGCCGGCGAATACGTCTTCGCGGGTACAGGACCGGGTGAGGATCGTCTTCCATGTGCCGTGACGGTCCTCGGAGGAGAACAGGTCGCCCGCCATGACCCCGGCGACGATCGGGAATCCCCAGGTGCCCGCGAACCCGAGGATCACGAGCGAGATGGCGAACCCGGAGGAGTGGACCCACACGCCGAACAGGGCGTCGGAGGGCGTGCCGCTCTGGACCTTCAGGATCACCGCGAACGCGACCGGACCGATCGCGCACACGAGGACCAGGATCCGGGTGGTCAGCTGGGACAGCAGCTTGTACAGCTCGGTCTCGTACGCGTTGCGCACGCCGTCGCTGACGCCGGGTTCGGACCGGGCCGCCGGGACGGTCGGGGCGATCGTCGTCATGCGCCGGCCAGGATCGCCTCGGCGAGCTGCTGGGGCTCGAGCTCATCGAGGGCCGCGGCGCCGCGGTCGGTGGTGAGCGCGAAGAACATGCTCTCGAGCGGGCTCACTACGAGCTCCAGGCGGCGAATCAGAACGTGGGCATCCGCGAGCAGCGCCACGAGCTCGTCCATGTCCTCGAGGCGGGCCGCCACGGCGAGGCCGCCCCGGGCCGCGGGCTGGGCCCTGACCATCGCAACCCGGCCTGCCAGCTCGAGCGCCCGAGCGTCGTCGCTGGTGGAGAGCGCGTAGGCCGACCGAGGCGCCTGCGCGTCGAGCTCGGCGGCGCCCCCGTCCCAGACCACCCGCCCCTGGCGCAACACCGTGTAGGAGTCGCACACCTTCTCGAGCTCTCCGATCTGGTGGCTCGAGAGCAGGACCGCGACGCCTTGGGCGGCCAGCTCGCGAACGAGCGCGGCGACCGCGCGGGTGCCAGCCGGGTCGAGCCCGCTGGTGGGTTCGTCGAGCAGGAGCAGTCGTGGACGGCGCAGCAGCGCCGCCGCGAGTCCGAGGCGCTGGCGCATCCCGGTCGAGTAGCCGCTCAGGCGGTCGTCCGCCCGGTCGCCCAGGCCGACCCGTCCTAGCGCGTGGTCGATCTCGCCGGGCTCCGCATGCCATCCGTCCAGCTTGGCCAGCAGCCGCATGTTGGAGCGTCCGGACAGGTACGGATAGAAGCAGGGCTCCTCGACGAAGCCTCCCACGGCATCGAGAACGTCGCCGCCGAGGTGATCCAGCTTGTGACCCAGCAGCTCGACGGTGCCCGCGTCGGGGCGAATCAAGCCGAACAGCATCCGCAGGAGCGTCGTCTTGCCGGCGCCGTTCGGGCCGAGCAGCCCGCGCACCTCGCCGGATTCGATGGTGATATCGAGCCCGTCAACCGCCGGCGTCGTGCCGAAGCGCTTGACGAGTCCTGTCGCGCGGACGGCGTCCACGCCGCCGCAATATACACAGCGCCTCCGGCTGTCTGAGGAGCCTTCGGCCGCCGTTCATGAGCGTTCTCTCATTGAACCATCCGGACACAGGTGAGTAACACCCGGCGCAAGGGGTCTGGTGGTAGGGTGCCGAGCAGCGCTCTGGTCTCAGTGCCACGCCGCCGATTGAGGGCGGCCAGCTCATACCGCTCGTGGGGAGGAATACCGTGAGGAAGCTCGTGTCGTTGCGGACGCGCAGGCGTCGACGCGGTCGAGTGGCAATCGCCGCCGCGGTGGCGTCATGCGTGGTTGTCGTCGGGGTCGCCTCCGCCGCCATTGGTGGGGTCAACCCGTTTGACAGCCACCAGGTCGGCCAGACCTATGCCAACGGCATCCTCCTTCCCACCAACCAGTGGGTCTCGCCGCTGGGAACCCGCATCCTCGACACCAGCGAGCGACTCGTGTCGAGCACGATCAGCCCGAACGGTCGGTACCTCGCGGCTCTGGGCTGGAACGAGTTCTCGGGCTACCTGACGATCTTCGACCTGCAAACCGGCAAGATGCTCTCCCAGACCGGTCTGGCTACCGGCACCGGCAGCGCCCAGGACTACTCGGTCGCTGCCGACGGCCCTCTGTTCTCGTCCGACGGCACGACCCTCTGGGTGCCTCAGTCGACTTGGCTCGCCAAGTTTAGCTTCGATCCGTCGACCGGCGCGACCAAGCAAGAGGATCAGATCGCGTTGTGCGGGTCGGACCTCAGCTCGTCGGCCTGCAACCCCAACATCGGGCCTAGCGATGCGAACGGCGCCTGGCTCCCCTCAGGTATGGCGTTGTCGTCGGACGGCAAGACGCTCTACGTCGCGCTCAACGGCAACAACACGCTGGGCGAGGTCAACACGCAGACCGACGCCCTGACGAACCGGATCCCGGTCGGGAACGCGCCGCGCCAGGTCGTGCTCGCCGACCACGGCACCGTCGCCTACGTCTCCAACGAGGGCGGCCGCCCGGCTGACTCGAATGACTTCACCAACCTGTCCGACGGGACGCCGATCGTGTCGAGCCGGAGCACCGGTGGGGCGATCACCGGCACGGTCTCGGTCGTCAACCTGACGACGGGCAAAGAGACACAAGAGATCCGCGTCGGGCTACAGCCGACTGCGCTCTACCAGGACGGCCGTGCGCTGTTCGTCGCCAACTCGAACGACGACAGCATCTCGGTCATCAACGAGCGCACGAACAGCGTCACCCAGACCGTGCACACCAATCCGGTGCCCGGCGCGCAGGTCGGCAGCTACGCGAACGCGATCAACATGTCAGACCCGAACCACGTGCTGGTCAGCATCGGCCGCGACAACGCGATCGCCGTGTACCGGTACAACGGCCTGTACCGGCAGATGCGGTTCGTCGGCTTGCTCCCGACGGACTGGTATCCCGTGCAGGTCCAGCCCGACCCGGCCCTCGGTCGCAACGCGATCGTAGTGACCAACGACAAGGGCATCGGCGCCCGCGGTCCCCAGTCGACGATCAACAAGGGTCCCTACGCACCACCTTCCTGTGCGCCGCCACAGTATCCAAGCGGATGCGCAGCCACCGGTTACAACACCTACGACGACACCGGCAGCGTGACCACGTTCAACATGCCGGCGGAACACCAGATCCGGCGGGACACACAGACCGTGTTCACCGACGACGACTGGAATCAGATCAGGCCGATCAACCAGGGCGCCTACGACACGGTGCCGAAGGTCATACCGGCCCGTCTCGGCGGCCCGTCGCCGATCAAGCACATCGTGGTGATCGTCAAGGAGAACCGGACCTACGATCAGGTGCTCGGCGACCTCACCAACGCGCAAGGCCAACCCGAGGGCAACGGCGATCCGGCCGACGCCCAGTTCGGCGCGCAGGTCACTCCGAACTTCCACGCGCTCGCGAAGCAGTTCGGGGATCTCGACAATTTCTACGACGAGGGCACGCTGTCGGCCGACGGGCACAACTGGATCGTCCAGGCCGAGGCCAACGACTACGTCGAGAAGGAGTTCGGGGCGTTCTACCGGTCGTATCCGTCGCAGGGCGGTGACTCGCTCGCCTACCAGCGCGACGGCTTCCTCTGGAACGCGGCGGAGAAGGCGGGCCTCAGCGTGCAGAACTTCGGCGAGTACATCCACGACCCGTTCAGCCTCGCGTCGAACGCGCCGGTCTGGGATCAGTGGTACGCGGAGTCGCAGTGGCTCGAGAATGGGCAGCCGGGAGGCCCGAGCGCGGAACCGATCAAGAACCCCTGCCAGTGGGTCCGGGCACAGGCGGACATTCCGTCGCTCCAGAAGATCACCGAGCCCTGCTTCCCGAACTTCCAGCTTTCGATCCCGGATCAGTACCGGGTCGATGAGTGGTTGCCGACGTTCCAGCAGCAGGAGCAGACCGGCCAGATGCCCAACCTGACCTTCATGTGGCTGATGACCGACCACACCGGAGCCACGGGAGTCAACGACAGCTCCACGGTTCCGGACCCGGTCGCTCAGGTCGCCGACAACGACCTGGCGGTGGGCCGCGTGGTCGACACGATCTCGCACAGCAAGTTCTGGAAGAGCACGGCGATCTTCGTCCTAGAGGACGACACGCAGAACGGCGTCGATCACGTCGACGGGCACCGCGGTCCCGCATTCGTGATCAGCCCATACGCATCCACCGGGGTGGACGACAGCTATTACACCCAGCTGAACATGGTCCGTACGATCGAGCAGATCCTCGGCATCCATCCGATGAACCAGGAGGACCTGGCGGCTAAGCCGATGTACGGCGCGTTCACGGAGCATCCGAACGACGCGCCATACGACCTGCAGCACAACCAGATCCCACTGACGCTGGGCGCACCCGGGTATCCGTCGGCGCTGACCGCAATGCCGGCCGGCTCCACGGGCGCCGAACGCAAGGCATTCGCCAAGCAAGGCGTCGTCCCGGCCGACATGCGATCGGTCTACAACGCGTGGCTGGCGTGGAGCAGGCAGCAGGCAGCCGAGCACCACTTCGACGGTCCGGACCGCGTCAACCCAGAGCAGATGAACCGGTTCGACTGGTACGAGGCGCACGATTGGCGCGTCGCGTATCCGGGCGATCCGAAGATCTACACGCCGGACCAGGTGCCGGGCCGGAACC
>DATJYY010000245.1:0-19941 GCA_035499395.1 Solirubrobacteraceae bacterium
ACGCCGCCCATCACGAGCGCGAGCTCGGCCGGACCCTGGCCGCAACTGCGAACGCGAGCGCAAGCGCGAGTGGCATCAATGAACGAGTCGCGGCATGACGACCGCCGACGAGCAGCTCGGGTTCAACGATCCGACCGCTCAGCGCCTGGAACGGATCACGACCGGCGCCGACGCGGAGATCGTCGGGCCGATGCTCGCGGACATCCTGCACGACCACCGGTGGCTGACCCCTGACGTCGCGCTGATCTCGGGCGGGAAGTCCAACCTGACCTATCGCGTCGCCTGCGACGCCGGCGAGGTTATCCTGCGGCGCCCGCCACTCGGGCACATCCTGCCGACCGCGCACGACATGGGCCGCGAGTACCGCGTGATGACCGCGCTCGCCGGCACCGCCGTGCCCGTCCCCCGCACTTTCCACCTCGGCGACGCCGACAGCCCGCTCGGCGCGTCGTTCTACCTGATGGAGCGCGTGGTTGGCCACATCTGCCGGAACGCCCTGCCGCCGGGGTACACGGACTCTCCGGACGATTGCCGCAAGATCGGCAACGTGCTCGTCGACGTCCTAGCCGACCTGCACACGGTCGACCCCGCCGCCGTCGGCCTGGCCGAGTTCGGCCGCCCCGCCGGCTTCATGGAGCGTCAGCTACGCCGCTGGTCCCAGCAGTGGGAGGCGTCGAAGACGACCGACCTACCGGCACTTGACTCGCTGCGCGACGACCTCGTGGCGAGCATGCCCGAGCAGCGTGCGAGCTCGATCGTTCACGGCGACTTCCGTCTCGACAACACGATCCTGCATCCGACCGAGGTCGGAACGATCGTGGCGGTACTCGATTGGGAGATGAGCACGCTCGGCGATCCGCTCTCCGATCTCGGGGCGATGCTCGCGTACTGGGCCGAGGCGGAGGACTCGGAGGTCCTCCGCCGCGCCCGAATCATGGCGCCGGTGACCGCGCTCGAGGGCTTCCCAACGCGCGCCGAGATCATCGGGCGCTACGGGCGCCGGACCGGCATCGACCTGTCCGACATTGGGTGGTATCAGTCGTTCGCGTACTTCAAGCTCGCCGTCGTCTGCCAGGGGATCGCGGCGCGCGCCGCCGGCGGTTCGATGGTCGGAGGCGGGTTCGACAACGCGGAGCGGCTCGTGGGGCCGCTCATCGAAGCCGGCCGTCAGCAGTTCGACAGCCGCTGACGGCGCGCCGATCCGCAACCGTCCGCGGGACGACCGAGCCGCGGATCAGCTAGCGACCGGCGCCGGCCGGAACCTGCGGTACCGGCCGCGTGCTCGGGCTCAAGTCGTAACCGGTTGAGGCCGGTACCGGCGACTCTCGCGCCGCGCGATCGCCATGTGGTGGACCTCGTCCGGCCCGTCCGCGATCTGCAGGATCCTGGCCACCGCGTAAAGCTCGGGCAGCAACGTGTCCTGCGCGACGCCCGCCCCCCCATGGGCCTGGATGGCTCGGTCGATGACCCAGGTGGCGACTTCGGGTGCGGCCACCTTGATCGCGGACACCTCGATCCGCGCGCCGCGGTTCCCGACCGTGTCCATCAGCCACGCCGTCTTCAGCACGAGCAGGCGCACCTGCTCGATCCTCACGCGGCTCTCCGAGATCCACCGCTGGACGACCCCGTGCTCGATGATCGGACGTCCGAACGTGGACCGCTGTGCCGTCCGCTCGCACATCATCTCGAGCGCGCGCTCGGCCATCCCGATCGCGCGCATGGCGTGATGGATGCGGCCGGGGCCGAGGCGCTCCTGGGCGATCTGGAACCCGTCGCCCTCCTCGCCGAGGAGGTACGACGCCGGGACCCGGACGTTGTCGTAGACGATCTCCGCGTGGCCGCCGTGAGGTCCATCGTCGTAGCCGAACAGGCTGGTGGACCGCTGGACCTTCACCCCGGGCGTGTCCCTGGGGACGAGGATCATGCTCTGACGACGGTGACGCTGCGCCTCGGGGTCGGTGACACCCATGACGATCAGCAGTGTGCAGCGAGGCGACATCGCTCCGGACGTCCACCACTTGCGGCCGTTGATCACGTAATCGTCACCGTCGCGCTCGATCCGAGTGGCGATGTTGGTCGCGTCCGAAGAGGCAACTTCCGGTTCGGTCATCGAGAAGGCCGAGCGGATCTCGCCTTCGAGCAGCGGATCCAGCCACCTCCGCTTCTGCTCGTCGGTACCGAACAGAGACAGGAGCTCCATGTTTCCGGTGTCCGGCGCGGAGCAGTTGATGGCCTCGGGCGCGATCCATGGGTTCCGGCCCGTGATCTCTGCAAGCGGCGCGTACTGCAGATTCGTCAGTCCGGCGCCGTATTCGTGCGTCCGCGGCAGGAACAGATTCCACAACCCACGTCGCCGAGCCTCCATCTTCAGCTCTTCGATGACCGGCGGGATTCCCCACGGGTCCTCGGCTGAGCGGGCTTCATCTCGAAACCGCACTTCGGCGGGATACACGCACTCGTCCATGAACGCGAGCAGCCGTCCCTGAAGCTCGACGGTGGTTTCGTCGTAGGCGAAGTCCATGGGGCTGTCGTCGTCCGAGCGGCTCGGCTAGCGGTGCTTCCAGACCGGATCGCGCTTCTCGAGGAAGGCCTGAACGCCTTCCTTCGCGTCCTCGGACTGGTGCGCGACGTTGCACGTCATGCTCTCGAGCGCGATCAGCGTCTCGGTGTCGCCGTCGAGTCCGCGATTCGCGGCCATCTTCGTAATCCGCATCGTAAAGGCGCTCTTGTCGAGCATCGGAGCCGCGAAGTCCGCGATCGCCTGGTCCATCTGGTCGGCCGGAACGGAGACGTTGGCCAGACCCCACTCGTAACACTCCTTGCCCGACAGCAGCTTGCCGGTGAACAGGAGCTCCTTGGTCTTGCGGATGCCGATGTAACGCGGCAGGCGGTAGATCGGGCCGGCGCCGCCAAACAGCGCGCGGCGGATGTGAAAGTCGCCGATCTTCGCGTCGTCAGCGGCGATCAGGAAGTCGCACGAGATCGATAGCTCGAAGCCGCCCGCGACCGCATAGCCCTCGACGGCGGCGATCGTCGGCTTGCCGAGGTTGAACGCGCGATCGAACGTGCGCGCCGACACCTGGGCGATCTTGATCGAGTTGGCCGACGTCTTCAGGAACTCCGAGTCGAGCATGTTGAGGTCCGCGCCCGCGCAGAACGTGTGGCCGCGGCCCCGGATGACCACGACCCGCGCATCGTCGTCGTCCTCGGCGCGCTCGAGCGCCTCGCCGAACGTGGTGAGCTGAGTCCAGTTGAAGCAGTTCTTGACGCGAGGCCGGTTCAGCCAGATCGTGGCGATGCCATCGCTGACCTCGTACTCCACGGCGCCCTCTGTTGAGGTCTCCGGACTGGCCTGCTCCTGAACGGTCATCGGGTTCTCCTTCGCGACTGATTGATCTAAGCTGAATTCAGATCATATAGGTTCTCGACCGATTTGGCGAGCCCTTTCTTTCGGGGTGGGCTCATAACCCCGCAGGAATGGGCGTTATCGCTGCACACAGGGCCCTTGAGCCCAGGTCGGACCCACGACTGCCGCACCCCCCTTCCCAGGTATGACATACTGAACTCGGTTCAATTCCTGGAAACCAAGCCGCCATTCGCTGAGTCGCAGGACATGGAACGCATCGTTCAGATCCAAGCACCTCTGCCGCACATCAAGTCGGTCAACATCTGGCTGCTCCGTGGCGACCCGGTCACGCTCATCGATACCGGCCCACGCACTGACGAGGCGCTTGTCGCGCTCGAGGCCGGCCTGCAACTTGAGGGGCTCCGCCTCGAAGACATCGAGCTCGTGATCCCAACTCACCACCATCTGGATCACTCGGGATTGATCGCCACGATCGTGGCCCGCTCCGGGGCTCGTGTGGCGGCACTCGATCGTGCCGCCGAGTACGGCACGAGGTACGTGGAGCGGTCCGCGGCCGACCGCTCGTTCTCGGTTGAGCTGATGCGCCATCACGGGGTTCCCGAGTCGGTGATCGAGGCCAACGAGGGATTTTGGGACTTCATCCGCGACACGTCCGAGGCGTTCGAGACCGACCTCGTGCTGTCCGACGGCGATGTGGTCACCGCCGGCGGGCGTGAACTCCGGATCCTGGCTCGGCCCGGCCACAGCACGACCGATGCGCTGCTCGTCGACGAGGCGAGCGCAACCGCGTTCGTCGGCGATCACCTACTGGCCGGGATCTCGTCCAACGCCGAGATCGTGCCGGTCACAGAACCCACCGGATCGAGGCCGCGTGCGCGGGTCGAGTACCTCGGCAACCTCAGGCGGACCGCGTCGATGCCGCTCGACCGGCTGCTGACCGGTCACGGCGACGCGGTCAAGGATCACAAGGCACTGGTGCGGCGCCGCCTGAGCGAGCATCGCCGGCGGTGCCAGCGCATTCTCGCCGTGCTCGAGCAGGGGCCCGAGCACGCGTACGGGATTGCGCGGGACCTGTGGTCTGCGCGGACGGTGGCCGAGCAGCCGCTGCTCGTCGTCTGGGAGGTACTCGGACACCTGGACCTGCTCCTGGACGAGGGTAGGGTCTCCGAGCAGAAATTCGACGACGGCAGCCATTACGGAAAGGCGTGGTTCTCGCTGCCCGGGTTGGCGGAGCGTGCCGACCAGGTGGGCGTCCCGGTGAGCGGCCCGCGAGAAACATTCACCCTCTACCGAGGAGTTGATCGCTCTGCAGAATTCGAGTGACACCCCCGGCGCACCCGCCGGTCGCGCGCGGGACTTGTTCGACCTGACCGGACGGATCGCGGTCGTGACGGGTGGCACGCGCGGCCTCGGTCTGGCGATGGTGCGCGCGTTCGCATCAGCGGGCGCCGAAGTCGTCGTGGTCAGCCGGAAGCCGGAAGCTTGTCAGGAGGTCGCCGCGAGCCTCCGGGCCGACGGACTCAAGGCCGCCGGTTGTGCCTGTCACGTAGGTCACTGGGACGAGCTCGAGCCGCTGGTCGAGAACATCTACCGTGACCACGGACGGATCGACGTCCTCGTCAACAACGCCGGGATCTCGCCCCTGTACGGAAAGCTCTCGGAGGTACCCGAGGACCTGTTCGACAAGGTCATCGCCGTCAACCTCAAGGGGCCGTTCCGCCTCGCGGCGCTCGTGGGGGAGCGGATGGTCGCAGCCGGCAGCGGCTCGATCATCAACGTCAGCAGCACCGGAGCCGCCCGACCGACTCGCGACATCGTCCCTTACGCCGCTGCGAAAGCAGGCGTGAACGCGATGACGGTCGGTCTCGCTCATGCGTTTGGCCCAACCGTCCGCGTCAACGCCCTCATGCCTGGGCCGTTCCTCACCACGATCTCCAGAGCCTGGGACATGGAGGTGTTCGCGGAGCGTGCACGGACCTTTCCGATGCGGCGCGCCGGGCGGGCTGAGGAGATCGCGGGAGCGGCGCTGTACCTAGGCAGTGACGCGTCGACCTACACGACGGGGACGGTGCTGGCCGTCGACGGGGGAGCCCAGTGGAGCATGGCCGGTACTGGGGACGGCGCTCCTGAGACACAGCTCGAAGTCAACTCGTCTCCGAGGTAGGGCCGGTCCGCATGCCAGCGAACCAGCCCCTGTGGCTCCGCACCGTGCTTCGGGTGGAACGCGCGATCGGTGAACCGATCGAGTCAGTGGTCCACTCCGATACCTACTTCGACCTGGTCAGCACTACGACCCGGGTCCGTCGCAGGGTGGTGGGGACGGCCGAAGGGGTCTCGCGACGCTGCCTGCACTTGCTGAACCTCCCGGCCGGGTCGGACATTCGCGGGATGCGCCAACAGCTTGCACGGATGGAGCGGCGGCTCAACGAGCTCTCCGACGACGTCGCGGAGCTGGATGGCAACGAGCCACCGCCGGGTGTGACATGAACCCGAGAGTGCCAACCGCGCTGAACCCCGGCGACCTGCTCCAGCGCGTCAACCGCGACGTGGAGCGGTCGATCCTTCGAGCCCGCAACGGCATCCGGTACGTGAGGGGCACGCATCGGCCGGCTCTCGGAGCGACGCCGAAGGATGTCGTGTGGAAGAGCGGGAAGGCGGAGCTATGGCGATACAAGGGCGGCGATCGCCGTTACGGACCGCCCGTCGTGATCGTGCACAGCCTCGTCAGCCGGAGCTACATCCTCGACCTGCGCCCGGGCAACAGCACGGTCGAGTACATGACCGGCGCGGGCCTGGACGTGTTCATGCTCGACTGGGGCGTTCCAGACGCGCTCGACGCCGACAACGATCTCGAGCGTTACGTCGACTGGTATCTGCCGCGGGCGCTGGCTGAGGCGCGACGGGTGAGCGGCCACGACGAGGTGACGCTCGCCGGCTACTGCCTGGGCGGAGTGCTCGCGGCGCTGTACGCGGCCGGCCACGAGGACGCGAACGTGCGCAACCTGATCCTGATGGCGACGCCGATGGACTTCAATGAGATGGGAGCGATGGTCGCGTTGCTGCGCGAAGGGAGGCTCGATCCCGACGAGATGATCGACGAGACCGGCAACGTACCGGCCGATGCGCTCTACAGCGGGTTCTACATGCTCGCCCCCACGACCGAGGTGGCGCAGAAAGCGACGTTGCTCGAGAACCTGTGGAACGACCAGTTTGTCGAGGGGTTTCAGGCGATGGCGACCTGGTCGCGCGACCACGTGCCCTTCCCGGGAGCCGCCTTTCGCCAGCTCGTGGAACTGCTCGTCCGACAGAACATCCTGATGACGGGCTCGATGCCGCTCGGTGGACGCCGGGTCGACCTCGCGAACGTCCGGGGCAACGTGCTGAACGCGATGGCCGAGCGCGACAACGTCGTCCCTCCGCCCGCCGTGGAGCCGGTCATGGAGCTCGTCGGGGACCCCGCGCGCCGCCAAGAGCTCCGGCTTCCCGGCGGCCACGTCACCTTTGGAACCGGCAGCTCGGCCTTCAAGCACACGATGCCGAAGCTGACCGGCTGGATCATCGACCACAGCGATCCGTTCGCCGAGGCGCCGCCGTCAGGCGCCGCCGACCGTTCCAAGTTCACCGAGGAGCAGCATGGAGATTCGACCAACTGAAGCCGGCGATCGTCCGGCGCTGTCGCGCTTCTGCGAGCGCATTCCCGAAAGCGATCGAACGTTTCTCAAGGAGGATGTCGGCGACCCGCGCGTGATCGAGGATTGGGTGAAGCCGGGTACGGGACGGACGGTGGCGGTCGAGGACGGCGAGGTCGTCGGGACGGTGGAGGTCGCGCGTCTCGTCGGCTGGTCGAGCCATGTCGGCGAGGTTCGGCTCGTCGTCGACCCCGGCCACCGGGGCCGCGGCATCGGACGCCGGCTGGCGCAGCAGGCAGTCCTCGACGCGGTCGAGATGGGACTGAAGAAGCTCGTCGTGGAGGTGATCGCCGACCAGGGGCCTCTGATCGCGATGTTCCGCGGGTTGGGCTTCGAACCCGAAGCGCTGCTCACCGACCACGTCCGCGACCGATCGGGGCAGACTAGGGACCTAATCGTGCTCGCCAATTCGGTCGATGAGCAGTTCGCGGCGCTGAGCGCGGCCGGCGTGGCCGACCAGCTGCAATGAGCTGAACAAGGAGGATCTTGAGGTGATGGCATTCATGGAAGATGTGCTCAGGCGCGCGGTGGACGCGGCCGGGACGGTCGGCAGGGCGGCGCTGATCCCGTGGGGCGGGGCCGAAGCGTGCGTGGACGCGTACGAGATGGCGATCCGAGCTCTGACCGACGCTCAGCTAACCGTCGCCCGCGCGGTCGAGGTGGAGCCCGTGCGCGCCGTTCTCGCCTCGTGCGCGGAGATGACACGCGACATCGGCGCCACGCATCTCTCGAGCGTGCGCTGGATCCTGGACGTGTGAGCTCCGGGTCCGGCATCGTCAACCGGCTCGACGGACGAACGCGGCTCTACTGGGAGAGCAGCGGCTCCGGCGATCCCGTGCTGCTCATTCATGGCCTTGGCCTCAGCGGTGGCGCCTGGTGGCGGACCGTCGACGCGCTCGCCGGGACGATGAGGGTGATCACCTTCGACCATCGCGGGATTGGGCGGTCGGAGTCGCTGACCTACGCGTACACGACCGAGGCGATGGCGGACGATGCCGTCTCGATCCTTGACGAGCTCGCCATCGACCGGGTCCATCTCTATGGATTCTCGCTCGGTGGCATGGTCGCCCAGCAGATCGCGCTGCGTCATCCGACTCGAGTTCAGTCGCTCGTCCTGGGCGCCACCCATTCGGGCGGACGTCATGCCGCGTATCCGGAGCCCGACGTTGTCGCGTTCTTCCGAAGACGCGCGACGATGTCCTCACGGGAGGCGGCGTGGGCGTCGGTGCCTTACAACTACGGTCCGCGGAGCCGGGCCGAACAGGCCGATCAGATCGCCGAGGACATCGAGCGGCGTCTCGCGAACCCGTTCAACGAGCGCGCGTACCGCGCCCAACTGCTGGCGGCGTCACTGCACAACTGCTACCGGCGTCTGGACCGGATCCGCGCGCCCACGCTCGTCGTCCACGGCGCGCGAGATCGGATCATCCCGGTCGCGAACGCGCACATGACCGCCGAGCGGGTTCCCGGAGCGCGGCTGGAGATCCTCGAGGACGCCGGCCATCTTTACCCGACCGAGGAGCCGGCGGTGGACCGGGGCATCGGAGAGTTCTTCGCTGCGCACGGGTGAGCTGCTGCTGGTCCTCGTCTCTGATTGAATTGACGTCAGTGCAGGTTCTCGAAAATCTACGGGTACCGGACGTCATCCGCGAGCATGCGTCGAGCCGGCCGGGGGTCGTCGCGATCCGCTGCGGCACGCGTGCGCTGACGTACGCCGAGTTGCACGATCGCTCGAGCCGCCTGGCTCAGGCGCTGCTGTCGGCCGGCGTGCGCGCCGGGGATCGCGTCGCTCACCTCGACCGCACCGCGCCCGAGGTCGTCGAGCTTCTGTTCGCCACGAGCAAGATCGGGGCCGTAACCGTCCCGCTCAACTGGCGTCTGGCAAAAGCGGAGCTCGAGACGATCGTGGCGGACGCGGGCTGCTCGGTGATGATCGCGGGGGCCGATTACCGCGACGTCGCTCGGGAGATTGGGCGCGGCGTCCCGCACCGGCTCTCGGTCATCGATACCGGCTCCGACTACGAGCGGCTGTTGCAGGCCCAGCCCGCGAGCGACCCCGGCCATCGCGGGGAGCCGAACGATGTCGCGGTGCAGATGTACACGTCGGGAACCACCGGGCTCCCGAAGGGCGTTCTGACGACGCAGCGGAACCTCGCGGCGGCGTATCTCAGCGCCGACGTGTGGGCGTTCGATTCGCAAACGATCAGCCTCACCCCGCTGCCGATGTTCCACATCGGCGGGATCGGCTGGGCGTATCTCGGACTGGTGAACGGCGCGAGCACGATTCTCGTCCGCGACTTCGACGCGGCCGAGGTGCTTGATCTGCTCGAGCGTGAACGCGTGACGAACCCGGTGTTCGTTCCCACGATCCTGCAGATGCTGGCCGCCGTCCCGGGCGCGGCCGAGCGAGACTACTCGAGCCTGCGTGCGATCGTCTACGGCGCGTCGCCGATCACCACTCCCGTTCTGAGGGCGGCGTTGCGAACGTTCCGGTGCCCGCTGTTCGGCGTCTACGGGTTGACCGAAACGACCGGCGGCGTCATTCAGCTGCGTCCCGAGGACCACGACGCCGACGGCGACCGTCAGCACCTCCTGCGATCAGCGGGTCGTCCGCTGCCGTGGGTTGAGATGCGGATTGTCGACCCTGTCAGCGGAGTTGATCGTGAGTCGGGAGAGGTCGGCGAAGTGTGGTTGCGGGCCCCCAACGTGATGGCCGGCTACTACAAGCGCGATGTCGAGACCGATGCTGCGCTGCTGGCGGATGGGTGGCTGCGCACTGGCGACGGCGGCTTCCGCGACCAGGAGGGTTACCTGTTCCTCACCGACCGGATCAAGGACATGATCGTGAGCGGCGGCGAGAACGTCTACCCGATCGAGGTCGAGGAGGTGCTCTCACAGCATCCCGGAGTCTCCGAGGTCGCCGTCATCGGCGTACCGGACGAGCGGTGGGGGGAAGCCGTCAAGGCGCTGGTGGTTCGCGACTCGGGCTCGGCGGTCGGAGGCGATGAACTAGTCGCATTTGCGCGCGAGCGGCTGGCGGGGTACAAGCTCCCCCGCTCCGTCGATTTCGTCACCGAGCTTCCCCGCAGCGCCGCGGGGAAAGTGCTCAAGCGTGACCTGCGCGAGCGGGTATCCAAAAACTGAATTGACATCACCTCAGTTCCTGTGCTAGCTTACGCGAAGCTAATTTGCAAGCACAGGAGGAAGCCAACATGCCCACCACCCAGTCGAAGTCCGATCCACTCACCGAGTCCGTGCAGCACACCGCCGAGCGCGTCTCGGAACTTCACGAGAAGGCGCTCGCACAGAGCAAGAAGGCGAGCGACACGTACCTGTCCTCATACGAGCAGGCCGTCGTCACGCTGGCGGATCAATATGAGAAGGCGACCAGCGCGACGAACGTCGAGTGGATCGTGAACATCGGCAGCCTCCAGGCCGACGCCACCCGCGAGATCGCCCGCGCCTACACCAGCGCGGTCCGCGAGTTCGTGTCCTGACATGTCCCGGGCTGGCCGCGGCGTCCGCCGCGCCGCGGTCGCCCCCCGGCCAGGCCCCCCAGAAATGCGAGCGCTTCCCATGAACGATCACCGTTTCAGCTATCCCGTCGTCGCGCCTCTGCGGGGGGTGACGATCTCGGGCCACTCGAGTCCTCCGCCGGCACCGGCCGCCTCAGTCCAGGCGATCCGGCCTCTCGAGCCTCTCACCCGACACGCCGCCGATCACGCGACCGTCACCGGTAGCGCGGTGGTGGCGCACGCATCGTGATCACCATGAGGTTCGTGCCCTCGCGGATCGAGCGTCGTCCGCCGCGGGGTCCCGCGGAACCCGCACAGGAAACCGTGGCCACGCTCGTTGCCCTCACGTATGAGTTACTTGATGCGCACGCCGACACCGCGCGTATTGCCGGCCAGGAGGCGAGTGCGGAGGAGTGGCAGCTTCACCTGGCCTACCTGCGTGATCTCCAACGGATCGGGAGAGAGGCGGTGGCGCGCGCGGTCGCGATCGGCGGCGATCGCTCCCCACTCGCGCCACCTCGACGCCGGCCGTAGCTCGGGCCAGGCGACGTTAGCCGTACGCCGCCACCGCGGCAGCGCACACCTCGTGATCCTGATCGGGCGTACCGCCGCTGACTCCGACGGCGCCGACGACGGTCTTGGCGTCGGTCAGCGGGATCCCGCCCGCGAAGATGATCACGCTTTGGTTGGAGCCCTCGATGCCGAATAGCGGCTGGCCCGGCTGCGCCATCTCGGCGAGATCGCGCGTGGGCATATCGAACGCCCGGGCCGTGTAGGCCTTGCTCTGGGCGATGTCGATAGATCCGAGCCACGCCCCGTCCATTCGCGAGAACGCGGTGAGGTTGTTCCCCGCGTCGACCACCGCGATGTTCATCGGCACCCCGATGTCGTCGGCCTTGGCTCGCGCGGCCTCGATGATCGCCTGAGCCTGATCCAGCGTCACGCTTGTGTTGTCAGTCGCCAACTTGCCCTCCTTTAGGTCTGTCGCGCTTGACGGCCGGCGCCACCGGCCTTCTCTGATGGCATACCCCTGATCCCAGGCTCAAACCAGCATGGGAGACGAACTGACCGCCGGCCGCCGCTGCCTCATCGGTTCGCCGGGTGCGCGGGGTTCGCGGGGTTCGTCGAGTTTTGAGCGGCGCTACCGGGCCGGTCGCCGGCGGGTGCGAGCCGGGCGTGTGGTCGCCCCGGCTTTCCCGGCGCTGGCCGGGGCCGGTGAGCGATCGGCGTCGGCGAGCTCGGGCGGGAGACCGAGCACGGCCAGCTGCCGGCGGATGAAGAACTCGGTCACCTCTTCGAGGCTGACCTGGCCGCGCGGGCGATACCAGTGCCAGATGCTGTTGTAGAGCCCGAGCAGCGCGCGAGTTAGCAGCCGCGGGTCGGCCTCGGGCAGGAGCCCCTGCTCCATGCCGCGCACGAGGAACGTCGCCCAGGTGAATTCGACATCGCGAATTCGCGCGCGTGCCAGCGTGCGGGCTTCCTCCTCGCGCGGACTCGTGCGGCGCACGCCGACGAGGCCCTGCTCGGCGACAAGGACGCGGTTGCGCAGCACGTCCTGCTCGGTCAGGTCATAGGACCCGCGGAGGACCGCGAGCAGCGCGTCCATGTAGTCGTCGTGCTCGCTCGTGTGGCGATCGAAGTCACTTCGAAAGATGCCGAGGGCGTCCGCCATGATCACGTACAGGCAGTGCAGCTTCGACTCGAAGTAGTGATAGAGAGCGGTCGAGCCGATTCCGACGGCCGCCGCCACGTCGGCGAGCTTGGTCGCCTCGTAGCCGTTCTCGCCGAAATACGCCGTCGCCGTCCGCAGGATCTCATCGCGCTTGCTGCGCGACGACGCGGCGGCGACGCCGGTATCTCGTCTCGCTCTGGGGCCCGGTGTTGGGGGCGCCACAATCCTCCTCGGCAGCAGGGTGATCCTCGCGGCAATGATAGGCACAGCCGCCGACACCTCGCATACGCGCCGGGGGCGGGCGCGACCGATTCGCCTGGCGGAGAACGTCCAACCCACCGTCCCTCCGCCGGCGAGATTGCGATTCGGGGTCACTGTGGCCCGGAATCGCAACCTCGGTTTGCCCGGCTCGTCGAGGTGGACGTTTGGTGCGAGAAGGAGAGGGCGGTTGGCGGGCCGGAAGCCGTTCTCAACCGGTGCCGTGTCCCGATAATCCGAACAGGGCGGGCCCCGAGTTTGACCCGAATCCGGCTTTGGGATTACTATCGGCGAGCCCTGGTCTGAGCGCGCGTGGCGACGTACCCGGCTGGGACAGCAGAGAGGAGAGGGACACATGGAAACACTGCCGTCTCGGCCGTGGGATGACCACCGGGTCGAGGTGACGCTAAGCCCTGTTCTGGCGAAGGAGGTCGCGCGATCGCTGCGGATCCGGCTTGCGTGCGAGCTCGACCGACCGCTCGAGGAACCGCTGCCGAACCGCCAGGACGCGGCGCGGTTGCGGACCGTCCTCGACCTTTGCGTCGACCAGCTCGAGGCGCTCGCTTGGGGCGAGCCCGCGGAGGAGGTACGGATGGTGGCGCCCCGGCGGCTGCTCGAGGAGATCGCACAGGACCTCCTCGATGGCGGCAACGAGCGACTCGCCAACCCGCTTGGCTGGAACACCCCGGAGGCTCAGAGGGTGCGCCGACAGGCCCGGCGAATGATCCGGGCCGCCGACGCAATCAACGGCGCGCTCGCCTCAGATCCGGAGTACCAGCTGGCCTCGTAGCGGGCGCCGGCCGCTACGCAATGCCGCCGGCCGCTACGCAATGCCGCCGGCGGCTCCGTGAGGACGCCAGCGGCGACTTCTTGACGATGCCGCCGGCGACTCCGTGACGATCCGGCCGCCGGCTCCCGGGAGCGCCGGCGTGCGGCTCGCCCGTCTTGCTTGCACACGAAACCGAATTGATGTAAGTTCAGGCAATGAACAGACTCGAAGGCAAGGTGGCTGCGGTCACAGGAGGTGGATCGGGAATCGGGGCGGCAATCTGCCGGCGCCTGGCCGACGAGGGGGCGATTGTCGCCGCGCTCGACCTGTCGGTGGACCGGGCGCAGGAGATCGTCGGCGATCTACCCGGCGCGGCTGCCGTCGAGGTCGACGTGGCCAACAGCGATTCGGTCGAAGCCGCCCTATCGAAGGTCGAGAGCGATCTCGGTCCGTTGGCGATCATGGTGAACAACGCCGGCGCGCTGGCGATGTCCCACGTCGCGAGGGTCAACCCGCTAATCGAGCAGCAGCGGGCTGAGCAGGCGGTCGGTCCGATCACGACTCCGCTCGACGCGCTCGCGCGCCTGACCGATGACGAGTGGCGACTTGTCATGTCAGTGCACCTCGACGGAACGTTTTACGGCACGCGGGCCGCGGTCCGGCGGATGGCTGCGCGTCGCGCCGGAGCGATCGTCAACATGGCCTCGGTGTGCGGGATCGAGGGTTGCACGGGACATCCGCACTACTCGGCCGCCAAGGCCGGCGTCCTCGGCTTCACGCGCGCGACGGCCAAGGAAGTGATCATCCAGGGGATCCGGGTCAACGCGATCGCGCCGGGCTTCATCGACACGACCCGGACCAAGGATCAGGTCGGCGTGGCGCGCTCGGTGAACGTCACGCGCACTCCGATCGGTCGCCTCGGCACCCCCGAGGAGGTAGCCGCCACGGCGGCGTTCCTCGTCTCGGACGATGCCGCTTTCTTCGTAGGGGCGACCGTCAGCCCCAACGGCGGTCTCCTCACCGCGGTCTGACCGAACGCGGCCGCAGTCTCACCCCGACTCGACCGGACCTCGAGCCTCGGCACGGTAGACGTGCTCGCCGATGTGCCGTGCGATCTCGGCCCACAGCTCGCGCGGGAGACTGTGGCCCATCCCCGGGAAGACGACGAGCTGGGCTCCGGGAATCGCGCTCGCGGTGGCGCGGCCGCCGCTGACATCGACGAGCGGATCATCCGCGCCGTGCAGCACGAGCGTCGGGACCGAAACGGATCGGAGCGCCGCGGTCCGATCGCCGGAGGCGGCGATCGCCACCAACTGCCGCCCGACGCCGACGGGATCGTTCGCGCGGTCGTAGGCGAGTCCCGTCCGCCACCGCAGATCGGCCTCGTCGAGCTCAAACCCCGGCGACCCGATCACGCGGACGATCGACACCGTCCGCTCGATCGCTTCCTCGCGCGTCGCCGCCGGCGGAGACAGCAACGCTGCCAGCGCCCGCTGTGTCGCCTGCCCCACCGACCGATTGCCGGTGGTCGACATGATCGAGGTCAACGACCGGACACGGCGCGGATATTCGATCGCGAGCGTCTGCGCGATCATCCCACCCATCGACGCCCCGACGAGGTGAGCGCTGGCGAGCCCGAGCGCGTCGAGCAGTCCTACGGTGTCGGCGGCCATGTCGGACAATCGGTAGGACGCCGACGAGGCGTCGCCGAGCAGCGCCGCCCTGACGTCCGGCATCGGCGCATCGGTGAGATGGGTCGACAGGCCGATGTCGCGATTGTCGAAGCGGATCGCGTGCACACCGCCGGCCGCGAGCGCAGTGCAGAATCCATCCGGCCAGCCGAGCATCTGCGTGCCGAGGCCCATCAGGAGCAGCACCGGTGGTGCCGCGGGATCGCCGAACCGCTCGAACGCGATGTCGACGCAGGCGCGACCGACGCCGCGGGCGAACTCGACGCTCATCACGCCGTCCCGAGGATCCAGTACCGCTGGCGGTTCTCGAACCGGTACGTCCCATCGGCCCGGCGGTAGGGCGCGGCTGCCCGCGTCGTGGATGCGGTCCGCACCCCGGCACGCGACAGCGAGATCTCAAGCGCCGCGTGATCGGCGATCTCGATCGGGGCCGGAACATCGCCCGTCGCCACGACCGTCAGGCGCGTGGCTCGGATCGCCTCTTCGACCGGATCGGTCACCGGCAGCGCATCGTCACTGACGCCGCGGGCGCCGATCGACAGCAGGAACGCGAAGAACTCGTTCGCTTCAGGAGGCCCCCACTTGCAGACGGCCAGCCGCCCATCCGGGCGCAGGACACGGGCGGCCTCGATCAGGGCGAGCTTGGGATCAAGCGCGTACTGGACGGCATCGAAAGCCGTCACCACTTCGAACGAGGAGTGCGCCCACGGCAGGCTCTCCATAAGTCCAAGCCGGAAGTCGGCGTCCGGAACCGCCTCGAGCGCCCGCGCGATCGCATCGGGCTCTGCATCGAGGCCGTGAACGATCGCCCCACGGCGAGCGGCGAAGGCACAGAACGCTCCGTCCCCGCACCCGAGATCGAGCAGCGAGGTCCCGTCGCGGATCGCCGCCGCGTCAGCGACCGCCTCCCATGCAGCGGCGGCCATCAGGCCGGGGCCGGCGCCTCCTCGATGCTGGCCAGCGGACGGTGGACGTGCACGGTGCCGAAGCCCGCCATTTGCGCTTCCTCTTCCGGCGTCGGATTGCCGTAGTAATGAAGCGGCGAGAGCTCGACCAGCTCAACTAGCCGCCCCGCCGCCTCGAGGTTGAGCTTTGCGTAATGGTCGAGCATTGCCTGCGGGCTCTCGTACCACTCGATGACATGGATCGTGAGCGGGTCCTCATCGATGAAGTAGTGATATGCGATCACGCCGTGGTCCTTCTCCTTCACGTCCTTGATGAAGGTCTCGAAGATGCCGACGACCTCGGCGAGGTCCTTTCGGTCCAGCGTCATGGTGCAGGCGGTTCGGACGGTTGCCATGGTCAGTCTCCTCGGACGGTGGTTGTCAGCTTCGCGCCCAGACCTTGGGCCCGCGGCCGCCGAGGCTGTCCAGGTAGCCCGCGTCGGCCTTTTCCTCGCCCCACAGCAACTCCATGATCCGCTTGGAGATCTTCCACCCGGCCGGCGTGCGCTTCAGCTCGTCGTGGTACCTCGCCACGAGAATGATCGCGGCATCGGGGTTCTCCTCGAACACCTGGTACGACGTGAGGTAAGAGACCGTCTTGGCGTGATCTCCGTCGATCGTGATGTGGTAGACGTTGAGCAGATGGTGCTGCCAGATGACCGTGGCGGTAGCGCCGGCGATCCACTCGGCCAGCTTGTCGCCACCCTCGACCGGGTCGCCGTTACCGTACTTGGCCCAGATATCGTCGGCCAGCGCGCTGCGAACGCCGTCGGTGTCGAACGAATCGACGGCCGAGGAGTAGCGGTAGAGGACGTCGGCGATGTCGGTTCGGTCCTGTAGCGCCTGAAGGCTCGCGATGTCGACGGACGAGTCGTTTGTGGCGGTCATATGCGTTCTCTCTCCTCGGCGCGTAAGGTCTTCGGAACCAATTGAGTTGACTTCGATTCAGTCTAACGCGACGCCGGCCATGCCGTCAAGCCGGGTCGCTCAGCGCGAGGTGTAGCCCGCGTCGACGTTGAGGATGGCGCCGGTCACGTACGAGGCCGCGTCTGAGCACAGCCACAGGCTCGCCTGCGCGACCTCCTCGGGCTTACCGAACCGTCCGAACAGGCTGAGCACCGGGGCGAACTCGGCCTCGGTCAACCCGACGGTCTCGAGCGCGCCGCGGATCATCGGGGTATCGATCGCGCCCGGGCAAACGGTGTTGACGCGGATCCCCTGGGGAGCGTTCTCGAGCGAGGCGACCTTGGTGAGGCCGAGCACGCCGTGCTTGGCCGCGACATACGCCGCGTTCGCAGGCTGGGGCCGGTGCGCGCTCACCGAGCCGATGTTCACGATCGCGCCGCCGTCGCCCTGGGACAGCATCTGTGCCACCTCGTACTTGAGGCAAAGCGCGACGCCCTTCAGGTCGACCGCGAGGATCTTGTCCCATTCCGCCTCGTCGAGTTCGGCGATCGGATGCGTGTCGGGCGTGACCGCGGCGTTGTTGACCGCGCAGTCGAGCCGCCCGTAGCGCTCGACGGCCGTGCGGACCATCGCCTCGGCGTCGGCCGCCTTGGAGACGTCGGTCCGGCAGAACGAGGCCGAGCCGCCGTCGCGCTCGATCTGATCGACCACCGCCTGGCCCAGCTCCTCATTGACGTCGCTCACCAGCACCTCGGCGCCTGCGCCGGCGAACACCCGGGCGGTCGCCTCGCCCATTCCCATCGCCGCGCCGGTGACGATCGCGACCTTGCCTTCGAGCGGTCCTGCGGCCATGGCTGCTGCACCTCCCTTTCTGAATCGGGCATTGTGGCCGCGAGGATGACACCCGCGGCTTCAAAGTGAAGTCAGGTCGATAGCTTATACACGAACGGGCCGATGCGAGCCTGGGGAGCGGATTGACAGGGCCCCGTCGCCGCTGGTAAGTTCTCCCGACCTGAAGTTAGTTCGAATACTTTTGAGCAAGACCAGAGGAGAGCGCCAAATGGGCGATTACGACGTCATCGTGTTGGGGACCGGAGCGGCTGGCCTTACGGCAGCCGTGACCGCGGCCGAGGCGGGCGCGAAGGTCGGCCTGTTCGAGAAGGGCGCGACGATCGGCGGCACCACCGTCTACTCCGGCGGCATGATCTGGATCCCGCTCAACCAGCACGAGCCGCCCGAGAAGGGCGACACCCGCGAGCAGGCTGCTGAATACCTCAGGGCACTCTCGAACGACACGATCACCGACGAGATGGCCGACACCTACCTTGACGTCGGCCCGGAGATGGTTCGCTGGCTCGACGAGCGCACGCCGGTCAAGTTCCGCGCCGTTCCGGACTTCCCCGACTACCACCCGGAGCAGCGGGGTGGGCTAACGCAGGGCGGCCGGTCGCTCGAGACCGCGATCTTCCCCTATGGCGAGCTCGGCGAGTGGGGGGACCGCGTCCACATCTCGCCGTATTACCCGAGCTACCACCTGACGATCGGCGAGACGACGCTCGGCCAGGCGATCCCGCAGGAGCTCAGCCCGGAGGAACTACAGCGCCGCGCTGACAATGACGAGCGGGGGATGGGACTCGCGCTCGGAGGTCGCCTGCTGAAGGCCTGCCTCGACCGCGGCGTCGAGCCAGAGACCAGCCACCGCGGCGTCGAGCTGATCATGGAGGACGACGAAGTCGCCGGCGTCGTGTTCGAGACCCCCGACGGACGCAAGGAAGTCCGCGCGCCGAACGTCGTGATCGCGACCGGCGGATTCGAGCACAACGCAGACCTCAAGCGCGCGTTCCTGCGCGGCCCGTGCACGCACACGGTCGCGGTTGAGACCAACACCGGCGACGGCCTGAAGATGGCCATGCGCGTCGGAGCGATGCTTGGAAACATGCGCGAAGCGTGGTGGATGCCGATGATCGAGCTGCCCACCGACATCGTGCCCACCGGCCAGCAGCTGCTGACCTACGAGCGCACGCTGCCGGGCGCGATCATGGTCAACCGCGAGGGCAAGCGCTTCACCAACGAGGCCGCCAACTACAACGCCTTCGGCGCGGCGTTCCATGAGCAGGACACGATCATGGGCGTGTACCGAAACTTGCCGTGCTGGCTGGTCTTCGACCAGACGTGGCTGGACAAGTACGGGTTCGCGGGCGGCCTCGGCGGGACCGAGAAGGCCAGGACGGACTGGATTACCTCGTCCGACACGGTGGCCGGTCTGGCCGAGCAGCTCGAGATCCCCGCGGACGTGCTCGAGCAGAGCGTCGAGCGCTTCAACGCCAACGCGCGCGATCTGCACGACCCCGACTACAAGCGCGGCTGGAGCGCCAGGACCAGTGGTGGGGTGACCCAACCCTGCGCGACGGGACCCCGAGGGCGTCACTGGGGCCGCTCGAGACTCCGCCCTACTACGCGATCCGGGTGTTCAGCGGGGCCCTTGGCACCAAGGGCGGGCCCCAGACCGACACCCATGCGCGCGTCCTTGACGTCGACGGCGACGTGATCCCGGGCCTCTACGCGGCTGGGAACGCGATGTCCTCGCCGCTCGGAATGACCTATGGCGGCGCGGGCGGCACGCTCGGGCCGGCCATGGTCTTCGGCTTCCTCGCGGGGCGCGACATCGCCCGGCGGGTCAAAGCCGGCACCTCGTCGGCGCTGGCCGCGGCCCACGGCGGCGCATGACCACCTCGGACACACGAAACCAGCTCGGCTGAAGGAGAGAGAACCAATGGAATCGAGCGTCACCGCGGAACGGAACGGCACCGAGGTAACCGGTTGTCCCGTGATGCACCACGACTTCTCGAAGACACGCGAGCTCGGCGCGTACTGGGAGTTGGCCAACGAGCTGCGTGAGAGCTGCCCGCACTTCTACAACAAGTACGAGGACGGCGGGTACTGGGTGTTCACCAGGCATGACGCCGTCAAGGACATCTACAAGACCCCGGAGATCTTCTCCAGCGAGTCGATCACACCGTGGGAGCCGGACCCGATCTACCGGTTCGTGCCGACCCAGGTCGACGCTCCCGACCACATCAAGTACCGCCGGATTCTGAACCCCTGGTTCTCGCCAAAGGCGATGGAGGCC
>DATJYY010000246.1:0-21725 GCA_035499395.1 Solirubrobacteraceae bacterium
CCCCCCGCGACTCCTACCGGTTCGGATCATGCCCCCCTCGCGACCCCCCGCCCAATCGCCACGAACGCCGAACTTCGAAATGCACGACCGAGACCGCTGCTGAGATTTGCTAATTCCGGGCGCGGGGTTGGGCGCGCTTCCCTCGGTTGGTGTCAGTTCGTGGCGCGGGTTGCGGTGCCGAGGAGGCGGGCGTGTAGGTCGAGCGTTTCGGCGCTGGGGGCGATGCCGAGCTCGTCGCGGAGCAGGGCTCGTAGCTGCTCGTAGATGCGGAGTGCTTCGGCCGTGTTACCGGCTTGGGCGAGTGCTTGCATGAGGATGCGGTAGCCGCTCTCGCGGAATGGCGTTCTCGCGATCAGTTCGCGGCCGGCTCGGTCGGCGGCGGCGAGCTCGGTGCCGCCGACGCCAAGGGAGGCCTGGGCATAGCACTCCAGCGCGCGCAGGTAGAGGGTGTCGAGTTCCTGGCGTGTGGCGCGGATCCAGTCGGCTTCCTCGTCTGGGAGGAAGCCGCGTCGGGCCGTGAACAGCGGTCCTTGGCTGGCGCCCCAAGCGCGGTGCCATTGCTTTTGGGTGAGCGCGGATTCGGCGCGGTGGATTGCCTCGCGCGCGTTCTCGAGATCCACGAACGCTCCGGGCGTGAGGCTGAGTCGTAGTTCGCCGCGGCCGTCGAGCGTTCCGGGCGGCAGAAGGCGGCGGAGCTTTGAGAGTAGGGCTGAGAGCGCAGCGTCGGTCGCGGCCGGTGGGCGCTCTGGCCATAGCGCGTCGATCAGCTCGTCGCGGCGGATTGCCCGCAGCCGGTGAAGGACGAGGTAGGCGATGAGCAGGCGGCCTTGGCGGCCTGGGAGCTGGTGGTCGATCCGCTGGCCGTCGATCTCGATCGCGAGCGTGCCGCAAAGCTGGATTCGGAAGCGGTCCGCCAAGGTCGCGCCAAGATACGCCCAAGGCTGGTGCTCTACAAACGTTGCACCCAAGGAGGCCCAGATGGCCAAGCAGATCAATTGCGAGTGCGGATATGTCGTCCGCGGGGACAGCGAGGACGAGGTGATCGCGCGGATCCGCGATCACATGCGCTCCGATCATCCCGAGCTGCTGGAGCAGGTGTCAGACGAGGACCTTCGCGGGTGGATCGAGGAGACCTGATGGGACGATCGGAGGTTTGAGATGAGCACCGCGACGTTTGACCCGGCCGCGTACAAGCGCACGACCCGGGAGCAGTGGCAGACGGCCGCCGAGCCGTGGTACCGGTGGGGGCAGCTGCTCGAGCAGTGGCTCGGCGAGGCAACCGAAATGATGCTTGAGATGGCGCACGTCGCCCCGGGCAGCCGCGTGCTCGACGTCGCCGCCGGCGCGGGCGGCCAGACGCTAGCCGCTGCCCGCCGGGTGGGACGGAAGGGAAGCGTGCTCGCGACCGACATCTCCGAGAACATCCTTAGCTTCGCCGAGCGCCGCGCACAGGACGCGGGCGTGACGAACGTCGCTACACGGGTGATGGACGGCGAGCAGCTCGACGTTGAGCCGGGGTTCTTCGACGCGGTCATCTCACGCGTCGGGTTCATCTACTTCCCCGATCAGCAGGCGGCGTTCGCAGGTATGCGACGAGCGCTGAAGCCTGGCGGGCGGCTTGCTGGAGTGGTGTACTCGACACCGGAGGCGAACCGGTTCTTCTCGATCCCGGTCTCGATCATCCGCCGCCGCGCCGCGCTTGGGCCGCCGCTGCCGGGTCAGCCGGGACCGTTCAGCTTCGGCGCAGAAGGCGTGATCGAGGCGGCCTACGAGCAGGCGGGGTTCGCGGAGATCGACGTGCGGCGCGTCAGCGCGCCGGTGCGGCTGAGCTCGGCAGCGGAATGCGTGCGGTTCGAGCGCGAGTCATTCGGGGCGCTTCACCAGATGATGGCGTCTCTCAGTGAGGCAGAGCGCGAGGAGGCGTGGTCAGAGATCGAGCAGGAGCTCTCCGAGTTCGAGACCAGCGACGGGTTCGAGGGGCCGTGCGAGCTGATCGTCGCCGCGGGCGCTGCCACACGTGATAACACCCTAAGTCGATAACGACGCCAAAGCGGCTCACGGCCTCAGGTGCGTCGTTCGTGGTTCGCGCCGCGAGCGAATGCAGGTGTCTCGCGTCTGGCCGGCAGAGCCCCAGTATTCGCCAGCCTGGGGTGCGGCGTCGGATCGGCCGACAAACGCCGGGCCGACCCGACGCACGTACGGCTAGGTGCCCTCCTGGTGCGATGGCGACCATCGCGGGCGTATGCTCGCGATCAACGTGCGCAGGAAGTCGTGAGCACTATGGCCGTGGCGCCGGCGGGCGAGGGTGCGCGCCTGGGCGAGGGCGCCCGCGAGCAGACCCGCGCGCGCTACCCCGAGCAGGACGGCTACATCGAGAGAGATGGCGTTCGTGTCTTCTTCGAGGTGTACGGCTCGGGTGAGCCGAGCGTTCTGCTCCTCCCTCCGTGGGAGATCGTTCACTCGCGAGCGTGGAAGTGCCAGGTTCCCTACTTCGCTCGTCACGGCCGGGTGGTGATGTTTGATCGGCGTGGCAATGGGCGATCGAGCCGCCCGCGCGAGGTGGGCGCCTACGACCGGTGCCGAGCGGTGGACGACGCGCTCGCGGTGCTGGACAGAGCCGGCGTCGAGCGTGCGGTTGTCGTGTCATGGTGCGGCGCCGGCGACGATCTGGTGCTCGCCGTAGAGCATCCGCAGCGGGTCGCGGGCCTTGTCTTGATCGCGCCTGATCTGCTGCTTACCGACGATCCTGCCGAGGAGGAAGGCCCCTATCCGTTTGAGGACGAGCCGCAGACGTTGCACGGCTGGGCGAAGTGGAATCGCCACTACTGGCTTCGTGACTGGCCGGGATTTCTCGAGTTCTTCTTCGCCGAGACGTTCACCGAGCCGCACTCGACTAAGCAGATTGAGGACGCGATCCGCTGGGGCGCGCAGACCGATCCCGAAACGATCACGCACGGAATGGACGCGGTGTGGCCGAACGACCGCGAGACTGCGTTGCGGCTTTGCGCGCAGGTGCGCTGCCCGACGTTGGTCATCCAGGGATCTGAGGACGCGATCGTGGGCCGCGCGCGCGGCGCCGCGGTGGCCGAGGCGATCCCTCATGCGCGGCTGGTCACATTGGAGGGCTGTGGGCACGCACCACACCTACGCGACCCAGTCGTCACGAACCTGCTGCTTCGCGAGTTCATCGAGCCGCGACGAACCCCGACGTCGGCCTGGACGCGTGCCAGGGCGCGTGGTAGGCGCGCGCTGTATGTGTCCTCGCCGATCGGTCTCGGCCATGCCCGGCGCGACCTCGCGATCGCCTGTGAACTGCGCAAGCTTCATCCCGATTTGGAGATCGATTGGCTCGCCCAGCACCCGGTAACCACGGTCCTTAAGGCGCATGGCGAGCACGTCCACCCGGCGAGCGCATACCTGGCCAACGAGTCTCGTCACTTCGAGTCCGAATCCGCCGAGCACGACCTGCATTGCTTCCAAACGCTACGGCGCATGGACGAGATCCTTCTCGCCAACTTCATGCTCTTCCAGGATGTCGTCGCCGAGTGCCACTACGACCTGTGGATCGGCGATGAGGCATGGGAGCTGGATTACTACCTCCACGAGAATCCAGAGTTGAAGACAGCCGCCTTCGTATGGCTCACCGACTTCGTCGGCTACCTGCCGATGGCCGATGGCGGAGAGCGCGAGGCGTTTCTCACCGCCGACTACAACGCGCAGATGATCGAACACATCGCCCGCTACCCACGCATCCGTGACCAGGCGATCTTCGTCGGGGAACCGGATGACATCGTCCCCGAGCGGTTCGGCCCCGACCTGCCCCCCATCCGGGAATGGGTCGAGCAGCACTTCAGCTTCGCCGGGTACATAACCGGCTTTGACCCGAACATGTTCACTGACCGGGAGGCGCTCCGGGCCGAGCTCGGCTACCGCCCTCTCGAGCGCGTGTGCATCGTCACTGTCGGGGGCTCAGGCGTCGGCGCCGATCTTCTCAGGCGCGTGACTGCCAGCTTCGCCGAGGCGAAACAGCTCGTGCCTGAGCTTCGGATGGTCGTCGTGGCCGGACCGCGGATCGATCCCGCGACGCTCCCGGCGACAGCGGGGCTCGAGGTCCGGACATACGTCCACGATCTCTACCGCCACCTTGCGGCGTGCGACCTCGCGATCGTCCAGGGCGGCCTGACGACCGCGATGGAGCTGACCGCCAACCGGCGACCGTTCATCTACTTCCCGCTCAAACACCACTTCGAGCAGAACTTTCACGTCCGCCATCGGCTAGAGCGCTACCGCGCCGGTAGGCGAATGGACTTCGACGACTCATCGCCGGAGGCCATTGCACACGCGATCGCCCAAGAGATCGGACGCAACGTCGAGTATCGCCCGGTGGCCAGCGACGGGGCGGCACGCGCCGCAACGACGATCGCCGAACTGCTCGGATAACCCTCCACCGCGATCCCGCTCCACACCCGACGGTCGGTCGCGGTACCACGATCCCACCGACAGACGTGCCCCCAACGCAGGAGCGCGCCGCATAGTCCGACTAAGCGAGCCGGAGCCAACCGGACCGCTGACCTGGTGCCTGCAACCGACGAGAAGCGATGCTGCTGCGGCGCACTCGGAGACCGGTGCATCCCCCGGCGGAGCGGAGGGCTGCACATTGGCACGACCCGGCCGTCGCTCGCCCGACGAACAGCGGCAGGCTGGGGTGGGCGGGTCGGATGCTTGCCGGATGCTGGTCAGCACTCTTCGATCGCGAGCTCGCGTCTGGTCGCCCAAGCGCAAGCGGGCTCGGGGCCGTCACCGCGATCGAAGGGATCGTGGGCCAGCACGACCGCCGTCCGTCGAATGGAGCCCGCAGGAGGCGCCCGCCCGTTGCTGCTGGCTCACGCGCATCACCATGATCACTTGTTCGCCCTCGTCGGGATCAAGCGCGTGCGCGTCGCGCGAGCTCCGCCAACTCGCGGTTGAACCGCTCGGAGTGTTCGAGATGCGGGACATGCGCGGTGTCCTGGTACCAGGAGGCCTGAGCGGTCGAGCAGGTCGCGAGGATGTGGTCGGCCATCGCCGGGAGCACGATCGTGTCGGCGCGACCGTGGCTGACGAGCAATGGCACCCCGAGCCGGCGGAGCACGTCGTCGTCGTCGATCTCGCGGGCGGCCAGGCTGGCTCGGATTCGAGCGGGCACGGCCATGCTCGCGGCGAGCAGGGTCTCGGTGTCGGCGACCGGGAGCGGTCTCGCCGAGAACACACTTATCAGGCCGCGGATCGCATCGATGTTGGTCGGCAGGTCGTCGGCGGTCGCGCCCGCGAAGTGATCCAAGAAGCCGGGACCGATCAGCGTGCCGAAGCTCGCCGCGCCAAGCTTGACCGCTCCGGCGACGAGGTTGATCCCGCTGATCTCATCCTGTCCGTAGGCGCGAACGTAGTCACAGACGACGAATGCGCCGTAAGACCATCCGACCAACGTTGGTCGCTTGAGTCGCAGCTCGTCGATGACTGCTGCCAGGTCGTAGGCCCACAGTCCGGCGTGCGTGTAGTGCTGGGATTGCAGTGGTGCCTCCGACATGCCGTGGCCGCGGAGATCGAATGCGACCAGTCGGAATTCGTCGCGCAGTGGGCTCGAGACCTGCTTGTGCCAGCACAGGTGACTCTGTGACCAGCCGTGGATGAACACGATCGGCGGTCCGTCGGGGTTGCCCCATTCGCGCACGTGTAGCCTCAGACCACCGCCGCCTGGCACGGTGTAAGTCTTCATCGGCGCGGTCACCGTTCGTTCCGGCGTGGCCTGTGCAATCGCTGCCATGGGATGCCTCCTCGTGGTATTGATAACGCCGCGAGCGTGGCAGTCGAGCAGCCGGCGCACATCGGGCAACGAGCCTTATCTTCGGCCGGGCGGCGCCTTATCTTGCCGGGGCGTCCGCGTTGAGGGGTCTTTCCGGCAGCATTCTGGTCGCGCGATACTTGACCGGATGGTGACCCGGGGTGGCACCGTGTTGGTCGGGCGCGTCCACGAGCTTGCGGAGCTCGACCGCGCGCTCGACTCGACAGAGGCGGGCAACGGTGGGGCCGTGCTGATCGCCGGAGAAGCGGGCATTGGCAAGACCATGCTCGCGTCCGAGCTGTCCGCGCGCGCCGACGAGCGGGGCTTCGAGGTCCTCCTGGGGCGTTCGATCGACCTCGTTGGCACGGAGCTTCCCTACCAGCCGTTCCTCGAGGCGTTGCGCCCGCTGGGTCGAGTGCCTCATGTCGATCCCGGCAGCACCGGATCGCAGCTTCGCATGTTCCAGAACACGCTCGGGCTGCTCGGCGATCACGCGGCGATCACGCCGCTGCTGCTCATGCTCGAGGACGTTCACTGGGCCGATGCATCGACGTTGGACCTGTTCCTGTTCCTGGCCTACAACGTCGCCGACCACAGGCTACTGCTGCTAGCGACGTATCGCCCAGACGAACTTTCCTCGGCGCAGCGCATGGGTCGTTTTGCCGCAGCGGTCCGACGCTCTGGCTCAGGGTTCCCGCTCGAGCTCGGACCGCTCGACGCGGACGAGGTGAGAGCGCTGCTGGCGGCGCGCGCGCCCGCTCCCGCGCTCGCTGCATTGACCGAGGCAATCGTCGCTCGTTGCCAAGGCAACCCGTTCTTCGCCGAAGAGCTCCTCACGGCCGCCCAGCAAGACGATCGGCCGGCCGAGCTCCCCCGCGGCCTGCGTGACCTGCTGTTGCAGCGTGTGGCCCAGCTCGACGCTCGAACGCAGAACGTGTTGCGGCTGGCCGCGGCCGCCGGGCGCGACGTCGGCTATCCGCTGCTTCAGGCGCTGGCCCAGCGTCCGGAGCACGAGGTCCACGACTCGCTCCGGCAGGCGGTCGACCATGCGGTCCTGGTCCCTGTCGAGGCAACCGGCAGATTCCGTTTCCGCCACGCCCTGCTCGCCGAGGCGATCTACGCGACGATCCTGCCCGGCGAGCGCGAGGAGCTGCACACGAAGCTCGCCGAAGAACTCTCCCGCAGTGAGGCCTCGCCCTCGGCGGAGCTGGCGCCGCACTGGGCCGCGGCGGGTCGCAACCCGGAGGCGCTCGCCGCGTCGGTTGAGGCGGCACGCGAGGCCGAGGCCGTGTTTGGGCTCGCGGAGGCTCGCGCCCACCTGGAGCGAGCGATCGCACTCTGGTCCGCCGTGCCCGCCGCTGCCGAGCTCGCCGGCCTCGACCTGGCCGAGCTCTACACCCGCGCTGCCGCGCTCGCCCGCCTGGTCGGCGACGCCGCGCGCGCGCTCGAGCTCACACGGCGAGCGATCGAGCTCATCGGCCCCGAGCATCCACGGCGTGCGGGGCTCCTCCACGTATGGCTCGCCGAGGACCTGTACGGGACCGGCAATAACGACGCGGGGCTCGCCGCGCTCGAGCGAGCAGTCGAGCTCGTTCCGGAGGAGCCGCCGTCGCCCGAGCGGGCATTCGCGCTGGGGTCCCTCGCGGGGGGACGGATGATGGCCTGGCGCCATGCGGAGTCGTTGGAGCTCGGGCAGCGTGCGCTGGCGCTCGCACGGCATCTCGCCGCAGGGGAGGCAGAAGTCCGAGCGCTCACCGTGCTTGGCGTCGATCTCGCGTATCTCGGCCGGTCGGACGAGGGTCTGCCCTACCTTCGTGAGGCCCTGCGACTCGCCGATGAGATCGGCGACCGCACCGGCCTGGAACGAGCGTACGTCAACTTCACGGACACGCTAACGATGCTCGGACGGCCCGGGGAGTCGGCACAACTCGCGCAAACGGGACTCGAGGCGATACGCCGCTACGGATTCCACAGCACTTTGCTCGAGCTGAACCGCATCGAAGCGCTGGTCGCGATCGGCGACTGGGATGAGGCCGACAGGCTCAGCGCCGCCGCGCTGCGCAGTGATACCTCTGACGCCCGCTTCGCCGTACTCGACGTCCGCGCCAGCGTCGAGATCGGGCGCGGGGATTTTGAAGCGGCGCGGGCGCATCTCGAGGCCGTCAGCCCAGCGCTGGAGGCAGGCCGCGTGCTCGGCCTTTACGGCTTCCACGATGCCTACCGCGCAGACCTTGCCCTTTGGGAGCGCCGCTGGACGGACGCCGAAGCGGCTGTTCAGGAGGGCTTGGCTCACGCAGACCAGCGCGAGGCCGCCCAGATTCGCGTGCTGCTGTGCGCCCAAGGTCTCCGCGCACAGGCAGAGCTGGCTGCGTCGACACGCGCGCGCCGTGATGTCAACGCGGTTCGCGAGCGACTCGCTCGTGCGGGCACGCTGCTGAGCGTTGCGCGGAGCGCAGCAGCCGAAGCCTCGGCGATCACGCCCAACGCCAACGGCTGGCTCCTCCTCGCCCAAGCCGAGTACCTCCGAGCCCGCGCCGAAGCACGACCGGACGCGTGGGCCAAAGCAGCGGGGAATTGGGAACGACTCGGGCGTCCGCCGCTCGCCGCCTACAGCCGCTGGCGCCAGGCCGAAGCGCTCGTCGCCACCGGCGCATCTCGGCCCGAGGCGAGCGCACCGCTCAGGGAAGCGCGCTCCGTCGCGGCGCGGATCGGAGCCACCCCCCTGCTACGCGAGATTGACTTCCTCGCCGAGCGGGCGCGGCTCGATCTCGCCGGACCCCTGCCGGCGTCCGGCCGAGACCCAGACCCGGCAGAAGCTCTCGGACTTACCACACGCGAGGCGGAGGTTCTCACCCTCCTCGCTCGCGGCTACACGAACCGCGAAATCGCCGCCGAACTCGTCATCAGCGTCAAAACCGCCAGCGTCCACGTAACGCACATCCTGCAAAAACTCAACGCGCCCAACCGGCGCGAAGCGGCCGCCACCCTGCACCGCCTCTCGCCACCACAACCCCACCGCTCATAGCGGCTCGGAGGCCAGTCTTGACAGGCGCTCCACTCGCGTGATTTGGACGACTGGCTCGTCGATCGCCAGCGCGGTCAGCCCGGCGGACACCTTGAGGCGGAGCTGCTCGAGGTCTACCTCACCTTGACACACGACCGCGATGCTCGCCCTCCGTGTCGTTGTCTTAGGACTTCGTACGTGGTGCGCATAACTGATCCGATCCGCGGCCCTCCCCCCCATGACCGACACGACGTCCCGGGACGAGTGGGCGTTCGCATCCATTCCAGCGTCGGCCGCGATGCGAACCCCTCGACGGAGATTGGGGCGCCGGGCGGACGCGTCGCGACGAGTGGACTACCCGGTCACGGGTAGACGTGACCGACCACGCCAGCCGATGTGGACAAGACCCTCATGCCCAAATGTCGGTCCGCCCCGCCCGGAAGGTCGGAACTTCTCTATCGCGTTTGGGTCGCGGGCTCACGGTGGTCGGACTCGATCCGGAGGATCCGCTGAGCGTTGCCGTGGAAGATCATCGCGCGTTCGGCGTCATCCGCAACGGCTCCCTCGACGTCGGAGATGGTGGCGGGGATGAAGTAGGAGCCACCTTTGGTGTCGAACGGCGCGTCGCTGCCGAACATGACGTGGTCGGGCCCGAAGAAGTCGATGACGCACCTGACTGCGTGCTCTGCGCCGAACATTGCGCTGTCGACGTAGAGCATCTTCAAGTACTCGGAGGGTGACTTCTGTAGGCGCGCCACCTGCTCCTCGAGGCTGCCGGTGGGATCGAGCTTCCCGGCGTGGGGGATGAGTTCGAATCGCGCGGAGAGGTGTGGGATCAAACCTCCCCCGTGATGCGCGATCAGCTTCAAGTTGGGGTGGCGATCGTAGAGGCCTGTGAACATCAGCCGGCAGACCGTGATCGTGGTGTCGAACGGCCACCCGACCACTTGCCAGAGCAGGAACGGCGCGGTCTCGGGCGGCGCGCCCGGCGTCGCCGGCGTGCGGTAAGGGTGAAGCCAGATGCCTGCGTCTAGCTCCTCCATGGCCGCGAACAGCGGGTCGTAGCGTTCCTCGTGCAGCGGCAGGTTGATCGCATCTTCCTCCAGTTGCACGCCGAGCGCGCCGAGCTCGCGGACGCTGCGCGCGGCCTCAGCGGTCGCCGCGTCGGGATCCACGAGCGGGGTCGCTGCGATCCAGCCGGCGAATTGCTCGGGATACCGTGAGGTGATCTCCGCCATCTCTTCGTTGTTGCGGCGAACGAGCTCGACCAGGCCCGGTTGCCCGAGGCTTGGATCAACGTGCGGTGCGGGAATCGGGGCGAGGATCTGACGGTACCCGGGGTACGCGTCGATAACGCGACGGCGCAGGTCGATGTCGTAAAGGGGGCGCTGCGTCAGCAGAAACTGTCCCGGTCCCGGCTGGCTGGCACCCTCCAGATGCCGGACGTATGACGGAGAGAGCATGTGCGTCCAAATGTCGATCTTCATCATTGACTCCTTAACGGTCGTGCTCCACCGCCGGCGCGGGATGGATACCGCGGCGACCGTGGACCCGCCGCCGAGCGGTCGCGAGTCCTAGCTGTCGGCCGGGACGAGCCGGGCGCGGCGAGGAGAGGCCGCAGCCGGGCCGTCGTGCGGTCAGCGATCAGCATACGAGTCTCTGGGGTTCGCGTTCGGGCTAGAGGATGCAGTGCGTGGCGCCGAACACAGTCGCAGTGATTGCGATCTGGCGGAAGGTGGCGACGGTGTGATGGACGCTCTGCACGAAAGCGGCCACGTCGCCCGCCAGTGCGGCGCGATCCTGCTCGTTGATCACCGCCAGTTCTCGGGCGTGGGCGCGCAGCGCCTGGCGCCAGACGGCGCGTTCGCCCGCCGGTGGTCCCAGTTCTCGAAGCCCGGCATCGAGCGCTCCGAAGGTCGGGCGGGGATCGCCCGCGCCGGTGAAGAATGCGCCGACCGCAGGAAGCGTCGAAACGTCGGGATGCAGCGGGTCGAAGTCCTCGAACGGGAACGGCGGCAGACTGGCCAATTCGGCAGCGGCTCGCTCGCAGAGACCGTTGGCGCGCGCGATGAAAGCGTCGTTGGCCGGCGGGCGCGCGACCTTCCCGGTGTGCAGGCTCGTGTTATCGGACGTGATGACCGCCAGGCTGAGCAGAGCTTCCCGCTCGCCCAGGTCGCGGACGCTCACTGTTCCGGAGGCGTCGCGGTACAGGCCGGTACCGCCGGTGAGCCGCCACGTGTGCGTGACGCTATTCGACCGGGACGGTCCCGTGGCGTCGAGTCGCCCGTCAGGCGTGGACGCGGAAGCGACGCAGCTCTCGCTGGCGCGGCCACGCTCGACCTTGGTCCACGTGCAGGTGAACGAGAAAGTGCCGGCTCGCCGGCCGCTCGCGTCGCGCAGAACTCCGGTCACGATCTGCCGGTGTCCGACGTGGGTGACTCCAGGACCGGCTGTCCGCGCACGGGTGAAGACGGCGTCGAAGAACAGCGTCTGGGAATGGGGCGCCGGCGCCGCGCCGGCGATCGGCGTCGTCGCGACAAGCCACGGCAGCAGCGCAATCGGCCAGAGAAGTGCAAGGAACGCGCGAGTCATCGGAGAACCCCCATTGAGCGGTGCATTGAGAAGCTGCCGTGACGGTAGGGGCCCCCCGATCGGATCTCGTCAGGGGCATCCCTGACCTGCGGCAGAGTTCAGGGATTTCCCTGACGCAGCGCGTGCGAGGATCCGCCCGTGGCTGTCCAGGTGTTGATCGTCGATGACCACGCGAGCTTCCGACGGCTCACTCGGCGCGTGCTGCTCGCGGCCGGGTTCGATGTGGTGGGCGAGGCGGCTGACGCCCGAGGCGCCAGAGAGTTGATCGCGCGCCTCGAGCCCGACGCCGTCCTGCTTGACGTGATGCTGCCGGATGGATCCGGCCTGGACGTGGCGCGCGAGCTTGTCCGCGGGCCGCACACGCCCCGGGTCGTCTTGACGTCCAGCCGGAGTAGGTCAGACTTTGGAGCGTCGTTCGACTTGCCCGGGGGATGCGAGTTCATACCGAAGCACGAGTTGAGCGGCCCGGCACTGGCCGAGTTGCTCGGAGGGGCGTGACGCAGCGGAGCCTCGCGGTGGTGGCGTGCGCCGCGGTGGTCGCGGTGCTGAACACGGTGGACGTCGCGCGTCAGGCGAGGCTCGGCGTGGCGGACGCGGAGACGTGGGTGGCAGGGGCGGCGGTTTACCTGGCGCTGGGAGTAGCGGTCGTGATCGGGCGCTGGCCGGAGCGCCGGCGAACTGCTTTGCTCATGCTCGCTTGGTTGTTGGCCGGCGTCGTCGCGGACGCCGGACTCGACTGGCCGGATTCGCGGCCGGCGGTGACCGTTTGGCTGCTGGCGGCAGCGCTCCAGCCCTCGCTCTACGCGCACATGGTGCTGTCGTATCCGACCGGTCGCGTCCGCGACCGGTCGGAGCGCGGCTTCCTGGTCGTGGCCTACTCCGTGACGCTGCTGTGGCAGCTGGCGCCCGCGCTGTTCGCCGATTTCCATTGTCCTGGATGCTCGCCTCACGTTCCCTCGCTGCTGTTCGTCGGGCAAGTGAACCTGACCGTGCTCGGAAAGGTGTTCTCGGGGCTGATCATCGGGCTCGGCCTGGCCTTTCTCGTGCTCGTCGCGCGAAGGTTGCGCGGCAGCTCGCCGGCCGCTCGGCGGACCCTGCTGCCGCTTGTCCTCGCGGCGGCGTTTGCTTGCGCTGAGTTCATCGTGCTGCGGGCAGCGTCGCTGTCCGACTGGAGCCAGGCGTTCGGGGTTCTCAATTGGATCGACCTGGCCAACTTGCTCGTCGTGCCGTCGGCCGTCCTGGCCGGGTTGATGACAATCCGCCGCCACCGAGGTCCGCTCGGCGACCTGGTCATCGAGCTCCGGGCAGCGCGACCGGATCAGATCGAGCCGGCGCTGGCGCGGGCGGTCGGCGACCCGTCTCTCGAGCTGGCCCTGTGGCTACCAGAGGAGCAGCGCTTCGTCGACTGCGACGGCGCCCCGGCTACTGTCGAGAGGGACGCGCCGGGACGGGCGGTGACGCTAGTGGGTTCGGAGGACGAGCCGGTCGCGGCGATCGTCCACGACGCCGGCTTGGTCGAGCAGCGTGCGCTGCTCGAAGCGGCCGGGTCCGCGGCGTCGTTGGCCTTCCAGAACGCGAGGCTTCAGGCGACGCTGCGCGCGCAGCTGGCCGACTTGCGCGCGTCGCGAGCGCGAATCGTCGCCGCCGGCGACGCGGAACGAAAGCGGGTGGAACGCGATCTGCATGACGGGGCGCAGCAGCGCCTGCTCGCCGCCGGCCTCGCACTGCAGCTGCTGGCCGCTGACCGCGGCAACGGCGAGTTGCTCGCCGAGGCCCAGGCCGAACTCCAGTCCGCGTTGCGCGAGCTGCGCGAGCTGGCTCGGGGGATCCATCCGGCGATCCTCACCGACGGCGGCTTACCGGCGGCCGTGCGAAGCCTCGTGGATCGCGCGCCGGTACCGGTCACCGTGGACGTGCCCGACGGGCGCTACCCCGAACCGGTTGAGAGCGCCGCTTACTTCGTGGTGTCGGAGGCGCTGGCCAACGTGGCCAAGCATGCGCACGCGCGGTCCGCCGCCGTCTCGGTCATGCGCGACAACGGCCGGCTCGTCGTTCAGGTACGCGACGACGGCCGCGGCGGTGCGGACGACCAATCCGGCACCGGACTGCGCGGCCTGAGCGATCGCGTCGGGGCGCTCAACGGGGATCTGACCGTGTCGAGCGCTCCCGGCGCCGGCACCACTGTTCGAGCGGAGATACCGTGCGGATCCTGATCGCTGACGACTCCGCGCTCATCCGCGACGGCCTCGCGCACGTGCTTCCCGGCCACGGGTTCGAAGTCGCCGGCTCGGTGGCCGATCTGCCCGCGCTGCTCGCAGCCGTACCGGCGACGGAACCGGACGTCGCGCTGATCGACATCCGCATGCCGCCGACCTTCACCGACGAGGGGATCACGGGCGCGCGGACGATCCGCTCTCGCTTCCCCAGCGTCGGTGTGATCGTGCTCTCCCAACACGTTGACGCGGACTACGCGCTCACCCTGCTCAAGGACGACCCTATCCGCACCGGCTATCTGCTCAAGGACCGCATCACCGACATACGCACGCTGGCCTCAGCGATCGACCGCGTCGCACTCGGCGAGACGGTAGTCGATCCCGAACTCGTGAACCTCCTCCTCGGTCGCCCAGCAACCAGGAGCCGGCTCGATGAACTGACCGCCCGTGAGCGGGAGATTCTCGCGTTGCTCGCCGAAGGGCTCACCGACCGGGGTATCGGTGAGCGCCTTTGGTTGACGCCCAAGACAGTCGAGACCCACGTCCGTCACATCCTCAGCAAGCTCGGCCTGGCCGCGGACAGCCTGCACAACCGGCGGGTGCTCGCCGTTCTCGCCTACCTTAGAGAAGCCGGCGCGCGACCCGCGCAACGTTAGCCCAGTGCTTCAGGCCGGCCACGCCGGCGTGAATCCGGTCTCGGGTGTGGACACGAGCAGCGGGCTCGCCGGCAGGTCCGGCGCGAGCTCCGCCTCGTTGTAGGGGACGGGCGCGAGGTCGTTCGGCGCATCGGGGTGAAACAGCGACGCCAGGTACTGGTTCTGGGCGCGTCCGGGGCCGATCTCGCCCATCCCGCCTCCGTACATTGGCAGCCGCCGCGCGTCGCAGAGATCGTAGGTGCCAAACAGGCGGCGCAACGTCCCAAGCCGCGCGGGCTTGACATTGATCGCGCGCGGCGGGATCGGCAACGAGTCGATATCCCGCGGGTCGCGCACAGGCAAGTCCCACGTCACACGATCGAGATACGGCTCGAGCGCCTCGCGGCAGCCGTTGCCCAACCCCGGATCCTCCAGCCAGGCCCCCGACAGCCCACGTGCTATCCGCGCATATAGCCTCGGCTCAGCCGCGACCGCAACCGGAGCCTGCGGCGGATACTGGCCCTTCAAGTCGACCACGTCGACCGCACCCGTCGCGGCGAGCTTCGCCACGACATCATCACTCCACGCTGGCGAGGGATCGAGCTTGAACCGCAGCCCCGGCTGAATCTCGAGTCGACGCGAGATGACTCCGACCGGATCTCCTCCCAGCAGGGGAGAGTTGACGAACCGCACCGGCTGACTACGACGATCCAGTACCTCCCCGAGTGACACCCCCGTCTGTCGAAGCGCCAGGTCGAGCGCCGCGCTCTCGAATCCCCATCCCCGAAACGTGCTCGGAAACCCTGGAGGAAGCTGCACTCCCGGATACAGGTCGAGTTCCGCCAGACGCCGGGCAAACATCGCCAGCGTGAACGCGCCTCGCAGCCCCGGCTCAGCCGCCAGCCGCACAACGCCGTCATGCGCGGCCTGGAACGGCGTCACGTCCTCGCCCTCGCCCTCATGGCCGCGACCGCTGAGCACAACGCAGGTCGTCACCCGCGCAAACGTGGGGCTAAACGCAGACGTCAGACGACGAAGCTCTACCGCCTCGATCTCCACCGGCAGCCCCGCCAGGCGGCCATACGTCCCCGGAAATTTCCCATGGTCGGCCATGTCGCGCGACAACCTATCGCCCAGGCGCTCCGCCGCCATCAGGGCCACTCCTGAACTCCGGGATGCGGGCATACCGGCCCACCCGACACGCCGCGCGGCTCGCAATGCACAAGCGAGCGCTGAATGCCGCCGCCCGCCGATGCACGAGTCCCGACCCGTCGCTCGGTCGACGGTCGCATCGAGTGACCGACCAGGAACGGCTACGAACCGCCGATTGGATGCGCTGGCCGCTTCCGGTTCGAGCCAGCGGAGCAGAAGCCGAACCCAGGCTCGAGAACGTGATCGCGCGTGGTGGGCCGGTCGCCAACCGCGCTGCTGCTCTACGTCCAAAGACCACCGCGTGGACGCGCCGGCCGTCGCTCAGCGCGAGCGCTGTCGGACACAGTGGGTCACGCGGTTTGGGCGGATCTCGCGCTGCATCCAGGGAGGAGCAGCCGTCTCCCGGCCCGTGTCCACATAGCGCCGCCAGCGGAAGAGCGTGGCGGCCCTGTCAGCCGTCACACGATCGCACGCGCGGATCGCCAATCGTTTAGGGTCGCCATAAAACACTGCCACGAGAGGAATGAGAATGCGGATGCTGCTGAAGATGCAGATGGATGTGGAGGCCGGAAACCGCGCCATCAGAGACGGTTCCTTCGGACAGATGCTTGAACGCGTGATGGGGCAGATCAAGCCAGAGGCCGCCTATTTCACGGCCATTGACGGTAAGCGGACCGGCTTGATCTTTTTCGATCTGAAGGAGCCGTCGCAGATCCCAGCGATCGCCGAGCCGTTCTTCATGACCGTCGGCGCGTCGATTGACCTTCTCCCCGTGATGACTCCCGAGGACGTCCAGAAGGGTCTTGCCGACGCCGCGCAGCATTTCTGATCGAGCACTCGGACCCGGTCGCTAAATCCGGCCAATTCCGGAGTGCCGTTCGCCAAGCCACGTAGCGCCTGGCCGGGAGCGCGTTCTCGTCCAGGGATGTGGCGCGAGGTTCACGCCGGCGCGAGGCTTTCTCACGCGTGGAGCGACGATGTGCTGCCAATCCCGCGACGCGGATTTCTCGACCCGGACACAACCCGTCATGTCGGAGTCGCCGGCGACGACCTCGACCGAGCCGCCGCGGCAGGGCTACTCCTCGACGCCTCAAGCAGGCACGACGACGGCGTCGCTCTTCTTCTATGCGCCGTTCTTCAGGGCCGCTCGCCGTCCCAGTAATCGAGGTCTGGGCTGCGACGGATCACGTGGTCGAGCGACTCGTCATGGCGGCCCCAGACGCCAATCTTGTCGCTGTCGGGATATTCGATGATGCCGAACTCGTGCTTGTTGGAGAAAAGGGCGACGCGGGCGGCTTCCTCGCTCGTGTTGTGGACCCGGTGCGCTCCCTCAGGACCCACGAGGAAGCAGACGACATCGCCCGGATCCAGCGTCTGTTCGCCGTTGGGCGTCCTGACCGTCGGCGTTCCGGAAACCACGAGCAGCCACTCCTCATCGCCCCAGTGGAAGTGATAGGGGCAAATCGCCTGCCCCGGTGGCAGGTCATACACGGTCATCGCGAGGCGAGACGCTCCGAACCTTGGCGCGAGCTGCGCGGATTGCGCACGGTATCCCGGCGGATCACCGTCGTCGCCGATTGTCTCGTCGCGAAAGAGATTGAACATATCCATGGAGGAAGTATTGGCGAACTCCTGCCGAGGCGGCCGTCCAACGTCCGGCACAAGCCGCCGGTTGGGAGTAGAGCCGGCCGCAGCGAGCGCGCCTGCCTCTGTGGGCGCGAGGTCGGCAATCGCCTTTCGGCAGCGACGCTACATCGGCTCCGGCCACGCCCGAGAACACTCCACAAGGAAACGCGACCGGGCGAGCTGCCTGTCGCCTGCAGGCGGCCGTCGGTTATGCCGAGCGCACACCGGGCAGCCCCGACCACACGGTCGGGGCGACTTCTGCAACCGTGGTGGCGACGCGATCGCGGGACAGCGAGAAACCGACGACTCTGTAGGTGGCTACGGCGGCGATGTTCGAGCTTCGGGTGCAGACGCTCGCGCTCGATGACCCCGTTTCCCGCAAGGCGCTCGCCGCGGCGATCGTGATCGCTGTGCCGTAACCATGACCGCGATGGTCGCGGTGCACACCAACCGGTTCGAGCAACCCCGGTCAAACCTGCTTTTGGGTCCGCGACGGGCATGCGCGACGGCTCAACACGAGTCGCGCAATGCGTGGTGGCTGTCGCGTGAAGGACTCGCCTTCGGCCAGGGCTACTGGTTTGCTCGGCGGCCGGTGCGCGCAGCTTGCTCGAGCGTTGAGACGACCACGGCGAGGGGCGCGGTGGTCACGATCTCGTAGTCGGCGCTGGCGCGCAGGAGCGGCTCGTAGGCAGCCAGGTCGCTGGCGATCTTCGCTCGATCCTCGCAGGTTGATCCGAATCGGTTTCGCCGGTCGGTGACCCGCTCGAGGAGGACGCCGATCGGCGCGCTCAGTAGGACGACGGCGTCGAAGCGGTGATAGAGCGCGCGCTGGTTCGCCGCGCAGCCGGCGATGAACAGCCAACCCGCCCGGTGGCGGTCAAGAAGGGCCCCCACCCGGCCGAGGTCCCAGAGCGGCTCGGGCCCGTCGGGCGTCTGGCTCTGAATGATCCAGCCTGGCTCATCAGCATCGATAGTCTGGTGCCCGTTGCGGGCGAGTACCGCGAGCGCGCTCGATTTCCCGGTCCCGGACATGCCCGTCACGAGCACGACCGACCGGCGGGAAGCGGACTTGGGTTGCCTGGTGTGAGAGTTTCGCATCACGTCGGCGACAGCCTGAACGATCCAGTCTTGCGACGCGCCTAATCGGTATGTGCGCCATCGCCTTCGCCGGCTCCATCCGGGTGGCCCGGTGGGATTCCGGGGGTGCCGCAGAACTTCATTGAATGAAATCGTCAGCAGGCGTTTTGATGCCGCCGTCGGTGCGTGACCGGCTGCCGGCGGATCACCTGGCGTGGTTTGTGATCGATAGCGTCGATCGGCTCGATCTGGACGCGTTCTACACGGCATATCGAGCCGATGGCCACGGCCGTGCGGCGTATGAGCCGTCGGTGATGGCCTGAGCTTGGCGTTGTACGCCTACTCGACGAACGTGCGGTCCTCGCGGGCGATCGAGCGTCACTGTCGACAGGACATCGCTTATCGGATGATCACGATAATCGTGTGCCTGATCACGCGACGATCGCTCGGTTCATCGTCCGGCACGAGCAGCGGCCGGCTGAGCAGTTCATCTCGGTTCTGCGGTTGTGCGCAAAGGCGGGGCTAGTGAGCTCTGGGGTAGTGGCGGTCGACGGCACGAAGCTGTCGGACAGCGCGAATAGTGACTCCCAATATCGACTACGACCGGATTGCTCGACAGATCATCACCGAGGCGATCGCGACCGACGCCGCTGAGGACGAGCACCACGGTGATGCGCGCGGTGATGAGCTACCGCCGGAGCTCACGACCGAGGCTTCACGTCGGGAGTGGGCCTTGGCGGGACGCTATCGACAAGGTCGAGGCGCTCGGGCCTGTGGAGATCGTCGCCGGTCACCAGGACAAGGAGCTCGACGTCGGGCGCGGAGGTCAACGTGAGCACCACCCGAGCAAGCACGGAAACAACGTCCCGGTCTCGAAGAACAATCTCGCTTACGAGGTGTTCGTCAACGATCCGCCGCCGCAAGACGGCGTTCTTCCGAACGGCGAGCCGAAGCTGTTCTCTCCGATGGCGAGCACGCTGATCTACGGTAGGCGGGGCGCGGTGCTGACGGAGCCAATCCTGCCGAGGAGGATACGCCGACCCCCGCGCTCCCGATCTCGGCTTGCGCCGTCGCGCGGAGGAGTGTACGGTTGGCTTTGACGCGTAGTTCGCGTAAGGGGCACGAACGAGGTTGAGATTGATGATCCGTGCAGCAGGTCCTTGGCGGGCCTGTACACGCTTGGCGATGGTTCTGCCGCTCGTTGCGCTTTGCGCTCTGACCAGTTCGGCGGTCGGTTCGGCAGCCGGAGAATCGGCCCCGTACTGCGCTTCCTACACAGGTAGCGGGATACCGCCAGGCAGTGGCATCCCACCGTGGGGGTTTCACGCTTCGCAGTCGTTCGGTAAGGGGATGAGCGGCTACTCGCACGGCTGGGGCAACATCAATCTGGGCACCAACTGGATTTCCGGCAAGATCTGTCAGGACGTTTACGGCGAAAACCAGTCGACCCGCATGATTGCGGTAAGAGTCGGGCCTCGCATCATCTATCACACCCACACTGCGCAGATGTGGGGTTACCCGGGTAACCTCATTAAGGCCGTCGTCAAGGTGATCTCGAGCGCAGACCCCAGGTGCAAGGTCGGCACGCGCGGATATGTGGTGATGTACGCCAGTTACAACGGTGTCCGGAGTGACAGCATCCAGTTCTTCCTCAATACCGGGTGCCGGGACGAGAACCACCTCTACCACGGTCCGCAGGTCGACGCACAAGTCCCACCGCTGTAGCGGAATCTGAGTGCGGCACACGTCCGACGTGTCGTCGGTGCGGCAGAAAATCAGCTCAAGTCCGGTGCTCGACCAGGGCAGCAGCGGCCCCGACTGTTGGATCATTGCGATGCGGAAGTAAGCCGGCTGGCCGACGCTGCGTACCGATCCTCAGACCGCCGGCTCCACGGTCCCCGAGGAAAGCGGCCGCGCCGGCACTGTGATCGCTGTAGGCGCATCGATCGAGGTCATCGCGGTCCGGTCGCGATCGCACGCGCCGAGCCCTACGTGCGCACCCGTATCGGGCCTGCCGCGGCGGCCATCGTCGACAGCGAAGGTCGCCTGTGCCGAGTCAATGTCATCGAGCAGTTCACCACGGGCAGCGTCGGCAAGGCGATGCTGCTGGTCGCATACTTGCGCCGCCTGGACACGATTCGAGATGGACTCCCTGATCCCCCGGCCGCTTGGGATGACCGACGCTGATCCCGACATGCCACGGGATCGACACTATCCAGGGCTTCACGAAGGCATTGCTCCGCTGAGCGCGCCGTGCGGCTGGTCCTCGTTCGTTCGCTTGAGCCGACTGCCTTGTGGCAGGACGAACGCTTCGATGCCCAGACCAAGCGCTCCGCGCCAACGCTCGCCGAGGCATCCGAGTCGGCTTCGCCGGAGGCGCGTTAATTCCGGTTTCACAGCCGTCATCGGCTGGCCAACGGACGACATGTTAGGCCCGCCGACCCGTCGCGTGCCTTCTGCGAGAGTCAGTGCGATGCGGTGATCGCCTCTACGCGCTCGAGGTTCCTGATCGTGCGCTTGGCTTCGCGCATGAATATCGGTCTCCCGATCAGCCTGAACAGCGTGCCGAAGATCCTCCCGCGCGCATCGTGCGTGAATTCCCGGATCCAGATCATCTCGACCTTGCTTCCATTGTCGGCCGGCGCGGCGCGCAGCTCCCAACTACTACTCGCCGCTCGGTAGACGTTGGAATCGGTGACGACTGCCTTGACCGTGCCAGGGTGCGACCAGTCGTAGCGGCATCGCTCCCAGTTGATGCCAACGCCAGCGCGCGTTCCCTCCGTGACGTCGGCGGAGGTTTGGCTGAGCTGGTGGACCTCGAGATACGGAATCGAGACGGCGGGGAAGATCTCCGCGCGTCTATCCGAGAAGTCGTGGCCGGCCGCCAGGACCCGCTGCGGCAGCAGGTGGCTATGGGTCGTGATGTGGATCGTCGTCATGGTCGTTCTCTCAGCAGTCACGATTGGGGTGCGATCCGGCGTGCGAAGAACTCGAGGGTCGTCTGGACTGCGGCCGGCGGGATGTAGTGACCATGGCCTGGCAGGATCGCGAGCTCGCCTTCCCGGAGTTGCCGGTAGGCGGTGACGGCTGCTTCGACGGTGCAGAAGTCGTCGCGGTCGCCGGTGAGGATCAGCGTCGGGGCGGTGATCTGTGCGAGGTCGGCGTACGTGTAGCCGGGCTGCTGGGTGCAGCGATCCCAGGACAGGCGCAGGTATTCCCGCCAGTGTCCCTCGCCTTGGCCGTCGTCCTGGTCGCGCTTCATGAGCTCGAGCATCGCGCGCATCTGCTCTGAGGCCTCGAACCCGCGTGCGGCGGCGTCTGGGTCGGGCTCGGTCGCGTCGGGGCTGCCGCCGAGGATCTGGCGCATCATCGCGATCGTCGGCGCGTCGGGATCGAACGCGTCGAACCCGGCGTGGTTGACGATCGCTCGGACAGCATCCGGGTGGCGGATTGCGAGGATGGTCGCCGTGATCCCGCCCTCGCTGAAGCCGGCGATCAGCGGTCGCTCTAGGCCGAGTGCGTCGATCAATGCCGCGACGTCGTCGGCCAACAGGTCAAAGGTGATCAGGCCGCCGGAGTGCACGGTCCTGCCGCAGCCGCGGGTG
>DATJYY010000247.1:0-106157 GCA_035499395.1 Solirubrobacteraceae bacterium
GCCGCGATTCCGTACAGCCACGGCAACGCGTCCTCGCCCGCGAACCGGCGGCGACCCTTGAAGGCTTGGAGAAACGTCTCGGCGGCCAGCTCCTGGGCCAGCTCGGTGCCGACACGCCGCTTCAGGTAGCGGTGGACTGCCGCGAAGTGCCGATCGAACACCACTTCGAACCGCTCAGGCTCGTTCAGCGATCGGGCAATCGCGCGGGCGTCGGTATTCCCTGTCATCGCCCGGTTCTTTGCCGGGACCTGCGCCGGCGTTACACCGGCAGGAGAAGGAGGCGGCTTACGCGCCGTTCCGGGCGGCCTGAATCGCCCGCCACACCGTCTCGCCGTTCACCGGCATGTCGATGTGGCGTACGCCGTACGGCGACAGCGCGTCGAGCACGGCGTTGTGGACCGCCGGGGTCGCGCCGATCGTCCCCGACTCCCCGATCCCCTTGACCCCAAGCGGGTTGATCGGCGTCGGGGTCTCCATCCCCACCACCTCGATCGACGGCAGTTCGGTGGCGGCGGGGATCCCGTAGGTGACCAGGTTGGCGTTCTGCGGGTTGCCATCGGAGTCGTAGGTGAGCTCCTCGTACAGCGCCTGCGCGATGCCGGCGACGACCCCGCCGTGCACCTGTCCCTCGGCGACCAGCGGGTTGATGATCCGGCCGGCGTCGTCGACCGCGAGCATCCGCCGCAGCTCCACCGCCCCGGTCTCGGTGTCGACCTCGACAACGGCGACGTGCGCGCCGAACGGGAACGTCGGCTGCGCCGCCTGGAAGTCGACCTCGGCGGCCAGCTCGGCGAGCCGGCCCTGGGACTCGAGCTTCGACGCCAGGTCCCCCCAACTCAACGCAGGCGCGGGCGCGCCGGTCACGTGGAAGCGGCCCTGCGCGACGTCGAGCACCATATCCTCGGGCGCGGCCTCGAGCTCGGCGGCCGCGAGGCGCTTGGCGATCTCGACCACTTCCTCCGACGCCTGGCCGGCGGCCACGCCGCCGATCTGGGTCGACTTCGACCCGTACGTCCCCGTGCCGCGCGGGACGATGTCCGTGTCGCCCTTGCTCACCGTGATCTTCTCGATCGGGATCCCGAGTCGCTCGGACGCGATCTGCGCGAACGTCGTCTCGTGGCCCTGGCCCTGGGAGAACGAGCCGGTGCGCACGACCGCCTCGCCGGTGGCCGTGATCGACACCCCGCCGAACTCGCTCTCCGAGATCCCGTTGGTCACCTCGACGTAGGCGCTCAGTCCGATCCCGAGCTGGCGCGAGCCGCCGTTGTCCCGCCGGCTGGCCTGCTCGGCGCGCAAGGCCTCGTAGCCGACGCTCTCGAGCGCCAGGTCGAGCGCGCCCCCGTAGTCGCCGATGTCGTAGTTGGCGCCCGACGCGGTCGTGAACGGGAAGGCGTCGTTGGGGATGAAGTTCCGCTTGCGGACCTCGGCGGGGTCAAGCGACAGCTCGGCCGCGAGCAGGTCGATCGCGCGCTCGAGCATCTGGGTCGCCTCGGGGCGGCCCGCCCCGCGCACCGGTCCGATCGGGGTCGTGTTCGTGACCACCGCCTTGACGTCGATCTCGACCTTCGGGATCACGTACACGCCACAGGCCATCATCGCGGTCAGGTTGGGCAGGAACGCGCCGATGCCCGGATAGGCGCCGGCGTCCGCGACGATGTTCAGCCGCAGCGCGTCGATCTTGCCGTCGCTCCTGGAGCCGAGCTCGAACTCCATGTGCGACGCGCGGCCGTGATGCATCGCGACCATGTTCTCGCTGCGCGTCTCGGTCCAGCGGATCGGCCTGCCGGTGGCGCGCGCGGCCCAGCCGACGAGCACATCCTCGACCGCGATCCCCTTGGCGCCGAAGCCGCCGCCGACATCGGGCGCCACCACGCGGACGCTCTCGGGCTCGAGGCCGAGCAGGCCGCCGAGCACCATCTTGTCCTGGTGAGGCGTCTGCGAGCTGATCCACAGCGTGAGCCGCTCGTCCTCGCCCCATTGCGCGGCGCTCGAGCGTGGCTCGATCGGGCACGCGGCCAGCCGCTGGCTGACGATCTTGCCCTTGACGACGACGTCGGATGACGCGAACAGGTCCGGGTCGGGACTCTGGGGCGGGACGTGGATGCAGACGTTGGTCCCGACGCCCTCGTAGATCACGGTCTCGTCGCGAACCGCCTGCTCAGGGTCGGTGACTGACGGGAGCGGGTCGTAGTCGACGTCGACAAGCTCGGCGGCGTCGACGCTCGCCTCGCGGCTGTCGGCGAGCACGACCGCCACGATGTCGCCCACGAACCGAGCGGTGTCGGAGGCCAGCAACGGCCGGAACATCTGCGGGTCGACCGGAATGAACGGTGGCGGGGCGTTGACGATAGGGCCGGTGTCGGCGGCGACGAACACCTGCGCGCCGGCGGCCTCGGCGGCCGACTTGTCGATCCCGTTGATCTTGGCGTGCGCCATGTACGAGCGCACGAACGTAAGGTGGAGCGCGCCTGGCAGCGACAGGTCGTCGACGTACCGGCCCTCGCCTCTGAGGAAGCGAGGATCCTCGCGGCGGCGAATGCGCTGTCCGACGACGTTGGCCAAAGCGGCAGAAGCTTTGCACACACGCGAGGCGGGCGCCGGCTCCGGGCGTCCGGGGAGCTACGCGGCGCCGGCGATCGTCAGCGAGCCGAAATCGTCGAACTCGGCGGGCGGCTCGCCGGGGAGCAGCCAATCGGTCCCCGTCCACACGACCGCCGATCTGGCCGCGAGCTCGCCGAGAGCCTTGGTGACCGTCGGCCGCCGGGCCGCGACGAGATCGGACAACATCGCGTGCGTCAGATGCAGCCGCACGTGCACGCCATCCTGGTGGACGGTACCCCAGCGGTCGGCGAGCTCCCAAAACAGCATGTGTAGCCGCAGGTCGATCCGGGGCTGCTGGACGATCGCCATGTTCGTCGCGATGTGGCGCGATCGCCTCAGCGCGCGTGTTACCAGCGCCGAGACGACCTCGGGATACCGGGTGGCGCGCATCGCGAACTCGCTGTCGAGGATCGCCATCCGGCTCGCCCGCAGGACGCGCCACTTGCCGGTTCGCGGCAGCGAGGTCCCCATGTCCGCGCCGTGAAACGGGTTCATCAGGTCGCCGTCACCGAGTAGCTCGGCGCCGAAACGCCCGGCGACGCCAACCCGTCGCGCGACCAGCCCGTCCAGAATCAAGAGCCCGAGCCCGAAGCTCATGTCGCCGACCTCTTTCGGTGGCGACCAGGGTCCGGCAGGGTACTCACACGTCCCGGCCACGCACTCGCGGATAGCGGAGTTGAGCCGCTCGCCGGTCAGGCCGTCGGTCAACTCGGGGTCGTCCGCCAGGATCCGGCTGATGCTGCTCATCTTGTGTGCGTCGCGGCTTAGACGGCAGGATCGAGCGCGTGCGTCCGGGCCGCCGCGAGCACCCGGGCGGAAACTCGCTCGTCACGGGCCGGCATTTCCAGCAGCTCGTCGATCAGGGCCAGCGCGGCGGCGTGGGTCTGATCGGTGTGCTTCGGAATCGAATGCACGGCGTAGGTCCCGATCGCTTCGATCGGCGGCCGGCGTAGTCGGCCGAACGCCCGCACCGGCGAGCGTGCGAGGAACCACGTCCGCCGGCTCCGCTGCATCTCCTCGGCCCATTCCGCCAGCCGGGCCGCTCGCGCCTGCTGGGTGCTCGCGCAGCCGCGGCTGCCGACCACCCTCGACGCATACTCGTAGAGACCCTGCCGGCGTGCGGCGTCGATCGAGTCGTTGTACGAGCGCAGGAACGACCCGATGACGGGGCACACGGACGCCGGATGGTCCGTGAACGGCTCGCCGGCGAGCATCGAGGCAAGCTCCATCACGCATGCGCCGTCCTCGGGATCGGTGTGCTTGCCTTTGCCGAGCTTGATCGTCTGGTAGCTGACCGCGGACATCTGCCTTCCTTCTGTGCGCACTCCACTGACCTGGTCAGCTTGGATTACCCACGAGCGGCACGCTTCACGCATTCGGGCTATGTGAGATCACACGCCGCCGCGGTGCGCGAACCCCGCGTTCAGGAGTTGCATCGCCTGGTCGTACGTGTTGCCCGAGTGCAGCAGCACCACGCCGAGCCACCGGTTCCCGCGCTTTGCGGTCGCGACCAGGCACTGCCCGGCGGCATCGGTGAACCCTGTCTTGACGCCGTCGGTCCCGGGATACCGGACCACGAGCAGCGGGTTGTTGTTGTAAAGGAACAGCTTCCCGCCCTTGATCGGGAACGGCACGATCGCGCTCCGGGATCCGACGATCTGCGCCAGGAGCGGCTGTTCCAGGAGCGTGTGCGCGATCAGCGCGAGGTCGGATGCGCACGAGTGGTTGCCCTGGTCGACGATCCCGGACACCGTCGTGTAGTGGGTGCAGCTCAAGCCCATGGCGTGCGCGCGTTGGTTCATCAGGTTTATGAAGTTCGATTGCGTATGCGCGACGTGGTCCGCGAGCGCGATCGCCGCGTCGTTGCCCGAGGGGAGGAGCAGGCCGTAGAGCAGCGCGACGAGTGGCACGTGCCTGCCCTTCGGGAGCAGTCCGACGCCGGAACCTGTGTAGCTGAGCGCGTCCTTCGTGATCAGGACCTTCGCGCTCGGGTGGGCGTGGGCGACCACGACGAGCGCGGTCATCATCTTCGTGAGGCTCGCGATCGGGACGATTTGCGTCGGGCTCCGTTGCCACAGGACGCGGCCGGTATGCACGTCGAACAGCAGTCCGGACTTAAGCGGCAGCTTGAGCTTGACCTGGATCCGCTGCGCGGGTGGGGCGAGCGCGATCCCGTAATTGCCGCGCACCGGCTTTGGCGGCGTGGTCGCGTGATTCTCCGCCGACGCGACGCTCTCGCCAGGAAACACGGTCGTCGCGGGCCCGGTCGCTCGGGCGGCCATCAGCCCGAGGAGCGCGCCGGCGGTCACGACCAACAGGCAGATCGCCCATGCGATCCGGTGTCGCACGTTCCCGGCTTTGCCAGTTCGTCCGCGCGCCGGCCCGGGTCGTCGGCCGTATCGGCGGCGGGTCCGCCCTCCTTGCAGGACGCTCATCTACGTGGAGGATGAAGCAAGGCCCCGATGATGCCGATCGTGAACACCACCACGATTCCCACGGCGAGGACGGCGACCGGCGTCAGCCCGTGCGTGTGGATGTCCCTCACCGTGAGGGCGCCCAGCACCGCGACGAACAGCAGGGCCAGGGTGAGGACGGCGAGGCGCACTAATACACGGGGCGGCCGGAGGGGACCTGCCGACGCCGGGTCGCGAGCAGCTTGATCGTCAGCGCCCCGAACGCGAACCCGCCGATGTGAGCGAAATACGCGACGCCTCCACCGGCGCCGGTCGCGGTCGTGAGGCCGGCGGCGGCGAACACCGCCTGCTCGGCGAACCAGATGCCGAGCATCACGTACGCCGGCAGCTCGATCACCGTGAAGAACAGGATGATGATCACGAGCGTGAGCACTCGCGCCCGCGGATACAGCACGATGTAGCCGCCGAGGACCGCGGCGATCGCCCCCGAGGCGCCCAACGTTGGCGCGGTCGAGTTCGGGGCGATAGCGACCTGGAGTGCCAGCGCCGCGATCCCGCCCAGGATGTAGAAGAAGAAGAACTTGACCGGTCCCATCGAGTCCTCGACGTTGTTGCCGAAGATCCACAGGAAGATCATGTTGCCGCCGATGTGGATGATCGACGCGTGCATGAACATGCTCGTGAACACCGTCTGCCAGGTGGGGAGCGCACCGGGCAGCGTCCCCTTGACGCACTCGATCGCCAGGCCGCCGGTTACCTGCACCGGTCCGCACTGATCACCGGGGTGCGTGAGCGAGAATGGGATCGCGCCGTACTTGATCTCCTGCTGCGGGGTCGGTCCGCTGATCAGCGATCCGCCATGGCGGATCGCGAGCAGGTACGCGAGGACGTTGATGATGATCAGCGCCACCGTGACGAACGGGAACCGGTCCGTCGGGATGTTGTCCTTCAGCGGGATCACGAGCTTGCTGTCGCGGAGCTTAGGCCCGCTACGGTTGGGCTAAGCCAGTTGGACCGGAGCGCCGACGCCGCTCAGCAGCCACGGCTGGCGCGCGTCTCCGTCTAGCGCGAACGTCCAGTGCTCGGTGAACTTCGTTGCGCGTGACTGGCTGCCGGCGAGCACCGCGGTGGTGTCGCGATCCTCGATGTAGCGCCGTCCCTCGATCTCGACCTCTACCGACATCGTCGGCGGGTGGGCGGCGGCGTCCAGACCGGTGATCTTGATGGTTTTGACGTGTGGTCCGCGCACGACGACGCGGGTCTTCCCGGTTGGGTCGCCCGGATGCAGGAGATCCCTGACCGCCTGGCCGTGCGCGATCGACCGGAGCCGCGCGTCGTCGCCGTCGACCGCTTCGGCCCAGGCGGTGACCGCCCGGCGCGCGGTGACCTCGAGCACGTCCGGCGCGAACCGGCCGTCGGCGAGGCTCAGGTCGAGCGCGGCCGCGTGCGCGTCGCCGTCGTAGTCGAGGTCGGCGACCTCGGCGATGCTCGTGTTCTCAGGAACCGCATCGTGCACCGCGCCTTCGATCAGCGCCTCATCGCGCATCGCGGTCTCGTCCGACCACGTCGTCGCGACGATCGCGTCGTCGAGCGCGTGCATGCCCTCGGCGCCCTGCTCGATCGAGACGAGCATCCAGCGACCGTTGCGCTGGGCGAGCGTCCAGAACTCCCGGAGTCGGACGGTCTCGGACAGGTGACCGGCGCGCTTGACGTGATTGCCGAAGCGGTCCTCGACGTAGTCGCGGAGCTTGGCCTCGATCCGGACCGTGACGGTGTCGCTCTCGTCGCCCTTGTGGTTCAGGCCGACGTACTCGACCTGGGGTTCGCCGATGATCTGGACCCGGTTTCGCCACCCGCGCCGGTCGAGATCGTCCAGCCGGCGGTCCCATTCGGAGAGGAGGTCGGGGCCGACCAGGTTCGCAAGCCGCGCGCGGTCACCGCGGTCCCACGCGGCCTGGATCTGCTTGAACAGCGCGGTGGCGTTGGCCTTGACGGCATCGGCTGCGAACGCCGGGTTGTCCTCTGCGGCCTCAGCCGCCGCTGCCTGCACGCGGCGCTGGCGTTCGGCGGTGCGCCGGCGGGCGGCCGGTCCGGAGCTGTTGCGGGCCGACCAGGATCGCCCGGCGCCCGGCATGACGCGGGTGATGAGCACGTAGGCGATGCCGATCGCGATCAGGACGAGCGCGCCGAGGCCGTGGCCGAGCACCGCGATGCGGACGAGGATCTGGATGAGGATGAAGATCCCGACGCCGCCGCCGCCGCCACCGCCGCCGCCCCCTTCGCCACCGCCGCCGCCACCGAAGCCGGCCGATCCCCCGCCTGCGGATGCAAGCGCGTCCGGGACGAGCAGCAGTACGAACGCGATCGCGACCGCGATAACCAGTACTACACGCCGCTTGGTCATGCGCCCGCCTCTGCCGCCAGCGGACCGATGCCCGGTTCGTGCTGGGGGACGTGTTGGTCGGCGTGATAGCTGCTTCGGACGAGCGGGCCGGCGGCCACGTGCTCGAATCCGAGCGCGTACGCGGCCTGCTCTAGGTCCTTGAACTCGTCGGGGTGCCAGTAGCGGACGATTGGGAGGTGGTTCTCGGTGGGCCTCAGGTACTGCCCTACGGTCAGGACCTGGACATGGTTCTCCCGGAGCGTGCCGAGCGTGTCCACCATCTCTTCGAAGGATTCTCCCAGGCCGGCCATCAGGCCCGACTTCGTGGTTATCTGATCCCCACCGATTTCTTTGGCGTTCCGCAGCACCCGACAGGATCTCTCGAACCTCGAACCGCGTCGTGCGAGGGGGTAGAGACGGGGGACGACCTCGACGTTGTGGTTGAACACGTCGGGTTTTTCCGCGATGACCTTGGCCAGCGGCATCTCCTCGCCCCGGAAGTCCGGGGTCAGGACCTCTATTCGGCACTTCGGGGCCTGCCGTCGGATCTGCCGGATCACCCCGACGAACGCGCCGGCGCCCAGGTCAGGGAGGTCGTCGCGGTCGACGCTCGTGATCACCGCGTGCCTGAGCCCCATCCGGGCCACCGACCGCGCCACTCGCGCGGGCTCGAGCGGGTCGTTCCACGTCGGCTTGCCGGTCTTCACGTTGCAGAAGCCGCAGCGGCGCGTGCACGTGTCGCCGAGGATCATGAACGTGGCGGTGCCGCGCTGCCAGCACTCGCCGATGTTCGGGCACGCCGCCTCCTGGCACACCGTGTGGAGGTTCTCGGACTCGATCAGGCCCTTGAGCTCGCGGTACTTCGGGCTCCCGGGCGCGGGGACCTTGAACCACGACGGCTTTCTCGAGCGGAGGGGGAGGACGTCGGGCCCGAGGATGTTCAGGACATTCTGATTGCCACCGGGGTTGGCTCTCGAGCGCGTCGCCATATGTCCAAGGATAAGGGGTGGATTGGAACACCCTGTGACAGACACGTCACACCTTTTCGGGCACGATCGGTCCCGTGGCTGGGCCGGCTCGAGAAAGCGAACCTGGAGGACGCTTTCTCGAGCCGGCTCGTGTTGCGGCCCAGCAACATGGCGTCTTTCGGGTCGATCAGGTTGGGCTCTCGGCCCGCGCCGTTCAGAAGCGCGCCCGAGCGGGCCTGCTCCACCGCCTGCACGCAGGCGTCTACTCCATAGTCCCGCGGGAGCTCCTCAAGCGCGAGGGCCTCTGGATGGCCGCGGTCATCGCATGTGGCCCAGATGCAGTCCTTTCCCATCGCTCAGCGGCCGCGCTGCTCGGGCTCCGCGACTGGGGCGGGACGAAGATCGACGTCACCGTACCCAGCCGTTCCCGGCGCCGCCACGACGGGATACAAGTCCACTGCTCGACCGCACTCGCAGACCAGGACGTCACGGTCGAGAACAACATCCCCTGTACGACCGTCGCCCGCACCCTGCTTGACCTCGGCGAGGCCGTCACCGCCCGTCAGCTGGAGCGGTCGTTCGACCAGGCTGAGATCCTCCAGGTGCTCGACCTCACGGCCATCCAGGACCAACTCGCCCGGAACCCCACCCGACCCGGTGCCAAAGCCGTTCGCAACGTGCTCGAGACCCACTACATCGGCAGGACGCCCACCTGGAGCGAGAACGAGGAGGCGCTGCTCGCCATCACCCGCGACCTCGGCATCCCCGACCCGGAGACCAACCAGTTCGTGGTCCTCGACGACGGTGGCCCCGCAATCCGCGCGGACTTCGTCTGGCGCGATCAGCGCGTGATCGTCGAGGCCGACAGCCGCAGGTGGCACGACACGCGCCAGCGATTCGAGCTCGACCGCGTCCGCGACCAGCGGCTGACCGCGGCCGGCTGGACCGTCATCCGGACCACGTGGCGCCAGATGACCTACCGGCCGGGCGAGCTCCGGGCGATCCTGATCAAGCTACTAGCGCCCGGGTCTCGAGCCGCGACCGGCTGACGAGCCGCTGCCGGCGCCCGAGCGCCTCGGCGACGCGCCATTGCACGCGCCGGCGGAAGCACTTCATCCCACTCGACTCCCGGCCCGTCTCGCCGATCAGCGACGTCATCTGCACGCCGTCGAGACCGCAGGGCACGATCCAGCCGAACGGCTGAAGGTCGTTCTCGACGTTGACCGCGAACCCGTGCTTGCTCACGCCGCGCGACAGGTGGACCCCGACCGACGCGATCTTCCGGTCCTCGACCCACACGCCCGCGAACCGGTGGCCCTCACGTGGCCGCGATCGCGCCACCACGCCTTCGTCGGCCAGCGCCGCCACGAGCGCGCCCTCCAAGGCCCGAACGTACGCGACCACGTCGTCGACGCGCACGATCGGATAGCCGACGAGCTGACCCGGGCCGTGGTAGGTGACTTTGCCTCCGCGGTCGGTGTCGACGGTCTCGATTCCCCGCGCCAGGTACCACTCCTCGCCCATCGGCAACTCCCCGGGATCCGACCGCCGGCCGCGCGTGTACACGGGCGGATGCTCGAGCGTCAGCAGCACATCCGGAAGCTCGTCGTCCTGGCGCGCCGTCCGCAACCGCTCCTGCAACTCGTACGCCTCGCGGTATTCGACGACCCCGAGATGGCACACCCAGATCTCGGGAGTCAAGCGACACTCTCCAGCTGACGCTTGACCGTGGCCAGGAACTGCGCGGCAACCGCGCCGTCGAGCGCCCGGTGGTCCCAGCTCAGCCCGAGGATCGTCATCGGCCGGATCGCGATCGAGTCGTTGCCGTCGGCGTCTGTGACCACAACCGCGCGCTTGATCACCGCCTCGAAGTCGAGGATCGCGACCTGCGGCAGGTTGATGATCGGGGTGGCCATGATCGACCCGTACTGACCGGGGTTCGTGATCGTGAACGTCCCGCCGTGCACGTCGTCGGGGGTGAGCTGACGCGCGCGCGCCCGGCGAGCGATGTCCCTGATCCGAGCCGCGAGTCCCTCCACCGACAGCTCATGCGCCCGTGGGACGACGGGGACGATCAGACCGTCCTCGCCCAGCGAAACCGCGATTCCCAGGTTTACATCCGTGTGGCGCGTGTATGTCTCGCCCTCGAGCCACGCGTTCACCGCCGGGTGCTCGCGGATCGCGTCGATGCACGCGCGCGCTACGAACGCCAGTGCGGTCACGCCGAGCCGCCCTCTGGCCGCCTCAACCCGGCTCATGTCGACCTCGATCCAGGTCGTGCACGTAGCCGTGGTGTCCAAAGACCGCTTCATGTGCTCGCCGATCTGCCGGCGCATCCGCGACAACTCGCCACCGTCCGCCACCGGGGCCGGCGGCGGCGCAACCGGCTCGGGGCGGTACGGGCTCTCGATGTGCAGCGGCGGCTCGTCGGTCTCCACGAACGCCAGGACGTCCTGCTTTCGGACGCGCCCGCCGCGCCCGGTGCCGGGCACCTGACCCAGGTCGATTCCATGCTCGGCAGCGATCCGCTGGACGACAGGCGAGTACCGCCGATCACCATTCCGTGCCGCGGCCACCGGTGCTGAGGATGATGATTTTGTTTCGGTGGTCGGTGCGCCGGCCGTGCCGCCATCGAGCGGCTGGGGCGGCGAGCCGCCGTCACCGCCGACGGCGATCCGCGCCATCACGGTCCCCACGTCGACAGTCTCGCCGATCGGCACGAGGATCTCGGTCACGACGCCGGTTGCCGGCGACGGCACCTCGGTGTCGATCTTGTCGGTCGAGATGTCGCAGATCGTGGCCTCGGCCTCGATCCGGTCGCCGGGCTCGACGCGCCAGGCGACGACGGTGCCCTCGGCGACCGACACCCCCATCTGGGGCATCGTCACATCGACCAGAACGTCAGTAGGCGAGGAGCTCACGGCAAGCCTCCCTTACTCGATCGACGCCGGGCAGCACCGCAGCTTCGAGCGGTGGCGAGAATGGGATGGGGACGTCGGGCGTCGCCACCCGCACGACCGGGCCGTCGAGCGACTCGAATCCCTTCTCGGCGATCAGCGCCGCGACCTGGGCGCCGGCCGCGCACGTGGCGTTGGCCTCGTCGAGGATCACGACCTTCGAGCAGCGCTCGACCGAGTCGAGGATCGCCTCCTCGTCGAGCGGCACCAGGGATCGCAGGTCCAGGACCTCGACCGACGCCCCGTCGAGCCCGTCCGACACCGCCTCCAGCGCCACCGGCACCATGGCGCCGTACGCGATCACGACCAGGTCGGAGCCCGGTTGCGCGACCCGCGCCTTGAACGGCGTCTCGAACACGCCCGACGGCACCTCGCCCTTGACCCGACGGTACAGGTGCTTGTGCTCCATGTAACAGACCGGGTTCGGGTCGTGTATCGCGGCGTGCAGCAAGCCCTTCGCATCTTCCGCCGTCGACGGCGCCACCACCTTGATCCCGGGCGAGTGCATGAACCACGCCTCGGGGTTCTGGGAGTGGAACGGTCCGCCCGAGAACCCGCCCCCCGATGGCAAACGGACGGTAATGGGAACCGCCAGCCCCTGGCGGTAGTGCATCTTGCCGGCGACATTCACGAGCTGATCGAAGCCGCACGAGATGAAGTCCGAGAACTGCATCTCGCACACCGGCCGCATCCCGACCACCGCGGCACCGACCGCGGTGCCGATGATCCCCGACTCGGCGAGCGGCGTGTCCATCACGCGATCTGTGCCGAACTCCTCGACGAATCCGTCGGTGACCTTGAACGCCCCACCGAACACGCCGATGTCCTCGCCCATCAGAAGCACGCGCTCGTCGGCGCGCAGTTCGTCGCGCAGCGCGGACGAGATCGCTTGGAGATAAGTGAGAGTCGGCATCAGTGAAACCCGCTCCACGGCGCCTGGCCGTCTCCGAGAGGCTCAGCCTCGCCCTCACAAAACACGCCGTCAACAGCCGTGGCCGGATCGGGCATCGGCCCGGCCAGCGCCTCTTCGGCGGCCGCGTCGATCAGCGCCTTCACCGATGCGCGCAACTCATCGATGTCGACGCCAAGCGAGCGCAGCAGCGCCTCCTGGCGCTCGATCGGGTCGCGCTTGCGCCACTCCTCGACCTGCTCCTTGGGCACGTACTTCATGTCGTCGTGGGCGGCGTGGCCGTGCATCCGCATCGTCACCGCCTCGATCAACGTCGGCCCGTCGCCGCTCAGGGCGCGCTCGCGGGCCGCGCGGGCGGCTTCGAACATCGCCTCGACGTCGTTGCCGTCGACGGTCACACCCACGAACCCGTAGGCCGCCGCGCGCTCGACTGGGTCCACCGCGTACTGCTTGTCCACCGGGGTCGAGTACGCGTACTGGTTGTTCTCCAGGACGAAGATCACCGGCAGCTTCTGCACGCCCGCCCAGTTCATCGCCTCGTGGAAGTCGCCGCGCGAGGTGGACCCGTCGCCGAACCACGTCATCGCGCAGCGGCGCTCGCCGCGGAGCTTGAACGCCATCGCCATCCCGGTCGCGACCAGCATCATGTCGGGCAGCATCGAGACCATCCCGACGCAGCCAAGGTTGCGGTCGCCGAAGTGGACGTTGCCGTCACGACCGTGGGTGATGCCGGCCGCGCGCCCCATGTACTGGGACAGGATCCGCGAGGGGGTGACGCCTCGAATCAGGTGCGCCGCCAGGTCGCGGTGCAGGATGCAGAGCCGGTCCTCCGGGCCCATCGCGAACGCGGCGCCGGCCGACACGGCCTCCTGCCCGTATCCGTCATAAAACGAGCCGGGCACCCGTCCCTGGCGGTAGAGGCTCATCGCGCGCTCTTCCAGGCCGCGCATCAGGAGCATCGCGCGCAGCAGCCAGATTCGATCCTCGGCCGTAAGGTATTCAGCCGCCGCATCGGCGGCGGGCTCAGCCATGTGAGTGGCCATCTCTCCGATTCCCTTTCTCCGTAGGCCGGACCGGGATCTCCGCTTCCAGACCCCGGCTCTCGAGCCCTCCGGGATCTCCGGTTCAGGCTCCTCAATCGGGCCCATCCGAGTTTATTGGACTGACCGCCGACGACGATTACTCTTGCCAGATGGACGGCGCCCGGCCCGCTTGGCTGATCCGCATGAGGTGGCGACGGGTCGGCGCGTGGCTGTGGCCGTCGTTCGTCGTGCTCGTCGGGCTGGACGGCGTCGTAGGACACCTCCTTCCACCGGCCGGGGCGACCGAGACGATCGTCGCCGCGGCGCTTCTCGGCCTGGTCCTCAACGTGATCGCGGTGATCCTGCTCTCGCGCCCGCTCGGGATGCTGGTCCGCCGATTCCGCCCGGACATCCCCGGAGTGGTCGCGCGCGACTACGGCGGAACGATGGTCGTGTTTGCGGTGTCGGCGATCCTGCTGGCAGCGGGCCTGGCCCATCGACCCGCAATCCAGGCGCGCCAGAGGGACGAAGGCGACGCGGTCGCCCGCGCCCAGGCGTGGATCGGGGCCCGGGCGCCGGACCAGTTCCGCCGCAACGTCGAGTTCGTCAGCCTCCTGACGATCGAGCCTGGGACGATCTACCGGGCATGCGTCCCCAGTGTCGAAGGCAATCGGAGCTACTGCGTGATCGTCGACCGGAATCTGCCGTTCCAGCGCAGCGTCAAGTTCTCCGGGTATGAGCCGAACTCGGTCCTCGACGAAGGAGCCGGGTAGTACCGACTGGGTCAAGCGCAACGTCCTGATCGCGAGCATCCTCGGGTCGGGGATCGTGTTCCTCGACCAGACGATCGTCAACGTGGCGCTGCCGGCAATCCGGTCGAGCCTGAACGGAAGCCTCGCCGAGCAGCAGTGGGTCGTCGAGGCGTATCTGCTGACGCTGGCCTCGCTGTTGCTCCTCGGCGGGTCGCTCGGGGACGTGCTCGGCCGCCGACGGGTGTTCCAGGCCGGCCTGCTGGGATTCGGGGTGTGCTCGCTCGTGTGCGCGGCGGCGCCGAGCAGCGAGGTGCTCATCCTGGCGCGCGGCGTGCAGGGGGTTGCCGGCGCGCTTCTCGTGCCGAGCTCGCTCGCGCTGATCCTCGATACGTTCGGCGAGGGCGAGCGCGCGGCGGCGATTGGAACGTGGACGGCGTGGACGGGAGTCGCAACCGTGATCGGCCCACTGGGAGGCGGCCTGCTCGTACAGGCGGCCTCGTGGCGCTGGATCTTCCTGATCAACCCGATCCCGGTGGCGATCACCGTGATGCTGCTCCGCCGGCTGCCGCCGGACCGGCGTGCCCCGGGTCACGTCGACTGGATCGGAGGCCTGCTGTGCGTGTTCGGCCTCGGCGGCACGGTATTCGGGCTGATCGAGCATTCGCTCTACGGGTGGGGCGATCCTCGCGTGTTCGTGCCGCTGATCGCCGGGCTAATCCTGCTCGTGGCGTTCCTAGCGTGGGAAAGGCGCACGCCCGAGCCGATGATGCCGCTCCAGCTGTTCGCGGTTCGCAACTTCGCGGTCGGAAACGTCACCACGCTAGCGATGTACGGCGGTCTCGCGGTCGCGACGTTCTTCCTCGTCTTGTTCCTCCAGCAGGTGGCGGGCTACACGCCGCTCGAGGCGGGCCTGGCGCTGCTCCCGATCACGCTCGTCATATTCGCGCTGTCCCGGCGCGCCGGCGCGCTCGCCGATCGGATCGGTCCGCGCGTGTTCATGTCGGTCGGCCCGGCCGTCGCCGGCGTCGGCTTGCTCGTGCTGAGTCGCATAACGGCTCACCCGGACTACGTCACGGCAATCCTGCCCGGCGTACTCGTGTTCGCGCTCGGCCTGGCTGCGACGGTGGCGCCGCTCACTGCGACCGTCCTCGGATCGGTCGAGCCCGGACATTCCGGGCTCGCCAGCGGGGCCAACAATGCGGTCGCGCGGATCGCCGGTCTGGTCGCGATCGCCGCGGTCGGCGCCGTCGTGTCGACGACCTTTGCCGCCAGGCTCGACCACAACGTCGCCCACGAACCGCTCACCCGGCAAGCACGCACCGCGCTCAGCACAGCCCGCACGCGACCGCTAGTGACCAGCACTCCCGGTCTCCCGCACGAGGCTCTCGTCGACGCCTCGGTCCACGCGTTTCGGATCGGCGTCACGATCGCCGGGTTGTTGGTGATCCTCGGTGGCGTGATTTCGGTCGTCGGCATCGAGAACCCGCGCCGGCAGGGTAGCCTTGCGGCGCCTTGGCAGACCCATTCGTAGCGATCGTCACCGGAGCGTCGAGCGGCATCGGCGATGCGACCGCCCGCCGGTTGGCGCGCGAGCCGGGCGCGAAGCTCGTACTCGTCGCACGCCGTCGGGACCGGCTCGAAGCGCTCGCCCGCGAGATCGGTGGCGCGACCGTGGTCGCCGTCGATCTGACCGCCCCCGACGCGCCGGCGGAGGTGTTGGCCGCGGTGGCGCGGGCGCACGGCGAGCTTCACCTGCTGGTCAACAACGCCGGCGCCCGGTGGGCCGGCGAGTTCGCCGAGACCGGATGGGAGAACGTGGCGCGACATATGAAGGTCAACTTCGACGCCCCGGTCAGGCTCACCGAGACCCTGCTCCCGCTTCTGCGTTCGACCGCGAAGAAGCGCGCCCGCCCCGTCTCGATCGTCAACGTCTCGAGCACTTCGGGGCGCGTCGCGCGGCGGGGCACCGGCGGTTACTCGGCCAGCAAGTTCGCCCTTGCCGGGTGGAGTGACTCGCTGGCCGCCGAGGAGCGCCCGTACGGCGTGCACGTCGGCCTGGTCCTACCCGGCTTCGTCAGCACCGAGGGCTTTCCGCAGGCCGAGCTGGTCGCTCACCCGTTGCTGCGGTGGATCGTGTCCAAGCCAGAGATCGTGGCCGAGGCGATCGTTGAGTGCGGACTGGGCGGCAAGGCCGAGCGTTACGCGCCGAGCCCGTACTGGATCGCGGCCGCCGCGCGGATCCTCGCGCCCCGTCTGGTCCGGCGCGCGACCGCGGGCAAGGCCTTCACGCCTGCGACGGGAGCAGACGGGCAGGACTAAGCTACACAGGTGTAGCAATTTCAATCCAGGGGAGTAACCAAACCCATGAATGCAAGCGCCCGCCGGGTGGCAGTGCTCGGCGGTATCAGAATCCCGTTCGCGCGGCAGAACTCGTCCTATGCGCGGGCCTCGAACCAGGACATGCTGACCGCCACGCTCGAGGCGCTCGTCGGAAAGTTCTCGCTCGAGGACGAGACGCTCGGCGAGGTCGCCGCGGGCGGCGTGCTCAAGCACAGCCGCGACTTCAACCTGACGCGCGAGTCCGTGCTCGGCACACGCCTGAACCCGCATACGCCCGCCTACGACCTCCAGCAGGCATGCGGCACGGGGCTCGAAGCCGCGATCCTCGTCGCGAACAAGATCGCGCTCGGGCAGATCGAGTCCGGCATCGCCGGCGGTTTCGACACGACCTCGGACGCGCCGATCGCGATCAACGAGGACCTGCGCGGCGTGCTGCTGCAGTTCAACCGTTCGGGGAGCAACGCGAGCCGGCTGAAGGCTCTGACCAGACTCCGCCCGCAGCAGATCGTCCCGCAGATCCCGCAAAATGCCGAGCCGCGTACTGGTCTCTCGATGGGCGAGCACGCCGCGATCATGGCCACGGAGTGGGGGATCACCCGCGAGGAGCAGGATGAGCTCACGGTCCGCAGCCACAAGAACCTCGCCGCCGCCTACGACACCGGGTTTCTCGACGAGCTCGTGGTCCCGTTCCTCGGGCTCGAGCGCGACCAGAATCTCCGGCCCGACACGAGCGTCGAGAAGCTGGCGCGCTTGAAGCCCGTGTTCGGAGGGGAGCAGGGCACCATGACCGCCGGCAATTCGACTCCGCTCAGCGACGGCGCCTCGGTGGTGCTGCTCGCCAGCGAGGAGTGGGCGGCAGCGCACGACCTTCCGGTGCTGGCGTACATCGTCGACGCCCAGACGGCCGCGGTCGATCACGTGCACAAGCGCGAAGGGCTGCTGATGGCGCCCACGTACGCGGTGCCGCGGTTGCTCGAGCGCAACAACGTCAAGCTGGACGACTTCGACTTCTACGAGATCCACGAGGCGTTCGCGTCCCAGGTGCTGTGCACGCTCAAGGCGTGGGAGGACCCGGTCTACTGCCGCGAGCGGCTCGGGCTCGACGGGCCGCTCGGAGAGATCGACGTCGACAAGCTCAACACCCAGGGCGGCTCGCTCGCGGCGGGCCATCCGTTCGGCGCCACCGGCGGCCGGATCGTCGCGACCCTGGCAAAGACGCTCCACCAACACGGCTCCGGCCGGGGACTCATCTCGATCTGCGCGGCCGGCGGCCTCGGCGTCACTGCGGTCATGGAGGCAGCAGCATGAGCGACCGCTACCAACAACTGGTCAACACTCCGATCGGGAAGATCGTCACCAAGCAGATCGGCCTCCCGAATCCGGTCAAGCTCGAGCGCTACGAGCACGGTCAGCCTGTCATCAGCGGCCCGGTCCTGCTCGGCGCGTCGCCCGGCGGAAAGCTCGTTGCTCAGGCGGCGAAGGTGCTCGCCGCGATCGACGCCGACGTCCACACCCCACTTGACGAGCACGTGCGGACCGCCGTTGCCGACGCGAGCCTCGAGGCGAAGGTGTGGAGCCCGGACGCCGCGCTCGAGGAGCAGACGTTCAAGGCGCTCGTGTTCGACGCCAGCGGGATCGAGAACAGCGAGCAGCTTCGCGAGCTCCAGGCGTTCTTCAGCCCGACGATCCGCAGGGTTCGCGCCTCGGGCCGCGTGATCGTGCTCGGGACGACGCCCGCGGACTGCAAGCACCCGCGCCAGGCGACCGCCCAGCGGGCGCTCGAGGGCTTCGTGCGGTCGGTCGGCAAGGAGGTCCGCAGGGGCGCCACTGCGCAACTCATCTACGTCGGCGCGAAGGCCGAGTCGCAGCTCTCCTCGACGCTCCGGTTCTACCTGTCACCGAAGTCCGCGTACGTATCCGGGCAGGTGGTGCGCATCGGCGCGAGCCCGCTCACGGCCGACGGGATCGACTGGCAACTCCCGCTCGCCGGCAAGTTCGCGCTCGTCACCGGCGCCTCGAGGGGCATCGGCAAGGCGATCGCGAAGGTGCTCGCGCGCGACGGCGCGCACGTGATCGGGCTCGACGTGCCGGGCCTCCAACGTGAGCTCGAGGAGACGATCGGCGATCTCGGCGGGTCGACGTTGGTGCTCGACATCACCGACGACGACGCTCCCGCGCGGATCGCCACATACCTGCTCGAGGATCATGGCGGCGTCGACGTGGTCGTCCACAATGCGGGTGTGACGCGCGACAAGACGCTCGGGCGGATGGACGAGGACGGCTGGAACCTGGTGCTCGGAATCAACCTGACCGCGCAGGAGCGGATCGACGACGAACTGCTCGCGCGCGAGTCGATTCGCCAGAACGGGCGGATCGTGTGCGTGTCATCGATGAGCGGAATCGCCGGCAACGCGGGCCAGACCAACTACGCCACGTCCAAGGCCGGCGTGATCGGGATGGTGGAATCGATGGCGACGCTGGTGGCCAAGCAGGGACTCACGATCAACGCCGTGGCGCCCGGGTTCATCGAGACGCAGATGACGGCAGCGATGCCGATCGCCACCCGGGAGGCGGGCCGGCGCATGAACAGCCTGGCGCAGGGAGGCCTGCCGGTCGATGTCGCCGAGACGATCGCCTGGCTCGCGAGCCCGGCGAGCGGTGGCGTCAACGGCAACATCGTCCGGGTCTGTGGCCAGAGCCTGATCGGCGCCTGACGTGGCCACGCGCGAACTGACCCACCCGCCGAAGATGCTGCCGCTGTTCGCGCGCGCCGGCATATCGATGATCCCGGGTGCGTCGCTGCTGCCGTTCGTCGGGCCAATGGTGAGCGGTGGTGGCCGCGACATGCCCGACCTGAGGCTGCGCCTGCGCGGTGTCGCGGTAGACGGCGTGAGGCTCGCGGACTACGACGGGGTCTGTGGGTTCGCGCTCAGAGACACGCTCCCGGCCACGTACCCGCACATGCTCGCGTTCCCGCTGCAGCTCTCGTTGATGACCGAGCCGAGTTTCCCGTTTCGGGCGATCGGGCTCGTGCACATCGCCAACCGGATCACGCAGCACCGCCCGATCCGGCGCGGCGAGCGTCTGCAGGTCGACGTGTGGGCCACCCCCGTCGAGAACCATCCCCGAGGCAAGCAGTTCTCGCTCCTCTCGGAGGTCCGGGTCGGGGATGAGCTCGTCTGGGAGGAGGTCTCGACCAACCTGAAGCGAGGGTCAGGCTCAGGGTCAGGGTCGGACGCCGGCGGGTTGCCGAGCGCCGGTGATCTGCCCGTGACCGGGGCGTGGCAGCTCCCGGGAGATCTCGGACGTCGCTACGCGTCGGTGTCCGGCGACTACAACCCGATCCACATCCATCCCGTCAGTGCCCGTCTGTTCGGGTTCCCGTCCGCGATCGCGCACGGGATGTGGACCAAGGCGCGCTGCCTGGCCGCGCTCGAGCCGAGACTCCCGGAGACGTTCACGGTCGCGGTCGCCTTCAAGCGGCCGATCCTGCTGCCCGGCACGGTCGACTACTGCGAGGCCGCGAACGCCGGCGGCATCGACTTCGGTGTCCGTGACCCGCGGAACGGCAAATCGCACCTCGACGGGCGCGTCACCTTCTCCTAAAGACTCGCGCAGGTGGCCGATAACCGGGGGCAATGGCCTGCCCACAGGCGATCTCGCATCAGAACGTCCGCCTCGGACCGGGTCGCCACCCCCGCCCGGGCAAGGTCGTGTGCGTGATGGAGCTCGCCTCGATGCTCGCCGGCGCGCGGTTCGGCGACCGGCCGGCGTGCGTCTGTCCCGTGATTGGGGCGATCCTGCGCGCGTACAACGACAACGTCGACGAGTGCCGCCGGCAGGACCTCTACCGGTTCGCCGCCGACGCTGTCGACACCCGGCGCGACTACCGCGCCCAGCGCCTCCGGGCCGATGCCGCGCTCGGCTGGGCGGTGGGCCGCTACCGTGGCCGCGGCGGCAAGCTCCCGGCGCCGCCCGACCCCGAGGGGCGGCGGGACGAGATCGGCTGGTACGTGGTCGGTGCGTTGAGCGGCCGCGAGAAGCGTCGCGGCAGCTGGTCCGACGACGAGCACCGGTCGATGCTCGGCCTGCTGGATGACCTGATCGAGATCGGCGGCGAGCCGGCGGCGTCAGCTGGCCGGATCGACGAGCCGCTCCTCCGCAATCTCGTCGAACATGTCGCGCAACCGGTCGAGAACGTCGGCCGCGACGAGGAGGTCCTGTTCGCTGAACGGCTCGAGTGCGGCCCGCAGGCGGGGCTCGAAACGCGCGCGGCGCTCCTCGACCAGTACGCGGCCACCGTCGGTGAGCGAGGTCAGCACCACGCGCCGGTCGCGGTCGGAGCGGTGCCGCTCAACCAGGCCGGCCGCCGCGAGCCCTTCGAGCATCTCCGTGACGCTCGCCGGACTCAGGTCGGCGGCGACCGCGAGGTCGCGGACCGACATCTCACTCTCGTCCCGAAGGCAGAACAGAAGGCTGTACTGCGCGTCGGTGAGTTCGCCCGGACGGTGGGTCTCGCGTCCGCGCAGCCGTCGCACCGCGGCCATCGCACCCTTGAACGATCGGGCCAGGTGCTGGGCGGCGTCGCTCTGCTCGCGCTCGCTTACCACGTTTCCAAGCGCGTCTAGCTTCTCGCCGGCGGTGGTGGTCACGCCGCCATCGCCTCCGCGACCGTCTCCTCCGAGGGCGGTGTCGCCGATCCCTTGCGGGCGCGGGCCTTGCGCTCCGCGCGCATCAGGATCACGCACGGGATGATCGCGAGGGCCGTCATTCCCGCCGAGAACCAGAACGCCGTGCCGTACGCGGCGGCCTCGGCGCTCGGTGTGTGCGCGCCGGTGAGCGCGCGCTGGAGCACAACCGCGAGCACGGCCGTGCCGATCGATCCGCCCACGCGTTGCAGCACGTTGAGCTGGGGCGTGGCGCTTGACAGCTCCGAGCGCTCGAGCGACGCGAACGCCGCCGTCATCGCCGGCAGGAAGCCGAAGCCGATCCCGATGCCGCGCACGAACATCCACACCGACAGCCACACGATCGACGTGTGAGCGCCGATCAGGCCGAACGGGATCGTCGCGACCGTGCACAGCGTCACGCCGAAAAGCGCGAGTCCGCCGCCGCCGTAGCGGTCGCTCAGCTTGCCGGCGATCGGCATCGCGAACGCCGCCCCTAGTCCCTGCGGAGCAACCAAGAGTCCCGTGTCGACGACGCTCTCGAGGCGGACGCCCTGCCAGTAGAGCGGCAGCAGGATCATCCCGCCGAACAGCGCGGCGCCGAGACAGAACATCGCGAAAGAGGCCGAGGCGAACGTCGGCCGCCGGTACAGGCGCATGTCGAGCAGCGGCTTGGGGATCTTCAGCGCATGCAGCACGAACACCGCGACCAGCACGATGCCGAGGATGATCGGGACGATCACCTTGGCCGAGGTGAAGCTTCCGGTGACGCCGATCTCGGCCAGTCCGTAGGTGATGAGAGGAAGGCCGGTCGCCATCAAGATCAGCCCGCGGACGTCGAGCTTGTCGGTCTTCTCGGGCTTGATCGTGGGCAGATACCGAAGCGCGGTCACCACGGCGATGACGCCGATCGGGACGTTCACATAGAAGATCCAGCGCCAGCTCGTGTTCTGGATGATCAGTCCGCCGATCGTGGGGCCGAGGATCGGCGCCAGCATCGCGGGGACAGCGACGATGCTCATCACGCGGCCCATCCGCTTCGGCCCCGCCGCCTCCGCCATCATCAGCTGGCCGACGGGCAGGATCATGCCGCCGCCGATGCCCTGGAGGACCCGGAACAGGATCAGCTCGGTGGTCGAGGTGGCCAGGCCGCACAGCGCGGATCCCAGCGTGAACAGGATCACCGAGACCAGGTACACCTGCTTGGCCCCGAACCGCCGGGCCGCCCAGCCGCTGACGGGGATCACCGCCGCCAGCGACAGCATGTACCCGGTCACGACCCACTGGATCTCGGCGATCGTCGAGTGGAGCTCGCGGCTCAGCGTGTCCAGCGCGACGTTGACAATCGTCGTGTCGAGGATCGACATGATCGATCCGATGACGACGACCGCGCTCGTGCGCCAGACGTGTGCGCTGATCGGATCGCCGGCGCCGCCGGTCCGCGCGGAATCCATAGGATCCGAAACATTAGGCTCCGAATGATTGCTTGTCAAGGCCTCCGATGCGCGGCAAACACTGGTGATCGGCGATAGCCGTCTATCTTCACTGGTGATGGCGAGTTTTGCCGATCTTGGCCTCGAGCCCGACATCCTCGAGGCCGTCCATGACGTGGGATACGAGTCCCCGAGCCCGATTCAAGAGGAGGCGATCCCACCGCTGCTCCAGGGGCACGACGTGATCGGGCAGGCGCAGACCGGATCGGGGAAGACGGCGGCGTTCGGATTGCCGATGCTTCAGTACGTCAATCCGGCCGAGCATGACGTCCAGGGGCTTGTGCTGACGCCGACCCGCGAGCTGTGCATCCAGGTGACTCAGGCGCTGCGCGCCTACGGCCGGCGCAAGGGCGTCGACGTGGTGGCGGTGTTCGGCGGAGCGCCTATCCGCTCTCAGCAGGCGCAGCTCCGGGCCGGCGGGCACGTCGTCGTCGGCACGGTCGGTCGCGTCAAGGACCTGATCTCCCGCCATTCGCTCATGCTTCACGGATGTCGCTTCATCGTGCTCGACGAGGCCGACGAGATGCTCGACCTCGGCTTCCTCGAGGATGTCGAGCGGATCCTGTCGCTGACTCCGTCGAGCCGCCAGACGGCGCTGTTCTCGGCGACGATGCCGCCCGAGATCAGGCGGCTAGCCGATCAGTACCTGTACGACCCGGTGACCGTGCGGGTCCAGACCGCGACGCTGACCGTCGAGACCGTCGAGCAATTCGCGCTTGAGGTCCGCCCGCGCGAGAAGGCCGACGAGCTGGTGAAGGTCCTCGCCGCCGAACACCCGGAGCAGGCGATCGTGTTCGTGCGGACGAAGGTGCGCACCGAGCAGCTCTACCGGACGCTTCGCGACCGCGGGATGAACGTCAAGGCGCTCCACGGCGACATGACCCAGGGTGCCCGCGACGGCGTGATGATCTCGTTCAAGGACGGCCGGCTGCCGCTGCTGATCGCGACCGATGTCGCCGCTCGCGGGCTCGACATATCCGGCGTCTCGCACGTGATCAACTACGACGTCCCGACCTCCCCGGACGTGTACGTCCACCGGATCGGCCGCACCGGTCGCGTCGGACGCAGCGGTCGCGCGATCACCTTCTTCGAGCCCCAACAGAAGCGCGAGCTGCGCGCGATCGAGAACCACGCCGGTGTGACGCTCGCGCCGTGGGTCGAGGATGCTCACGTCGCTCCGACCGCGGTGAAGACGAAGCCGCGCCGGCACTCCAAGCCGCACGATCCCTCCGACGGCGACGGCCGTGCGCGCAAGGTGATCGTCTCGATGGGCCGGTCCGCCGGACTCGAGCCCTCGGACATCATCCACGCGATCACCGCGGCGACCGGCCTCGACGGCGAGCACGTCCGCAATGTCCGCGTGCTCGAGCGGTTCACGCTCCTTGAGGTGCCCGAGCAGGATGTCGACCGCGTGGTCGACCGCGTCAGCGGCACCGAGCTGCTCGGCCAGGCCGTCCAGCTCGAGCCTGCGGCCACGTAGCCGGCTGTCAGGTCTCCGTCAGTTCGCGAACGGTCGAGCGCGACTTCGGGTCGCGCAGATGTGTTGCGGTGTGTGGGCCGGCCGTTAGGCCGGGCACCTAACACTTGGAGGTACGGATCTTGCGTGTGAAATCGCTCGTCCGACGGCGTCCCTCGGCGCCGCTGGTGGTCTCGTTCATCGCCCTGTTCGTCTCGCTCGGGGGCGCCGGCTACGCGGCCGTGAGCCTGCCGAGAAACAGCGTCGGGAACGCGCAACTCCAGAACGGCAGCGTCGGCAACTGGAAGCTGAAGTCGAACGCCGTCGGGGCGAGGAAGATCATCAACGGGTCGGTCGGGGCCAAGCAGGTGGACTCGAGCCAGGTGCAGCTGCGGGTCGCGAACTCGTGCTCGACCGGCGCGATCTCGGCCCTCGGACTGTCCGGGACCGTCACCTGCACTCCGACCGTCGGCAACGAGTACGGGTCGAACACGGCGGCAACGTCGCTCGGCGCGAGCGCGACGCAGGTCGCGACGCAGTCGCTTGCCGCCGGGTCCTCGTACCTCGTGATGGCGTACCCGCACGTCGTCATCGGGAGCGGGGCGTCGGGACAGCACGTCGAGGTGGCGTGCACGCTGTCGGTCCCGGTGGGCTCGGGCACGCCGCCGCTGGCCAACCCGACGACGACGACCAAGAGTCTTGCGGTCGATGTCGACTCGAACGGGCACTCGCTGGCAGGGACGATCCCGCTGGTGCTGCCAGTCGCATCATCGACCAGCGTCCAGCCCGCGACCGTCAACTGCACGCAGACGACGACCAACCCGGCCACGTCCGCTCCGACGGTGACGGTCGACACGACGATGAGCGCGATCCAGACCGCCAGCAACAACTGACGCCTTCCCGTCCCAGGGGGCAGCGACCGGCCTCGACACGGGCGTCGAGGCCGGTCGCAGGGGATAGGCTCACCGGGGAAAGCCGGCCGGTCGCGGCCGGAATCGCAGATCTGGAGGTCACGCACATGCGTCTACCGCGCCCGTCTGCATCGCTCGTGGTGTCGTTCCTTGCTCTGTTCATCTCGCTCACCGGGGCCGGGTGGGCGGCGATCCACTTGCCGGCACGTAGCGTCGGCAACGCCCAGCTACAGAACTTCTCGGTCGGCAACGCGAAACTCCGGCCGAACTCGGTCAGCGCCGGCAAGATCATCCCGGGCTCGGTCGGCGCCCCGCAGGTGAACTCGAGCCAGGTCCAGGTGCGGGTCGCTGGTCCGTGCACGGCCGGCGCGATGCAGTCGATCAGCGAGTCGGGCGACGTGACATGCACGCCCGTGCTGTCGAACGAGTACGGCGCGGCCACCCAGGGTGCGGTCTCTCTGTCTGCGGGTCCGGCGACCCAGATCCTGAGCAAGTCCCTTCCGGCCCGCTCCTCGTACCTGCTGCTCGCCTATCCACACGCGGTCGTGTCCGGGACCCCGACGAGCACCCAGGAGGTCGAGGTCGACTGCACCCTCGCGGTGCCGGGTGCCAACGAATCGATCAACGAGGATCTCGCCGTGGACCTCGGCGCCGACTCGCACACGCTGGCCGGGTCGATACCGCTTGCTCTGCCGGTGGTGTCCTCGCCGACCGGCGCGCAGACCGCCACGGTCACCTGCACGGACTCGGCCACGCCCGCCTCGCCGGCGCCGGCGGTTGCCGTCGACGCGACGATCAGCGCGATCCAGACCGCGAGCAACAGCTAAAGCGCCGGCCCCAGTAGGCTGCGGGCCATGTCCACTGCTCAGATGAACACAAGCCACGGCACGATCTCGTTCGAGCTGTTCGACGAGGACGCGCCCGAGACTGTCGCCAATTTCCGCAAGCTCGCCGGCGACGGCTTCTACGACGGGGTCATCTTCCACCGCATCATCCCGGACTTCATGATCCAGGGAGGCGACCCCGAGGGAACCGGGCGCGGCGGCCCCGGCTACACCTTCAAGGACGAGTTCAACGACCACAAGGTCGTCCGCGGCGCACTCGCGATGGCGAACGCCGGACCCAACACGAACGGCTCGCAGTTCTTCATCGTCACCACCCAGGCCGCGCCGTGGCTGGACGGCAAGCACACCGTGTTCGGCCAGGTCACCGACGGCATGGACGCGGTCGACGCGATCGAGGGCGTCGAGACCGGTGCGGGCGACCGCCCGGTCGACCCGCCGGTGATCACGTCGATCGATCTCGCCTAACGCGGGCCAACCCAGACAACGTCGCACTCGCGCCGTGGCCGGGCGCGAGTGTCCCGTTCTCCGTGCCCAACCGAGTGAATCGCCGTTCACATCAGACTCGGGCCGCGAGTGCGCCAAAACCCGGAAACGGCCCGCCGGCGCTACCCCTCGTAGTTGTTGAACACGGAGGTGCTGAACAGCGGTAGCCCGGGGGCACCGGCGTAGCCCAGGCGCTTCAGCCCGAACAGGTTCTCGATCGTGGCGAGCAGCGAGAAGTGGTTGAAATAGTCGACGGCGTCGAAGCTGTTCGGCTTGACGTAGCGCGAGATCAGCAACAGCCCGACGTGGCCACCGCCGCCGGTCGGCGTGGTCTCGCCGGACCCCAGCGAGAGTGGCGTCGTGCTCGTTGGGGTGGTGGTCGTCGCCGGTGCGCCGGTCGTCGTCGGCGCCGGCGGCGTCGTGGCGGTGGTGGTCGTGCCCGCGGCCGTCGTTGGTCCCGTCGTGGTCGTACCCGTGGTTGTGGTGGACCCCGTTGTTGTCGTATCGCTCGTGGTCGTGTCGGTGGTCGTCGTATCGGTCGTGGTCGTGTCGGTCGTTGTCGTGTCGGTCGTTGTCGTGTCGTTCGTTGTCGTGTCGGCCGCCGTCATCACGGTCGCCGTTCCCGGCACCGCGGGTCCCGTCGCCCCAGCCGGAGCCGCCGGCGTTCCGGGCGGGAGGCCGCGTAGGTTCGGATACGACGCCGGGCTCGCACAGCAGGCACTCGGGTCGGCGTACTCTCCTGTCTGCGGCGCCTGGTCAAACGTGACCGCGATCATGCCCCCGTCTTTGTAGGCCGGCGACTTCTTGATCTCGGGCACGATCGTCTTCAGGAACGTATTGGCGGCGGCGAGCCCCGGTGTCGCGTGCGGCTTGCACGGCGCCTCGCTTCCGTCCGCGCACGGCGCCGGGATGATGTAGGCGAGCGACGGCGTGGTGCTCGCGCTCTTCAGATCGGTCTTGAGACGGCTGAGGCCGACCTCGTCGTCGTGACACGCCGACCTGCTGGTCAGCGAGCGGAAGTAGAGGAACGGGTTCCGCCAGGCGACGTAGGCGTTCTTGGAAGGCGCCGTCTGAGGGGCCTTGCTTCCAGCCTTCGGGACCCGGCACGCGGACTTGGCACCGGACGGGACCCCCTGTACGTACGCCTTCCACGTGTCGCCGGCGGCGGTAAGCTCGCTCGCGAGCGTCTTGGTGCTCGTCGGATACGAACACCCGCTGCCGAGCACCTGCCCGCGCGCGGCCTTGGTCGCCGGCTTGATGCGCGAGTAGGTCGGGCAGTCCGTGGCGGTCTGCACGGTCGGCCCCTGTCCGCTGATGAGCGCGATCTCGTTCGCGAGCGGCGCGCCCGCCACCGCGTAGTAGTTCAAGACGATTTCTCCCTGGCGGCGCAGTGCGCCGCTGAGATATCCGTGCGAAGCACCGAAGGACTGGCTGTAGCCGCGGTCCGAGAGCACGATCATGAACACGTGCTTGACCGGCGGAAGGCCGTTGAGGCCCGTCGAGGTGGTGTCGGTACCGGTCGTAGAGGCCGGCGACGTGCTCGGCGACGCGGAGGCCTGCGCGTCTGACTGCGCCGCCGCGGCGCTGCCGCCGCTCGCGGGCGCCCCGCCGCCGCTGTCCGATCCGGCGGCCTGCGACGGCGCCACGGTCTGTGCCACGGGCGTGGTCGAAGGATGGTCCATGCCGACAACGATCAGCGGCGCGCTAGCCAGCGTCGCGACGCTCGTTCCGCCGACCAGCGAGCCGACGATCACGCCGAAGCCGAGCATGCACATCACGGCCGCAGCCGCGGCACGAGGTCCGGGCATCGCGAAGCCGAACGCCGCGGGTCTGCGATCGGTATCAGCGAGCGAACCGGCGAGCGGCGTTCCCGGAGGCAGATCCGGCTCCGGTCCCTGCTCGCGGATCGCGCCGATCAACGCCGCGATCTCCGCCGGCTGCGGACCGCGACGGGTCCCGCATTCCACGCAATAGCGCTGGTCGTGGGCTAGGCCCGCACTGCACTCTGAGCATCGGAGCATGCTGCTCGGCTCGCCCGCCTTATGGTCCCGAAATGCTCATTGCCGGCCCGCCAGTGTGGTATCCGTAACCGCCTTAGTTGTGAACATCTTGAGACCGAGCAACCCGCCCTAGGCTTCGGTCGAGTCGGGTGATCTCGGTCACACCTCGTTCACAATTCTGACATCGCCGCGCCGGATACTGGAGCGCGCGTGGTGACCACCCGAACCACTGAGACGGAGACGAACCACTGGCGACCGATCTAGAGAGCGGCGAAGGCGCGAGCAGACCCGCGGAGGCCGGCTCGGAGGCTCCGACCCGCGAGTTGTCGACCGTCCCCGCGGCGGGGTCGGAGGACCGATGCAGCGCGTGCGGAGCGCCGCTCTCGCATGACCAGCGCTACTGCGTCGAGTGCGGGGAGCGCCGCGGCCAATCACGGTTGCCGCAGGCGCAGCCGCCGGCCGACACCCAGGCGAGTCGAGCTCGCTCGGGTCGGGCTCCGCGCGCCCAGCGCGTGTCGTCCGGGACCACTGTGGTAGCGGGAGTGGGAGTCCTGCTGCTCGCGATCGGCCTCGGTGTCTTGATCGGGCGGCTCGGTCACAACAACAGCTCCAACCAGAAGGCGAGTGCTCCTCCGGTCCAGGTCGTGACCGTTCAGGGTGGAGGCGGCACGGCAAGTACCGCCGCCGCCTCCACGACGCCGACGACGACCAGGACCACGGCCGCCGCGCACAAGGCGCCCAAGGGCTTGACCGGCAAGTTGAAGGCCGCCGCGGAGAACACGGCGCCACCGTCCAAGGCGGCTGCGAAAAAGGCCACCCAGGCCGCCGGCAAGGTTCTGGGCAACAACAGCAACCTGGCTCCGCCGACGCAAAAGGTCGGCGGTTCCTGTACCAACAGCGAGGCCGGATGCCAGGGCAACAAGTTCACCGGAAACTTCTTCGGCGGCGGCCAGTGAAAGGACGCATTGATGGCGCTATTGCGTAAACGCGGGACCGGCGCCGCGCCGGCTTCCCATCCCACCGCGAGCTCCCCCGCGGCCTCTGGCTCAGGTGCGCCGGTCGCGCCGCCCCCGCCGGGAACGCCAGGCGCGCCCCCGACGGAGAGTCAGGTCATCGACCTCGAGCGTCGGCGTGACACGCTGAAGGCGCGCGTGGCCGAGATGCAGTGGGATCTCGGTGGTCTCGTGTATGAGATGGCGATCCGCGATCGGATTCACGTCGACGTGCTCGTCAAGCGGGCGGCGCTCCTACAGGACGCCGATTCCGAGCTTTCGGAAATCGAGCGCATCCTGCGACTCGAGCACAGCGCGACGGCCGGTGTGTGTGTCTCGTGCGGGGCACCCCACAGCACCGGCGCGTCGTACTGCTGGCAGTGCGGCCAGCCGATCCTGCAACAGGTCTCGAGCGACCACATCTTCCGCTGAGGTCGCGCCGCGGCCGCGTGTCGCTTCGCTAGCCGAACTTGCCCGCGACGTAATCGCGCGTGCGCGGATCGGCCGCGCTCCTGAAGATCGTCGGAGTGTCGCCGTACTCGATCAACGTTCCGACCCGAACAGGGCCGGTGGTGTCGAGGCTGAAGAACGCCGTACGGTCGGCGACCCGCGCCGCCTGCTGCATGTTGTGGGTGACTATCACGATCGTGAACCGATGCTTGAGGTTGTGCATCAGATCCTCGATCGAGGCGGTCGCGACCGGGTCGAGAGCCGAGGCCGGCTCGTCGAGCAGCAACACGTCGGGCTCGATGGCGATCGCGCGAGCGATGCACAGGCGCTGCTGCTGCCCGCCCGAGAGGCCGAGCGCACTGCTCTTGAGGCGGTCCTTGACCTCCTCCCACAGAGCCGCCTGGCGGAGTGCCTGCTCGACGCGATCGTCCAGGCGATCCTTCATCCCCAGGTTCCGGGGTGCCCAGGCGACGTTGTCGTAGATCGACTTCGGGAACGGGTTGGGCTTCTGGAACACCATCCCGATCCGCCGGCGCACCTCCACGCGGTTGGCCCGGCCGTCGTACAGGTCGTGACCGTGGTAGAGAACCTGGCCGGTGATGCGGAAACCTGGGATCGAGTCGTTCATCCGGTTGAGGCTGCGGATGAACGTCGACTTGCCGCACCCGGAGGGACCGATCACCGCGGTCACCAGGTTGCGGTAGATCTTCAGCGACGTCCCCGCCAGGGCCCGGCTCTCGCCGTAGTAGATCGATATGTCGCGAATGTCGAACACAACTGCACGTTCCCGTGGCGTCGCCGCCCCGTTGTCGCCCGGCGCCTGAGTGATGACAGGGACCACTGGCTCCGTCCGGATCCGAATCCGCCGCCGCGCTTCCTCGGCGCGGCGTATCTGGCTCGCTGTCCGGTCCCACTCGGTCATCGGCCCATCTTTGCACGGCTGCGAGCGAGGATCAGCCGAGCCAGGACATTGGCGATGAGGATCAACATCATCAGGACGAAGGCCGCTCCCCACGCGCGGGTCACGGCCTGCGCCAGAGGCAGGTCGTATGACTGGTAGATGAACATCGACACGCTCGGGACGCCGTGGAACAGGTTCAGGGAAGTGGTCAACGGGTTGAAGCCGATCGAGTCGCAGATCAGCAGCGGCGCGGTCTCGCCCGCGGCTCGGGCCGTGGCCAGGATCGCCCCCGTGAGGATTCCTCCGAACGCAGCCGGCAGGATCACGCTCACGACGGCGCGCCAGCGGTTCACGCCGAGGGCGTCGGCAGCCTCCCGCAGGCTGCTTGGAACCAGCAGCAGGACCTCCTGGCTCGAGCGCGCCATCAATGGCAGCATCACGATCGCGAGCGCGATTCCGCCGGCGAACCCTGACTGCCGATGCTGCGGAATGACGATCAGGCCATAGACGAACAGTCCGACGATGATCGTCGGCAAGCCCGCCATGACGTCGAGTGCGAGCCGGAGCGCACTCGCGGTCTTCGATCGAGGCCCGGCGAACTCGGTCAGGTACAGCCCGGTGAGGATTCCGATCGGAAGCGCGATCAGGGCTCCGAATGCGACGATCTCGAGCGTGCCCAGCAGCGAGTTGAAGATTCCGCCGCCGGCCAACCCTGAGGGGTTGTGGATAACGAAGCCCAAGCTCAGAGCCGAGGCGCCGCGGGAGGCCACTCCGTAACACACGATCACGAGCACGACGACGGCGAACACGGCGGCTGCCGTCGCGGTGATCTGGACGAGGCGGCTCACCGCGGCGCGCCGGCGCAGGTTGCCCGAAGGCGTGAGCGGCGCCGTTGGGTCGAACGGCATCCCCTCGAGCCGGGCCGTCTCTGACACGGCGCTCAAATGACCCTCCGGGTCACGTCGAACCGCCCGGCGATCATGCGCGACGCCACGCTCGTGAAGATGCAGATCACGACGAGCACGAGGCCGACGTAAAACATCGCGGCCGTGTGCAGAGGATCGACCGGAGACGGGAACTGATTGGCGATCTCCGCGGCGGCGGACGAGCCGGGATCGAACAGCGATGGGTGAATCGCGGTGACATCGCCGATCACGAACGAAACGGCGATCGCCTCGCCGAGGGCCCGCCCGAGCCCGAGGACCACCGCGGCGCTGACGCCCGACACGGTCGTCGGGAGGACGATCCCGCGGATGATCTCCCATTGCGTCGCGCCGAGCGCCGCAGCGCCGTCCTTGAGTTCCGCCGGGACGGTCAGGAACAGGTCGCGGCTCAGCGCCGAGATGATCGGGAGGATCATCACGGTCAGGACCAGCCCGGCGGTGAACACGCTGATCCCGATCGGCGACGCCGGTCCGAACACCGGGATGAAGCCGAGCGCGCTGTGGAGGCCGGGCTCGAGGCTGTCGATGAACGGGACGAGCACGACCAGTCCCCAGAAGCCGTAGATGATGCTCGGAACCGCCGCGAGCAGTTCGACGAGCGGCCCGACGACGGCGCGCACCCGGCCCGGGGCCATCATGCTCAGGTACAGGGCGATCGCGATCCCGAGCGGCGTCGCCAGGACGACCGCGATCAGCGAGCTCACCGCGGTTCCGTAGAGAAGCGCCCCCGCGCCCTCGACGTGGAAGTTGGGCTGCCACTTTGTGCTCGTCACGAAGCCGAGTCCGAACTTCGAGATCGCGGGCTGGCCGTTGCTGATCAGCTGGTAGACGACGTCGACGAGTGTCAGCACGACGAGCACGCCGGCCAGCGCGCACAGACCGAACATGACGCGGTCGCCTAGCCGCCCCGCGCGCCGCGGCGCGGTCCGTCTCCCTGCACCGGAGCGGGACCCTTCCCGCGCCAGCGTGAACCTTGCCCTCGAGGACACGGCGCGCAAGCGTACGGAAAAGCTCGACCCCCGACTTTGCGGTCGTTTATCGCTTACAGCTTTTCAACAACGTGGTCACAAGTTGGCAACAAGTGGCCAAATCTTCACGGAGATGCTTACCGCCATCTCGCGAGGGGCGGCCGGGCCACGACGAGAGTTTCTTGGGAATTCCCAAATGGAAAGGAATACTGCTTTGCTCTTCAAGAGGTTCGTCAGCGTGACGTGCGCTGGGTTGCTGGCAGGCTGCGTCTTAGGCATAAGCGCCGCCGCTGCGTCCGCAGCCACGCCGACGCTAAACGGCGCCGGCTCGACGCTGGTTGCCCCGATCGAGGCCGAATGGGCGGCGGTGTGGGACACCTCGACCAGCAGCCTGGTCAACTACTCTCCCGTCGGGTCCGGGAGCGGCGAGAAAGACATCGTCGCCGGCCTGGTCGACTTCGGCGGCTCCGACGCGCCGCTGTCCGTGTACTCGGGCGTCCCCGCCAACATCGTCCAGATCCCATGGGCGCTGACCGCGACCGGCGTCAGCTATCACGTGAACGGCCTGAGGCCGAAGGGGTCGGTGCTTCATCTCACCGGGTCCGTGCTTGCCCAGATCTACCTGGGCCAGATCACGCACTGGAACAGCCCGCAGATCAAGAAGCTGAATAAGGGCCTCAAGATCCCCCACACGAAGATCACGGTGTTCTGGCGTTCGGACGGATCCGGAGACACGTTTGCGTTCACCCGGTACCTGTCGGATGTCTCCGGCGCGTTCGCCGGCAAGGTCGGCGCCTCCACCACGGTGACCTTCCCGGTCGGCGTCGGCGCGAAGGGCAACCAGGGCATGGCGCAGGCGCTCATCGGCACGAACGGCGGAATCGCCTACATCGCAGCCTCGTACCTGATCGCGAACCGCCTGCAGCCCGCGGCGATCAAGAACGCCGCCGGCAACTACGAGGTTCCGAACCTGGGCAACATCGCGGCCGCGGCGTCAGGGGTCAGCGTGCCGTCGAACAACGAGGTGACGATCGTCAATCCGCCGAAGCGGAAGAAGAAGGCGTATCCGATCTCGACGTTCACGTACGCGTTCGTCCCGACCAACGCCGCGCAGGGCGCCCTGTTGAAGTCGTTCATCGGCTACGCGATCACCGGCGGACAGTCCTTCGGACCGTCGCTGGACTTCTCGCCGCTGCCGCGGAACATCGTCAACGCCGACGAAGCCACTCTGAACACGATCAACTGACCGATCGATAAAAGCCACGTTCTACGGGCCCGGGCGCGCATGCGCCCGGGCCCGTGGCATGTTTGGCGACGATCTCATCGAAGCCCCACGCCGAAAAGTCGCTCGAGTTGCGCAATCGTGTCGTCGGCCGTGCGGTGATGGACGGTCGCCATCCCGAGTGACTCCGCCGGAGCCAGGTTGACTCGGAGATCGTCGACGAACACGCAATCGTCCGGCGCTAGGCCGATGCGCTCGGCGCCCAGGACGTAGATCTCCCGCGCCGGCTTGCGCAGGCCGACCTCTCCGGAGATGACCACGGTATCGAACACCTCGGCCAGCAGGTCCCGCGGATAGCGCCTGGTCCCCCACGAGTTCGACACGAGTCCCGTCCGGACACCGCCGGCGCGGGCGCGGCGGACCGCCTCGACCATGTCCTCGTCGGGGAGGGCGCCGGCGAACAGCCGGTCGATCAGACCCGGCGCCGGCACGCCGAGCAGCGAGGCTACGCGCGGCTCGAACTCCTCTTGCGCGACGGCGCCGGTCTCGAGCCCGAGGATCAGCTCCCGGCATTCCGCGTCGTCCCGGAAGACGCGGTTCGTCGCGTCCCGCTCGAGTCCCTCGAGCTCGCAGAAGGCGCCGAACGACGCGAACACGTCGGTCGTCAGCACGCCGCCCCAGTCGACCAGCAGCCCGCGGTGGCGCCCGCCCTCAGAGGCCATCGCGCGAGACCGCCAGGGCGCGGTCGGCGATCTCGAGGACGCCGTCCCCGAAGGACTTCAGGTACGGGTCGTCGGTCGAGCCCGCCAAGGCTCGCTTGTAGTTGCCCTCCATGAATACCACGGCCTTCCACAACGCGAGCGTCACGTACCAATCGAGAGACTGCACCGAACGGCCCGAGCGCTGCTCGTAGCGGGCGGTCACCTCCGCCCGCGTCGGAAACCCGGGCTGAAGCGTGACGTTGTTGAGGTTGAACTTTCCGAGCGTGTCGCCGGGCTGGGTCCAGTGCATGAGCAGGTAGCCGACATCGGCGAGCGGATCGCCGATCGTCGCCATCTCCCAGTCGAGTATCGCGATCAGTCGCGCCGGAGCGCCGGGGGCGAACATCGTGTTCCCGAGCCGGTAGTCACCGTGCACGATCGTTGCGGGCGGTGACTCCGGGACGCTCGAAGCGAGCCACGCGCCGACCTCCTCGACCTGGGGCAACTCGCGCGTGCGGTTGTGCTGCCACAGCCCGTTGAAGCGACGCAGCTGGCGCTCGAGGTAACCGGTCGGTTTGCCGAAGCCCTCGAGGCCGGCGCCCTCCCAGTCCGTGGCATGCAGCTCGACCAGCGCGTCGATCAGCTCGTCGGCGACGCGCCGGCGCTGGTCGGGAGTGTCGAGCTGATCGGGAACCGAGTCCGTGATCACGTCGCCGGCGACCTGCTCCATCACATAGAACGGGGCGCCGATCACGTCGGTGTCGTCGCACACCGCGAGCACCTTCGGCGCGCGCACAGGGGTCGAAGCGAGCGCACCTAGCAGCCGGGCCTCCCGGAGCACGTCGTGGGCGCTCGGCGGCAATGGCCCGCGAGGCGGTCGACGCACGACCGGCCCGGTCGACAGCACGAACGTCACGTTCGAATGGCCGTCGCCGATCGGCGACGCGGTCAGGTCCGCGGGCGCGTCGAGGCCGTGCGCGCTGAGGAACTCGATCAGCGGCTCGAGCACGAGCAGCGGCTCGCGTTCGTTGGCCGCCGCCGCGGCGTGGGTCGCGACGATGTCGTCGGGCGCGAGCGACACAGGCATGGAGTCAGGCAGGGTACCGGTGGGCAGCTACTCTCGATTTCGGGAAACATCGATGCCTGAGCTACCCGAAGTAGAGATCACCGCGCGTCTGATCGGGGCCGCTGTCGCCGGCGCCGAGATCGAGTCTGCGCTGGCGCCGGGCATCAATGCGCTGAAGACGTTCGATCCGCCGCTGACGGCGCTCGAGGGGCGCCGGTTTGAGCGGATCGGGCGCCGCGGCAAGCTGTTCGTGATCGAGCTCGACGGCGATCTGGCGCTCGAGATACACCTGATGTCGGCGGGCCGCCTGCAGCTGTTCGACGCGCGCGCGTCGCTGCGCGACCGGACATCCCGGTTCCTCGTCCGCCTGAAGGACGGTCGCGAGCTCCGTCTGCGCGAGTTCGGCACGCGCCAGCGTGCGTGGGTGAAGGTGCTCCGCGCCGCCGACGTGGACGAGGAGGAGACGATCGCGGAGCTCGGCTCCGAGGCGTGGCCCGACCCGCCGCCGTTCGCCGAGCTGCTCGACCAGCCGCGGCCGCTGTACGCGCTGCTCCGCGATCAGCACGTGATCGCCGGCATCGGGCGGTCGTGGGTCGACGAGATCCTCCATACGGCAATGATCTCGCCGTTCAAGCGCGGGTCGGACCTCGATCAGGACGAGGCGGACAAACTTCGCGAGACGACGGTACGCGTCCTCGGCGATGCGGTCGCCCACTACGAGTCGACGTTGTCGCTCCCGATCCCGGACAAGCTGCCGATGCCCCTCACGGTCCACCGCCGCAATGGCGAGCCCTGCCCCCGCTGCGGGGATCAGCTCGAGGCGGTGTTCTACGAGGACTACGTCATGTGCTACTGCCCGACGTGTCAGACCGAGGGGAAGCTGCTCAAGGACCGCCGGCTGTCGCGGCTGCTGAAGTAGCGCCGTCCCCGCGGCGTAGAGCGCTCAAGCGCCGGAGCACGCCGACACATTCCAGCTGCTTGTTCGATCGGTCTGGCGCCGTTCGTGACCGAGCTGGCACACGGAGGAGGTTTGGCCCGCTTCTATGAGCCCTTGGCTGGTATTGCACGACCGCGGCGCGCCTGAGAGGATTGCCTCGCGTGTGGCCGGGCCGGTCCGGCCACCAGAGGATAGGAGGGACTTCATGCGCGCAAATACGGCGATTCACGCTGCCGTCGCAAAGCATGGGAGGAAGCGGGCACTTGAGCTGACCGCGGTGCTCGCGGTGATCGCGAGCCTGCTCGCGGTCGTCTCCGGCGCCTTAGCAGCCGGGAGTAGCGGGGGCAGCGTCAGGATGTTCGGGACGCCCAAGGGAGCGGGCGGCGCCTTCATGTTCACCGGCGCGATCGGTGACTACGGGTCCACCCAGCGGGAAACCGCGAGTGGGTCGCCGAATGCAAACGGGGACTTCGTCAAGTTCACGCTGAAGCACGGGACGTTCGTCGCCGACGCTACGGGCTTCTTCAACGCGCTCAATCACGCGAAGTTCTCGTTCGCCGCGTCGACCTGCTCGGGTACGTTTGGCGCGTCCGGACCCGCCACGCTGTCCCAGGGCACGGGCAACTACGCGGGTATCACCGGCACCCTGAGGGTGACGGGGACGTTCGCCGAGGTCGGACCGCGGCTGAAGAATGGAAAGTGCAATATGAGCCAGAAGGCAAAACCCCTGGCACAGTTCAACTCGGTCACCGGCACGGGCCACGTGAGCTTCGGCTAGGAGACGTCTCTCAGCGGTACCAGCGCGCCCAGATTTCGCGTCGGCGGCCAGACTGCCGGGCTGTTGGCGCGCTGGTGCCGGCGACCTGCGAAACCCGCCGTTCGGTGCGATTCCGGCCGACCGTGGCATCTGGTGCATCTGGGACATGCGCGACCTGTCTCGGTCTCGGGCTTCGAGTTCCGTTGACAGCCGTTGCAGGTCGGCACGGCGGTGACGCCCGCCGCCGACCACGCCTCTCAGTTAGGATCGGCGCGTCATGGCACTCGATCCCGGCGACAAGGCCCCCAACTTCGATCTCCCCGACCAGCACGGCAATTCGGTGAAGCTGTCGGACCTGAGAGGGAAGACCGTCGTCCTGTACTTCTATCCCAAGGCCGACACCCCCGGCTGCACGACGCAGGCGTGTGGCGTGCGCGACCACGCGGCCGACTACGCGAACGCCAACACGGTGGTGCTCGGCGTCTCGCCGGACCCGGTCAAACCGATCGCCAAATTCGACGAGAAGTACGGACTGGGCTTTCCGCTGCTCTCAGACGAGGATCATTCGGTGGCCGAGGCCTACGGGGTGTGGGTCGAGAAGAATCGCTACGGCCGCACCTACATGGGCAACGAGCGCACGACGTTCGTGATCGGCCCCGACGGGACGATCCGCGACGTGTTCCGGAGCGTGAAGCCCGATCAGCACGACGAGCTGGTGCTCGGCGCGCTGGCCGGTTCGTGAGCGCGCCTCCGGTCTACTGAAGGCCCTCGCGCGCCTCGCGCACGAGTGTCACGGCCTCGGGGAAGATGTGCGCCATCACGGTCCGAAGCTGCTCGGCCTGCTGCTCGGTCGTCCCCTGGATGTTGATGCGATTCATCGCGGCGACGGTCAGGTCGACTGCGAGCTTGATCGCGTTGTCGGCCCAGGCAAGACGCTGAGCGCCCTGCATCTGCTCGGCGAACTCGCCCAGCCGGCGCTGCAGCTCGTCGGGGTCTCCGAATAGGCCTCCGAATCCACTTCCTTCCATGGACTCAATGGTACCCGGCGCGAGTAGTCGGGTGGACTCCACGGCGCCGAGGACCTCATAGACTGGCGAGGAATGAAGGCCGAAGAGCGGGTCGCATACGAGTCTCGCGTGCGCACGAGGCAGGTCGTGATCGCCGCCGCCGCGGGCATCCTCGTGATGGCCGCCGTACTGGTGCAGATCGCCGGGCCGCACGTGAACGTGAACGAGCAGACGCTGGGGCTGGTCACCGCGAGCAAGCGGGTTGGGCTCGATCTGACCGGCGCGTTCCTGAGCGCGCTCGGATCGCTCGCGCTGGCCTGGACCCTCTGGTATCTGTGGGGATGCACCAAGGCGCGCGAACCGAACGTGCGGCCGACCTTCGTCGGGTACCTTGCGATCGCAGGCGGCGTGATCGCGGCGCTGAGCGCGGTCGGGTCGGCGGTCGCTTCCACCGTCGCCGCCCACAAGTTCGTGACCCACGGCCTCCAGACCTATCCGGAAGCCAACGCATTGCTGCACAGGGTCTGGGTGGTGGTCCCGAACGTCACCGTGTATCTGGGCGCGTTGTTCGTCGCCGTCGCGCTTGTCATGGTGTCGCTGAACGCGATGCGGATCGGCTTGCTCACACGCTTCCTGGGCTATCTGGGGATCATCGCGGGCGTCCTCACGATCATCCCGATCGTGCCGATTCCGATCGTCGAGGCCTATTTCCTGCTTGCGTTGGCGTACCTGTTCAGCGGGCGCTGGCCTAGTGGCGTGCCGCCGGCGTGGGCCAGCGGCCGCTCGGAACCGTGGCCGAAGACGCAGCGGGAACGTCCGGCTCGCGAGCCGCTGCTCGGCCGGGGCCGCGGCAGGCCGGCGCCGGAGCCCTCGCCCGAGCCGGTGGGGGCGCAGTCGCCCGGAAGCACTCGCGCGACGACCCCCAAGCGCAAGCGCAAGCGCCGGAAATAGCGGGTCCGGGGACGTATCAGACATCCGTCCGCAACCGAGCTGCCCAGACGCAGCCGGTAGGTCCATTGCCGATCATGCATCTAGCTGTCCCGGCTCCTGTCCACGCCGGGGGCCGGGGCAGGCTCGCTTCGCCAGCCGTATCTGGAGGGGCGTCAACACACTCAGCTCTGGTCCGGTCCTGGGGCACCTCGCCTGGGGCGTCGGGAGCCCGGATCCGAGCTGTGCGGGCTCGAGTTGGTGATCGCCGGGCGGCCAAACGCCGTCCGGCGGTCACCGTTCATCGTGCTCCGCCGACCGTTCGTGGCGACAACCGCGCCGCTCACCGATCCGCCACTTGAGAAGCGCCGGGCGGGTGCAAACGTTCGCGCCGACTGTCAACCCTCAGAGGAGGACTAGATGGAAGCCGCAAACATCGGTGGTGCGCGCGAAGCGGATGTCGCGCCGGCTGATCCGACCGGCGGTCGGATGGCGGGCTGGACCCCAGCCGACCCGGGCCCGCTCGGCCTGGCGGCGTTCGCCGGAACGACGTTCATGCTCAGCCTTATCAACGCCGGGCTGGTCGGCGACAAGAGCCTGGTCGGTGGCGGTCTGCTGCCGATGGTCGCGGGCCTGGCGCTCGCCTATGGCGGTCTCGCTCAGTTCGTGGCCGGCCTATGGGAGTTCCGGACCGGTAACACATTCGGGGCGGTGGCGTTCTGCTCCTACGGGGCGTTCTGGATCTCGTTCTTCCTGATCGTCCAGCTCGGCGTGCCGGGCGTGGTCGCGGCCAAGGGCGCCGGCGAGATCTTCAGCGGCCTCGGTCTGTACCTGTGGATGTGGGGGATCTTCACCGCCTACATGTTCATCGCGTCGCTGCGGACGACCGGCGCGGTCGCGCTGGTGTTCCTGCTACTGGCGATCACGTTCTTCATCCTCGGTATCGGCAATTCGGCGCTCGCCGGCACGACCAGCGTCACCAACGGCACGATCAAGCTCGGCGGCTGGGTCGGGATCGCCACCGCGATCGTCGCGTGGTACGCGTCGTTCGCCGCGGTCGTCAACTCGACCTTCGGGCGAGTTGTCGCGCCGGTCGTTCCATTGAGTCGCTAACCGGAGAAAAGCCCACCAAAACGCCGCTCTCCAGTAGAACTAGCGACAGAATTAGCGAAACATCGAACAACCACGAGCGCCGGCGGCGACGCCGGCGCTCTGGGCTGTCTAGAAGCCGGTTGCGCGCGGAAGGAGAGATTCAGATGGCCGAGACGACCAAGCCAGCGTCCGCTCAGCAAGAGACCGCAGAGGGGGTCTCCGAGGCGCAGATCGCAGTTCACTGGCGGGAGGAGGAGTACTTCGAGCCGCCGGCGGCGTTCGCCGCTCAGGCAAACGCAAGCGATCCGGCGATCCTCGAGCGCTTCAGCCCCGAGCGCTTCCCGGATTGCTTCATCGAGTACGCGGACATGCTCACCTGGGACCGCAAGTGGGACACGCTGCTGGACACCAGCAACCCGCCCTTCTTCAAGTGGTTCGTCGGCGGGCGGCTGAACGCGTCGGTCAACTGCGTCGACAGGCACCTCGAGGCCCGCGGCGACAAGAACGCGTTGATCTGGGTGCCCGAGCCCGAGGACGTGGAGCCCGTCGAGATCACGTACTCGGAGCTACATCGCCGCGTGAACGAGTTTGCCGCGCTGCTCCGTGACTTCGCTGGCGTCAAGGCCGGCGACCGTGTCACCTTCCACCTGCCGATGGTGCCCGAGCTGCCGGTGGCGATGCTCGCCTGCGCCCGGCTCGGCGTGATCCACTCGGAGGTGTTCGGCGGCTTCAGCGGCGCCGCGTGCGGTCAGCGCATGGCCGACGCGAAGAGCACCGTGCTGGTCACGATCGACGGCTATTACCGCAACGGCGATCTGATCGATCACAAGGTGAAGGCCGATCAGGCGGTCGAGGAGGCGCGCAAGGAGGGGATCGAGGTCGAGAAGATCCTCGTCTGGCGGAGGGTCCCGGGCGAGTACCACTCCGAGAGCCCGATGGTTGAGGGGCGTGACTACTTCGTCGACGAACTGCTCGCGGACTACCAGGGCCAGCACGTCGAGCCCGAGTCGCTGGCCGCCGACGACACGTTGTTCCTGATGTACACGAGTGGCACCACGGGCCGCCCCAAGGGTGCCCAGCATTCAATCGGCGGTTACCTCAGCTACGTGACCGGCACCGCGAAGTACTACCAGGACATCCACCCCGACGACACATACTGGTGCTTCGCCGACATCGGGTGGATCACCGGTCACTCATACATCGTGTACGGGCCGCTGGCGCTCGGCACGACAAGCGTGATGTACGAAGGAGTGCCCACGTATCCCGACCCGGGTCGCCCGTGGCGGATCGCCGAGAAGCTCGGCGTGGACATCTTCCACACCGCACCGACGACGATCCGGATGCTGCGAAAGGTCGGCCCCGGCGAGCCGGAGAAGTACAGCTACCACTTCAAGACGATGACCACGGTCGGCGAGCCGATCGAACCCGACGTGTGGCGGTGGTACTACCACTTCGTCGGCAAAGGCCAGGCGGCGATCACCGACACCTGGTGGATGACCGAGACCGGCGGCTTCCTCGGGAGCACGCTGCCGGGGCTACAGCCGATGAAACCCGGCAGCTGTGGGCCGGCGGCACTCGGGATCCAGCTTGTCGTGTTCGACGAGAACGGCGAGGAGATCCCGGGTGGCTCCGGCAAGGCCGGTTACATCTGCGTGCGCAATCCATGGCCAGGCCGGATGCTCACCGTGTGGGGGCAGGACCAGCGCTTCATCGACACCTACTACGCCAAGTTCTCGAAGGCGGGCAGCAACGACTGGCGCGATTGGCCGTTCATGTGCGGCGATGGAGCCGTCGAAGCCGCGGACGGCTACTTCCGCATCCTCGGCCGGATCGACGACGTGATCAACGTCGCCGGACACCGGCTCGGGACCAAGGAGCTCGAGTCCGCCGCGATCACCGTCGACGAGGTGGCCGAGGCGGCCGCCGTGCCGGTCGTGGACGAGGTGCGCGGGAAGATCGTCGAGATGTACATCTCGCTGAAGCCCGGAGTGCCCCTAGACGCCGGGATCGACAAGAAGGTCTCCCAGGCGATCGTCACCGAGATCGGGGCGATCGCCCGCCCCAAGAACGTGTGGATCGTCAAGGACATGCCCAAGACCCGCTCGGGGAAGATCATGCGGCGCGTGATCGCCGCCGTCTCGAACTTCTCCGATGTCGGCGACGTGTCGACCCTCGCCAATCCCGAGATCGTCGAGGAGATCCGCCACCACGTGCAGAGCGAGAAGGCGGCAAAGGGCGACGTTCCGCGTGACCTCACCGAGCAGGAGAAGGCCGAGATCGCCGCGTACGGGCACGCGGAGTAGGGGCCGGACTCCGTCCGGCCTTGCGAGTTCGGCTGGCGCCGAACTCGGGGCCATCATAGGCGCCCGGCCCTCCTCGGGGTCGGGCGCGGTTTTTCCGTGTTCGCGTGCCTGGGTAGTAGACCCGTGAGAGAACGCGCAAGGAGCGGAAGGAGAGACGCCTGTGGCAGACACGGTAACCCATACGTCCGACCAGACCCTCGAGTCAAAGCTCGAGGAGATGCTCGACACTGAGACGTTCGACCCGCCGAAGGACCTCGCAAAGCACGCGCTGCTGAACGACCCCTCGGTCCACGACGAGGCCGAGAACGACTGGAAGGGCTGGTGGACGGCGCAGGCGAAGGAGCTCCACTGGTTCAAGGAGCCCTCCCAGGACGTCGACGAGTCAGAGGCGCCGTTCTACAAGTGGTTCGCGGACGGCAAGATCAACGCGTCCTACAACTGCGTGGATCGCCACGTCGAAGCCGGAAACGGTGAGCGCGTCGCGTTCCACTGGCGCGGCGAGGAAGGCGAGGAAGAGGACATCACGTACGCCGACCTGCATCGGGACGTTCAGAAGTTCGCGAACGCGCTGAAGGACCTCGGAATCGAGAAAGGCGACGTCGTGGGGATCTTCCTGCCGATGATCCCCGAGGTCGTGGTCGCGATGCTGGCCTGCGCCCGGATCGGCGCGCCTCACAACGTCGTGTTCGGCGGCTTCTCGGCCGGTTCGGTCCGCGAGCGGATGGAGTTCTCCGAGGCCAAGGCGCTGATCACCGTCGACGGCGCCCGTCGGAAGGGCAAGACCGCGAACATCAAGCAGGCGGTCGATGAGGAGATGAGCGACCTGAAGTCGCTCGAGCACATCGTCGTGGTCAAGCGAACCGGCGCTGACTGCGACATGAACGACGAGCGCGACGTCTGGTACCACGAGATCCTCGACAAGGCCGACGACGAGTGTCCGGCCGAAGAGCTCGACGCCGAGCATCCGCTGTACGTGCTGTACACGAGCGGATCGACCGCCAAGCCAAAGGGCGTGCTGCACACGACCGGCGGTTACCTGACGGGCGTCGCGTCGACGCACCGTCTCGTGTTCGACCTGCACCCGGACGAGGACGTCTACTGGTGCTCGGCCGACGTCGGTTGGGTCACCGGCCACTCGTACATCGTGTACGGGCCGTTGCTCAACGGCGCGACCAGCGTGATGTACGAGGGCGCGCCCGACTATCCCCACAAGGGCATCTGGTGGGAGCTGTGCGAGCGCTACGGGGTGACGAAGTTCTACACCGCCCCGACGGCGATCCGGGCCTGCATGAAGTGGGGCGTCGAGCACGTCGAGAAGCACGACCTGTCCAAGCTGAAGCTGCTCGGCACGGTCGGCGAGCCGATCAACCCGAAGGCCTGGCTCTGGTACCACGTGGTCGTCGGCGGCGAGCGCTGTCCGATCGTCGACACCTGGTGGCAGACGGAGACCGGCGCGATCATGATCACGCCGATCCCCGGGATCGTTTCCACCAAGCCCGGATCGGCCACCCGGCCATTCCCGGGAATCGAGGCCGACGTGGTCGATGAGCGAGACGGCAAGGCGCTCGACGAAGGCCAGGGATTGCTCGTGATCAAGCGCCCGTGGCCGTCGATGCTCCGGACGCTGTACAAGGAGGACGACCGGTTCGTCGAGACGTACTTCGACAGGTTCGGCAAGGAGACGTACCTGGTCGGAGACGCCGCGCGCAAGGACAAGGACGGCTACTTCTGGATCATCGGACGGATCGACGACGTCGTGAACGTGTCGGGACACCGGATGTCGACCGCCGAGGTGGAGTCCGCGATCGTCGCCCATCCCAAGGTGGCCGAGGCAGCGGTGATCGGGCAGGCGGACGAGGACACCGGCCAGTCGATCTGCGCGTTCGTGACCCTCGAGGGCGATGACACCGAGGGGTCGGATGAGCTGGTCTCGGACATCAACGACACCGTCGCCAAGCGGATTGGCAAGCTGGCTCGGCCGAGGCGGATCATCTGGGCCGACGATCTGCCCAAGACGCGCTCGGGCAAGATCATGCGCCGGCTGCTCCGGGATATCGCCGAGGGGCGCGCGCTGGGCGACGTCACCACGCTACGCGACCCGGATGTGATGAAGCAGCTGGAAGGCAAGGTCCAGGAAGAGCAGAAGCAAGAAGACGCGTAATTCCCACTCGGAGCCCCCGCTGCGCCGATCGGCCGGATCGCACGTCTACTGGTCGGGCGCGAGGGGCTCCGACCGGGATCTCAGGCGTCTCACACAGCCGTTAGACCCCGAGCCGCCGGCTGAGGTCCGCGACATGGCGGCGCGCCACCGGGATTGAGTGGCCGCCGGTGAACCCAAGCTCGGCGGTGCCGCCGAACAGCGGCCGCAGCTCGACCGCGCGTGCGAGGTTCGCGACGTACTGGCGATGCACCCGGACGAATTCGAACTGCTCCCAGCGGTGCTCGACGTCGTTGAGCGTCGTCCGCAGCAGGTAGCGCCCGTCCTCGGTGACGATGCGGACGAAGTCGCCGTGCGATTGGACGAATAGGATCGAGCCGCGGCTGATCAGCCGCGTCGATCCGGCGCGCGCGCCGGAAACCGCGATCATCTCGCTCTCTCCCGCGGACTGGGAGCGCGCGCGACGTCCGTTGCGGTCGAAGTGCTCCTCGCTCGCCTCGACCGCGGAGGCGACCCGCTCGAGTGCCTCCTCGAGCCGGTGCCGGCTGACTGGCTTGCGCAGATAGTCGACCGCGCGAAGCTCGAACGCCTCGACCGCGGCGGCGTCGTGCGCGCTCACGAACACGAGCTGGGGCGGCGAGGCGAACCGTCGGAGCACACGCCCAAGCTCGACGCCGTCGAGGTCGGGCATCCGGACGTCGAGGAAGATCGCGTCGTACGCCTGGCTCGAGGCCTTGTGCAAGGCGTCGTGGCCGCCGAACGCGCACTCCACCTCATGCACGCTCGAAAAGCTCCGCAGCAGCCTGGCGAGGTCTTCCAACTGTGTGTGCTCGTCGTCGACGGCGAGGATCGTCAGCCCGTCTGAGCTCATGCAGACCAGGCGAGCTCGGGATCGGGAACCTCGCCCCGGAGATGCGGCACGGACATCACCGCGGTCGTCCCCTCGTGCACGGTGGATTCGATCCTGAGCGCGTAGCGCTCACCGAACGTGGCTCTGAGCCGTGCGTCTACGTTCGACACCCCGATGCCGCCGCCGGCGCCCGCCAGCACCGCCTCGAGTCGCTCGGGCTCGATCCCTGCCCCGTCGTCGGACACCCGCAGCTCGACGTCTCCGCCGACGATCTGGGCGGAAATCGTCACCCGCCCCGTCCCGGCGCCGCGCTCGACCCCGTGACGCACGGCGTTTTCGACCAGCGGCTGCACCGACATCGCCGGCACGACCGTCCCGTGGGTCGACTCGGGGACGTCGATCGTCACGTGGAGGCTCTCGCGGAACCGCGCCTGCTCGAGGCGGAGATACCGCTCGACGTGCTCGATCTCCTCGCCGAGGGTCACGTACGAGCGGCCGTCGCGGAACAGGTATCGCGTGAACTCCGCGAAGTCGATCAACAGGTCGCGGGCCTCTTCGGGACGAGCGTGGATGTCGCCCGCGACCGCGGCCAGCGCGTTGTAGATGAAGTGTGGGGAGATCTGCGCCCGCAACGCCCGCAGTTCTGCCTGGGCGAGGCGCTCCTCCTGCGCCGCCACCAGCGACAGCTCGACCTGCGCGGACACGAGGCTGGCGGCCTCCTGCACGACCCGCAGCTCGTGATGACTGGGACGTCCCACCGAGCGATAGAAGGCGATCAGCGTCCCGATGCGCTGGCCCTGGGCGACCAGCGGCGCCAGCACCGCCGACTTGAGCGGACAGGTCGGATCTGAGGACACCAGCCGCGGGACGATGTGGAGGCGGTTGTCGTGGGCGCGCCCGAGCAGGCGCGAGAGCAGATCGCCCGGCCTCACCTGCTCGCGCCCCTCGCCTTCGATCGCCAGCACCGCTCGCGTGTCCGCGAGCGCGATCGCCGCCGCGCCGGTGAGCGCGCGGAGATTCGGGACGGCTCGCTCGGCGGTGCGGCTGTTCAGACCGCGCCGCAGGTGCGGGAGGGTGGCAGTGGCGGCATGCAGCGCGGCCTGCATCGCTTCCTCCGGTATCCCCCTCGTGCGGGAGCGGCGCACGGCTCTCCACACCGCGGTGAGCGCTGCGGCGATCCCGATGCCTAGTACTACGCCCAGAACCAGATCCATGGTGAGCCTTCAATAGGTTACCGGCGCTTGTGGCGGTTGTTACTCGGTGTTGTTCGCTTGCTGACGTTGGCGCGATGTGCCGAGCGGGGCGGGCGCCCTATCAGCACCGGGTTGTGCGGGCCTGTCGAGGGCGGCATGATGGGGGCATGAGCTCGACCACCACCTTTTCCTCCTATGAGCAGGCATGCGAGCAGCACCGCTGGGAAGTGCCGAACCGATACAACATCGCGGTCGACGTGTGCGATCGCCATCCGCGCGAGAAGCTCGCGATGATCCACGAGGATTTCCATGGGAGGATTCAGGAGATCGGCTGGGGCGAGCTCCAGGACGATTCGAACCGGTTCGCGAACGTTCTGCGGGCTCACGGCGTGGAGCCCGGCGATCGCGTCGCGATGCTGCTACCGCCGACGCCGCAGACCGCGGCCGCGTTCTTCGGAGTATGGAAGGCTGGCGCGATCCTGCTGTCTATGTCGGTGCTCTACGGCGATGAAGGCATCCGACATCGTGTGAGCGACTCGAGGCCCAAGGTGCTCCTGACGAACGAGGCGAACGCCGGACGCATCGACCGGTCGGTGGTCGAGCACCTGCTGATCCTCGACGACGAGCTGCTCGGGCGCGGCTCGACCGCGTTCGAGCCGGTCGACACCGCCGCCGACGACCCAGCCCAGCTCTACTACTCGTCGGGCACGACGGGGCTGGCGAAGGGCATCCTCCACGCCCACCGGTACATCCTGGCCCACGAGGAGTTCATCTACTGCCACGACCTCCACGACGGCGAGGTGTTCCACGGAATGGGAGAGTGGGCGTGGGCCGCGGGCATCTGTCCGCTGATCGGACCGTGGCGGCTGGGCGCCGTACAGGCCGTCTATCAGCGCGAGGGAGGCTTCGATCCCCACAAGCAGCTCGATTTCCTGAGCCGCCATGGCGTCACCAACGTGTTCGGGACGCCGACGGCGATCCGGTCGATGATGTCGATCTCCGATGCCGGCACGCGCTATCCGCAGAAGTTCCGGATCGTGTGCTCAGCCGGCGAGCCGCTCAACCCCGAGGCGATCCGCTGGTTCCGCGAGCAGTACGGGATCACCGTCCTCGACTACTACGGCCTCACCGAGTCGTATCCGCTGTGCGCCAACTATCCGTTCATGGAGGTGCGCGAGGGCTCGATGGGTCGCCCGATGCCGGGCTGGGAGGTGGCGATCCTCGACGAGGATGAGCGGCCTGTCCCCGCTGGCGAGCGCGGAGAGATCTGCCTCAAGGCGAGGTCGAACCCTCACTACCCGCTCGGCTACTGGAACCGCCCGGAGGAGGACACCGAGGAGGCGTTCGGCGGCGAGTGGTTCCACTCCAAGGACGCCGCGCGTGCCGACGACGACGGCTACTTCTGGTACGAGGGGCGCGCCGACGACGTGATCATCTCGGCCGGCTACCGGATCGGCCCGTTCGAGGTCGAGTCGGCTTGCCTCGAGCACCCGGCCGTCGCCGAGGCGGCCGCGGTCGCTTCACCGGACGAGCGGCGCGGCTACGTGGTCAAGGCGTTCGTCGTGATCGCGTCGGGATACGACCCGTCCGCCGAGTTGGCCGAGGAGATCAAGACGTTCGTCCGCGACCGGCATTCCGCGTACGCGTATCCGCGCGTGATCGAGTTCGTCCCGGAGCTCCCCAAGACCCTCACGGGCAAGATCCGGCGGATCGAACTCCGCCAGCGCGAGCAGGAGCGGGTGGAGCAGAGCTGAGGCATCACTCAACGCAGGCCGTTGGACAGCCGCAGCCGCTCGAGTTCCACCTTCCGCGACAGGGCGTCGAGTGCGGCGACTCTCGCGTCGTAGGCGTGCGCAGCCGCGATCTCCGCCTTCTGCACCGCGACCGTGTTGGTGCTCGCGGCGGCGCGATCGAACTGCGTAAGTACGGGTCCGACGCTGGAAGTCGCGCCCGAGGCGAGCGCGGCGGCCAGCCGGCCCGCGCTGGCGCCCATCCCCTGGAGCGCGATCACCTGCGCCTTGAATCCCGGCTTTGAGACGGTGGGCGGCCGGAGCCGGCGCAGCTGCACCACCATCGCGCTGGTCGTCGCCTGGAATCGACGCAGCGCGGCCGCCTTGCTCGCGAACGCCGTGCTGACCGCGGCGGCGCCGTTGGCCGACCGTTGACTCAGGACGGTCTCGAGCTGCTTCGTGGCGGGCGCGAGCGAGCGGAGCGCGACGGAGTAGCGCGGCAGGAACGCCACGAGCTCCGCGACCTGGCGAGTCATCGCCGCCTGATCGTCGATCAGCTCGAGTAGCAACGCGCGCAGGTGCTCGGCCGGGAGAGGAGTACTGATCGCGGCCAGTCGTGTCCTGAGCGCTCCGATCTTGACCAGCGCCTTCTGGAGTGTCTGCTCAGGAGAGGGGCCGAGCGTGAGGATGCCCGCGGACCGCTGCTTCGGCGAGGGCGTGTTGCCGTCCGAGGAGCGCTGCTCCTGGGAGAACGCGTTCCCGGCCGAGGCGACCGAGGCGAGCGGTGTCGCGAGGGACGCCTCGATCGCGTTTACCTGTTTGACGTAACCGGCGACGGCAGGGCGCTGGGTCGACTGCTGCCCGCACCCGCCGGCGAGTAGTGCCAGGAGGATGACAGCGAGCGCCGAGCGCCGGCGAGTGCTCACTTCATCAGTTGCACGACGGAGACGGACCCGTCGCGGTGCTTGAAGACGAGCTTGACCAGCCCACGACCGGCGGCGAACCAGCACGTACGCACGCCGCTACCGAACGGGTAGCCGCGCTGTGTGAGTGTGCTCTGTACCTCGAGCGCCGAGAACGTGCCGGCGGGGACGTGGACTTTGCGGATGCCGATGATCCTGGTCCTCCCAGTCACGCCAAACGTCTCGAAGTCGGCATGATTCCCGCTCCCCCACCTGTTGCCGGCCTTCGGATATCCGGGCAGCACCGGGTTATAGCCGTACACCATCAGATCGATCGGCGTGAAGAAGTGGCGCTTGTGCCCCAGTGGCGGCAGCTTCGCGAGAGTTGCGACGGAGGCCGAGCCCCAGAGGTTCGTGACACCGTCGATGCGTGAATCGAATCCGTACTGAGCGACGACCCTGATCGGACCCGAGACGCTCTTGACGGAAAGCCGGGCAGAACCGTCCACGACAGCGCTGACCGTCTGCAACTCGACCTCCGGCTGAGGCAGGTGCTTCGTGTTGGTCCACTTGTACCTGTTGGTCATCCCCTGGACGAGGGGGAAGTAGTCGGCGTCCGGCGGCGCTGGCATCGGTTTGAGGTTCGTCGACAGGAGGCTGGCGGTCGTGACCGGTGCGCCGCTGCCACCGCTGTGGTCAAACACGATCCTCACCGGCCCGACTCCGTATACCCACCAGGTCGTTCGCACGCCGCTGCCGTACGGATCGCCTAGAGCTCCCGACTGCGCGATGTTGGTGCGCACGACCGCCGCGCGAACTCCGCTCGGGAACGCCGGCACCTTCACGAGCTGGACCCCGAGGTACCGGGAGGAGCTCTCAACGGTGTTATCGCCGCCGCCGGTTGCGTTCCAGGTCGTGTCCTGCAGCAACGGCTCTGACAGCACCGGCACACGGCTACCCCATATCAGCTGGTAAAGCGTGCTCGAGACACTGTTCGCGCAGGGGCTCGGGGTAGTGCAGAGAATCGGCATGTTCGGGGGTGCCGGGCAGCTGTTCCAGTCGGTGTTGATCAGACCCGAGTTGGTGTCCTGGAACGACATCGTGCCGACGTCGGACGTCATCGAACATGAGATCGACGCGGCGCCGGCTGCCGGCGGCTGGTCCTGCGGATCAGCCCAGGCGAGCGTGAAGCTGGGTCCCTGCTGCTGTTGGACGACGACGTTCTCGACCGTTCCCAAGGGGTTGTAGACGCTGTCGCTCCACAGATATTGCCATTGCGAGTTGGCGGGATCGGGGAACCACTCGTCAGCGCTCGCAGCCGCCGGTGCGCACACCGTGACCGCACAGATCAATAGACAGAGAACCCCAACCTTCAACTGCTACCCCCCAAAGTTGCCGGAAGCATACACACGCCGGACAGGCGGAATCGGCGCGTGAAGGCCGGCCCGAGAATCACTCACGAAAGCTCGATAAGGCTCCCTGGCCGGGCGCTCAACCGGCCGCCACGCGCCCCGCCACGATCCTCGCCAGCCGTAACTCGAACGCCCGCTCCGGCGGTCGTAGGAAGCTCGAGAAGCTGAGCTCGGTCACCGCCGTGCCACCGCCGAGGAGGACCACGTCGAGGTACACGTTCACAGTCTGGTTGGGCACCGACGCGGTGCCAACGACCCGGTAGCCCATCGCGTGCACCGGCAGGCTCGGCAGCGCCACGAGGCGCTTGCTGTGAACCTTGAAGTGAACGCCGCCGCCGGTGCTATGGACGAGACTCGCGGCGACGCAGGTCAGCAGATGTGGGCGCGCGACCTCGCGCCAGACGGTCCCCTCCTCGGAGGCGCTGGCGTATTCGTAGGCAGTCTGGGACGCGAACGGGCCGGTCGAGCCGGCCTCAAAGGTGGGTGAGATCGCCGAGCCGGTCTGCACGACGCCCGAGAGCGGGGGGCTGAACCCCGGGCATGTGAGACCGGCAACCGTCATCGGTGCCGGTGTGCTCTTCCAGCCCCGGCCCAAGTCCGAGCGCCGCAACAACGTCCCACGGGCGAGCGCCTTGCCGGCCGCCGTCGGATGGGTCGCGACCGCGCCGCCCGCGGTGCCGGCCAGCATCGCGGCGAGCACGACGGCGACGACAACCACCCTGCCGGTGAGACGAAGCGAAGACAAGCTAAGTGCGGTTATACAGGTCCGGCGCCCCGCAGTATGGGAGACGGAGCTGCCGCCCCCAAGGCGGGGGCGGCAGCTCAGAGATCCGTGAGTCGATCTGCGGTCCGCTAAGGACCGCAGATCACGTAGGCCTGGACCGTGACGTTGTCACCGCTGTGCATGTTGGTGATCACCGCCTGGGCCTCATATGCATTGGCCGGCTGGCCCGAGACCGCTCCTGGCGTTGCTCCCCTCGGCAGCGGGTCGACCTCGGTCGGGCCCGCGTACAACCCCGGGAAGCTCGACTCGAGCCCCACCACGTCGTCGGTCGGCGGGATCGGCGGAGTCGTGTTGTTCGGATTAGAGGTGATGATGGTCGCGCCTCCGTCGTAGGCCTCCTGATCGGGGCCTGCGGTCGGGCATCGCGCGACGCTCGGGGTCAGCTCGGTTCCTGTCGCCGGGCCAGATGGGATTGGAATCGGCCCGATCTTCGACCCCAGCACCAGCACCGTGTTGCCGCCGGGATCCGAGCCGCTGGGACCTGAGCCGGGAGGCGTTGCGGTGTAGAACGCCCCTGGGTTGCCCTGGATTCCCTGGATTCCCTGGATCCCCTGGATCCCTTGTAGACCCTGGGGCCCAACGGCGCCGACCGGGCCAATCGGACCGACCGGGCCGACGACGCCCGGCGGGCCGGCCGGACCGGGGTGGCCCCTATATCCCTTCGGGCCGACCGGGCCATCCCGCAGGCAGGTCGGGACGTCATCGGTGTCGTAGCGGATCCCGCACGTGTGTCCCTTCTTTGCCGCCGGCGCCTTCGCCGCCGCTTGCGCCGTCGGCGCGTGCGAGTTGGCATCTGCCCATGGCAGCCCGGCAAAGGCCGTCGCCGCCAGAGCCAGCGCGGCGAGCCCGCCGATACGTAATGGCTGCCTGAGTCTCATGGCCCGCAGACCACGAACGACTGGACCGTCACCGAATCGCCCGCCGCCAGCTCGGTGACGACGGCCTGGGCCTCGTACGAGTCCGCCGCCTGCGTCGAGACTGTCCCCGGGGTCGTGCCCGCGGGCAGCGGATCTACCACCGGGGACGGACCGGAGTTGTCGTAGGTGCCCAGGAAGTGCTGAGCCACAGTCACCACGTCACCGCCGCTCTCAGCCCCACTCTTCTGAATCTGTACGCCGCCGCCGTACGCCTCCTGATCGTAGTGAAACTGGCCGGTGGTCGGGCACTGCGCGATGGTGGGATTCAGCAGCATCCCCTGCGGATCGGGCACGGTCGACGGACTCTCGGTCACCACCGTTCCTGCAACCACCACGGTATGGCCGGGGGCGCCCTGCATCCCCTGGATCCCCTGGATCCCCTGGATCCCCTGCGGGCCTACCGGGCCGACCGGACCCTGGATCCCCTGCGGTCCCGCCGGGCCGATCGGACCGACCGGACCGACCGGACCGGTCGGGCCTCGACGGCCGCGCGCCCCCCGCGCGCCTCGGACGCGGACCCCGCATACCTGTGGGTCGCCGGAATCGAACGTCACGCATTGCAGGAGCCGCTTCTCGCCGGCGCCGGTATCGGCGACCCGCGCGGTTGGACGGGCCTGGGCCCAAGGCAGGCCCACTAACGCCACTACCGGTAAGCAAGCCCCGGCGACCGCCGCGACATAAGCGAGATATTTGAGCTTCATCTGACCTCCAGGAATCCACAGGGGCCCTCGCCCCCAAGTTGCGGGGCCCGACGCCCCTCGGACGAACAGGGCCCTCGTCCCCAAGCTGCGGGGTCCGACGCCGCCCAGATACGGAGGGCTCGGACGCCCCCCAATTCGGGACCGACCGCAGCCCCTCCTCTCAGGGCGTCCGTGCCCCTCTCAGCCGGGATCCTTCTCGCCCGGCTCAATCTTGCGCCTTCGGCTTCGACTTCGTGCCCGCGCGGGCCCGGCTCTTCGGCTTGTGACGCTTCGGCTTGTGACGCTTCGGCTTGGGCTTCGGCTTGGGCTTGGGCTTCGGCTTGGGCTTGGGCTTCGGCTTCGGCTTGGGCTTCGGCTTCGGCTTGGGCTTCGGCTTCTTGACCGGTGGCTTCGGGCTCGGTGGGGTTGGTGGCGGCGGCGAGGCAGGCGGGGTCACGACCGGTGGCGGAGTCACGACGGGGGGCGGGGTCATGACCGGAGGCGGCGTTGTAGCCGGGGCGCCCACCGACCAGGTCTGAGTTGCCACTGAGTAGGAGGCCTCGCCGACGCCCGGGATCACGTTGGTGCCGGAGCCGGCGGTGATCGTGTCCTTGCCCGGGCCGCCGATCACCACACCCTCGCCACTGCCGACGGTGATGGCGTCCTGGCCGCCGTCGGTGGGGAAGATGCTCTGGAAGATGGTCGGCTGCCCGTTGAGGTTGTAGTTCAGCTGCGCATCTGCGCCCGCGACGACGTCGTTGCCGTTGCCGAGGGTGATCGTGTTCGTCCCCGATCCGCCGAACACGATGTCGTTGCCGTTGCCCAGGCTGATCGTGTTGCCCGAGGTGCTGTTGAGCGAGACGCCCGGATCCTGGCTGACAATCGAGCTCAGGACGCCCCCCACCCAGGTGATCTCGCCGTCGTCGCCGAGGATGATCTTGTTGCCGTTCCCGCCGGTGATCTTGTCGTAACCCGTGCCGGCGACCACGATGTCGTTGCCGTCGCCGAGCGTGATCGTGTCGTTGCCGCCGGCGCCCGGATCGGTGCTACCCACCTTCAGGAGCTTCGAAATCCACCCATCGGGCGTGGAGAAGTACACATAGCCGTTCTTGATCACGACGTTCGAGTACTTGGTGCCGGCGACGTTGATCGTCTGCTGGCCCGTTCCTGCGAGCACTATCGCGGTGCCGTTGTATGCCCCGAAGAACGAGCTGAGGCCGAACGTAATCGGGTCGGTGGTGTAGGCATCGAGCACGCCCTCGGTGCCCGTAATTGGATTGCTCAGCTGGTCGACCACGCCGTGGTCCAGGAACACGATGTCTTGCCCGAGCCCGCCGTAGATCTGGTCCGAGGTCGGGTTGAGCGGGTCGCTATCTGGCGAGTCGGCCGGGCTCGGGTAATTGGTGAAGATCAGTGCGCTGAGGTTCCGCGCCACCACCTGCGACAGCGGCTGCAACAGGTAGAGGTTAAATCCGTCGTCACCGCGGATGATGTCGTTGCCCGAGCCGGCATAGATCACGTCTGCGCCCGACCCACCGGCGATCTGGTCGCCCCCGCCGCCGCCGTAGATCTGCGAGTCGCCGACACCGCCGTAGATGATCACCGAGTTCGGATCGGTGCTGGCGTTGATCACACTCTTGCCCGGATTCAGATACTGGCGGGCTTCGCCGGTGATGTTCGCCGTGGTTGAGTTGTAGAAGCTGCCGTTCTGGGTCGTGTTGCCCAACAGGATCAGCGGCGAGGTATAGCCGCCGCCACCGGTGGCATCGATCTCCTTGTAGCCACCGCCGCCCTGGATCACCGTGACCGTGTTCAGTGGCGTGTAACTGACTGTGAAGTGGCCCTCGGTGGCAACGCTCGTGGACCGGTTGCCCAGCATCACGTTGACAACGTCGATGTTGCGATAGACGATGCCGCCGTCGAAGGTCAGCGACGGGGCGCCGGCGGGCCGCTGGGTGAGCGAGCCGCCCATGTTCAGTCCCTCGATCTCGGTGAACTGGGACGAGTTCAGACCGACGGCGGATCCGCCGGAATAGAGCGTCTGGAGGGCGGCGAACTCGGTGGCCGAGATCGCGCCCATCGTGCCCACGTCACCGGTGGGCTCGCCGTCGTCGAAGATGTTGAGCGTGGCCATTCGAGCGCTTCCAGCAGGGCCGGTCAGCGTCGGAGCCGGCAGTGGCGGGAGCGGCACGTCGGTCTCGCTGGGGAGTCCGACCCCTTCCACGAGCGGTCGGGAAGCGGTGGTGGAGCCGTCGATGATCAGCGGGCCATAGATCGCGTTAGTCACGTGCGGCTGCGCCGGGAAGACCTGCACCGGCTGGCCCGAGCTGCTCGGCGGCGCCGCGGGCGGGTTGGGATTCACCGAGACGCCGATCGTGATCGGCTGGTTCCAGTTGCCCGAGTCGAACTCCACGTAAGGCGAGTTGTTGACTCCGCCGGTCGAGTGGAACCGCGTATCACTCGACGAGACGAGCGTCATCCCGTCGGTCAGGATGCTCACATCAACGTAGGCCGCCCGGCCTGAGCCGGCCGGCGCCACGGGCGCGCGCGTGAGCTGGATCGTGTAGCTCGTCGGCTTATTGGCAGAGACGATCGTCGGGCCGGTGGCCAGCACGACCACACCACCCGAGTCGGCGTCGTTCACGTTGACCAGAACGGTCGGGTTGTCGACGACGCCGGCCGCGTAGACGGCATCGCCGGGCGCGGCACCGCCGCCGAGCCTCTGCGAGGTGACGACCGAGAAGATCCGCGACAGCCGCACACCCTCGACGATCCCGTCGTCGCTGGCGCTCACCGTCACCGTCTGGGGCACGTCCCAGTTGGTCGCGGTGAAGGTGAGGGTCGGCGAGGAGAAGTGCACCCGCGGGTCGTCCGAGGAAAGCGTCACCAGCACCTGCTCGTCCGCGGCTGGGGCGCGCGTGAGCGCCACCGTGTAGCCGTCGGTCAGCCCGCCCTCGATCACGTTGAGACCGCCGCTGGGCGCCGAGACGACGGTCCCCGGGAGGTTGCCGTCGATCACGTGCACGTCCACGTTCGAGATCGGGACCGTGTCGTAGCCGGCGAGGGTGCTCGTGACCGGCACCGTGCTGAGGAGCGACTGCATGATCTCGACCGTCGCGTCGCCGCCCACGACCGCACCCGGAGGCGCTTCTACCTCGATGGTCTGAGTCCGGAGCCAGTCGGTGAGCGACCCCGACGCGGCGCTCGAGTCGAAGGTCAAAACGAGATCCGATGACCAGGTTGTGCCGCCGTCGTCGGATAGGAGGAGGGACGAGCCGCAGGTCGTCGGGTTGGCGTCCGGCGGCTGGCAACCCGCGGCCCCGCCGGTGAAGTCGGGCGCCGCGGCAACCGAGATGTACCAGATGACTCCGGGTGCGGGCCGCGGTACCCCGAGGTTCAGCGTGTAGGAGGTCACCGCCGGAGGACCGCCGTTGGCGGGCTGCAGCAGAGTCAGCCCGCCGCTCGGGACCCCCAGCTGGACCTGCCCGCTGCTCGCTCCGGCCACGCTGAACGGTAGGCCGGGCGCGAACACGCCCTGGTACAGCGGGTCGTTGCTGGCCACCGACTGGTTGATGGCGGTGCTCGTGCCGTTGGGGTTGAGCGCGATCACCTGGCCGGTGACGTCGCCGGCGACGTTGAAGGTGCTGTGGCCGTTGGCGCCGGTGAGAACGGTGACCACGTCCGGATCGGTACTGAGGACCCAGAAGTTGGCGGTGCCACCGCCGGCGTCGACCTCCACCTTCTGCACGTCCGTGTATTGCACGAACAGGCCGTCACCCATCACGCCGTCCTTGGTGATCACGAAGTTGTCGAGCGTCCCGGTCCCGACGACGACCACCGAGTTGTAGCCCCGGCCGCCCTGGATCGCGACGGGAGCGTTGACGTTGTACTCGATGTCGTTGGTGCCGCTACCGCCCTGGATCGTCGTGTTCGAGGTCGCCACCCCGTTGCCAGTGACCAGCTGGAAGGCGCGCACCACGAAGGTGTCGTTGCCGCCCTCGCCCAACAGCTTCAGCGAGGCATGGTTGCCGTAGACGGTGAAGGTGGAGTCGCCCTGACCGCCGTAGGCGGTGGTCGCGTAGCTGATCCCGCGGCTCAGCCAGCCGACCGTGGTGTCGACAGTGACGATCTCATCACCCGGGGCGACGTCGTTGGCAGCCGCCACGCCGCCCGAGGGGACCGGCGCCCATTGCATCGCGTTGCTGTAGTCGACCGTGCTGAGGTCGGCGGTCAAGGCGACCCCGCCGGTGTACTCGTAGCTCTGGCCGTTCTTCTGCACGACGTCGCCCGGCTGTACCGTCTGCCGCACGCCCGCGGTCGCCTGATAGGTGACGGTGCGGTCGGCGCCGTACAGCTGCCCGAACTGGAAGTTGGCCTCCCCGCCGCCGCCGTCGAGCACGGTGATCGCACTGTTATCGTCGACGAAGAAGTTGTTGTTGTGCGGACCGCCGACGACGTGGAGCAGGTTGATCGTGTTGTCGTAGTTGATCCGCTCGTAATCGGGCAGGTAATTGCCGGGGCTGTTCGGGTCGGCGGTGAGGAGCGCGACAAATCCCTGACGCAGCAGGAAGGCGTTGTTCTGCGACGGGCCGTTGATCGTCAGGTTGTTGAAGTCGGTGGGAGCGCCGCTGTCGTGGATGTTGACGATGTAGTCGATGCCACCGCCGGCCAGGTTCACGATGTAGTTGTCGCTGCCGCCGGCGCCGTCGACGTCGACCATGTTGCGGACCGGGAACAGGGTCTGACCGTCGAAGCCGCGGTTCTGGCCCGCGATCCCCCGTCCATAGCCCGGCAGCGCCATCTCTTCGGCGGTTCCGTTGACCAGTGCGGCCGAGCAGGTGCTCTGCCCGGCCGGGCAGACGCTGTTGTCGAACTTGTCGGCCAGGTCGATTGTCGGCAGCTGGAGCGTGAACGTGTCGTTGCCGGTCCCGCCCCGCATCTGCGTGTAGCCGATGATCGCCACCGGCTGAAGCCGGAAGGTGTCGCCGCCGCTGCCGCCAAAGATCTCGACGAGCGGTGAGGTGAACGTCCCGAGCAGCGTCAGCAGGCTGCCGGGCTGGTTCTTCCAGCCGCCCTGGAGGGTGGTGATCGTGCCGGCGGTGAGCGAGCTCGTGGCGTCGATCAGCAGGTTCGTCCCGGCGGTGCCGGTGATCGCGCTGCCCGAGACGGTGGCCCCGGTCAGAGTCAGTACTTCGTTCGTTGCGGTCAGGGTGACCGTGCTGACCGCGCCCACCGTGGACGGATCGATGGTTACGTTGTCGGCGCCGGTGAATGAAACCGTGGTTCCGGCGGTTACCGTGGAACCGCTCACGGCCACGTCTTGCGATGCTTGCCCGGTCACCGAGGTTCCGGCGGAGACATGCGTGGCGCTGATCGTGAGATCGCCGCCACGGGCAGTGAGGCCCACCGAACCGCTGGTTGAGGTCAGCGCCGAGGTCGACTCCACTGTCACGTTGGCGGAGGCGGTGCCGATGATGGTGTTACCGGCGCTCACCGTCGCGACCTGCAAGGTGAGATCCCCGCCGTTCGCGGTCAGCGTGACGTCGGCGCCCGTGGCGGTGAGTGAGGACTGGAAGACGGTCTCGCTTGTCGTCGCCGTGAGCGTGACGTCCTGTCCCGCGGTCACTTTGGTCCCGCCGTCGACCAGGAGAATTCCTGTGGCCTGCCCGCTGACCGTGCTTCCCTGGACGGCCGTGCTGGTGAGATGGACGCTCGGGAACCCGGCCGGCACCCCCACGCCCGAGGCGGTGAGCGTGATCGGCCCGCCGGGCGCGGACAGGGAGCTGGACAGGATCGTTGCGCTCGAGTTCGCGATGACGCTGATCGAACCTCCGGATACGGTGGCGGCCTCGAGCGCAACCGTTCCCAGTGTCGCGGTGAACGTATCCGCGCCGGCCGCGGTCAATGTTGACCCGCCGACCGAGACGTTCTGGGCGCCGGTCAGGGCGATTGTGCCGCTGCCCGTGGCGGTGAGCGTGCCGCTCCGGACCGACACGCTGCCACCGTTCGTCGCCGAGATCGTCACGTTTCCGCCGGCCGTCAGCGTCGGCGTGTCGAGGACCACGTTGCCGCCGCTCGCCTGCAGAGCAACGGTCCCACCGATCACCGACGCATCCAGGATCGCGCTCGTGAGGATCAGCGACCCGGCTTGCGCCGTGAGGCTGATCGTCCCGGTTCCGGTTGTCACCTTCAGCTTCGACGGCGCCTGGCCGGCGCTGACGGTGATGCCACCGGCCGACACCGTCACCGATGTGGCGCCCGTCAGGGTCGCTCCCGTGAGCGTCACGGCCGGGCTCGGTCCGGGATTCGGATTGGCGGTCACGCTCACCGCGCCGCCACTCGAGGTGAGTGTTGACCCGGTGATCAGGACGGAGCCGGTGGGCGAGCTCACAGAGATCGCGGCGGACGCAGTCAGCGACGAGCAGGTTACGGTCGAGGAACCCTGGCTCGAGATGCAGTTCACGGTGACGCTTCCGCCGGCGGTGTCGGTCAGCGTCACGCCGCCGCCCGTCGCGCTGATGGCCGAGCCGGAGACCGTCACGGGGCCGCCGGCGGCGCTTACCGCCACACCGCCGGCCGTCGCGCTGACCGTCGAGGCGGAGACCGTCGCCGGACCGCCGCCCGCCGTGAGCGTGACGGATCCGCCGCTCACCGTCGAGGATGTCTGTACGGTGATGGCGGACGCGGCGGTCGCCGTCAGCGACGACGACCCCGACACGGTCGATCCGATGATCGTGATCGATGATCCGGTACTCGCGATCGTGAGCGTCGGCGCCCCGAAAGTCGAGCTCTGGATCTGTACCGTGCCGGGCGCCGTCACTTCGATCGACGAGAGCCCGTTGCTCCCGCTGACGTTGAAACTGTTGAAGGACTCGGTTCCAGACGTGCCCTGGAACACGAGCTCCTGGATCCCGCTCTGCACCTTGACCGTCTTGCCGTCGACGCTGGCGGTGAACCCGCCCGAGAGCGTCGTGCCCGAGACGGTGTCGCCGCCGGGGGCGCCGGTGATCGTCAGGATGTTGCCGGTCGTGCCCGACTGGCCGGCGATCGTCGCGGTCTGGCCGGCGGTGAGGAAGATCTGGTTGCCGTTGCCGTCGAGGGCGATGGTCGCCGCGGGTCCGAACACCACGTCGTTGCCGGCGCCGCCACTGATCACGTCTGTGCCGCTCGGTCCGCCGAAGATGGTGTCGCCGAAGTCGCCGCTGATGATCGTGGCCATGCCGGTGCCCGAGTGGTCGATCGTGCCCGCCTGACCCGTGTTGCTGTCGTCGATAGTGGCGATACCCGTGCCCGAGTCCGTGATGATGTTCAACCCGGTACCGCCGTTGAGCCTAGTGTTACCCGAGCCGTCGCTGCCCTCGTAGTCGATGATGTTCGTCCCCGGGCCGCCGGTGATGGTCACGGGCACGGTGACGCTCGGTCCGACGTCGACGAAGGTCTGACACCCTCCGGTGCAGTCCTGGCCGGTCCAGTTGGCGACGATCGAGCTGACGTCCGTGAACTGCTCGGTGCGGCCGAACGCGGTGACCTGAATCGTCGCGTCGCCCGCCGTTCCGCCCACCTGCGTGATGTTGTACGAGTCATTGGTTCCGTCGGTGGCGATGTTCCGATAACCCTGCGCGCCACCGACGTTGAGGTAGAGCGTTTGCCCGGTACCCGTGGTCGGAGTCCACTGCTGAGCCTGACCCGGTGATCCAGTCCCATCACCGGCGAGGTAGACGGGCGTCGGAAGCTGGATGTACCCGAGCGTGAAGTGCGCGGTCCCTGAGATCGTGATGAACAGAATGTGGACGTGGATGTGAAGGGTCAGCGTGAGAGGCGTGCTAGCGCCGTCCGACGTGTAGCCGTCGGGGCACTGGTAAGTGCTCGAGGTCGACGCGCACACGCTGAAGCTCAGGCCGACGCCGGCGAGCGAGATCCCGAACGCGTTCACCGAAACGCTTGCGCTGCCGCTGAGCTCGAGCCTGTACCCACCGAACGTGTCGTGCTGGGAGGAGATCAGGAAGCTGAAGTTCCCGGACAGGCCGAAGCTGCTCGAGCCGATCGTGATGCCGCCGTTGAGGGCGACCGTGAAGTCGCCGTCGGCGTCGAGGAAGATCGCGCCGGAAAGCGTGGCGATCCCGAAGAAGCTCACGTTCGCGTTCGCCTCGAAGTACCAGCCGCCGGTCGGGGTCCCTGCCGCGATCGCGACCGGGCCGACTTGCAGTGACGTCAGGGTGGTGGGCGATACCGCGATAGTGATTGACGCGTTGAACTTGAGCACGTCGAGGAGCGATATCTGCCCGTTGAGCGCGAGCAGGAAGCTCTTGCCGGGGATCCCGAGCTCGGTCGTCCCGGTCGTGTTGATCTCGAGCATCCCCGACGCGGTGATGTCGAACACGGTCGCCTTGATCGAGAGGCTGACGTTGAGCGCGAGCGCGATCCCGGTGTCGTTGGGGCCGTTGTTGTAGATGCCCGCGCCACCGTTGGCCGCGAACTGGAGCGGGCCGATCGCGAACATGACGTCGAACGTGAGCTGGAACTCGTTGGACTGGATCGTGATGTCGATCGAGCCGCTCGCCGTCGCGAAGCCGGCGAACGTGACCGAGCCCGTGATGTCGAGGTTGAATCCGGTCGCGATCTGGCTCGTACCGAGAGTCTGCGTCCGCCCCGTCGTGTTGATCGACATCAGTGCTTGCCCGCTGAACGACAAACCGAGATTGCCGCCGAAGCCGCCGTTCAGCGACAGGTCGAGGTTGCCGACGAGGCCTTCGTTGTCGATCCTGAACCCGCTGTTGATCAGCTGCAGGCTCCCGAGCGGGCCGAGCGAAACGCTGCCGTTGACGATGAGGCTGATGCTCGGGTCACTTCCGCCCAGATCGATCGTGAACGAGACGGTTCCCGTCACAGTGACGAGGTTCGCCAGCGTGAGGTTCCCGAACATGTACAGCGAGAAGTACGGTCCCGCCGGGATCGCCACACTCGTGACGATCGGGGCGCCCGCGGCGTTGAGCTTGAACCCGGCGGGAGTCGCGGTCCCGCACGGGCTCGCCGAGCTCGCGTCGGTGCACTCGTTGCCGTTGGTGTCAAACAGCGCGTACGTCTGAATCGTCCCGGACGGATCGACGGCGGCCCAATCCGACGCGGTGAATGTGTTGATCTCGAGCAGGAACTGCCCGTCGAGCTGGACGCCCGGGATCGAGCTTGAGTTCAGGGTCAACAGGACGCGGCCGACGATGCCCGGGGTGGGCGCCACGAACACCGTCAGGTTGATCTGACCGCTGAGCGAGCCGAGGAACGAGATGTTTGTACTGACTGCGCCGTTGATCGTGAGCTCGGCTCCCTGCGAGCCGGCCACCGCCTCGATCTGGACGAAGCCGGTCAGCGTGATCACTCCGCCGATCGTGATCTGCGCGTTGATCGAGACCGATGCGTACACCGCCGGAGCCGCTCCCGGGTTCGGCTGACCGCTCAGCCCGGGCGGTGCCCCGTAAACCGTGATCGACGTCGGGTCGCCGGGTGCCTGCAGCGCGATGAACTCGGCCGGAATCTGGAAGGTCTGGTTCTCGAGCGTGGTGTTGAACATCACGGTCGCGCTGCCCGTGATGCTGACCAGGCTGCCGACGCCCGGAAGCCCGAGCGACGCCGTCCCGCCGACGGTCAGTAGCCCGGCGACGCCGGGGATGCCGTTCGATCCGACGCCCGTGGAGATGATGACCAGGCCGGTCGCCTGGCCGAGCTGCACACCGCCGATCGACAGGGCAGCGGTCGCGTAGATCTGGACGCCTTGCGGGTTCAGACCGATGTAGAAGCCGCCGCTCAGATCGAGCAGGTCGGTGGAGGTACCGGGCGGCCGCAGTGCGGCCTGGCCGGTGACGGCGATCTCGAGGCTCGTCGGCTGGAGCGTGTAGGGCGCCGCCTGCTCCGCGCCGTTCGGCCCGGTCGGGAGCTGAAGCGTGACGTTCTTGGTCTGCGAGCTCGTGTTGACCTCGAGCGTCCCCGACGCCGTCAGGTCCACCCCCACGGCAGCGAGGCCCGGGTACGTGGCGGAGACCGTCGCTACGCCCCATAGGTTCGGGCCGCTGGGGCCGAGGTCGAGCACGAACGACCCGGCCGTGAATCCGAGCGTGCCGAGGTAGATGACCGACATCTGGCCGGAGAACGTCAGCGAGATCAGGTCGGTGCTCGGGTCGACCGTCAGCTTGACCACCGCGGTCACCTGGAGCGCCGGCTGGCTGAGCCCTGGGATGAAGACGTTGAGCCCGCCCGAGAGCTGGATGTAGAAGTTCTGGGCCGGCGCGATCAGCGTGAAGCTGCCGCTGGAGGCGACGCTTGGAGTGGTGTTCGTGACGGTTCCGCTGCTGTCGAGCGTGACCGCGTTGAACCCGCCGGCAGCAAAGCTCACGTTGACCTGTCCGGTCCCGAACGCGCCCGTGTACAGGAAACGGTACGTATCCGTCCCGACCTGCACCACCGGCTCGGTCTCCGTGTACGCGGTCAGCGACCCGGCCCCCGCGCCGCTCAACGACACCATGCTCGACGACGGCGTCGAACCCACCGACTCGCCGGCGGGGGAGGCGAGCGTGACGTCGATCCAGGTGCCGAGCACAGGCGTCGCGAACGTCGGAGCCGCGTCCGGCGTGCATCCCTGCGGTGAGCCCGCTGGGCAGGCCGTCCACGCGATCCCGGCCTGGTTGTCCCAGCCGCCTTCGAAGGTGACATTGATCGTGTTGGTGTGGCCGGAAAGTGCCTGCGTGTATCCGCCGAAGAAGTACCGGTACGTGTTCGTCGACGGATTGATCAGGACGGGCTGGCCGACGAGCGTCAGGTTGTCGTTGTTCGAGTCCGTGAGCAGGAACGGCCGGCTGTCGTTCATCACCGAATTCGGATCGACCGGCTGTCCGCCGAACGCCGGGTAGGTCACATCGACCCATCCCTCGCCGTTCAGATCCGCTTGACTGAGCGACTGGCCGGAGACGGGCGCGGCGAGCGAGGCGGTCGGGTTCGTCGGCGGGTTGGTCGACGCCGCGCCGGTGTGACCGGTGACGTTGTAGGTGATCGGCTGGCCGGCATCGTTCTCGAAGCCCATCTGCAGCTGTCCGTAAACCTGCAGAACTTGTGGCAGCGGCGGCTGCGGGACGTTCGCGAGGAACATGATGTTCAGCGCACCGCTCGAGATCTGCGTCAGGTTCGCGTACAGGTACGCTCCCAGACTGAGCTGGTTGTCGGCGAAATTGAGATTGCCGTTGATCAGGATCTGCCCGTCGGTGGAGAAGGCGAGCGTGACCTTGGCGTTGAACAGCAGCTGGGAGGTGTAGATCGAGTAGATCTCGGCGCCGCCGATGATCAGCATCGGCTGGCTGAACGCGGTCGCCCACGTCGTGCCCGACTTCGCCTGGGCGACGATCTCCTGCTGTAGCTGCGCGAGCCACTGTGCCGCCGTGCCGGACGACGCCGACGGGATCGTGCACGAGGACAGGTCCTGAGGCTTGTTGATCCCGTGCGGGCACGGGCCGTCGGCGCTCGTCACGGTCGTGTTGAACTCGATCCCGGCCTCGAAGTTGTTGATGGTCAGACCCGTATCCGGGTCGAGCAGGATGCCGCCCGGGATCTCGACGTCGATGAACGCCTGGAGGGGACCGTCGGCGCTCAGGCCGAAGCGGATCGTGAAGCCGGCGAGCCCGGCGAACGAGAACCCGCCCTCGATAGCGAAATAGGGAATCCGCTGCGCGATCGGCGTCGTGGTGTCGGTCGGCTGGACGATGTTGTCATTCGCGTCGAGGTCGAGGATTCCGCCGACGAGGCCCGCGTCGAGCTGCCCACCGAACAGGTCGCCCTGGATCGTCACCGCGAATCCGCTGATCCCGACGATCGGGAACTTCCCCTGTGCCAGCAGCGACGGGTCGATCTGGATGTTGTCGACGGCGCCCGATATCTGGAGGCTCGACAGTCCGGAGATCGAGTTGATGCTCGCCGACAGGTCGAGCGTGAAGTCGTCAGGGTGGTCGGTGATGTCCGGCCACTGGATCCCGATCGACTGGATCGAGATCGGCATCCAGCTCGGCCACTGGAAGCTCGAGCCGTTGGCCCCGCCGATCGTCAGCGAGATGCCGAAGTTCTGCCCGGCCGAGAACTGCCCGTTGCCGCTGATCGCGAAGTTCGATGCCGTGCCGGTGAGCTGCAGCGAGCCGATGTTGACGGTCGCGCTGACCGAGGAGAACGACGCGAGCGGCGCGGACGTCCCGATGTTGCTCGTGTTGAGTTGGAAGTTGGTCGCAGTGAGCGACACGAAGCTGCCGAGCTTGATCGTCAGCTGCCCGACGTTGAACTTGAACGCATTGACGCCGCCGCTGCTGGTGAAGCTGACCGTCAGCGACAGCGCGAGCCCGGTCTTCGACCCGGGAGCCGGCGTGATCGTCCCGGAGATCGGCTCACTCGAGAGGAACGATGCGCCGGTGGCGCCGATCGTGATCGCGCCGCTGACGCAGACCGGGTTGCTCGTGCAGGTCGGGCCGCCGAACATGACCGAGAAGTCCTGGACCCCGATCGTGAGGCCGTTCACGGTCAGGATCGAGCCGAGCGAGAGGGAGTTGTTGAGCGTGATCGATGCGGCACCGAGCACGAAGCCGTCCCCGTAGACGGCCAGGCCGGGGATGCACGTGTGGCCGGTGGGGCAGGCCGGCGGGGTCGTTGGCGTCGTCGTGCTCGTTCCGACCGTGCCGGTCTGCGCCGCACACACCGGCGCCTGCGTGGTCGTGTCGTACGGGCAGATCTGGCCGCTGACGTTCAGCGACGGGAAGTAGATCGAGGCGCTCTGAACGACGACCAGCTGCTGGGTCAAGCCGCCGTTCGGGTCATAGGAGATCTTGAGCCCGTTCGCGGTGACGTTGACGACGTTCGGCACGTTGACCGCCAGGCTCTTGACGCTCAGCGTGAACGTGCCGGGATTCACGCTGAAGTTGCCGCTGAGCAGTCCGAGCACGTTGACCTTCAGCTGGAACGTGCCGAGGATGCCGGTGAGGTTCGCGGTGACCCCGCTGCTCGACTGCGAGCCACTGCCGCCGTCGAAGCCGAAGCTCGCCTGATTCAGCCCGATGCCGATCGTCAGCACCAGCTGGCCGCCCTTGAAGCCGATGTCCTCGAGGCCAAAGCTCGGACTCTGGAGCGTCAGCGGGCCGAGCTTGACCGACGCCGAGGAGGTGAACATCGGCGGGTCCTGGATCGTCAGGATCTGCTGTAGGCCGGCGCCGTTCATCGTGCCGTCGGTGGTTCCGAAGGCGCCCGCGGCGAATGCGACTGTCACCGTGCCCGCCTGGAACAGGCCGTCCGAGCCGGTCGGGTTCGCCTCGGTGAACGTGTAACGGAACGTCGCCGTCGTCGTCGTGCTGCTGACCTCTTCGGGAGCGCTTGCGAGGATCGGTTGCCCGCTGCCGTTAAGCGCGATGTTGCCGAGGCCGCTGCCGCTCAGCGTGAACGGCGCGTACGGTTCGTTCGCGTTGGAGGGGTTGCCGACGCCCGCCTCAAGCGCCGCGATGTTGAGCTGCGAGCTGCCGAACTTCTCGTAGGTCACGTCGATGTAGCCGGCGGCGTTGAGCGCCTCCGAGGCGACCGGCTCGCCCGGTGCCGGGTTCGCGATCTGGGCGACGGGCGCGGGCGTCACCGTTGACGCCGAGACCAGGAAGAACTGCTGGATCAAGCCGAGGTTCTTGTTGCCGTTCGAGTCCTGGAAAGCGCCGGGCAGGAACTCGACCGTCACCACGCAGTTGGTCGCGCCCGACGGGCAGGACGCCGGGAAGCCGCCGACGGTCATGCTGTACGTGTTGGCGAGGCCGGCGACCGCGGTCGGGGTTCCGAACGTCAGGTTCGAGAGCTGCTGGCCGGCGAGATCCACCAGCACGGGCGCGCCGGCGGCAAACGTGTTCGAGCCGAACGTACCACCGGCCGGATCGGTGAGAGTGAACTCGAGCGAGGTCAGCGAACCGGCGACGACGGTGGCGTTGTTGATCGGCGACGCGAGCGACGCGATCGGGAGCACCGACGGGGCCGAGCCCGAGGACGATGGGCAGCCGCCCGGCACCACCGTGCAGATGTCGAAGCCGAGCACGCCGACGTCGTCGATCGAGAAGCTCTGCATCTGGAACCCGTTGACCGGATCGATCGTGAACGCCGCGTTTCCCTTCAGAGCGAAGACCTGCGTGCTCGACACCGTGACGGTCAGCGCCGCGTCATTGCACGCGGTCCCAGCGCAGTTGCTGCTCATGCAGCCGGTACTCCCGGCGAAGCTGCCAGAGCACGGGCCGCCCACCGCGAGCGTCAGCGTCCCGTCCGCCGTCCGGCTGATCGAAAGCGACCCGCTGATGTCGAGCACGTTGGCGACGTCGATGTCGACGTTCTGGGCGGTGAGCGAGAAGTTCGTGGTGCCGGCCACCGAGCAGATCGTCGTCGAGCAAGGTGTGAACATGACGGTCCGACCGGTGGTGTTGATCTCGAGCGTGACGGTCGCTGTCACGTTCAGCCCGCTCAGGCCGGCAAGCGCGAATGTGCCGGTCGCGTACAGCCCGTAGCCGCCTGACTCCTGCTGGAAATCAAGCGACGCGTTGTTGACCAGGACGCCGATCGCGTTCGGGTTGGCCGCGCCGTTCGTCTCGTAAGGACCGCTTCCGACGAACAGCGTCAGGCCGCTGCCCGCGAACGCCTTGGTGGTTGGATCGACGCTGAAGTTGCCGTAGATCTCGACGAGGTTGTCGAGGTTGATCGTGACTCCCTGGGCGACGGCCAGGAAGTACGGGCTCGCGAGCGCCGGTACGTCGACGGTGACCTCCGTCCCGGCGATGTCGATCTGCTGATTGACGGCAACACCCGTGTTGTTGAACTCGATGCCGAGCTGCGCGCCCGCCTGCAGGCTGCCGCTGCCCACGCTGGCCGCGACAAGCAGCATCCCGGCGATCCCTGCGTTCGTGCCGGTTTGGACGATGAGGGCGCCCGTGAGGTTCCCTTCGCCGTCGAAGCTGCCGTCGGTGACGCCGATCTCGGTGGCCGACCCGCTCGGGGTCGTCGCCGTCTGGAACGCGAACACGCCCGACAGGGTCTGGCCCGCGAACGTCGCCCGGAACGGGCTGGCCGTCGTCCCGGCTACAACCTCGACGTAGGGGCCGGTCGGCACGTTGATCGTCTCGGTCGTCGCCGACCCGCCCGGCGGGTTGTACATGAAGCTGTCATTGACGGCCTGGGACTCGCTGTTGAACAGCACGCTCACCTGGCCGCTGATGTTGAAGATGCTTGACAGCGTCGATCCGAGCTGGATCGTCCCCATCACCGTGCCGGCGACGCCCGCCGGTGTGATCTCGACGGCGCCGTTGCCGCCGGTGACGGAAATGATGCTTCCGAGTGAGATCGACACGTTGCTGAACCCGAGCGAGATCACCTTCGTGCCCGACTGGGTCGTCAGCTGCTGGAACACGAATGCGCCACTGATCTGGGTCCCGAACACGGTCACCATCGCCGGATTGGTGGCGCTGCCGAGCGCGAACTCGAGGAACGGCCCGGCGGGGACGTCGATACTCCCGGACGGCAGCGACACCGTCGTCGTGCAGCTGTCGCCGAACTTCGCGGTAGTGCTCGTGACCTCGCATGAGCTCTCGTTGATCGACAGCGAGAACGTCCCGCTGAACGAAACGAAGGAAGAGAGCGCGGCGCCGGTGGTAACCGACGCGGTCAGCTGTGCCGCGATGCCGCCGGGCGTGATCACGAGCACACCGTTGTCGATCGTTGCGCTCAACAGCGTGGAGCTGCCGGTGCCGAGCGACAGCGTCAGCTGGCTGATAGTGATCGCGACCGTGTCGCCCGTCTTCTCGAATCCGATGTTCCCGGTCAGGTTCTGGCCGAGAATCCCGAGCACGACGCCCGTGCCGGTGACCTCGAGCGTGTTCCCCGCAATGCCGCCCTGCGTCGTCGCCGAGGTGTTGATCGTGAGGCCGAATGTGCCGCTGACGGTGACTCCCGGTACGTTCACCGCGACGTTCGCCATGATCGTCCCGTAGAACCCGCTTGCGTCGGTGGCGGTGCCGAAGGTGCCGGAGCCGTTGCTGACGACGACGACATTCGCGCCGCCCGCCGAGAACGTCAGTCCGGCGTTCGTGACCGTGACCATGATCGTGCCCTGGTCGTCGACGAACGTCGCGTCCGTGGTCAGCGTCAGCGAGCCCAGTGTGACATGCAGGCCCTGCACCGAGAGCTGGAGGAAGGGACCAGCCGGGAGCGACAGTGTCTGGCTCTGGCCGGACACCGTGAACTGCTGATTGACCGCGGTCGACGCCGTGTTGAACGACACGCTTGCGGTCGTCGCCTGGACGGTGGCCGTTCCGCCGAGCTTTATCGTCACGCCGCCGGAGATCTGGCCCGAGACTCCGGCCTGGGTGATCAGGACCGTCGCCGAACCGTTCGTCACCTGCGCCCCGATCCAGCTGCCGGAGCAGCTCGCGCTGCCGAGGCAGATGCCGACGTCGCTCGCGGTGATCAGGACGACCGAGTTGCCGCCCGAAGTCGTCTGCCGGAAGCTGAAGACACCGGAGATCGACTGGCCGAGCACTGAGATCGTCACAGGGCTCTGAGTCGTGCCGAGCTGGACGAGCAGTGACCCGGGAGCGAAGTCGACCGTGACCGCGACTCCGCTCGTGCCGCCGATGCTGATCGCGGAGGGCAGGCCCATGAACGTCGCGGTCGCCATGATCGAGCCGCTGACGGCGCCGTTGGCAACCGTGATCGAACCGTTTCCGGAGGAAACCGACACTCCGACCGAGCCCGGGACCCCGAGGAACGTGCTGACGTTCGTGAACGTGATCTGCATCCCGCCGCCACTCTGCGACGTGAACGAGATCCCGCCCGTGATCGTCTGGCCGGCGATGTTGATCGAGAGGTTGTCGCCGCTCACGGAGACCCCGGACGGGTTGATGGCGACGCTGATCTGGCCCGACACGGAGACCCCGGGAATCGTCACGCTGACGTTGCCGCTGATCGTCCCCATCACCCCGGTCGGGGGCCCGGTCGTGGAGATGGCGAGGTTTCCTGCTCCGTTGGTCAGCGAGACGGCGCCGGCCAGGCTGAACGACACGTCGCTCGCACTCAGCACATCGCCTGAAGCCGAGTGCTCGAACGAGAAGTTGCCGCTCAGCGTCTGGCCGAGGACGGTCAGCTGCATGCCGGTCCCGGACACGATCACGTATGGCCCCGCCGTCGTCTGACCGGGCGCGGTACCGGACAGGTCGAACGAGACCGTCTGGCCGCCGACAGTGAGCGACTCGGCCGCCTCTTTACCGGTCTGGTTGATCACGAGGCCGGCGGTCCCGCTGAGCGTGATCCCGCTCGGCAGCAGGCCCGAGAGGTTGACCGTTCCCCGGAGCTGGCCGGCGAGGCCGCCGGGCCCGATCACGACCGCACCCTGCACGCCGCTCAGCACCGTGTCGGAGTTGAGCGTGACCGACGCGGCGGCGACGGCCACCACGATCACGTTGGCGCCGGTCCTGTCGGTCTCGGACTCGAACATGAAGCTGCCGGCCAGCGTGAAGCCACCGACCGTGATCGAGAGGTTGGTGCCGGTGAACGCGGTGAACGGTCCTGCCGGAACCTCGATGGTGGTGGTGAGCTGCGCAGGAGCGTTCGTGGTGTTCAGCTCGAACGCGATGTTGCCGGTGATCGTCAGCGAGCCGATCGCGAGCGACGTGCCCATCGAGATGTTCGCGGCGATGCCGCCGTTCGTGAGCAGGAGCGCCCCGTTGATGTTGGTGAACGAGAAGCCGGCGAACGTGAGCGAGCCGTCCGTGAGCGACGCGGAGACCACTGGGCTGTTGGCGGCGCCCGGTTGCTTGGTGAAGGTGAAGTTGCCCTTGATCTGGACGCCGAGCACGCTGATCGCCACGCTCGTTCCCTGCACCTGGACGTACTGGCCAGGCGGGAGCGCGAGCGACTCGGCGACCCCGACCGTGCTGCCGGCGCCGCCGAGCAGGAGGTCCTGGTTCCCGTCCCCGCTGAGATCGCCGACGGCGACCGCGGTGCTGTCGCTCCCGAGCGAGATCTCGGTGTCGAGCGTGAACACTCCCGAGCCGTTGTTCGAGTAGACGGCGTCTGTGCCGGACGCGCTGGCGACGACCAGATCGAGCGCCCCGCTACCGGTGACGGCGGCGAGCGCGAGCGCCGTCGCCCCCGTGAGCCCTGAGATTGCCGTCGGGGTACCGAAGCCCTGCCAGGTACCGCCGGTCACCGTACTGATGTACACGTTGACGGTGCCGTCGTCGTCGATCACGACATCGGGGGTGCCGTCGCCGTTGACATCGCCCACGGCAAGCGCGCTGCCGTCAGATCCGAGCGACGCCGAGTTCAGCGTGAAGGTTCCGGAGCCGTTGTTGACGTACACGCCGTTCGTGGCGTTCGTCGCGACGATCAGGTCCAGCGGGCCGCCGCTCGATAGCGCCACGAGCGCGAGCGCGTTGACCTGCGACGTGCTTCCGCCGATCGGGGTCGGCGTGGTGGCGAATCCATTCCAGGTGCCGCCGCTCGAACCCGCGTTGAGGTACAGCTCGACCTGGTCGCCGCTCGTGATCACGACGTCCGGTTGCCCATCGCCGTTGACATCGCCGGCGGCGACCGCCGTCCCATCGGTCCCGAGCGAGGCGTCGGTCTGGCCGTCGAGGGTGAGCCCGCCCTTGCCGTCGTTGAGGTAAATGGCGTTGGAACCGGCGCTGTTGGCGACGATCAGGTCGAGCGGACCGCCCTTCTGAAGCGCCGTCAGCGCGAGCGTCGCGGTGTTGCCCGAGCTGCCGGCCGGCGCGATCACAGTTGGGGTCACGCCGCTGAACGCGCCGAGCTGCCCGTTGTTCAGGTACTCGAGGATCTCGCCGTTCTGCGCGGCCACGATCAGGTCCGGCCGCCCGTCGCCGTTGACGTCGCCGATCACGATCGATTGCGCCCCGCTCGGCCCCGAGAGACTGCCGAACGAGATCGCATCGGCGACCGCGGCAGTCGCCGTGTTGAGCTGAACCGTCAACATGCCCTGGATCTGGACGCCAGGCACGGACACGGTGACACTGCCACCGAGCTGGCCCGCGAGCCCGGCGCTGGTGAGGACGAACAGGCCGCTTCCGTTGGCGAGCGTCACGCCGCCGGACCCTCCGTCGCCGAACGTGGCGCTCACGTTACTGGCGGCGATCTCGGTGACGGTCGTCGCCGACGGACCGGAGCCGTCTGTCGCCTGCGTGAACTGGAAGTTGCCGCTGATCGACTGCCCATCGAACGAGAGCTGGACACCCTGTCCCGCGACGTCCAGGTATGGACCCGCGGGCACGTTGACTGCGATGGTCGTCCCGAGCACCGTGAATTGCTGGGCGACCGCCGACGTCGTGGTGTTGACCTCGACCGTGAACGTCCCGGTCATCGCCGCGCTGCTCGGCAGGTTGACGCTGATGCCGCCGGTCAGCTGGCCGGCGAGGCCGCTCGAGGTCATCAGCAACGTGCCGGACGCGCCGCACACGGCGACGCCGATCCCGGTGCTGCCGCCGCCGCTCGTGCACGAGGCCCCGCTGCCGAGCGTCATGTCGACGCCGGATGCGTTGATCACGGTGTACGTCGGTGGCGTTGCGCCCGGAGCGGCTCCCGGGCTGACCTGGCCCTGCACCTGCTCGAACACGAACGTGCCGGAGAGCGCCTGCCCGAACGCCGTCAACGTCACTCCGCTCGCGACCGCCTGAACCGAGTTGGCGGGGAGCATGAACGAGCCGGCGGTCTGCGCGGAGTTCGTCGTGTTGACGGCAAGCGCGATGCTTCCGCCGGACAGGGCCAGGCTCGAGAAGCCGAAGCTCGGGTTAGTGACCGTCAGCGACCCGTACACGCCACCGCTGGTGACCGTTACCGAGCCGTTAACATCGAGGTTGAACCCTGGGATCGACAGCGTTGCGGGTGTCGCGGCCGTACCGACGTCGAACTCGAACCCGCTGCCCTGGCTCGGAGTGAAGTCGATCAGACCGGTCAGCTGAACACCGCCGGGGAGTCCGAGCGAGATGTTCGACGAGCTGACCTGCAGGCTCTGCACCGGGATCGACGCCGGCAACATGACCGTGCCGGTCATGTCCCCGGAGAATCCGGTGTAGGTGCCGCTCGTGCTGTTCCACTCGATCGTGACCTGACCGGAGAACGTGACGCCGGGGATGCCGACGACTCCGACCGTGCCGGTCGCGTACAGGGCGTACCCGCCCGACGGGTCCTTGTAGAGCCCAAAGCTCGCGTTGCTGAGGTAGACGCCCTTGGCGTTCGGGTTGTTCGGGGTCGTTGCGTTCTGACCGACGAACGCCGGGCCGTTGCCGACGAAGATCGTGATGCCGCTGCCGAACGCCTGGCCCGAGGAGTTGAAGCTGACCGTCCCCGTGATCTCGATCGGGGGGACGTTGAAGGCGGCGGAGACCGAGACCGCGTAATACGGGCCACTGGGGCTATCGGTGCATCCGTTGCACTGTGCGGAGGTGAACGTGACGGCGATCGAGACGCCGTTGACGACGATCGTCTGGTCGACGGCCCCGGCGGTCGAGTTGAACTGGACCTCGGCGCTCACCCCGACGTTGCCGCTCTGCTGGTCGGTGCCGGTGAACGTCCCTGCGACACCGCCTGGGAGAAGCACGACCGCACCCTGGCCACCCGTCAGTACCTGGCTGCTGCCCGCCGTGAGAGTCACGCCCACCAGCGCGATGCTCGTGACGTTCTGCGCCGTGTCCTCGTTGACCGTTGCGGCCCCGCTCCCCGTTCCGACGGACACGATGTCGGGCAGCGTGCCGTTGTGAACGTCGGCGAGCACGAGCGCCGTCGCGTCCATGGTGCCGCTGATCGCGGTCGGCGAGCCGAGGCCCTGCCATGTTGCCGGAGTTCCGCTCGCGCCGGCGTTGAGAAACTCCTCGGCGGTCCCGTTCGAGACGCCGAGGATGACGTCGAGCAGGCCGTCACCGGTTATGTCGGCGAGCGCGACCGACGTCGCGTTGTACGTGGCCGACGACAGGTTGACGCCGGCGGCAAAGCCCTGCCAGACGGGGGGCGCGGCGGCGTTGTTGCCTTTGTTCAGGAAGTACTGGCTCGCGGTGCCCTTGTTCGCGACGACGACGTCCGCGAACCCGTCTCCGTTGAGGTCGCCAACCGCGACCGCATCCGTGCCGCCGTTCGTGGTCAGGGTCGCCGTCGTGTTCTGGACGAGCGTCGGCGTCCCCGACGCGGAGGCCGCCGGCGTCTGTAGATAGAAGTAGACGTTCCCGGCCGTGGCGACCACGACGTCGGGGAGCTTGTCGCCGTTGACGTCGCCGATCGCGACCGCGGTGGCATTGGTGATGGGCATCGAGAGAGGGGTGCCCGTGGCGAACTGCCGCCACGTGCCGGTGCTGCTGTTCCCCTGGTTCTGGAACACCTCGGTGGTTCCACCGTTGCCGTTCGCGCCGACGACGAGGTCGTCGAACCCTGAGCTGTACAGCTGGCCCAGCGCGAGCGAGGTCGCGCCGGGCGTTGTCAGGGTCTGGGTCGGGGTTGATGCGAAGCCCTGCCATTGGCCGTTGCTGGGGCCCCGGTTGAGGAACACCTGGGTGGTGCCACCGGTGCCGCCGGTCGCGACGATCAGGTCGGGCCGCCCATCGTTGTTGATGTCAGTCAGCGCAACCGCGACGACGTTGCCGGTAAGCGCCGGGAAGTCGCCCGCGGGCGCTGCGGTGAACGTGCCAGGCGAGGCGCTCGAGTTGAGGAACAGTAGGCTCGAGCCGCCGTTGACGCCGACGACGATGTCCGGGAGGCCGTCGCCGTTGACGTCCGACACCGCGACCGAGGAGACCGTTCCGGTGCTGGGGGCCGTTCCGACCGCCGAGCCCGAACCGAAGCTCGGCTCGGTGTTCTGGGCGAACACGAAACTGCCGGAGATCGTCAGGTTCGCCGACGTGAACGAGAGCGTCGCGCCATCGACCTCGACGTTCAGGAACGGTCCGGCAGGCACGTTGATCGTCGCCGATGCGCTGCCAGCCGAGAACTGCTCATCGACTGGGGCCGCGCCCGTGTTGAACGAGAGCTTGAGCGAACTCGCCCCGAGCGACATCCCGCTCGGGAGGTTGAACGTTTGGTTCGGGCCATTCGCCACAACGGTCGCGGTGAGCTGACCGGCAACGCCCGCGGAGCTCACGAACAGGTCGGCGCTGACGCCGTCGGCGGCGCTGATGTTCACGAACGTCTGTCCGCCACTCGAGATCTGGAGGGTCAGGTTTGCGATCGCGAACGCGACGTACTTGGTGCCATCGGACGTGGAGCCCGAGGTGATGACGAGCGTCCCGGCGCCGATTTGTTCGCCGGCAACATTGAGGCTGACGTTCGTCCCGGACACCGAGGTCGTATTAGCGTCGATCGACAGCGTGTTGCTCGAATTCAATGGATCGCTAACCTGCTGGGTCGAGCCGGTGGTGTTCACCTCGACCTCGAAGGTGCCGGCCGCGCTGACGCTACTGACGTTGAACCCGAGCGCTGCGGTGAACGCGCCGTAGACACCGCCGCTCACGAAGTCGATCGTGCCGGCGCCCTCTGCCACCGAGATCAGGCCCCCTCCGAGCGAGAACGAGGCGTTCGACAGCGTGACGGCCACTCCGGCTGTGCCTTCCGAGAACGTGAAGTTGGCCGCGATAGACAGACCGCCGACTGTCACCGTGATTCCGGTCCCGCTCAGCTCGAGGTAGGACGGGTTGCCTCCGGGCACGTTGACCGTGGCGGCGAGGCCGTTCAGCTGGAAGGTCTCGTCAACGGGATTCGCGGTCGTGTTGAGCTCGACCGCGAGGCTGCCCGAGACCGAAACCCCGGAGAGGTTGATCGCGACGGTTGCGCTGAGGTCACCGGCGGCGCCGGTGTTCGCGCCCGAGGTGACCACCAACATCGCCCCGGCGATACTGGTGACGTTGAGGAAGTTCTCCGTCCCGTCGCCGAAGGCGAGGCTGGCGTTCGAGATCGCCAGGAGCAGCCCGGATGACTGGTTCGGCGCGGTTCCGATCTCGGTCTGCTCGAATGCCACCGAGCCGGTGAGCGTCACCCCGGCGACCGTCACCGCGGCGTTCGACGCCTCCACGGCGAATGCCGGGCCGGCCGGGACGTTGATCGAGACCATCGTGCCACCGACCGCGTAGCTGTTGGCGATGGCCGCGGCGCCGGTGTTCATCGAAACGGTGAACGTGCCACTCACCGACAGGCCCGTGATCGAGACCGAGACCGTCGCGCTCAGCGTTCCCGCGAGCGCGCTCGGCGAGAGCACGAGGACGCCGGTGACGTCCTGGGCGGTAACGTCGCCACCGAGGAGAGAGAGCATCCCGCCGCTGATCCCGACCACCACGGCCGGCGAGCCGCCGGCGGTGGTGGTCAGCTGGATGAACACGGCGCCCGTCAGCGTCTGGCCGGCGATGGTGAGGTGCAGGGGCGAGGCGTCGATCCGGACGAATGGCCCCGCCGGAAGCGTGCCCTGCGGGGCCGACGTCGTGTTGAAGTCGAGCGCGAACGTGTCGCCCGCGCCGAACGACACGCCGGACGAGCCGTTGATTGCGACCGAGACCGTCATCGAGCCGAAGAGCCCGCCGCTCGCGAGCGTGATCGTCCCGCCGCCCGTCACGGCGACGAGCGGCGACGCGGTTGTTCCGCCGAGGTCCGCGACGAGGTTGGAGACGGTGATCGCGAGTCCTGACGTCGACTGCTCGATCGTGAAGTTCCCACTCACGGTCTGGCCAAGCGTCGCGAGCGACACGTTCGTGCCGGTGAGCGCGACCGTCTGGACGGCGCTTACGTTGACCGTGACCGGGGTGTCGCCGACCGTGACGGTGTCATTTACTGGCTGCGAGCCGGTGTTGAACTGCGCGGTGAACGAGCCCGACAGCGTGATCCCCGGCACGTTCACGGCGACCGTGCCCTGGAGCGAGCCGGCGAGCTGACCGGACTCGAGGAACAGCGCGCCGTTGATCACGGTCACGGACACGATCGGCGTCGCCCCGCCGAGCGACAGCGAGCCGTCCGTGATGCCGACCGCGAGGATCGAGCCATTGGTCTGCGAGCTCGCTTGCTCGACGGTGAAGTTGCCGGTCAGTCTCTGCCCGAGAACGGTGAGCGTGGCCCCGGTCGCGGTGAACTCCAAGTACGGCCCCGCCGGAACGCTTACCACGACCGGCGACCCGCCGACGGTGACGCTTGTGGACACCACGTTCGTGGTCGTGTTCACGATCACGCCGAACGTGCCGGTCAGCGACGCGCCCGCCGGGAGATTCACCGCGACCGTCCCCGACAGCTGGCCCGCGATCCCCGCCGAGGTCAGGAGCAACACGCCCTGCGCGTTCGTGACCGACACGCCCGACCCGGAGTTGCCGAGCGAGATGCTCAGACCGGTTGCGGCGATGGCCGTCGCGGACGTGCCGTCCGGGAGCTGGACCGGCGTGACGGTGAAGTTGCCGCTGACGGTCTGCCCGAGCACCGTCAGGGTCGCGCCGGTTGCCGCGACCGAAAGGAACGGTCCCGCCGGCAGGTCGATCGACGCCGTCCCTGTCGACGCGACGACCGCCGCTGTGGAGGTGTTGAACTGAATGCTGAACGTGCCGCTGAACGAGACGTCTGGGATAGTGGTGCTCAGCGTTCCGGAGACGTCGCCGGCGAACCCGCCCGACCCGAGCACCAGCGTGCCGTTGCCGGTCGTGAGCGAGAGCGCGCCTCCGCCGAGCGAGAGTGACGCTCCGGACACCCTCACAGCGACGCCGCCGGCGGCCTGGGGCGCGGCTGAGAAGTTGCCGTTCAGCGTCTGTCCGAGCACGCTCAGCTGGCCGTTGGCGACCGAGAACGTCTCGGTGCCGGATGCGACGTCCACGAGGACGCCGGCGGTCGGGCTCGCCGGGTTCGAGATCATCTGCTTGACGTCCTGGCCGGTGTTGTTGAAAGCGACGGTCACGGTGCCGGAGAGCGTCACGCCGGGGACGCCGAGCACGGTTACGGTCCCGGTCGCGCTGAGCGCGAACGTGGCGGACGAACCGGTCCCCTCCTCGACGAATCCGACCTGCGCGTTCGAGATCAGAAGCCCGGTCGCCAGAGGGTTGATCCCGCCGCTCGGCAGGTACGCCGGGCCTTGTCCGATGAAGATCGTCACGCCGGTCCCCGCGAACGCGTTCGCGGTCGAGCCGTTCACGGTCGTGCTCGTGAACGTGATCGTCCCGGAGACCGTGACGAAGTTGCCGAGGTTGTAGTCGAGGACGGTCGAGACCGCGATCGCGAACACGTTGCCCTGATTGGGGCCGTACTGGATCGGGATTTGCTGACCGCCGACGGTGACCGTCTGATCGACGGCGCCGCCGGTCGTGTTGACCTGGAGCGCGACGCTCGTGTTACTGACGGACTGGCCGGTGAAGATCCCGGCGATACCGCCGGGCTCGATCACGAGCGCGCCCTGGCCGCCGGACAGGACCTGGCTGCCGCCCGCGTCCGCGGTCAGGCCGGTGGCGGCGACGACGATCGCGCCGGCCTGATCCTCGAACAGGAAGATGCCCGACAGCGAGTTGCCGGTGCTGACCGTCAACGCGCCGTTCGCGCTAACCGCGACGTATGGCCCGGCGGGCAGCGCAAGCGTCGATGTGTTGCCGGCGATCGTGAAGGACTGGTTGACGGCCGTCGGGAGCGTGCTGACCTCAAGCCCATAGGTCCCCGCGAGCGTGATCCCACCCGGGAGATCGAACGTCACCCCGGTCAGCTTCAAGTCACCAGCGACGCCCTGGCTGGAGAGGACGAACTCGCCCGAGCCCGAGGCGACGGATACGAAGCAGTTGTTCGCGGTCGCGCAGCCGGAAGGCCCGAACGCGAGCAGCGTCGATCCTGTGCTCTGGAATGCGACGGTCACGACCGGGGCGCCACCGGCGCCAACCGCCTGCGTGAACGTAAGGTCGCCGGTCAGCGTCTGCCCCGCGATCGTCACCGAGGCGTTATCGAACGTGACGTCGACCGATGGGCTCGGGGTGTCGGAGAAGTTGACGGTGACCGTGCCGCCGAGGCTGACCCCGGGGACGCCCAGCGCGATCGTGCCCATGAAGCTTCCCGACGCGCCGACCGACCCGAGCGTGAGGTTGCCGCTGCCGCCGGTCACGGTCACGACGCCGCCGGCGAGCGACAGCGACACGTTCGCCAGCGACAGCGTCGTGGCCGTCGAGCTGCTCGTGAGCGTCACGCTGCCCGTGAACGTCTGACCGGCGACGGTCACCGACACGTTCGTGCCCGCGATCTGCAGGTAGGACGTGCCGCCCGGGAGCGCCAGCGTGTTCATCTGTCCGCCGACACTGAACACTTCGTTGACGGGGTTCCCGGTCGTGTTGACCTGCACCGACAGACCGCCGCTGACCGACACGCCGGGTACGGTGAGCGAGATCTGGCCGGAGAACTGGCCGGCGATTCCAGTCGATGTGAGCAGCGCCTCGCCGCTCCCGTTCGTCAGCGACGCCGGTCCGAGCGTAAGCGACAGATTGCTCGCGCCGATCAGCACCACCGGGTTGCCGCTGTTGTCGGTGCTCGTCTGGAAGCTGAAGCTGCCCAACACCGTCTGCCCGGCGACGGTGAGGCTCGCCCCGGACGCGTCGATCGCGAGGAATGGCCCGGCGGGGACGCCGCCGGTGGCGACCGGGGTGGTGTTGACCGCGATCGACAGCGTCGACATCGTGAAGCCGCTCGCGTTCACATTGACGCTCGCCGACAGCGTTCCGGCGATCCCGGCGGAGGTGACGGTCAGCGTGCCCTGCCCGTTGGTCACCGACAGGAGCGGAGATCCTCCGGCGGAAACGCTGGCGGTGCCGTTTGCGACGGTCAGGGTTGTCGTCGCCACCCCCGCGACGGACGACTGGGTGAAGGAGAACTGACCCGAGATGGTCTGGCCGCCGACGGTCAGGGTCGCCGGGGTGCTTCCCAAGGTCGCGATCTGGACGTAGGGACCAGCCGGGAGGGTGACGCTGTTGCTGGCACCGTCGGTCACCGTCAGTTGCTGTGCCGTCGTATTGACGAGCACGTCGAAGGTGCCGGTGAGGGCGATGCCGGGGAGCGAGATCGAGACCGATCCGCTCAGCGCGCCCGAGACGCCGGAGCTCGAGATCGACAGCTGGCCGGCGCCACCTGAGAGCTGGACGAGCGGGGGTCCGCGGGAATTCACGTTGCCGCTCGGTGCCGACAGGGTCAGCTGGGTGTTTGCAGCGGTGAGCGTGATCCCGCCGTTGTCGCTGACTGACAGGTCGGTCGTCAACGTCTCCCCGAACAAGCTGAGCCCGAGCCCGAGGCCACCGACCGAGGTGACCGAGCCCGCGGAGAAGACGAGCGGGATGTTCGAGGGTCCGGCGGGGATGTTCTCGTTGAACGCCTGCGCGAAGGTGTTGAGCTGGACATGAGCCTGGCCCGAGATCGACACGTTCGGGACGCCGACTAGCTGGACGGTGCCCTGCGCTTCGAACGCGTAGTTGGAGCCCGAGGTGAACAGCGCGACGCTCGCGTTCGTCAGCAACAATCCAACCGCGAGCGGGTTGGGATTGCCGTTCGCGAGCAACGCCGGCCCGTTTCCGAAGAACACGGTCAGCTCGGTGCCGGCAAACGCGGCGCCGGTCATGCCGCCGTCAGCCGCCGAGGTCGTGAACGCCGACAGCGTCACGTTGCCCTCGATCGTCGCGTAGTTGCCGAGTTTGTAGGAGAGGTTGCTGAGCGAGACGGCGAACACGTTGCCCTCGCCCGAGCCGAAGTCGACGGTGAGCTGCTGACCGCCGATCGTGACCACGTCGTCGATCGCCTGACCGGTCGTATTGATCGAGACCAGCACCTGAGGTCCGCCCGATACGGAGCCCGAGACGTAACCGGCGACTCCGTTGGGCGTGATCACGAGGATGCCCTGGCCGTTCGTGAACGACGCGCTCGTGGCCGAGCCGACCCAGACCGAGAGGCCGGTGAGTCCGATCACCGTGATGGTCGCGCCGTTCACGGTCTGCTGCTGGAACAGGAATGAGCCGGCGAGCTGGCCGACCGTCGTGGTGCTCGTGCCGATCGGCGTCTCGGGCAGCGTCACCGACACTTCGACGTACGGGCCCGCGGGCAGCACGAGCGGCGTGTTCGAGCCCGCGAAGGTTTCGCTTACCGGGATCGGCTGTGAGTTGATCTCGATCTGACCGGATGCCGAAGTTGCCTGCAGGGTCGGCACGCTCAGCGTGATCGACGGCACGGTGATATCCGCCGCGACGCCGGCACCGCTCAGGAGGAGCTGACCGCTCGCGCCGCCGGCGGCGCCGATCGTCAGGTAGGACCCCAGCTGCAGTGAGACGTCGCTGGCCGACACCGCGAGCTGCGAACCGGTGGCGTGCACGGCGAACACGCCCGAGACCGACTGCCCCGCCACGGTCACGGTCGCGGGTGACCCGGCGGTGCCGAGCGTGACGGTGATCGAGTCGCCCGCGCCGCTGAAAGCGACCGCGCCCGTGGCCGTGACACCCAGGCCCGGCACGTTCAGCGCCAGCGACGAGGCACTCAGGCTTGGCGTCAGTCCGGTCGACGCCACGGCGAGGCTGCCGTTCACACCGGTAGCGACCGCAAGCGAGCCGCCGATGTTCAGGGTCCCGCCGGTCAGCGAGACCGTGAACCCTCCGGCTGCGGAGGCGAGCGACAGCGCGCCACTCAGTTGCGCGCCAGGAACCGCGATCATCACGTTGGGGCCACCGAACTGCGAGAACGGAGTGGTCGACGACGTGGCTCCCGGCACGTTGAGCGCCTGAGTGACTCCGGCGACCGTGATCTGTTCCATCACCGCGTTCGTGCTCGTGTTGTATTCGACGCCGATCGTGCCGCTGATCGTCACGCCGCTCAGCCCATTCACGGACGCCGTACCCGCGGCCTGCAGCGCGTACGTCTGATCGGACGCCACCGCGGCCACGAACGTCGCGTTGGTCACCTCGACCTGCGGTCCCGGGGAGGACCCGACGCTCGCGCTCAGCCCGCTCGCGCCGATCACGACCTCCCCCGACGTCGGCCCCGCGGTGCTGGCCTGCACCGCGAAGTTGCCCGTGAGGCTGACGGCGGAGCCGACGGCGAGGGTCACGCCGTTCCCCTGGACGTCGTCGACGCCGGCCATCACCGCCGCGGTGTCTGCGCTGTCGTCGGTCAGCGTGATGCTCTGCCCGGTGTTGTTGAACTCGCCGTTGAATGACGGTCCGGTGAACGTGACGCTCGAGATCCCCGACAGCGCCCCGCCGCCCGACGCTCGGAGCGCGAATAGACCACTCGGCAGGACGAGTGCATACGCCGAGCCCGTTACGGCGAACCCGGCACCCGTCGCGGAGCCGAGCAGCAGTGACGCGCCGGTGACATCGATCTTCGTCCCGTTGGTCGCCGGATCGGTACCGAAGCTGAACGTGCCGGTCACCGCGCCGAGCGGCGTCGACAGCGAGGCGCCCGATGCGGTCGCGGTGAACGTGCCCGGGTTGACGGTCGTCGGCGAGCCGGCCCCGGGCACCGTAAGCGACACGTCGGTGCTGCTGGTGTTGACCTGGATCGAGAGCTGTCCGCTCAGCGACAGGCCGGCCGCCGGAGGGGTTGCGGCCGCAATCTGCCCCGCGGCGGCGAATTTCCCGGTCGGCGTGATCAGCACGGCGAGCGCGACCTGCGATCCGGAGGGTCCGCTCGTGATCGAGAGCGCGATGCCGCCGCCGGTGGCGGCAGGGATCGTCGAGCCGCCGAGCATCACCGGCGAGCTCGACGTGTTGACCTGGAGCGTGACCGGCCCGCCCAGCGATACTCCGGAGAGCAGCGACGGCAGCGCCAGCGCGACCTGGCCGTTGGCCGCGAACGTACCGTCCGAGTTGATCTGCGTCGCCAGGAATATCTGCGAACCGCCCTGCGGCGTGCTCGTGATCGACAGCCCGATCGACCCGGTGCCGGCCGTGAAGGTCATCGCGCCATCGAGCCCGACGAGGCCGGCGATCTGGAGCGCGCCCGCCGCGGTGATCGTGAACGTCGGCGTGGCGGTCGTCGTCGAGAAGCTCACAGAACCGGCCGCGGAGAACGCAAGCGCCGAGGAGCCGGTCAGCAGAGCCTGGCCGGAGGCCGTGCCCGTCGCGCCGGCGGCGGTGAGCGTGACCGAGCCCGACGCGCCGGAGATCTGAATCGCGGCGCCGCTTGTGCCGGCGCTGATCGCGGCCGAGGACCCGGTCGCGGCGATGTTAAGCGACGACGCTCCCACGGTGACCGCGAACGTGCCCTGGAGCGAACCAACCGAACCGAGCGAAAGCGTCGCCGGACCCGAGACGGAGGTCCAGGTTCCGGTCGTTCCGGCCGGCTGCGACAGCGTGACGACGACGGAACCGCCTGAGCCGGTGTTGACGACCACCGGGCCGACATTGCCGGCGCTGTCGTAATCGGCGGACCAGCCGGTGCCCGTGAGCGTCGTGCCGGTGACCCCGCCGAGCGCGGCCGTGCCGTTGACCTGCAGGGCGAATCCCGGAGTTCCGCTGACGTCGAGCGAGTTTGCGACCAGGCCGAGCGATCCGCTCGAGATCGTGACCGTCGGCCCGCCGCTGCCGCCGGCGCTGAGGGTCGCCTGCGCTCCGGTCGCGCCGAATGTGGTGCTGGATCGGGTGCCGTCGTCGGTTGAGACGACGGTGATCGCACCGGTCGAACCAGCGACGATGCTCGGGGTTGTGATCGAGCTCGGGGCGCTGGCCGACGGCGCCGCGAGCGACAGCGTGAAGGTGCCCGCGCCCGCGGCCTGTCCGTTCAGGACATAGGAGCCGGACACGGCGCCGAAGGTGGCGGTGAGGCCACCGGCGGCGATCGTGGCACCACTCGAGGAGACGCCGATCGTCCCCGTGAACAGCGCGCCGCTGCCCGTGCCGCTGACGCTGAACCCCTGGAAGGTGAGCGTGGGCGATCCGATCAGGAGCACGTTCCCGATCGGGATCCCGGTGGCCGGGGTCAGCGTCTGGGTGCCGACCGCGGCGCCGCTCTGGTACGCGAGCAGCTCGTTTTCGATCGCGGCCAGGAACGACGGCACCTCGGCGGAGACCGGCATGGTCTGCGTGAACGAGGTGCTGCCGATCGTCCCGGTGATCTGGAGCGTGTCGACGTAGCTCGGCGAATCGCCGCCCGCCGCGAACGTGAGCTGCACGGTCTCGTTCGCTCCGCTGGCCAGGGTCGTCGGCGACGGCGGTGCGGCGCTGAAGGGCGAGGAGGCCGACGCGAACGAGAGCCCGAGGCCGGTGATCGGCGCTCCGCTCTGGTTGGTGAAGGTGACGCTCAGTGTCCCGCCCGGGCCGGACGTGCCAATGGTGACGACGCCGAAGTCGAGCGTGATCACCGTGGTCGAGGACACGCTCACGGCGACCGGCGCGGGCACGACCGCCGACAGGGGCACGGCTTGTGTGAACGGGACGGTCGTTGACGACCCGCCGGTGCCCGGGGTCGTCAGCACGCCCGAAATCAAGAGCGTGTCGCCGTACGTGTTCCACGCGGTCTGCTTCGCGAACGCGAGGTTCACCGAAGCCGAGCCGCCGGCGTTGATGCTCGCCGGGGGTGGACCGACCACGCTGAACGGCGACCCGGAGCCCGACGCCAACGCGAACTGCAGGCTGGAGATGCTCCCCGTGCCGGGATCCCCGAGCGTGACGGTGAGGGTTCCGGCGGTGCCGATCGTGACGGTCCCGAACGCGAGCGTGGTGACGGTGGCGGAGTTGACCGTGAACGTCAGCGGAGCGGGCGCGGACGCGACTCCGGACACCGCGAACGTCTGCGTGAACGAGACCGAGTTGAGTGTCCCGGAGACCGTCAGCGTGTCCAGGTAGGTGTTGGGTGTGACCGGCGCCGTGAACGACAACACGACCGTCGCCGTCCCGTTTGCCGACACGGAAGTCGCGGATGGCGCGGCGGCGGAGAACGTCCGGGATCCGAACGAGACCGCCAACGACGAGATCGTCGATGCCGCGCCGTTCGTGATTGTCACCGTCACCGTGCCGGTGGCGCCGACCGAGACCTGCCCGAACGCCACGGACGTGACCGGACTCCCGCCGACAGACAGCGCAACGGGCGCAGGCACGGTCGCCGACAGCGGGACCTTCTCCGTGAACGAGACGCCGTTGACCGTCCCGGCGATGACGAGCGTGTCGGCGTACGGCGCTGGGGCACCGGGGGCCGTCAAGGAGAGCGCGAGGCTCGGCGTGTCAGTCGTCGCCAGGCTCGACGGCGGGGACGTGGTCGTGATCTTGAACGGTGAAGCCGCGCCCGACCCGATCGCGAACGTGAGACCGCTGATCGCCGCGCCGGCCACGTTCGACAGCGTCACCGTGACGGGGCTGGTCGTCCCGACCGGCGTGTTCCCGAACGACACCGACGTCGCCGGGGCGCTGCCGACGGTGAGCCCGACCGGTGCCGTCACGGACCCGGAGACCGGTATGGCCTCGGTGAACGGCGCGCCGTTCCACGTGCCATCGACATCAAGCGTGTCGGTGTACGTCTGGATCGCGCCCGGCCCCGCGAACGACAGCGTCAGCGTTCCCGTGCCACCGCTCGACAGGCTCGTCGGCGCCGAGGAAGTTGTGATCGTGAACGGCGAGGAAGAACCGAGCGCGAACGAGAACGACAGGCCGCTGAGCGTGACGCCTGCCGCGTCGGACAAGGTCACGGTGAGCTGGGTCGTCGTCCCGACGGGCGTGCTGCCGAACGTCACCGACGACACCGACGAGCTGTTGACCGAGAGCCCGACCGGCCCCGGCGTCGCCGACACCGTCGCGTTCTGTGTGAAGGCCTGGCCGCCGACCGTACCCGTGATCACGAGCGTGTCGCTGCAGGTCTGCTGCACGTTCGGCGCCAGGAACGACAGCGTCAGCGTCGCCGTGCCCCCGGGGGCAATCGACGTCGGCCCCGACACCGTGAACGGCGACGACGAGCCCGAGGCGAACGAGAACGCCAGCCCGCTGATCGCCGAGGAGCCGGAGTTCGTGAGCGTGACCGAGACAGAGCCGGTGGCCCCGATCACGACGCTGCCCACGTTGAGCGTCGTAACGGGCGAACCGCCGATCGCAAAGCCGATCGGTCCTGCCTGCTGGAAGATCGGAACGTCAGAGCTAGACGCGTATGCCGGCACCGCCGACAGCTGCGCTGTGCTCGTGATCGTGCGTGTCTGCCCGGCGGACAGCCACTCGTACATCAGGTTCGACGGGTCGGTCGACTCGCCATAGCCGAGCACGTGGCCTAGCTCGTGCGCGACCACGGTCACCAGGTCCATCCCCTGCGGATCGCCCGGGTTGGCCTGGGCCCACCCGTAGCCGCCGGCGTACGGATCGATCGTCACCGCCGTCCCGACGGTCACTCCGAGCTCTGAGCTCGGCAGATTGCCAATCGAGACCGAAACCCCGGCGAAGCTCGCTCCCGGCAACACCGACTGCCACTCGGCCTCAGCCGCTGTGACCGCCGCGTCCAGCACCGGAAGCGTCAACGGATTGAGCGAGGGCGCAGGAGGGCCGCGTCCGCTGCCTGGTACCGCGGCCGCGTCGAGCGGCGCGACGGTTGCGCTGGTAAGCGTTGTGGCCCCGTCGGTCGGCGGCGGGGAGATCGAGTCAGAGCTCGTGGTGCCCGCCGGGTCGATCCCGACTCGTGACGTTCCGCTCGCGGCGACCGATGCTGGTGCCGTCGCGAGTATCGGCGCGGGGTCCGAGCCCGACGCTGCCACGACAGAGCCGAGGTTCGCCGGCGCGGTCGACGGCGTCGCATCCGCTGCCGGGTCGTCCGCTACGGCGAGCGTCGTGTTGGCTCCGGCGCTCGACGATCCCGCAGACGACGTCACGACCGTGCCCGCGGCGATCGAGGCCGAGATTGCCGAGCTCGTCGGAGCGCTCGTGCCACCGGTCTGAGCCGTCGCAGAGAGCGTGATCAGATCCCCGGCGCCCGTGGTGTCCGTCGACTGCACGCTCCCCGCCGCCGGTGGGGTGATATCCGCGCCGGCGCCGTCGCCGGCGCTGGGGTCGGTGGGCTTGGCGCTGCTGATCGATACCGAGCTAGCCGGTGCCGCCGAACCGGTGGTCGGCGTCACCGTCGGGGTTGGGGCGGTGTTCTGGGCCGGCGCGGCTGCCGGCGACGCGGAGCTCGACGTGTCAGTCGGCGGCGGGGTCGAGGTCGACGGGGAGGTCGTGGTCTGCGGGGACTGGGTCGAGGACACCGCCGGCCCGGAGGAGACCGAGCTCGAAGGAGCGTCCGAGGTCGTGGCCTGCGGAGCGGGGCTGGTCACCGTCGCCGTCGTCGCCGGGGTTGGGGTGTCCGTGGACACCCCGTCGGTCGCGGGCGAACTGGATCCTGCACTCGCGGCCGTCTGGTCGGCGGCGGCCGGTCCCGGCGCGCCAGAGTCGGGAGTCGAACCCTGAGCATCGGAACTGGAAGAGGTCGGTGTCGAGGCCGGAGCCGCCGACGCCGCAGTCGAGGTGGGGGCGGGCATCGGCGCCGGAGCCGGGGCTGGCGTCAAAGGGGGTGGCGAGGGCGCTGTCGCGGGTGGCGAATTGCTCACAGCGGCGGGCGTGGCCGCCGGCTGAATTGTTCCCCCTGAGGTGTCTGGTCCCTGCGCGCCTTGCGTCGTCGACTTCGTTTCTGCGTGCCCAGACTTCGCCGCGGCGGTGCTCGTCGGCGGCTGGCTGGCGGCCGAAGTGCTCGCAGGCACGGGCGCAGTCGCAGGAGTGGCCGAAGGAACGGGCTCGGGCACCGCGGGCGTGGCAACTACCGGCGCCGGGGCAGGCATCGGAGGCGGCGGCGGAGCCGTATTCACGACGACCGGTGCCGCGGCCAACGCGGTCGCGAGCCCCTTAACCACGGGCGAGCTAGGCAGGTTGATTCGTGCGTTGCCCGACGGAGATCCCGGTCCGAGCGAGTAAGAGCTGTTAGTGACCGGCATCTGCACCGTCCGGCTGCCGGTGCGCTTGACAGCCCTCGTTCTGACCACTCTCGAGCCGCGCACGGTGCGCGCCGCGCGCGTGGGGCCGGTCGCAGCGCCCGCCGGCGGACCCGGCGCCGGGGCCGCGGGCGCGCGAAGCGTCGGCGCCGTGACCTGCGGAAAGTGCGCCGCCGGCAGCGACAGCTCTGGAATTGCGGCCGGCGCGGGCCGGGCATCCACTTCGGAGCGGATCGCGTCGGCCATGATCAGCGCGTATGGGGTGGTGAGCGCGATCGCGCACGCCACGGCGAACCAGAACCGCATCCGCCGGGTGCCGAGGCCATTCAGGCCAAAGGAACCCGCGGTCCCGAAGCCGTGCGCGCCCGAGAATGCAGGAATCAGCCGCCTACCCACGTATACACATCCGGCTGACCCTCACTGTTGCGTAGTCCCCCCGCGCTGGGCGCCCCCGAGCGCGCTCCGTCGACCGCCCCTTCCTTAGGGCTCCATATTCCTTTTTTCACGGTCCCAGATCGCCGTGCCCGAAGTCAATAGCGGGGACGACGAAAAGTTCCCGCTCACTGAGGAATAATCAGTAATTGAGTGCTTAAGCATGGTCGTGCCGGCACTCGACGCTGCCGTCGTCCAACCGCTCGGCGCTGCGTATGACGGGACTAAGCGTGTCCGAGCGCCACCGTGGTCGCAGGACGTGGCGCCACCGCTCCTCACAAGCCGAAGCTCAACTTGAGCCCGAGCATTGGGTGCCCATCCCCCGTCCCGGTGCGAACTTGCCGTCTTGCAGGGCAAAAATACCGCTGCCAGAGAGGCATTTGTCAGCTGACGGGGATCTTCGCACGCAACTGAGTCTTGGTGCCACGGGTCTCGGTGACCACGATCACCATGGTCGCACTGGTGAGTTTGCGCGATCGCGCGCGCCTCGCTACCGCCGCGCTCGTCGCGATCAGGTCGGGGCCGATTGCGATCCGGACGCTGATGGAGGATTTGCGCAAGTTCAGCGCGATCGTTCGCCCGGCGATCCCCGCCGAGAATGTCAGAGATCTGTCATTCGCGCGGACGGTGATCTCTTCCTGGAGCGCTGCGTGTCCCGGCGGAATCTCGAGGAAGTCCGGCAACCGCAACGCGACCGCCTTAAGCGGTGGCTCGCCCGGCCCGGCGGTCACCGTGAACGCCAGCTTCGGCCTGTGCTCGGCAACCCCGGAGAGCGACAGCCGAGTGGCCGCCACCGCAACCCGCGGGCGAATGATCGCGGTCGCGCCCGATGTCGCCGGAGGCCCCGCACCGCTGATGTTGAATGCCGACTCGAGCACCCGGATCTTGTGACCCGCGTCTCTCGCGACGAGCAAGTACGTCTGCCCGATGGCGCCTCGTATCGACGAACAGGATCGGCCCCGTGTGTTACAGCGCTGCCATTGGTAGCGGAACGATGTCGCACCGCCCGACCACCTTCCGTGCGATTCGCGGAGTACGCGGCCCGCTCGGGGCGTGCCGGCTATCTTCGGCGACGAAACGCGGCGGGGAACGGGTGGCAGAGAACCGCTCGACCCCACGAATTGGTAGCCACCGGTGTCGACCGCCACGCACTCGAGCGCCGATGGGCAGGCTACTGCGGCCACCGAGCTTCCCCCGGCGATCTGCTGAACCGACCACTGCGCGACACCCCCTGGATCAGCCTCGAGCGCCCGCCCGGAGCTGTCGACCGCGACACAGTCGGTCGCCGTGCGGCATGCGATCGCGTTGAGTTGGTTGGTCGGGTCGAGCGTCTTCCGGGATGCGCTGATTGGCGACTGGGGGTTGAAGAGGACCTCCCGCCCGGCGGCGTCGACCGCACTGCACTCGGTCACGGTGGGGCATGTGACCGACACCACCGGGTTTGAGTCGATCCGCGCGACCTTGGGAGTCCCAGGCGACTCGGGGTTGAACGTGACCTCGTCTCCGGCGACGTCGACCGCCGTGCACTGCGTCGTCGTCGGGCACGCGACCGCCGACAGGCCGAGGCCGCTCTCGATCGCGTTCGCGGCCGGAGCGCCCGGCGATTGTGGGTTGAAAGTGACCTCGTCCCCGATGTCGTCCACGGCCGTGCACTGCGTCGCCGCCGGACAAGCCACCCCGTAGAGCGAGCGGCCGGAATCGACCGACACGGGGCTTGCGGTGCCCGGCGCGTCGGGGTCGAAGGTGACCTCGCCGCCACCGATGTCGACCGCTGTGCACTGCGTGGCCCCTGGGCAAGCGACCCCGTAAACGCCGGCGGCTTCGGTGTCGATCGCCCCAACGGTGGGTGTCGCCTGCGATCCGGGGGAGAATGTGACCGCGATACCGTGGACGTCAACGGCGGTGCATTGTGTCTTGTCCGGGCAGGCGAGACCCGTCAGCGTGGTCGTCCCGTCGATCGCGACCGGGGTGCCGCCGGCGGGTGAACCAGGGCCGAACGTGACCGCGTTACCGCTCGTGTCGACGGCCGTGCATTGATTTGCCGCCGGACATGACACTGCGGTCGGAATCCCGTCGCTGTCGATTCCCACCGGGTTCGCGGCGAGGATCGACGACGACGAGCCGAGGGCGATCACAACGGCGGCGACATCGTTGCCGTGCACGTCGACCGCCACGCATTCCGTGCCACTCGTGACCGCAAAGCACGAGACGCTGGTCAGCGCCACCGAGCCGTCGATCGTCGTGTTGGACGCGCCGTCGGGGCCGAAGGTCTCCGCGCCGCCGCCGGCGTCGACGACGACGCACTGATCGGTGGGGCACGAGATCGCCACGGGGCTGCTGCTGCTGCCAACCGGGCTGAGAGTCGACAACTGTCCGGCCTGCGGGTTGAACGTCACCTCGTATCCCCCGGTATCGACCGCTGAGCACTGGGTGAGGCTCGCGCAGCTCACACCGGCCAGCACGTCGGCACTGGTCAAGTCGATCGTGACCACCGACGGGGTCCCCGGCGACTGCGGATTGAATGTAATCTCGCCGCCGCTCGTGTCGACGGCCGTGCACTGCGTCGTGGACGGGCAGGCGACGGACAGCAGCTTTCCGGATGAATCGACCGACGTGGGCGTCGGGTCGCCCGGCGACTGCGGATCGAACGTGACCTGCTGTCCCTGGATATCAACCGTGGTGCATTGCGTCGCCGCCGGACAGGCGATGGCGGTCAAGGCCGAGCTCGCGACCACCGAAGCGGCCGCGCCGGCGGGGGACTGCGGGTTGAATGTGACCTCTCGCCCGCGGCCATCCACCGCCGTGCACTGATCGGTGGTGGGGCACGAGACGCCGTCGAGCGGGGTGCCGGCGGCATGGGTGTCGACTGCGACGCCCGCCGACCACGACAGGCTCGCTCGCGCCGCGGCCGGCAGGGCCAGCAGAGCGAGCCAGCACACGACGACCGCGGTCCATCGCGCTCGAAACCACCTCACCGAATGCATCCCCTGGCTCCGCCCCTTACCTCTCGAACTGCCCCAGGGGTTATAACAGTCTGGGGGTAAGGCTGAAATCCGACCGCCGGCTCGGGCTGGCCGGGACTAGCCGGTGGTCACCCTGGCGTGGCTGCGGATCTCGGCCAAGATCCGTTCGAGCCGGGGCTCGGCGTCGCGATCGACGTGCGTCATCATCGCACCCACCCAGGGGTGGACTGCGCTGATCTGCGCGTGCATCTCGTGCGCCACCGCCCGGTAGCTCGGGTGGCCCTCGCGGCCCGAGCGCAGCTCGATCAGCTGCATCGCCTCGCGGGCGTTGAGGTCGAGCACGAACCGGATCCGGTAGCCGAGGCAAAGCGCGTAGGGCGCGGCGATCGCCAGGCCGGCGTCGACGAGGCGCTCGTACTCGCGTCGCGACAGCTCGAGGGCGCGGCGGTACTCGTCACCGCAGCCGGCGAGCTCGATCTGCTCGGGTATGTCCGCGCCGAGATCGGGGGTCAGCGGCTGCCACTGGACCGTCAGCATCCGGTGGCGCTGGAGGTCACGGAACGCGCCGTAGTCGGCGACGATCTCGAACCGGTAGCGGAGCGTCTCGAGGCCACGCCCCGGGCGGTAGCGCCGGTTCGAGCGCTCGCCGGCGAGGTCGGTGAGCAGCTCGGTACGCGTGTCGGCGTCGAGCGCGGCGATCGCGTCCCGCGTCTGCTCCTCGGCCGCAGCACCGGCCTCGAACAGAAGTGCTGAGAGGAGGTCATCCTCGTCCCCTTCGACCCGCAGGAGCGTCACCGACGGACCGGCGGGAGCCTGGGCGGCGTCGAGGCCGAGGCGAGCCGCCCACCGCATGCCGGCGCGCTCGCGCGACTCGAGGTATCGGATCCACTCGCCTCCGCGGTCGGGGCGCTCGACGCGCGTGAGGAAGCTCGGCATGACCGCCTTGAGCTCGTCGAGGATCATCTCGCCGTAACTCCGCGCCTCCTCGAGCGGGTGTGCCAGCAGGTGGAGGATGAGCTGCTCATACGTCTGGCCGGTGGCGAAGATGCCCATGTGCGACAGCGAGCTCGCGGGGAGCAGGCCGCGGAGCAGATCGAGCGCCTTGGCCTTGATCGCCCGAGCGTGCGCGGCCGCCGGCTCGTCGCCCGCGCGGGGGAACTCGTCCTGCGCCCACGCGCACACCCGCGGCAGCGCCTCCGAGTAGATCCCGAACAGCTCGTCCATCGCACGCTCGTAGGCGCCGCCGAGCGACTCGTCTCGGTAGTAGCGGTAACCGCCCGGGGGCTCCGGCATCGGCGTGTCGTAGGCGATGTAACGGGTCGACTGCTCGAGGTAGCCGGCGAGGCGCGGTCGCTGGAGGATCTTCGTCAGCACGTTCGAGACCCACTCGCAGGCAACGTGCGCGCCGCCGAGCTGCGCCACCGAGTCGTCCCCGTAGCCGAGGAAGATCCGCTCGTAGAGCTGCGCGGCGCGCGTGCCCTCGCCCTGATCGATCATCGCCGCCGCGTCGCTCGGGAGATCGTCGGCGAACTCCTCGAGGAACAGCCGGCGCAGCGTCCCGGGATAGCGCGAATAGCGGGCGAACAGCGCCGCCTTGACCGTCTCGGGCAGGTTGACGAGCGCGAACACTGGCCGGTCGAGATTGGTGAAATGGGGACGGAGGCGCTCGCGCTCGGCCTCCGTGAAGCTCTCGACCGGATAGTCCACGGATGCCGGAGCCTAGCGGGTGGCGCGGTCGCTCCGAGGAGGGTCCCGGCACGCCGCAACCGATGGCCCACCCGCACCGGCGACCCCCGCTCTAAAGGTTTCCGGTGCGCTGGACGATCTACGTCGCAAGGAGCTGGGGGCAGCGCATCTCTTGGCGTGCCCGACGACGACCGTAGGGAGAACGCTTTCATGCAATCGCTGGCGGCGCTGTACCACATCACGCCTGAGAACCTGGCGCTGCGGCGTCAGTTCATTGGTCTCGACGGAGAGGTGGTGGCGCTGCTGGCGGAGCTTCAGCCCTGGGCCAACGAGGTCGCGGACGTGGTCGCCGCGGACCTGACCGATCACCATTTCGAGTTCCCCGCGACCGCGGAATTTTTTGGGGGCTATGCCGCCGAGCGAGGCGTCGAGCTCGAGGCCGTCCGGCGCGAATGGCAGGCGGATCGAGCGGCCCACTGGCGGCGCATCTTCGCGGAACCCGGCCAGTCCCGCCCGTTCGGGACCGAGTACTTCGCGACGCTGCTCGAGGCCGGATCGTCTTACAACCGGATCAACCTGCCGATGAAGTGGTACCTCGGGAGGTACCCGGCGTATCTCGACGTCGTCCGCCGACAACTGAGGGACAACCCCCCGCGGGTCGCCGGCGAGCGCGGCGCGCGCCGGGGGCTGCTCCGCCGAGCCGAGGAGGGCGTGGATCACGCCCTCCTCGCCGAGGCCGAGCGCGCGATCGGGATCGTCTTCAACTACGACCTTCAGGCGATCACGGATGCGTTCTACTTCGACACGTTCGCGACGATGGGAGTCGATCTGAACGGCGTTCGCGGGAGCGCCGCCGCCGGCGATCTGTCCGACCGTGGCTCCGAGCTGAAGTCCACCGTGCACGAGTCGCTCCGTCTTTTCATCGAGTCCTCGCGGAATATCAACCACGTGTTCGGACAGGTCAGGGACAACGTCGAGCAGACCACGCATGCGATGACCGGGATCGCGGCCGCGAGCTCGGAGGTCGCCCAGGGCGCAGAGCGCCAGGCGATGATGCTCCAGCGGGGTCGCGAGCTGGCCGACGAGGTGTCGGCCGCCACGGACCGCGCCCAGCAGCTGAGCGAGCAGGGCGTCCAGGCGGCCGGCGAGACGAACGGAGTGATGCAGCGAGTCAGGGTCTCGGGACAGGAGGCGCAGGCCGGGATCGGCGAGCTCGCCCGCAAGTCGAGCGAGATCAACGGGATCCTCGAGACGATCACCGGCATCGCCAGTCAGACAAATCTGCTGGCGCTGAACGCCGCGATCGAGGCGGCGCGCGCCGGCGAGCACGGCCGCGGCTTCGCCGTCGTCGCCGAGGAAGTCCGCAAGCTCGCCGAGGAGTCCGGCGGATCGGCGACCACGATCGCCGAGCTCGTCAAGGAGATCCAGCAGGAGATCGACCGCGTCGTCGACCTCGTGCAACAGGCGGCGCGCCTTGCCGACCAGGGCGTCGAGAGCTCCGAGCTCGCCCAGCAGGCTTTCGCCGAAATCGGCGATGCGATCGCCGCGATCTCGCAGAGCGTCGGCGGGATGACCGAGACGTCGACCGAGATCGCGACCGTCGCCGAGCAGTCATCGGCCTCGGCGGAGGAGATGTCGTCCGCGACGCAGGAGACGAGCGCGCAGTCGCAGGAGCTCAGCGCGTCGCTCTCGGAGCTAGCGACGACCGCGGACCGCCTGCTCGAAGCCTCTCAGCAGTTCTCGCTGACCGACCTGTCCTAGCTGTAAGCGCCAGCCGGTTCGCGGGCGTGGGCCGAGGCTCGGCGATGCGGCTACGCTTTCGGTAGCGGAATCGCCGGAGTTCGCGCGCGCCTAGAAAAGACCGGGCAGCGCGTTTGCGGCGTGCGTCGCCAGCGTGAAGAGGGGCGACGGGAAGATCCCGAACACGATCGTCGCTGCGGCGAATACGCAGGCGACGAACACGACCTCGAAGTAGCGCAGCATCGCGCCGGTCGCGCCCGGCCCGCCGACGTCCCATTCGTCGGACTCGAGCGACCCGCCGGCGATCGGGGCGAGCTCACCCGGACCCGGCGTCCCCGGCACCACCGCCGGCGCAGGCACCGTCGGCCGCATCCAGACGGTGGCGACGACCCGCAGGTAGTACCCCAGCGAGATCATCGAGCCGATCACGAGCACGATCGCGAGCCATGTGTAGTCGCCCGACACGAGCGCGTTGATCAGCTCGAACTTCCCGATGAAGCCGACCGTGCCCGGGATGCCGGCGAGCGCGAGCATGCCGATCGTCATCGGCCAGGCGAGCCACGGGTTGCGCGCGCCGAGGCCCGATAGGGCGCTCAGGTAATCCCCGTCCGGTCGCTCGTGCTCCTCGTTCACGATCACCGCGAACGGCGCGAGGTTCATGAACAGGTACGCCATCAGGTAGAAGACCGTCGCCTGGATCCCGAGCCGGGTGCCGACGACCACTCCGGCGAGCATGTAGCCGGACTGCGCCACCCCGGAGTAGCCCATCATCCGCTTCAAAGAGGACTGGCCGAGGGCGCCGGCGTTGCCGACGATGATCGTGATCGCCGCGATCGTCGCCAGCAGCGGCGCCCACGTGTCCTGGGCGCCGAGCGCCGCGAAGTCGAAGAAGCGGATGAACGCACCCATCGCCGCCGCCTTGGTGGCGGTCGCCATGAACGCGGTGATCGGCGTGGGCGCGCCCTCGTACACGTCGGGCGTCCACTGATGGAACGGCGCCACCGACGCCTTGAAGGCGAACCCGACGATCGTGAGCCCGAGGCCGGTCAGGACCATCGCGTTGCCGAGCACGCCGCCGGACAGCTTGTTCAGCGACATCGCCTGGCCGATCGTGGCGAAGTCGGTCGAGCCGGTGGCGCCGTACACCAGCGCGAGCCCGTACACGAGCGTGGCCGACCCGACCGAGCCGACCACCAGGTATTTGAGCCCGGACTCGAGCGACGCTTCCCGACGGGTCTCGGACGCGCACAGGATGTACAGCGGGATCGACAGCAGCTCGATCCCGAGGAACAGGGTCACCAGGTTCTGGGCTGAGACGAATACGGCCATCCCGAACACGCTGAACAACAGCAGCGCGAAGTACTCGCCGTGCCCGGAGACTCGTGGAGCGACGGCGCGCCAGGACATCAGCACGGTGGCGATCCCCGCAACCGCGAACAGCATGTCGAGCTCGAGCGCGAGGTCGTCGATCCTGAGGGCTCCCGAGATGATCGGCGTCGGGTGGTGGAAGCGCCAGATGCAGGCCGCGATCGTGCACGCGAAGGCGATCACCGTCAGCGCCGGCACGATCTTCTCGCGGATCACCGCCTGAGGCAGGAGGCCGACCAGCAGCACGACCAGGCCGCCGACGCCCAGACACAGCAGCGGCGAGAACGCCTTCCAGTCGATGTGCGGGCCCTTTACATGGGCCGCCGCGAGCAACAAAGCGCTCATCGGCTCGCCACCTTCAAAGAAGAACCCCTCGCGGCGACGCTCGACGCGTGACCAGCCGCCGCCTGAATCTGCGCGGGAGTGAGCGTCGATCGCAACGTCGGCTCGGAGCGCTTGAGCCCGAACTGCGGGTACACCGCCAGCACCAGGATCACGACCACGACCGGGACGATCGCCACGGCCTCGCCGATGCCCACCTCGCGCGATGACACCGAACGCCCGACCCGGTTGTGGAACGCCCTGATGAGCAGCCGCAACGCGTACACGGCGGCGCCGACGACGCCGAGGAACGCGATCACGGACACCGCGGTTTTGGACTGGAACGTTCCGAGCAGGATCATGAACTCCCCGATGAAGTTCGACGACCCGGGCATCGCGAGCGTGGCCAGCGCGACGATCAGCGCGAGCGTGGCGAGGATCGGCGCGCGGAACGCGATTCCGCCCATGTCGCGCAGGTCCTCCGATCCGCCGGCGCGGACGGCGGCAGCGGCGACGATGAAGAACATTGGCGCGGTCACCAGCCCGTGGTTGACCATGTTCAGCAGCGCACCCTGGCCGCCGGCGGTCTTCAGCGAGAAGATCCCGAGCGTGATGAAGCTGAGCTGGGCGATGCTCGAGTAGGCGACGACCATCCGCGCGTCGGTCGTCGTGAACGCGACCAGCGTCCCCCACCCGATCGAGATCAGGCAGAGCACGAGCATCGGCATCTGGAAGTGCACCGAGGCGTACGGGAACAGCGGCAGCACGATCCGCAAGAAACCGTAGGCGGCCACCTTCGACACGACCCCGGAGAACACCGCGACCGCCGGGATCGGCATCGACTTGTACCCGTCGGCGAGCCAGCCGTGGAACGGGGCCAAGGGCATCTTCACGAGGAACGCGACCGCGAAGCACAAGAAGATCCAATCCTGCGAGCTGTGCGACAAATGCACCTGCTGCAGCGACGAGATGACGAACGTCAACGAATTGCCGGTCTGGTTCGACGTCAGCACTCCGGTCGCGACCGCGCCGGCGAGCATGAAGAACGATCCGACCAGCGTGTAGATCACGAGCTTGGTCGTCGCGCGTACCCGCTCGCCCGAGCCCCAGATACCGCACAAGAAGTAGAACGGGATCAGCATCAGGTCGAAGAACCCGATGAACAGCGCCAGGTCCTGCGCGCAGAACGCGCCGAGCACCGCGCTCTCGGCCAAGCCGAAGTGGAAGTAGAAGCTCCGCGTGCGGTCCCACTCCCGAAACGACGACCACCACAGCGACGCGCTGAACAGCACGGTCGTGAGCACCACAAGCGCGACGTTGAGCCCGTCGAGCCCGAGTTTGTAGTGGATCCCGAGCGCCGAGATCCAGACGTCGTCGGTGACGAACTGAAGCCCGATGTGATGCAGCTTGAACCGCGCCAGGAACGAGATCGCGATTCCGAGCGTTACGAGGCTCCCAACCGCCGCCACGCGCCCGACCATCTCGCGCGGGAACACGGCGGCGATCAGCGAGATCGCGAGCGGGAGCCAGATGAGAATCGACAGTGTCACGTGCTCGAAATCAGGAAGTAGAGAGCGACCCCGCCCAGCGCGACGATCATCAGCGCGGCGTAGTAGCGCAGGTAGCCGGTCTGGGCCCGGCGGACTGCGGCGCCGCCCGCGCGCACCGCACTCGCCGTCCCGTCGGTGACGCCGGTGATCACGCCGCGCTCGAGCCCCGTGCTGACCACGCGCCCGAGCCACGCCGTCGGGCGGACGATCAGGAAGTCGATGATCTCATCGAAGTACCACTTGTGCGAGAGGAACACGTACGCGCCCGAGAACCGCTCGATCAGCCGCGCTGAGGTACCGCGCTGCTTGACCCAGATGCGGTACGCGATCGAGATGCCAGCGATCGCGATCAGAGCGCCGATGATCAGGCCGACCCACGCCGAGCCGGTGCCGACCTCGACATGCACGTACTTGGAGTTGGCGAACGTCGGCTCGAGGAACTTCGTGATCGCGTCGTCGATCCCGGGGACCTGGACCAGGCCGCCGATCACCGCGAGCACCGCCAGTGCGCTCATCGCGATCTTCATGGGCAGTTCGCGCTCGGCGATGAAGTGCCCGGGGCCGGGGAAGCCGACGTCGGTGTCCTCGACCTCGCCGGTCATCGGGTTGGTCGGAACATCCGCGTGGTGAAGGTGGCCGTGCTCGAGCTCAACCGCCTCCTCGCAAGGCTCGTTGAAGAACGCCCTGAAGATCATCCGGAACGTGTAGATGCCCGTAAGCAGCGCGCCGATGTAGCCGACGATGCCGAGGATCTCGAAGCCGCCGCCGCGGTAGTCGAGGAAGCCGATGATGTCGTCCTTCGACAGCCAGCCCGAGAACGGCGGCATCCCCGATAGCGCGAGGCCGCCGACGATGAACATGATGAACGTGAACGGCAGCGCCTTGCGGAACCCGCTCATGTGGTCGAGCGACTGGTCGCCCGCCATCGCGCCGATGATCGAGCCCGCCGCCATGAACAGGAGCGCCTTGAAGAACGCGTGCGTCATCAGGTGGAACAGGCCGGCCGAATACGCCCCGACGCAGACTCCCATGATCATGTAGCCGATCTGGGACATCGTGGAGTACGCGATCACCCGCTTGATGTCGGTCATCACGAGCGCGACCGTGGCCGCGACCACGAGCGTCAGACAGCCGCCGATCGCCCCGACGTCGGCCGCCGTCGGCGCCCATTCGAACAGCACGTGCATGCGCGCGATCAGGTACACGCCCGCGGTGACCATCGTGGCGGCGTGGATCAGCGCCGACACCGGCGTCGGGCCTTCCATCGCGTCGGGGAGCCAGGTGTGGAGCGGGACCTGAGCCGACTTCGCGAACGCGCCGACGAGAAGCAGCAAGCAGGCGACCACGATCGGGGCGCCGTTATGTGCGAAGACGAGCGGCACCGCGTGGAACACCGGCAGGAACTGCACCGTGTGGGCGTGCTGGAAGATGATGAACGTCGCGAGCACGAGCCCGACGTCGCCGACCACGTTGATCACGAACGCCTTGATGCCGGCGCGTGTCGCTGTCGTGCGCCGGTACCAGAACGAGATCAGCAGATACGAGGCGGCGCCGACGAACGCCCAGCCGACGATCAGCAGAACGAAGTTCCCCGCCTCGACCAGCAGCAGCATCGAGAACACGAAGTAGTTCAGGTAGCTGAAGTAGCGCGAGTAACCCTTGTCGAACGTCATGTACGACACCGAGTACAGGTGGATCAGCGTCGAGACGCCGGAGACCACGAGCATCATGAAGATCGACAGCGGGTCGATCAGGATCTGCACCTTGGCGTCGACGCCGGCCGAGACGTCGTAGTCCCACAGAGTCGAGGTGATCTGGCGGTGATCTGCGCTCAGCCCGAGCAGCTTCACGAGCGCGAGAACCGAGAACACGAACGACAGCGCGATCGCGAGCGTCGCGATCCAGCCGGCGCTGCGGCCCGGCCAGCGGGCATAACCGAACCCGATCAGGATCGTGCCGGCAATCGGGCACGCCAGCACCAGCCAGCCGAAGGTGGTCATGCTCATCCCTGCAGCTCGTTCAGCTCATCGACGTCGATCGGCAGGCGCCGGCGGTAGATCGCGACCACCAGCCCGAGCCCGACCGTCACCTCCGCCGCGGCCACGACCATCACGATCAGCGCGAACACCTGGCCGTCCTCGTTCCCCCACATCCGTGAGAACGCCACCAGCGCGAGGTTGGCGGCGTTCAGCATCAGCTCGAGACACAGCAGGATCACGAGCGGGTTGCGCCGGACCAGCACTCCGCCGGCGCCGATGCAGAAGATGATCGCGGATACGGCCAGGTACCAGCCGATGTTCATTACCAGCCGCCCTCGTGATCCGGGCCGTCTTCGGCGGTCGTCGCGACCGGCACGCCGCCCGGTGCGGGCTGGTCGTCGTGGATCGGCAGGCGAATGCCACCCGCCTCGGCCATCGTCCCGGTCCACGCCGGACGGGGAACTTCCACCCGCTCCTCGAGCTGCTCATCCGGCTCGAGACCGCGCCGGCGCCGGGCCAGCACGACGGCGCCGACCGCCGCCACCAGCAACAGGATCGATGCGGCCTCGAACGGGAACAGGAACTTGGTCAGGAACAGCTTGCCGATCGAACCCGGGGTGCCAAACCCGGGCGCATAGGCGGCGCCCTTGGAGTTGACGCCCTTCAGGCCCGCGCCGAGCATCGCGATGCACAGCTCGATCGCGAGCGCCAGCGCGAACAGCGGGCCGAGCACGCGGAGCGCTCCGCGGGTCGTGACCTGCTCGCCCCCGCCGACGTACGCGACCACGAACACGTACAGGACCATCACCGCGCCCGCGTACACGATCACCTGCGCGGCAGCGACGAACTCGGCCCGGAGCAGCAGGAACAGCGCGGCCAGCGAGACCAGGTGGAATGCGAGCGCGAGCACGCTGTAGAACGGGTTGCGCAGCATCACGACGCCGAACGCACCGGTGATCGCCCCGATCGCGGCGATGAAGAACAGGACCGCGCTCACGGCGCGCCCCGTCCGCGGTCGAAGCACAGACCGGTCAGAACGCGCACCGCGCTCACGGGACTACTCGCCCTCCCGGCGCAGCGGCGTGCGCTCGATCGGCTCGGCGAGCAGCATCTCCTTGGTGAAGATCAGATCCGACCGCGAGTAGTCCGACATCTCGTAGTCGTGTCCCATCGTGATCGCGTCGAACGGACACGCGACCTCGCAGTAGCCGCAGAAGATGCACCGGCTGAGGTTGATCTCGTAGACCGCGGCGTACCGCTCGCCGGCCGAGATGCGATTCTCGGGCGTGTTCTCGGCCGCGACCACGCGGATGCAGTCCGCCGGACAGGCTGCCGCGCACAGCGAGCAGCCCACGCATTTCTCGAGGCCCGTGTCCTCGAACCGGTGGAGCTTGTGGCGCCCGCGGAAGCGGGGGTAGACCGGCGTCTTTTCCTCGGGGTACTGGATCGTTACCGGGCCTTCGGCGACCCGTGCGAGAGTCGTCTTGAGGCCCCGGAGCGTCTCGCCGAACACCCGGTAGGCGCCTGCCGCCGGACCGCGCGCCGGCGAGCGGACGACCTCGATCACATCGTCGCTGATGTCGTACGGGGTCATGAGGCCACGATGATCGCGGTGACCAGGAGGTTGAGCGTCGCCAGCGGCAGCAGGATCTTCCAGCCGAACGCCATCAGCTGGTCGTAGCGAAGGCGAGGGAGCGTTGCCCGAATCCAGACGAAAAAGCTGAACACGAGGAAGATCTTGGCCAGCACGACGAACGGGTCGACCCAGCCGGGCGGGTCGATCCCGAACGGCAGCAGCCAGCCGCCGAAGAAGAGCGTCACGGCCATGCCGGACACGACGATCATGTTTGCGTATTCGGCGAACAGATAGGCCACGAACGGGGTGCCGCCGTACTCGGTGAAGTAGCCGCCGACGAGCTCGGCGTCGGCCTCGATCAGGTCGAACGGAGCGCGGTTGGTCTCGGCGAAGGACGCCACCAGGAACACCAGGAAGCCGGCGAATTGGGGGATGAAGTACCACATGCCCTCCTGGGCGTGGACGATCCCGGTCAGCGACAGCGTCTGGGCGGTGATGATCACGCCCACGATCGAGAGACCCTGCGAGACCTCGTAGGAGATGAGCTGCGCCGCGCCGCGCATCGATCCGAGAAACGAGTACTTCGAGCCCGAGGACCAGCCGCCGAGCATGATTCCGTAGAACGAGATCCCGGCCAGCGCGAACACGTACAGCGGGCCGATCGACACGTCGATCCCGTACAGACCCACCTGCTGGCCGAAGATGTGCTGGACGTCCCCCCACGGGATGATCGCCAGTGCCGCGACCGCGGTGATGATCGAGATCACCGGCGCGGCCCGGAACAGGTAACCGACCGACGTCGTGGGCCGGAACGGCTCCTTCATCGCGAACTTGACGATCTCCGCCATCGGCTGTAACAGGCCGAACGGCCCGACCCGGTTCGGGCCGTAGCGGGCTTGGAAACGGCCGAGCAGCTTGCGCTCGTACACGATCAGGATCGGGAGAATCGCGAAGATCACGCCGAAGATCACGAGCGACTTGACGATCTGGACCCACCAGGGCTCGAAGTAGTTGACCTCCGCGAGGACCCTGATCGTCATCGCTTGCTCACCTCGACGACGGGCTCGGTCAGGGCGTTTGCCGACTCGGCGGCGATGCCGTCGGCGAGAAACACGGTGCCGGCCGGGACGCCGGAGCGAACGTGCGCGCTGCCGCGCAGCCGCGTCCCGTTCTGCGCCACGTCGATCGCGTCTCCGTCGCCGATCCCGAGCCGTCGGGCGTCCTCGGGCGACAGCTCGACCTGCTGGCGCGCGATCGTGAATTTGAGCGCAGGTGAGATCTCTACCTCGGGAGCGGCCCAGATCGAGCGGTACGTCCCGAGGCGCAGCTCTCCGTTCCAAGGAGCGATAGCGGCGGCGGGCTCCGGCGGCCGGGCGTGCCGGGCCTGGCCGGCTGTCGGCGCCGGCAGCTCCGAGGCGACGTCGAGCTCGGGCCAGCGGACCCCGCGCCCGGCGATCGCCTCGAGCGTGATCCCGCGGTAGAACGGGACGGCCTGCACGAGTTGCGCGAACGCCATCGGGGAGGTCAGGACGCCGGTGTCGAGCCCGGCGCGTCTGGCGATCTCGGCTATCACCGACCAGCCGGCGCGGACGGCGCCCGGGTGAGCGATCGCGGTGCGCAGCCGCTGGAGGCGGCCGTCGGGGTGGACGACCGTTCCTTCCTTCTCGGCGTAGGACTCCGCGGGGAAGATCACGTTCGCGTGCTCCGCGAGTCCTTCGGTGAGGACCGAGGCGTGCGCGACGACCAGCCCCGCCCCTCCAAGCGCCTGCTCCCACAGGGCGCGGTCGGGGCGGTCGCGGATCGGATCGGTCTGGAACAGCCACAGCGCGGCGATCTGCCCATCGACGACGGCGCGGGCGATGTCGGCTCCGCCGCGTCCGGGCACGGTGGCCTCGCTCTCGGAGACGCTCGAGTACCCGGGGCCGCACCCGGGGATCGCGCCGGCCTCGCGCAGCCCGCGACCGTTCGCGCCTGCGGGGATCTCGAGCAGGCCCGCGCCGTGACGATCGGGAAGGCCCAGCCGCTCGGCGATGCTGAGCAACGTGCCAAGCGCCTCAGCGGAGAGCGACCGCTCGCCCCACAGGATCACGATGTCTTCGCCGCCGTCGCGCATCAGCTCCGCGACCCGGGCAGCATCGGACTCCGAGCCGCCCGTCCCTTCGGCCAAGGCGACATCGAGCGTGGCGAGGAACTCCGCCTCCCCGCCTGGCGCGAACCGGATCGACAGCCGAGCGTTCGGGTCGAGCGCGCTCGGCCGCGACGTCGCGATCGCCAGCTTGACGCCGTGGCGCCGTATCCCCTTGCGGATCCGCAGGTCGAAGATCGGGGCGTCGTCGAGCGGTTCGCACCCGAGCACCAGCACGGTGTGTGCGAACTCCAGATCCACCACCGTGGCCTGCAACCCCGGCGCAGCCAGCGCGCGTGTCAGCCCAACCGGAAGCTGTTCGCCAGATCGCGAGTCCAGATCCGAGGACGACAGCCCCTCTCGCATCAGCCGACCGATCAAGAACCCCTCTTCGTTCGTGGCCTGTCCCCCCACGAGAGCGCCGACCGCACCGCGATGGCGCGCCAGACCCGCAGCGGCATCAAACGCGCGATCCCACGACACCGGGCGCAGCGAACCGCCGTCGCGTACGAGCGGTTGGGTGATGCGCTCGTCGACGTGGATCGCCTGATAGGCGAACCGGCCCTTGTCGCACAGCCAGCCGTCGTCCACATCCGGGTTGCCGCCGGGACCGCCGCCGGTGGCGGCGCCGGTGGCGTCGCGGGACCGGACCCGCACGACCTTCTCGTCGCGTACCGTGAACTCGACGTTGCACTGCGACGGGCACAGCGTGCAGATCCCCCCAGCGCCCTCGATATCCCACGGGCGCGCGCGGAAGCGGTACGGCTGCGACGTCAACGCGCCGACCGGGCAGAGCTCGACGATGTTGCCGCTGAACGGCGCGACGTACGGATGGCCGTTGTGGGTGCCCACGAACGTGTGTGCCCCGCGCGACTCGAAGACCAGCTGATAGTCCTCCGCGATCTCCTGCGAGAAGCGCACACAGCGGTAGCAGAGGATGCAGCGCTCGCGGTCGATCGCGACCAGCGGTGACAGCGCCAGCGGCTTCTCGAAGTGGCGCTTGGGCTCGATGAACCGCGACCGCCCGAGACCCCATCCGAACGTGATGTCCTGGAGCGGGCATTCGCCGCCCTTGTCGCACACCGGGCAGTCGAGCGGATGGTTGACGAGCAGGAACTCGACGATCGCGTTCTGGGCATGGTGCACGCGATCGGTCTGGGTGTGGACGACCATCCCGTCCTTGACGGGTGTCGAGCACGAGGTCTGGAGCTTGGGGATACCCTCGATCTCGACCAGGCACATCCGGCACGCCCCCACCGGAGCTCCGAGCTTCGGCTCGTAACAGAAGTAGGGGATCTCGATGTTGCCCTGCTTGGCGGCGTCGACGAGCATCATGCCCTCCGGCGCGCGCACCTCGCGGCCGTCGATCGTCAGCTGGATGATGTTCTGCTCGGGACGGGGCATTCAGCGGCGTCAGTGGACCGGGAAGGGTCCGGCGTGCTCGTCGGCGACTCCGATCGGGATCACGTCTCCCAACTCCGCCCCCTCGGCGCGCTCGCGGGCCGCTTCGATCTCGGCCTCGAGCTCTGACCGGAACTTCTCCACCATTGAGCCAATCGGCATCGCCATCGCGTCTCCCAGCACGCACAGGCAGTTGCCGATGATCTGCTCTTGCACGGACGCCATGATGTCGAGATCCATCGGGGTTGCCTCCCCCGACTCGATCCGCTGGAGCATCTTCAGCGTCCAGTTCGTGCCCTCGCGGCACGGCACGCACTTCCCGCACGACTCGTGCGCGTAGAACTTGGCGACCTTCAGCGCGACCTCGAGCACGGTGTGCGAGTCGTCGATGACGATCACCGCGCCAGACCCCAGCATCGACCCCGCCTTGGCCATCGAGTCGAAGTCGTACGGGACATCGAGGTCGTCCTTGGTCAGCACCGGCGAGCTCGACCCGCCCGGGAACCAGAACTTGATCTCGCGTCCCTCCAGGGGCCCGCCCGCGAGCCCGTAGATGAGCTCTCTCGACGGGATCCCGAGCTCGATCTCGTAGTTGCCGGGCCGCTGCACGTCTCCTGAGACCGAGACGACCTTCGTCCCGGTCGACGTCTCGGTCCCGAGCTCGGCATACGCCTTGCCGCCCATCCGGATGATCGCCGGCACCGTCGCGAGCGTCTCGACGTTGTTGATCAGCGTCGGCCCGTGGTAGAGGCCCTCGATTGCCGGGAACGGCGGCTTGAGTCGCGGGTTGCCGCGCTTGCCCTCGAGCGAGTCGAGCAGGCCGGTCTCCTCGCCACAGATGTACGCGCCGGCGCCACGGTGCAGCACGAGCGACATCGAGTGGTCCGAACCGAGGATGCGCTCGCCGATGTAGCCCGCCGCCACGGCCTCGGCGATCGCAGCCTCGAGGATGTCGGCCTGCATCGCGTACTCGCCGCGGATGTAGAGGAACGTGCGG